>NZ_JBFBCC010000006.1:0-421148 GCF_040682955.1 Amycolatopsis sp. NPDC051045
CTGGCGAACGCCAGCCGAGGCCCTCACGAAGCTACTGTTAGATCAACAAACGACAGGTGTTGCAACCACCGCGTGAATCCGCCTGGCATTCACGGCTTTTCAGCGCGTCTTGTCCAACCGGGACAGTGCCTCTTCGTAGCCGGAGACGAGCTCGGCGACGACTTCGGCGACCGGGCGGACCCGGTTCATCCGGCCGACGATCTGCCCGACCGGCATCGAGACCACGCTCGGGTCGTTCGCCGCGTGGATCCGGTTGTGCGCGGGGGAAACCAGCAGGTTCTGCAGCGGCATCGGCAGCGGCTCGGGCGCGTCCGGCGCGGCCCACGCCTCGGTCCACCGGGTCTTCAGCAGCCGGGCGGGCTTGCCGGTGTAGATCCGCGTCCGCACGGTGTCCGACGACGACGCCGCGACGAGCGCCTGCTGCATCGCCACCGACTCACCCATCGTCTGCAGGTACTCCTCCGTGGCGAGCCACATCGACCCCATCCAGACGCCGGCCGCGCCGAGCGCCAGCGCCGCGGCCATCTGCCGGCCGGAACCGATTCCGCCCGCGGCGAGCACCGGCACGTCGACGGCGTCGACGATCTCCGGCACCAGCACCATGGACGCGATCTCGCCGGTGTGCCCGCCGGCTTCGTAGCCCTGCGCCACCACGAAGTCGACGCCGTTTTCGACGTGCCGGACCGCGTGCTCGGCCTTGCCGGCGAGTGCCGCGACCGGTACCCCGCGGTCGTGGCACTGGGCGATGACGTCCGCCGGCGGCGAGCCGAGCGCGTTGGCGATCAGCTTGATCGGGTGGTTCAGCGCGACCTCGACGTGCGACCGGGCGACCGAGTGCAGCCAGCCGAGCACGCCCGCGCGCTCGTCGGTGTCGTCCGGGAGCGGCGGCACGGCGAGGTCGCGAAGCACCCGGTCGACGAACGCGCGGTGGCCGTCCGGGATCAGCTTCGCGAGGTCGACCTGCGTGCCCTCGGCGGGCACCTTCGCCGGCATGACGATGTCGACGCCGTACGGCTTGCCACCGGTGTTCTCGTCCATCCAGGTGAGCACCCGGTCGAGCTCGGCGGCGTCGTTGAACCGCACGCAGCCGAGCACGCCGAGGCCGCCGGCGCGGCTGAGCGCCGCGGCGACGTGCTCGGACGGGGTGAACCCGATGATCGGCAGGTCGATGCCGAGCCGGTCGCACAGGGGTGTCCGCACGCTGGTTGTCCTCCTCAGACGGGCTGGGCCGCGGCCGGTTCGTGCTCGGCGGCGTAGCGCTGGGCCCACGGGTAGTCCGGCTTGCCGCTGGGTGAGCGGCCGATCTCGTCGGCCAGCCAGACGGTCCGCGGCACCTTGTAGCCGGCGATCTCGCCGCGGACGTGCTCCTCGAGGGCGGCGAGGTCCGGCTCGGTGCCCTCGCGCAGCTGGACGACGGCGGCGACGCGCTGGCCGAGCCGCTCGTCCGGGACGCCGATGACGAGCGCGTCGAAGACGTCGGGGTGCGACTTGAGCGCCCCTTCGACCTCTTCCGGGTAGACCTTCTCGCCGCCGGTGTTGACGCACTGGGAGCCGCGGCCGAGCAGCGTGACGGTGCCGTCCTCTTCGTAGCGGGCGTAGTCGCCCGGGACGACGTACCGGACGCCGTCGACCTCGACGAAGATCTTCTTGCTCTTCTCGGGATCGCCGTAGTAGCCGAGCGGGACGTGCCCGCGGCGGCCGATCAGCCCGACGGCGCCGGCCTTCTTCTCCACCACGTTGCCGTCGTCGTCGAGCAGGATGGCGTCCAGCCCGAAGTTCACCCGCGGGCCGGCGCTGTGGTCGGACCCCTTGGCCACCATGCCGATCCCGGTGAAGCCGCTTTCCGACGAGCCGATGGCGTCGGTGATGACGGCGTTCGGGACCAGCTCGACGAACTCCTGCTTCACCGACTGCGAGAACAGCGCGGCGTGGCTCGACACGGCGACGATCGACGAAGCGTCGTAGTCCCCTTCGCGGTAAGCCTCGATGAGCGGCCGCGCCATCGCGTCGCCGACGATCGTGAGGACCTGGACCTTGTGCTCCTGCACGGCTTTCCAGATCTCGTGGGCGTCGAAGCGGGGCACGAAGACCACGGGACTGCCGGTGAACAGCGCGCCGAACGCGGCCCACTGCGCGGCGCCGTGGATCAGCGGCGCGGCGGGCAGCCGGGTCAGGCTCCCGGCCTTGCCCTGCTCGGCGAGCGTCCATTCGTCCGGGACGTACTCGCCGGTGACGAAGTTGATCCCGCCGCCGAGCGCGCGCCAGACGTCCTCCTGCCGCCAGAGCACGCCCTTCGGGTAGCCCGTGGTGCCGCCGGTGTAGAGGATGTAGAGGTCGTCGCCGCTGCGCTCCTCGAAATCGCGCTCGGGGCTTCGTGCTTCGAGGGCCGATTCGTAGTCGACGCCCCCGTAGCTCTCGTAGTCGCCGTCCCGGCCGTCGTCGATCACGACAACGTGTTTCAGTTTCGGCGCCTCGGGCAGGACGGCGGCGACCTTGTCGGCGTAGCCGCGTTCGTGCACCAGCGCGACGATCTCGGCGTCGTTGAACAGGTACACGAGCTCGCCGTGGACGTAGCGGTAGTTGACGTTGACGGCGATCGCCCGCAGCTTGTACGCCGCGACCATCGCCTCCAGGGCCTCGATCGAATTGCGGGAGTAAACCCCGATGTGGGACCCGCGTCCCACGCCGTGCGCAGCGAGGTGGTGGGCGAGCCGGTTGGCCCGCGCCTCCAGTTCGGCGAAGGTGACTTGCCGGTCGCCGCACACGACCGCGACGCGCTCCGGCACGGCGTCGACGGCGTGCTCCAGAAGATCCGCGATGTTGAGTGCCACGCCCTCAAAGTAGAACATGTTATCGTTCCGGGCAATGGCACTGCTCCTTCAGGAGGTTTTCGTGGGTGAACCGCACGCGCTGGTTTCGCAAGAGGGGCAGACGCTGGTCGTCACGATGAACCGGCCCGAGGCGCGCAACGCGATCACCGGCGAGATGATGGAGATCATGGTCTCGGCCTGGGACCGCGTCGATTCCGACGACTCGATCCGCAGCTGCATCCTGACCGGCGCGGGCGGCGCGTTCTGCGCGGGCGCGGACCTGAAGTCGATGTCCCGGAGCTCTCCTTCGGAGTCGTTCGCCGCGGGCAAGTTCGACCCTTCGCGCATCCCGGGGCTCCTGAAGGGCCGCCGTCTGACGAAGCCGCTGATCGCGGCGGTCGAGGGGCCGGCCATCGCGGGCGGCACCGAGATCCTCCAGGGCACGGACATCCGGGTGGCGGGCGAGTCGGCTCGCTTCGGGGTCTCGGAGGCCCGGTGGGGACTGTTCCCGATGGGCGGGTCGGCGGTGCGGCTGCCGCGCCAGATCCCGTACACGGTGGCCGCGGACATCCTGCTGACCGGCCGCCACCTCACCGCTTCGGAAGCCCAGGCCATCGGCTTGATCGGCCACGTCGTCCCGGACGGCTCCGCGCTGACGAAGGCGCTCGAGCTGGCTTCACTCGTGAACGCGAACGGCCCCCTCGCAGTGCGGGCCATCCTCCGGACGATGCGCGACACGGAGGGGCTCCACGAGGAAGAGGCGTTCAAGCTGGACTCGCAGTACGGCATCGAGGTCTTCGCGTCGGAGGACGCCAAGGAGGGACCGCGGGCGTTCTCGGAGAAGCGGAAGCCGGACTTCCGCGGTCACTGAGTTAGAACACGTTCCACTTCTAGTCGAACCAGTCCGCGAAGGAATCTTGCCGCCGAATCGAGAACGTGTTTCACTCAAGGACGTGACCGAGACACCGCTTGCGGCACCGCTGAACGTCGGCTTCGACTACACCCGCTCGACCGGGCCCGTCCTCGGCCGGTTCGTCAACGCGCTGCGTGAACGCCGCATCGAAGGCATCCGCGGCAGCGACGGCCGGGTGCACGTCCCGCCGGTCGAGTACGACCCCGTGACCGCCGAACAGCTCGGCGAGTTCGTCCCGGTGAGCGAAGAGGGCACCGTCGTCTCCTGGTCGTGGTGCCCGCGTCCGCTGGACGGCCAGCCGCTGAGCCGGCCGTTCGCCTGGGCGCTGGTCCGCCTCGACGGCGCCGACACCGCGATGCTGCACGCGGTCGACGCCGGCTCGCCGGAGAACATCCACAGTGGACAGCGGGTGCGCGTGCGCTGGGCCGACGAGGTCGTCGGGCACATCCGCGACATCGCCTACTTCCTGCCGGTGGACGCCGAGGACACCACACCCACCGAACCCGCTCCCCCGGTCGCCGAACGCGCCGAAGGTGCGCCGGTCAGCATCGTCATCACCCCGGTGCACCTGCGGTACATGCACTCCGCCTCGCCCGAGGAGAGCACCTACCTGCGCGGGCTCGCCGAGGGGAGACTGATCGGCCAGCGCTGCCCCGCCTGCGCCAAGGTCTACATCCCGCCGCGCGGCGCCTGCCCGACCGACGGCGTGCCGACGACCGAGGAGGTCGAGCTCCCCGACACCGGCACCGTCACCACGTTCTGCATCGTCAACGTCCCGTTCCTGGGCCAGCGGATCAAGCCGCCGTACGTCGCCGCGTACATCCTGCTCGACGGCGCCGACATCGCCTTCCTCCACCTCGTCCTCGGCTGCGCCGCCGAAGACGTCAAGATGGGGATGCGGGTACGCGCCGCCTGGAAGCCGCGCGACGAGTGGTGGACGTCGCTGGAGAACATCAGCCACTTCGAGCCGACCGGTGAGCCCGACGCGGCTTACGAAACCTTCGCCCACCACCTGTGAGGTCCTGATGCCAGACGTCGCGATCGCGGGCTTCGCGAAGGCCCCCAACGTCCGCGAAACTCCAGGTACCACCAATGGCGTGGAGATGCTCGTCCCGATCTTCGCCGAGGTCTTCGCGCAGACCGGCCTGTCCAAACAGGACATCGGGTTCTGGTGCTCCGGTTCCTCGGACTACCTGGCCGGGCGCGCGTTCTCCTTCATCGCCGCCGTCGACGCGATCGGCGCGTTCCCGCCGATCCACGAGTCGCACGTCGAGATGGACGCCGCCTGGGCGTTGTACGAGGCGTGGCTGAAGATCAAGATGGGCGAGGTCGAAACCGCGCTCGTCTACGGCTTCGGCAAGTCCAGCGCCGGGCAGCTGCGCCGGGTGCTCGCCCTGCAGCTCGACCCGTACGTCGTCACCCCCCTGTGGCCGGACTCGATCTCGATCGCCGGAATCCAGGCGCGGCTGGGCCTGGAGGCCGGGCTCTGGTCCGAAAAGGACCTCGCCGAGGTCGCCGCGCGCGGCACGGGCACCGACGTCACCGAACTGCTCGACACGCCGTACTTCGCGGACCCGTTGCGCAAGCACGACATCGCCCCGATCACCGACGGCGCCGCCGTGATCGTCCTGTCCACTGTGGAGCGGGCGCGGGAGATCGTCGAGCACCCGGCGGTGATCACGGGCATCGAGCACCGCGTCGACTCCCCCGTGCTCGGCGCCCGCGACCTCACGCGCTCGCCGTCCACCGAGGCGGCGGGCCGGGCTTTGGACCTCGACGGCGTCGACCTCGCCGAACTGCACGCACCCTTCACGCACCAGGAGCTCATCCTGCGGAGCGCGCTCGGGCTCGGCGACGGCGTGCGGATCAACCCCTCCGGTGGGGCGCTGGCCGCGAACCCGATGTTTTCCGCCGGGCTGGCCCGGATCGGCGAAGCGGCGATCCGGATCCACCGCGGCGAATCCCGCAAGGCCGTGGCCCACGCGACGAGCGGCCCGGCCCTGCAACAAAACCTGGTGACCGTGCTGGAGGCCCGATGACCAAGCAGCTCACCGCCGTGCTCGGCACCGGCCAGACGCACCACCGCGCCAAGCGCGCCGACGTCTCCATGCCCGGCCTGCTGCGCGAGGCGATCGACCGCGCGATGACCGACGCCCAGGTGGAGTGGGCCGACATCGACGCCGTCGTGCTCGGCAAGGCACCGGACCTGTTCGAGGGCGTGATGATGCCCGAGCTGTTCCTCGCCGACGCGCTGGGCGCGACCGGGAAGCCGTTGCTGCGCGTGCACACCGCCGGTTCGGTGGGCGGGTCGACGGCACTGGTCGCGGCCTCACTGGTGCAGGCGGGCGTGCACCGGCGGGTGCTCACGGTGGCCTACGAGAAGCAGTCCGAGTCGAACGCGATGTGGGGCCTGTCGATCCTGCCGCCGTTCCAGATGCCGGTCGGGGCCGGCGCGGGCGGCTACTTCGCGCCGCACGTGCGCTCCTACATCCGCCGCTCGGGCGCGCCCGAGCACGTCGGGGCGATCGTCGCGGCGAAGGACCGGCGCAACGGCGCCCTGAACCCCTTCGCGCACCTGCAGCAGCCGGACATCACCGTCGAGTCGGTGCGCAAGTCGCAGATGCTGTGGGACCCGATCCGCTACGACGAGACGTGCCCGTCGTCCGACGGGGCGTGCGCGATGGTGCTCGGCGACGAAGCCGCCGGGGACGCCGTCGAGGGCGGCGCCGCCTGGATCCACGCGACGGCGATGCGCACCGAGCCGACCACGTTCGCCGGCCGCGACCAGGTGAACCCGCGGGCCGGGCGCGAAGCCGCGGCCGCGCTCTGGGCCGAGGCGGGCATCACCGACCCGATGTCCGAAGTGGACGTCGCCGAGATCTACGTGCCGTTCTCCTGGTTCGAGCCGATGTGGCTGGAGAACCTCGGCTTCGCCCCCGAAGGCGAGGGCTGGAAGGTCACCGAGGCCGGGGAGACGGCGATCGGCGGGCGGCTGCCGTGCAACCCGTCCGGCGGGGTGCTCTCGTCCAACCCGATCGGCGCGTCCGGCATGCTCCGGTTCTCCGAAGCCGCGAAGCAGGTCATGGGCCGGGCCGGCGACTACCAGGTGGACGGCGCACGCCGCGCGCTCGGGCACGCCTACGGCGGCGGGTCGCAGTACTTCTCGATGTGGCTCGTGGGCTCGGAGAAACCGGCCTGACGTCACTTTCCCGTGAAAGGGGCGCTCACCGCCGGGAGCGGCGCCACCGCAGCGCGAGCAGCGTCCCGATCACTCCGGTGACCACGCCGGCCGTGGCGGGCACCGCGACCGGCGGGTCCACCACGACCACCGGCTCCAGCACCACCGGCGGCGGTGGCTGGACCGGCTTCGGGGGCGCGTCCGAGCCGGTCGCGGTCCACGCCGTGACGTAGACGAGCATCCGCGCGACCAGGGAGATGAAGAAGATCAGGCCGATCACCGAGCCGAACGCGATGCCGGTCGGCGAGTCGCCGATCAGCCGGAGGTAGAACCCGCCGGCCAGCTTGAGCGCCTCGAACCCGACGGCCAGGGCGACCGCGCCGCGCACCGCGCTGCGCACACCCACCGGCTGCCGCGGCAGCCGGGTCAGCACCCAGAGGAACACCAGCCAGTCGGCGGCCAGCGACAGCGGCACCGAGGACACGGAGACGAGCCGGTGCCCCCAGCTGGTGTCGTCGAGGCCGACGAGCCGGAGCAGGTAGCCGCCGAGCGCGGTGCCGGAGATGGTGAGCGTGAACGACACCAGCAGTGCCGCGCTCAGACCGAGCAGGGCGAGCAGGTCGACGGCGATGAGCCGCAGCAGCGACTGGTCGGACCGGTTCTGCCCCCACAGCGCCGTCAGGGAGTCCCGCAGCGCGTTCATCCAGTTCCAGCCCGAGTAGAGGCCGATGGCCAGCCCGAACGCCCCGACGCTGGTCCGCTGGTCGACGAAGCCGGTGAGCAGGTCGGTGGCCTTGTCGCCGAGCGCGCCGGGCAGCGTGCTGACGATCGAGTGCACCATCGTGTCGAGCAGGTGCGGCTGGCTGGCCAGCACGAACCCGGCGACCGACGAGGCGACCATCAGCAGCGGCACCAGCGACAGCAGGCTGAAGTAGGTGATCGAGGCGACGTAGTGGTAACCGCCGGAGTCGATGTAGCGGTTGGTCGCGCGGGCGATGTGGTCCAGCCACCGGTACCGGGCGCGGGCCCGGGCCCAGGGGCTCGGGGCCTTGGGGGAACTCTTCACGAAGACTGTCTACCCAGCCGGGGCCGTCCTTGCGCAGGCAACACGCGGTCTTTCCGCAGGCGATGTGCCCAGCCTCAGCCGAGGACGACCAGCCCGGACCCGTCGTCGACGGGGAGTGCGGCGTCCGTCGTCGCGAACACCGTGCTGCCCAGGAAGTCGAGCTCGCCGCCGAGCGTGGCGAGGAAGGCGGTGTCGGCGGCGTCGCGGCCGGTGGAGATCCGGAGCATGGTCTGCCGCGGCGCGAGGCGGGTCGCGTCGAACACGTACCAGTGGCCGTCGACCGCAGCCTCGAAGACGGCGTGGAAATCCATCGGCGACAGCCCGGGCGCGTAGACGCCGACGTAGCGCGCCGGGATGTCGAGGAACCGGCACAGGGTGATGCAGACGTGCGCGAAGTCGCGGCAGACGCCCTCCCCCGCGAGCAGGGTGTCGACGGCGTCGTCGGTCCCCCGGCTGGAACCGACCACATAGGACAGTCGCTGGTGGACGTGCCGGACGACGGCGGCGACCTGGTGCCCGGTTTCCGTGTGCTCGAACAGTTCCGGCGGGACGAGCCCGGCGATGCGGTCGGACGGGCAGTACCGGCTCGGCCGGGTGAACACGATGGCGTCGGCGAGCGTGACCGGCTCGGGTTCGAGGTCGGCCAGCTCACGTTCGGCGTGGTAGGTGACGCGGTGCTCGCCGGCCGGCAGCTCGAAGACCTCGGCGCGGGTCCCGTGCTCGAACTCGACGGGCCGGCTGCCACCGTGCCACGACACGATCAGTTCATCGGTGTCCGCCCGCGCCGCGGCGACCGAGATCGCCGCAGGCCCGGGCCGGGTGACGCGGACGGAGAACTCGACGTCGACGGTCGCTCGCGGGGCCATCGGGTCATCATGTCATCCCCGGCAGGATCACCGGCTGACCGAAATCGTGGTGTTCCGCTCCGTGCTGGGGCTGCGGCCCGTCGAACTCCGCTTCGCCGACCGGCTGCGGGCGACCGGGCACCGATGCCCGGGTGTGCACCTACCCGGGCATCGGCCACTTCGCCACCGACGCGGACGGCCCCGACCACGACGAACCCGCGGCCGAACTTCCTCAGGCGTACCGGACGGGGTAGTGCTTGATCCCGTTCAACCAGCTCGACCGCAGCCGGACCGGGGGCGCAGCCTCGGTGATGTTCGGCATCACGTCGGCGATGGCGTTGAAGATCAGGTCGATCTGCAACCGGGCCAGGTTCGCCCCGATGCAGTAGTGCGAACCGGTGCCGCCGAACCCGACGTGCGGGTTGTCCTCGCGGAGGACGTCGAACTTCTCCGGGTCCTGGAACACCTCGTGGTCGAAGTTGGCGGAGCTGTAGAACATGCCGACGCGGTCGCCCTTGCGGATGTGCGCGCCGCCGAGCTCGGTGTCGCGGGTGGCGGTGCGCTGGAAGGCGATCACCGGGGTCGCCCAGCGGACGATCTCGTCGGGCGCGGTCTTCGGCCGCTGTTCCTTGAACAGCTCCCACTGGTCCGGGTGGTCCAGGAGCGCCTTCATGCCGTGGGTGATGGAGTTGCGCGTCGTCTCGTTGCCGGCGACGGCGAGCAGGATGACGAAGAAGCCGAACTCGTCGGAGCCGAGCTCTTCGCCGTCGACGTCGGCCTGGATCAGCTTCGTGACGATGTCGTCCATCGGGCACCTGCGGCGGTCCTCGGCCATGTTCCAGGCGTAGCCGATGAGCTGGGTGGATGCCTCCAGGGGCTCGAGCTCGTACTCGGGGTCGTCGTAGGCGACCATCTGGTTGGACCAGTCGAAGATCTTGAGCCGGTCCTCCTGCGGGATGCCGATCAGCTCGGCGATCGCCTGCAGCGGCAGCTCGCACGCGACATCGGTGACGAAGTCCCCGGTGCCTTTCTTGCGGGCTTCGGTGACGATCCGCTCCGCGCGGTCGCGGAGGGTGTCCTCGAGCTTGGCGATCGAGCGCGGGGTGAAGCCCTTCGACACGATCCGCCGCAGCTTGGTGTGCTGCGGGGCGTCCATGTTGAGCAGCACCAGGCGGTTCGCTTCGAGGTTGTCCTCGGTCATGTTCTCGTCGAAGCGGATGATGGCGGTCTTCTCCCGCGACGAGTAGAGCGTGCTGTCGCGCGAGACCTCCTTGACGTCCGCGTGGCGCGAGACGACCCAGTACCCGTCGTCGCGGAAGCCCGCGGTGTTGTGCTTCTGGGGGTTCCACCACACCGGGGCGGTCCGCCGGAGTTCGGCGAACTCGGCGACGGGAAGTCGCTCGGCCAAGAGATCGGGATCGGTGAAGTCGAACCCGGCGGGGATGAGCGGAACGGCCACGTTGCCTCCCACGGTTCGGCTTGGAACACGTTCTAGGTTGGATTGAAGCATACGGTGTTAACCAAAGGAAGACCCGAAAGTGAAACCCGTTTACTTGACCGATGATGCCAGGTGAGCACCTGCTCACTTGACAAAGATCAAGAAGGGGCCAAACCTGCAGACTCTTGCACGAAACGATAACTCGTTCTAGTTTTGTCCGGAACAGCGTTGGTGGACGAAAGGGACGACATGGGCGTGCCGGTCATCGTCGAAGCCGTGCGGACCCCGATCGGCAAGCGGGGCGGGCTGCTCGCCGGCCTGCACGCGGCCGAGCTGCTGGGCGCCGCGCAGCTCGCCCTGCTGGACCGCGCCGGGATCGACCCGGCCCTCGTCGAACAGCTCATCGGCGGCTGCGTCACGCAGGCCGGCGAGCAGTCGAACAACGTCACGCGCACGGCGTGGCTGCACGCGGGCCTGCCCGAGACGGCGGGCGCGACGACGATCGACGCCCAGTGCGGTTCGGCGCAGCAGGCCACCCACCTCGTCGCCGGCCTGATCGCGGCCGGCGCCATCGAGACCGGCGTCGCGTGCGGGGTCGAGGCGATGAGCCGGGTGCCGTTGGGGACGAACCGCGCCGGCGCGTCCCCGCGGCCGTCGTCGTGGTCGATCGACCTGCCCAACCAGTACGGCGCCGCCGAGCGGATCGCGGTCCGGCGCGGGTTGACGCGGGACGACGTCGACGCGTTCGGCGCCGCGTCCCAGCACAAGGCCGCGGCCGCCTGGGCGGCGGGACACTTCGACCGCGAAGTGGTGCCGGTGAAGGCCCCGGTCCTCTCCGGCACCGGCGATCCGACGGGGGAAACCCGCCTGGTCGGCCGCGACCAGGGCCTCCGCGAGACGACGGTGGAAGGCCTGGCCCGGCTCAAGCCGGTGGTCGAGGACGGCATCCACACGGCGGGCACGTCGTCGCAGATCTCCGACGGCGCGGCGGCCCTGCTCCTGCTGGACGCGGACCGGGCGGCGGCGCTGGGCCTGCGTCCCCGCGCCCGGATCGTCGCCCAAGCCCTGGTCGGCGCCGAGCCGTACTACCACCTGGACGGCCCGATCCGCGCGACGGAACGCGTGCTCTCCCGCGCCGGGATGACCGTGGGTGACGTGGATCTGTTCGAGGTCAACGAGGCGTTCGCCTCGGTCGCGCTGTCCTGGCAGCAGGTCGTCGAACCGGACCCGGCGCGGGTCAACGTCAACGGCGGCGCGATCGCGCTGGGCCACCCGGTGGGCAGCACGGGAGCGAGGCTGCTGACGACGGCGTTGCACGAACTGGAGCGCCGGGACGCAACGACGGCCTTGGTGACGATGTGCGCGGGCGGCGCGCTCGCCACGGCGACCATCATCGAACGGCTTTAGCCCGGCAGGTGGGCGTCCACCTCGATCTCGATCTTCATGCGCGGATCCGCCAGGCCGCACTCCAGCATCGTCGCGGCCGGGCGGACGTCCGCGAACGCCTTGCGCAGCACCGGCCAGCACGGCTCGAAGTCCTCGCGGGACGGCAGCAGGTAGCGGACGCGGACCACGTCCGCGAACGTGCAGCCCGCCTCGGCCAGCGCCGCCTCGAT
This sequence comes from Amycolatopsis sp. NPDC051045, assembly GCF_040682955.1. Lineage (NCBI taxonomy): Bacteria > Bacillati > Actinomycetota > Actinomycetes > Pseudonocardiales > Pseudonocardiaceae > Amycolatopsis > Amycolatopsis sp. NPDC051045. The sequence goes on from NZ_JBFBCC010000006.1 coordinate 11,867, forward strand.
GTTGCGCAGGCACTGGGCCGCCTGCTCGACGGCGTCGTCGGAGATCGTCATCGCCGTGTAGTCGAAGCCCGTGGTGCCCGAGACGTACACGCGGTCGCCGTCGACCACCGCGCGGGCGTAGCCGATCTGTTCTTCGAAAGCCGACCCGCTGAGGATCGCTCGCCGTCCTGTCATGCCTCGCACGGTAGGGATCGACCACCACGCCGTCCAGCGAACAGGTTGTGCTTCACTTCGGGGCATGATCTCGGAAAGCCGTTGCCCGGTGGAGAACGGTGAGCTCCTGGTCCGCCGCGGCGGCGAGGGCCCGGCGCTGCTGCTGATCGCGGGCGGCACCGGATCGGGCGATTCCTACCGCGCGCTGGCGAAGCAGCTGTCCGCGGACTACACCGTGATCACCTACGACCGGCGCGGCCACTTCGGCAGCACCGACACCACCACGGGCCCGGTCCCGGTTTCGCTGCAGGCCGACGACGCGCTGGCGGTGCTGGACCACGCCGCCGACGGCCCGGCGCTGGTGTTCGGGTCGAGCGCGGGCGCGCTGATCGGCCTCGACCTCGTCGCCCGCCACCCGGACCGCGTCACGACCCTCGTCGCGCACGAACCCCCGGCGGTGCACCTGATGCCGGACGCGGGCGGCTGGCTCGAAGCGGCGGCGGAACAGGTCCGGCTGGCCCGTTCGGGCGAGCTGATGGCCGCGGTGACGCGCTTCGCCGACGCGATCGCGGGCGCGGCGCTGCCCAACCTGCCGAACCTGCGCCTGCCCCACGAAGCCGACTGGATCCGGCTGTTCGACCGCGAGCTGACGGAGTTCTTCGACTACCTGCCGGACCTGCGCGCGCTGCGCAAGGCGAGCACGGAGATCCTCCCGGTGGCGGGCGAAACCAGCCGGGGCCGCTACCACTACCAGCCGGCGAAGATCCTGGCTCTGGAGCTGGGCTTGCCGTTCACGGAGATGCCGGGCGCGCACCTCGCGCCGCAGCGGAACCCGGCGAAGTTCGCCGCGGCGCTGAAGGACCTGCTGAACCCGGAGTCCTGAGCGCGTCAGACGACCCGGGTGCCGTCCTTCCAGACCTCCCGGATGTTCGACGCCAGTGCCGGGAAGTCGTACGGATCGCCGCCCACCAGGACGAGGTCCGCCCGCAGCCCCGGCTCGATCCGCCCCAGCTCGCCGTCCAGGCCCATCAGCCGCGCCGCCGAGGACGTCGTCGCCACCAGCACGTCCCCCGGGGTCATGCCGCACGCCGCCATCAGCGCCAGTTCCTCGAGGTTCGTGCCGTGGGGGCCCACCCCGCTGTCCGTGCCCATGGCGATCCGGACCCCCGCCGCGTACGCGCGGCGGACCGAGTCGCGGTGGGCCTCCACCACTTCGCGGGCCTTCGCCACCACGGCCGCCGGGAGGTCGACACCCGCGTCGGCCGCCCGGACCACGTTGACCGGGGCGATCAACGTCGGCACCAGCCAGGTGCCGTGGCCGAGCATCAGCTCGATCGCCTCGTCGTCGAGGTAGATGCCGTGCTCGATCGAACGGACCCCGGCCCGGACCGCGTTCTTGATGCCCGCCGCGCCCTGGGCGTGCGCCATCACCGGACGGCCCTGCATCGCCGCTTCGGTGACCAGGACGTCCAGTTCCTCCGGCGTGAACTGCGCATGCCGCGGATCGTCTCGGGGGGAAAGCACGCCGCCGGTCGTGCACACCTTGAGCACGTCGGCGCCCGCACGCAGCAGCGTCCTGGCCACCCGGCGCACTTCGTCGGGGCCGTCGGCCGTGGCGTCCGGCCGGCCCGGGTGCGGCACGAGCAGCGGGACGCAGAGCCCCGACGGGTGCCAGCTGTCGCCGTGGCCGCCGGTCGGGCTGATCAGCCCGACCGAGATCTGCAGCCGCGGCCCCGGGATCAGCCCGTCGTCCACCGCCTGCTTGATGCCGAGGTCCGCGCCCGCGGCGTCGCGGACCGTCGTGATGCCCAGCCCGAGCGTCGCCCACAGGTTCCGCGCGGCTTCGTAGAACTGGTAGGAGAACGGCTTCTGCACGCGGGCCAGCAGCCCGATGTCCGACACCGTGACGTGCACGTGGCAGTCGAACAGGCCGGGCAGCAGCACCGTGCCGGCGCAGTCGACGCCCTCGTCGCCGTCCAGGTCCGTGCCGACCTCGACGATCCGGCCGTGCTCGACGACGACGTCGGCGGGCGCCGGATCCGCGCCGGTGCCGTCGAACACCGAGCCGCCGGTGAACACCGTGCGCGTCACGCCGCCTCCCGCGAAGGTTCCGGAACCGCCAGGCCCACGTCGACCGTACCGGCCGGGTGAGTGTCCACAAAGGTCAGCCAGAGGACGACGAGCTCGCCGGCGGCCGGCACCGTGCCCTTGCCGACCGGCACGCGCCGCAGGAACCCCAGCAGGGTGGCCGGCAGATCCGGCCGGAAGATGCCGAGCACGAGGGCAAGAGTACTCGCGGGCACAACCGTGCCGTCGTCGATCCGGAACGGCCGCGGCCACTGCGGCGACAGCGTCCGCAATACGCCGTTCGGGTCACTCCGCCTCGGGCACCCGTTTGCTCCACTGTGGACAATCAGCTTCCCGGCGCGAGCGCGGGCTCACCGGCCAGGAGCCCGAGCCGGCGGACCGCGAGTTCGGCCAGCAACGCGGCACCGTCGCCGAGCACGCTGTCGTCGAACCGGGCCCGTGGCGAATGGTTGTCCGGCGCGGTCGCCGGATCCGTCGGGCACGCGCCGAGGAAGAGGTACGCGCCGGGCACCCGTTCGAGAACGCGGGAGAAGTCCTCCGAACCGGTGATCGGATCGGCCATCTCGGTGAAGCGCTCCTCGCCGAAGACGTCGCGGACCGTGTCGGCCACGAATTCGTACGCTTCGGCGTCGTTGACCGTCGCGGGGTACTCGGGTTCGTAGGCGACTTCGATGTCGAGTCCGTGCGCGGCGGCGACCCCGCGGCACACCTGCACCGCGCGCTCCCCCACCCGCGCCGCGACTTCCGGCGAGAACGACCGCAGCGTCGCCTCGAACACCGCGTCGTCCGGGATGATGTTGCGGCGCGTGCCGGCGTGGAACGAGCCGACGGTGATCACGACCGGGTCGAAGACGTCGAAGGTGCGCGTGACCATCGTCTGCAGCGCGGTCACCATCTCGCAGGCCGCCGGGATGGGGTCGCGGGCGTCGTGCGGGGACGAGCCGTGGCCGCCGTCGCCCTGGACGCGGACCGCGAGGGCACCCGACGCCGCCATCAGCGTGCCCGGCCGGGCGACGAACTGGCCCTTCGCGTAGCTCGCGGCCGAGACGTGCAGGCCGTAGGCGGCGTCGACGTGCTTGCCGGACGCCGTCAGCACGCCCTCGTCGATCATGTGGCCGGCGCCGTCCCAGCCCTCTTCGCCGGGCTGGAACATGAACACGACGTCGCCGGGCAGGTCGTCGCGCCGGGCGGCGAGGAGCCGGGCCGCGCCGACCAGGCCCGCGGTGTGCAGGTCGTGGCCGCAGGCGTGCATGGCGCCGTCGAGCGTCGAGGTGAACTCCTCGCCGCCGGCCTCGGTGACCGGGAGCGCGTCCATGTCGCCGCGCAGGAGGACGGTGCCGCCGGGCCGGCCGCCGCGCAGGACGGCGGTGATCGACGAGAGGTTCTTGCCGAGGCTGGTTTCGAGGCCGAGCCCGTCCAGCGCCGCCAGCACCCGCTCCTGGGTGCGCGGCAGGTGCAGGCCGATCTCGGGGATGCGGTGCAGGTCGCGGCGGAGGGCGACCAGCTCGTCGAGCAGGGCGGCGGCATCGGAGCGCAGGGTCATCTGCCGATCATGCGAGGGTCGAGCACAATGGCCGGGGAAAACCGCCGAAACCACCGTTTCGAGGTCTGATGAGCGAAGAATCCGCCATGTTGGCCGAGCAGGACCTCAAACTGGTCGACGCGCTCCAGGCGGCGCCGCGGGCGTCCTGGTCGACGCTCGGGCACGCGCTCGGCCTGGGCGCGGTGACCGCGGCCCGCCGGTGGGACGCGCTCGTGGAGCGCGGGGACGCCTGGCTCACCGCCTATGCCGGCGGGGAGCTGATCGCGCGGCTGGTCCTGGCCTTCGTCGAGGTCGAGTGCGAGCCCGGGGCCGCGTTCTCCGTCGCCGCCGCGCTGGCTGCCGACGTCCACGTGGCCACCGTCGAGTACGTGGCCGGGCCGTGCGACCTGCTCGCCCACGTCGTGGCGCCGTCCCTGCGGGAGCTCGGGGCGCACGTGGCGGGCCGGGTGGCGGCGGTGCCCGGCGTGGCGCGGGTGCGGACGACGCTGTCCCCGCGGATGTTCACCGAGGGCAGCCGCTGGCGCGTGCGGGCGATCTCACCGGGTCAGCGGCAAGCGCTTTCGGGGAAGCCGGCGAAGAACCGCGCCCCGCTGCGGTTCGACGCCGCGGACCGGGCACTGGTCCTGGCGCTCGGCGCGGACGCGCGGGCATCGGCGGCGGCGTTGGCGAGCGAGCTCGGCCTCGGGGCGACGACCGTGCGGCGCCGCCTCGACGGGTTGCTGGCCCGTGGGGCGCTCCGCGTCCGCTGCGAGATCGCGCGGTCGGTGTCGCCCGCGCCGGTCACGGTGACGTTGTGGCTGCGGGTGCCGCCGGACAAGCTGGAGACGACGGCCCGGTCGCTGGCGATGGTGCCGGAGGTCCGCATGTGCGCGGCCCTGTCCGGGGCGGCGAACCTGATGCTGGTGGTGTGGCTGCCTTCGCCGCACGACGTTCTTTCCGTCGAGGCGGTGCTGGCGGCGAAGCTGCCGTGGCTGGAGATCACCGGCCGGGCGGTGACGCTGCGGAGCATCAAGCTGATGGGCCGCTTGCTCGACGCGGCGGGGAGGGGCACCGGCCGGGTGCCGCTCGACTTCTGGGCCGCGGTCCCCGTGCCGGAGCACGGGGACCGCAGCGTTGACCGGTCCGGGGAATGAGGGGGTGAGGTGGAGGGAAGCATTCCCCGGGACCGGGGTTTCGGGGAGCCGTCGCGAATTCCGGGCCGGTGACCGAGGGGCGGGCACCGGGAGCCGGCTTCGGGACGGAAGTCGCGTGCTTCGCGACGTGACTAGCGTGATCAGCCGCGGATCTCGTGTGACTGGAGACGGATCTCTTGTGACTGGGAGCGGATCTCGTGTGATGGAACGGGTATCTCGCGTGATGGGGGGCGGGTCGGGTGGGGGGAGGGTTCCGGCGCGGTGGACGGGGGGGTGAGGTGGAGGGAAGTGTCCACCGGGCCGGAACTCGCGGGCGGGAGCGACTCCCGCCGTCTCCTCCTTCGCTGACCCGGCTGAGCCGGATCGGTGTGGGGTGAAGAATCCCGGCCCGGTGGACTGGGGGGGTGAGGTGGAGGGAAGCGTCCACCGGACCGGGGCTCGAGAGACGGGACCAGGTCCCGCCATTTCCTGCGGTGAAACAACCGGCCCGGCGGACTCGGGGGGTGAGGTGGAGGGAAGTGTCCGCCGGGCCGGGGTTCGTGGGGCGGGTCAGTACCCGCCGGGGGCTGGAGAGGTCGCGACGGCCTGCTGGACGTCGGGCCGGCGGGCCGGGTCCGCCTTGCAGCCGTCGGGTTCCACGGCGTACCAGGTGCCGCCCGCGCCGTGGCCGTTCGCCTCGCCGGGTGTGCTGTCGCGGGCGTAGGTGTAGACCGGCCAGCCGCCGACCGTCACCTGGCTGGTGCCGTCCGCGCGGCGGATGCGGCCGATCAGTCCGGAGTCGATGCCGCCGGCGACGGTGATCCGGCCGTCGGCGGGCAGCGGGGGCCACTTCTGCGCACAGGCTCCGTCGCAAGTGGACTTCCCGGAACCCTTGCCGTCCTTGGTGAAGAGGTAGAGCGTGCGGCCATCGCTGTCCGTGAGGACAGGACCGAGGCCGTCGATTTCGGTGGTGCCGAGGGTGGCCGCGCCGGGCTGGCCGTCGCTCGCCTTCTCCCCCGTCGGCGTGATCGCCGCCCAGTCCGCGCTGACGTCCCGGCCGAGCGCGACGCCCGTCCCGGTGTCCTTCGCGTACCGGTAGACCGGCCGGCCGCCGACCGTCACCTGCTTGCGGCCGTCGGGCCGGGTGACCAGGCCGACCAGCCGGCTGTCGACCCCGGCGGCGAGCGCCGGGACGTCGGAGACCAGCGGCGGCCAGGCTTCCGCGCACGCACCGGTGCAGGTGGGCTCGGTCGTGTCCTTCGCGTAACGGTACAGCGTGTGGCCTTCGGCGTCGGCCAGGACCGCACCCAGACCTTCCACAGTGGACGCGACCAGCTGGGCCTGGCCGGCCCCGGAGCCGGCCGGAACCGCGCTCGCCGGCTGCTGCTGCACGCCGAGCGCCACCGGCTGGACGGCACCGGACGTGGCGTACGGGTTGGTCCCGCAGGCCGCGACCAGCGCGAGTCCGGCGACGGCGAGCGGCAGAGCAGCGGCCGGGCGAGCACGGTTCATCGGAAGTTCTCCCTTCTGCGTATCGAAGTTCCGGAAACGGTTATTCGGCGCAGGCCTTGCCGGAGTTGATGCAGTTGACCAGGCGGCCCATGATCTGCTTGCTCATCACGTTCGCGAAGTCGTCGTGGTCGGACTTCGGGTTGTGCTCTTCCTGGGCGAACGCGTCCACTTTGTACTGCTTGTTCTGCTGGACGTCCTGCGGGACGTCGTACACCAGGGTGACCTGCAGCTGGGGCACGTTCTTGAAGCCCTGAGGGCACTTGCCCTGCTTGTCGGAGAACACGATGTGGGTGCGGTGGTTCTCGCTGTCGGTGTTCTTGCCGTCCCAGCAGTTCGGGAAGGCGTGGATCCGCTCGACCTTGCTGCCCTGCGGGCAGATCGGGTACTTGTCGGTCAGCCGGTCCTCGAAGCCGGTGCAGGTCCAGCTGGGCCGGGCGTTCGCCGGACCGTTGGTGCTCTGCTTGGCGTCACCGTAGAGGATCTTCAGGCCGAGCGGCATCGCGACGACGTTCTGCGCGCCGCCGCCGATGAACTTGAGCGTCGCGGACTCCGGCTCGATGATCTCGCCGTCGTTGTCGCCGACCTCTTCGTTCGCGCCCTGCGGGCCGCCGAGCTCTTCCTGCTGGGCCTGGTCTTGGTTCTGCTGCTGGTCCTGCTGGCCGTTCTGCTGCTGCTGGCCGTTCTGCTGCTGGTTCTGCTGCTGCTGGCCGTTCTGCTGCTGGTTCTGCTGCTGCTGGCCGTTCTGCTGCTGCTGGTTCTGCTGCTGCTGGCCGTTCTGCTGCTGCTGCTGGTTCTGCTGGCCGTTCTGCTGCTGGTTCTTGTTCTGCTGCTGCTGGTTCTTCTGGTTCTGGTTCTGCTGCTGACCGTCGTTCTGATCGCCCTGCTGCTGGGCGCTCAAGCCCGTCCGGCCGCCGCCCTGACCCTGGCGTGCGCGCTGGTTCTGGTCCTGCGCGTCCTTGGCATCCTGCGCGCTCTTGTCCTGCTGGACGTCGCCCGTCTTGCCCTGCTGATCCTGCTGGGCTTTCTGGTTCTCCTGGTTGTTGGCCGCGTCGTCTTCGCGGTCGATGCGGATGACCGGCCAGAAGTACGCCGACTGGTCACCGTTCTTGCAGGTGGTGTCGCCGGCGAGCAGGCTCTTGAGGCTGGAATCGGCGTCGGTCGTCACGTTGCCGACGTAGTCGTGCAGGTGCTGGGCGCCGTTCTTGATCCCGGGCTGGGCGATGAAGTTGTCCGGGTTGTGGTGCGCGCCGTCCGCGTTCGTTCCACAGTCGACGGTGAAGGAGCCCTGGGCGCCCTTCTTCGCCAAGGCCGCGTTGACGTTGGTGCCGGCGGCGACCTTGTTGATGTCGATGAAGAACGACGGGTCCGCGGCGTCCGCGCTGGCTTCGCCCGTGCGGCCCGTGGTGACCGCGACGGCGATTGCGCCGACGGCGATCGCCAGGCCGATCGCACCCATAGCGATCTTGGTTCGGCGGGCAACGCGGTGCTTGCCCGTCACGGGGGACCGAGAATTCCGGGCCATAGACTAGTTCACCTCGTTCGTTTTTCCGGGCGCGCGCTTCAACAGCGCGGCAGCCCGGGCAAGAACTACCGTTGATTGAGCTTGAGATCGCACAGAACCTGGTGGGGATGCTGTCGGTTCCGGCTGTCGGATGCATCGGGGGATGCATTGGGGGATACGGACATGAGCGCCTCGAGGTTCAAAAGCGACCGGCCCGTTATCTGTTCGTTATCAACCGGAACGCAACCGGGCAGCATTCACCCAGGTCACGGCGTTTCACCGTCGACAAAGAGTTTCAGCGCTGAACGACGACGAGGACCGTGCCATCGTCGCCGCGAACCTCGAACCGGCTGATCCGGTCCATCGCGAGGGAGATGGAACCCTGCAGCCGCAACGGTTCGGGCGAGCCGGGGATACCGAATCCCTTGGGCGGCACGGACCAGCTGGAGACCACGCGCTCGTCGCCGGCCGTCGGGATGGCGACCAGCTGGCAGTTCACCGGCCCGACGATCCCGCGCAGCTCGAGCTCGACGCGGCTGCCCCACTCCACCGGGGAAACGGTGACCAGCGCGCTGACGGCGGACCCGCCGCTGCCGCGGCCGTAGGTCTGGCCGCCACCGGGCTGGCTCGAGGTGCCCGCGGACGGCGGTGCGATCGACGTCGCCAGGACACTCGGCGACGGCGGCGGCTGCTTGTTGCTCGGAGCGGAGAGCGAAGCGGGCGGGACGGCGTCGGCCGGCCGGACCGCGAGGGTCACCAGCGGACCGGCGATGACGGCCGCGGCGGCCGCGGCCCCGGCGAGGATGCCGATCCGGCGACGGCGACGGCGCTTCACGGCGGCCTCTTCCATGAGACCGCGCAGCACCCGGGGACCCGGCGAGAGGGTGCGCGGGCTGGGCGCCGGCATCGGCGGCTCCGGCCAGCTGCGCTTCACCAGGTCGAGGACGTCCGGCAGCTGGTAGAGCTCGATCAGGTCGAGCTGGCAGTGCGGGCAGTTCATCAGGTGGGCTTCGAACTGGGTGTTCTCGGCCTCGCTGAGGACGCCGAGCACGTACGCGGCGACGTCGGTGTGTGCTGATCCGGCCACGCTCAGTTCACCCCCGCTCGCGCAGAGCCCGGCGCAGCGCGCGGACGGCGTGGTGGATGCGGGACTTGATGGTGCCCGGGGGCACGCCGAGGGTTGCCGCGACCTCGTTCACGGTCCGATCGCGCAGGTAGGTCTGCTGGATGGCCTCCCGCTGCTCGGGTGAAAGACCCTGCAACGCCTCGTAAACGATCATCGCGGCGAGCGTGCGGTCCGACTCGTCGGACACCGTGATCGCGTCGGACTCGATCTCCTCGAGCTCCTGGGGACGGACGCTGCGGCTGCGCCAGCCGTCGATGACGATGCGCCGGGCGACCGTGAACAACCAGGCACGCAGCATCTCGGGCCGGCGGTCGAGCTTGTCGGCGTTCCGCCACGCCTTGATCAGGGTCTCCTGGACGACGTCTTCGGCCCACTGCCGGTCGTGGCCGGTCAGCCGCAGCGCGAACGCCATCAGGGACCCGCCGAACTCCTGGTACAGCGCTTTCGCCAGATCGTCATGGCCGTCGCCGGGCTCGACGACGGCTTCCTGATCACCGACGGATCTCAGCGCTCGGGTGTGCCGTCCCACGCGGGACATCCTGGTGGGCCGGACGGCCTACGTCCAGTCCTCCGGGCCGCAAACCGCGTGCAAAACTTTTTTGAACCGTTTCCGTACCGTGTCCGTATCCCCTACCGAAGACCCCCGACCAAGCGTTGTCCCCCGCAACGCGCCACATCCACTCCGGACCGAATGTCCACTGTGGATCTTTCGCGCCCTTTTCCGTTGCACTCCGGCAACAGCGCGTAGTCATGCCCCACGGAGGAGCAGTGATCCGCATTCCCCGACCGGTGGTCCCCGCCGCCGTGTGCCTCACCGCACTCACCCTGCTCACCGCCTGTACCGCCGGCGCGGCCACCACCTCGGGTGGCGGGTACGCCGCCGGGATGCAGATGCCCGGCATGCAGCAGGGACAGGTCGTCCTGCCGATGCCGCAGTCCATCACCGCCGACCCGAACAACCCGGCGAAGAGCCAGCTCCGGGCCGCGAAGACGTTCGACCTCGGGCTCCTGCTCGTCGACGGAACCGGCTACACGATCTACCGCTACGACCGGGACTCGACCAACCCCCCGCGGTCGAACTGCACCGGTGCGTGCGCGACGAAGTGGGTCCCGGTCAAGGCCGGCGGCAACCTGCCGCCGGTGGACGTCGACCAGTCGCTGATCGGGCAGGTCAACCGCGACGACGGCACCCAGCAGCTCACCCTCGCCGGCTGGCCGCTGTACCACTACACCGGCGACAGCGAACCGGCCGACACGTCCGGCCAGGCCCTCGACCAGGCGTGGTACCCGATCGCGCCGGACGGCAAGAAGATCACGCTCACCCAGGACGAGTGGAGGCAAAATGCGTTCGGCGTCTGAGCTCACCTGGCTCGAGTTCGATCCGCCGTCGGTCGTCGAGCGCTCCCGGCCGCTGGTCCGGATCCTCTTCGTGGTCGCCGCGGTGCTGGCGCTGCTCGCGCCGGGTTCGACCTCGACCGCCCAGACCACCGCGGTCTCGGACACCGACGCAGTGCTGCTCACCAAGGTCCGCCAGGCCGGGCTGTGGGAGATGCCCTCCGGCATGATGGCCATGGAGAAGGGCAGCCCGCTGGTCCAGAAGGTCGGCTTCGCGATCATGATGGACCACGGCCGCCTCGACGTGGCGACCCGTGCGCTGTCGGCGAAGCTGAATTCGCCGGTTCCGGACCAGCCCTCCGAGGAACAGCGCGGCTGGCTCGCCGAACAGATGAACGCCTCCCCCGGCCCGGAGTTCGACCGCATCTTCGCCAACCGGCTGCGCGCGGCGCACGGCCAGGTGTTCGCCGTGCTCGCGCAGCTGCGGGCCGGCACCCGCAACGACGACGTGCGCGCGTTCGCGACCGTCGGCAACCAGGCCGTGATGCGGCACATGACGATGCTCGAGAGCACCGGGATGGTCGACTACACCGCCCTGCCCACCCCGGCCGTTTCCACCACCGCGGCGCCCACCGGGATCCAGCTCGGCCTCGACACGTCCCAGATCGCCGTGGTGGGAGCGCTGTTCCTGCTGGTCGGCGGCGGGTTGTTCTACGTGCTGCGCCAGATCAAGAGCAACCGTGGCCGCGCGAGGGCGTCCCGGCCGGCCACTGCGAGAACCGGGGGCAGCCATGGTTGAGACCTGGCACGACGCGACGATCTTCCTCACCCAGCAGTTCCAGCCGAAGACCGACCCGGCGGCCCGCGGTCTCGCGGCCTTCGCCGCCCGGACGTCCTACGCGGCGATGATGCTGACGCTCACCTGGGGTGTGCTCACCGCCACCGGCTGGATCCGCTCGGTCACCGGCCGGAAGGGGCTGCGCAGCACGCACATGGTGCTGGCCACCGCGACGCTGATCTTCGGCGGCATCCACGCGCTCGGCTTCACCTTCCTGACGATCCAGCCCTACAGCTGGCAGTACATGTTCGTCCCGTTCCTGTCCGGCCAGGAGACCCGGCACATCATCGGCATGGTCGGCTTCGAGGTGATGGTGGCGATCTTCCTCACCGCGGGCCTGCAGCGGTTCACCTCCTACCGCCGCTGGCTGTGGCTGCACCGGTGCGCGTACCCGGCGGTGGCGCTGACCGCGCTCCACTCCTGGTTCGGCGCCATCGCCAACGGCCACCTCGCGACCGTCTGGCTGGGCGGCATCACGCTGCTCGTCCCGGCAGTGACGGTGTCGCTGCTGCGGTTCATGCCGGCCCGCACCCTGGAACGCCTCGGACTCGTGGAAGAGCAGGTGGCCTGACATGCCGTTCCGTTTGCCCGGTGGCGGGCCCCGGATCAGCGTCGACAACGACCGGTGCGAGCTCTACGGCATCTGCGCCATGGAGGCGCCGGACGTGTTCGACCTCGGCCAGGACGGCCGCCTGCGCTTCCACACGCGACTGCTGGACGAAACCACCATGGAACAGGCGAAGATGGCCGCCCGCTGCTGCCCGATGCAGGCGGTCGTGATGAGAGGGGACCTCGATGGCTGACGGCGACCGGATCGTCATCGTCGGTGCGGGCGTCGCCGGGCTGCGTGCCGCGGAACGTCTGCGCGAACTGAACTTCGACGGCGAGATCGTGCTGATCGGCGACGAGGCACGGCGCCCGTACCACCGGCCGATGATCTCGAAGGCCCTGGTGATGGGCACCGAGCGGCCCAGCGACGTCGGGCTCTCGCACTACCTGCCCGACCTCGACGTGCACTGGCGGCTCGGGGCGCGGGTCACGCACTTGGACACCACCGAGCGGGTCGTGCACCTGCCCGGCGGCGAGTCCCTCTGGTACGACGGCCTGATCGCCGCGACCGGCGTCTACCCGCGGCACCTGCCCGGGGCGCCGCGGCACGACCCGCGGGTGCGGATCCTGCGCACGGTCGAGGACTCGATGGCGGTGCGGCGCTGCCTCAACGCCAGCAAGAAGCCGGCCGTCGTGATCGGCGCCGGCCTGATCGGCAACGAGTTCGCCGCGAGCATGCGGCACATCGGCCGGGACGTCACCCTGGTCGGGCACGCGAAGGCGCCGCTGCACCGCTTCGGCGACCGCGTCTCGAGCGGCATCGTCGAGGCGCACCACGAGCACCGCGCGAACCTGGCGATGCGGAGCGAAGTCCGGCACTGGATCAGCACGAAGGACACCGTCGGGCTGCACCTGACGAACAACCAGCTGCTGGTCGCCAGCGTCGTCGTGCTCGCCATCGGCAGTGTCCCGTCGGTGGACTGGATGCGCGGCTCCGGCCTCGACATCAGCGACGGCGTCCTCTGCGACTCGAAGCTGTTCGCCGAGGGCGCTTCCGACGTCGTCATCGCCGGCGACATCGCGCGCTGGCCGAACCTGCGCTTCGACGAGACCCCGCGGCGGGTCGAGCACTGGATCAACGCCGTCGAGTCGGCCCGGCACGCGGCGGAGAACCTGCTGATGGGGCAGTCGAGCGCGCGGCCGTTCACCCCGCTCCCCCGCGCCTGGTCGACCCTGTACGACACCCGGCTGCAGATGTGCGGGATGCCGTCGCTGGCCGAGGACACCGTGTCGCTGGCCGACGGCATCACCGGGTTCATCCGGGACGGCAGGCTCGTCGGCATCTCCTCGTGGGACAAGCCGCGGGCGATGCTCGACTGGATGGCCGAGCTCGACCGGCGGCTGCCCGCCCCCGACTACGTGCCCGAGCCGGAGCCCGCGCCCGCCGCGGAGGTCCCGGTCGTCGAGCCGTCGCTCGCCGGGCTGGCGGCCGAGGTGCCGCCGGAGTTCGAGAGCGGGTTCGACCAGCAGGCCTTCGAGCGGGAGTTCGAGAGCGAATTCGCCAACGACATCCCGACGACGGCGTTCCAGGCGCAGTCCCTGCCCACGACGGCGCTGCCGGCGCAGTCGCTGCCGACGATGGCCATCCCGATGGGGAGGTAGCGAAGCCGGGGCGGGGCTGCGCGCGGCGGCCCCCGTCCCCTTGCCGGCCACCACACCCCCTCCGCGGCTGGGCGGTGTGGTGGCCGGCCCCAACGTCCCCCTGCCCGCCTCGCGTCCGAACGGACCGAGCGCCCGGCGGGCCAGGAGAGGGCCATCCCGAGGGAACCCGACGCCCCCGGGGTGGCCTTCTTCCGGCGCACCGGGCGGGGGCCCGGGGTCGAGTGCCGCGGCGGGGTCTCCCCGCCGGGGCACAACCGGCCGTGGGGGCCGTTCCGGCGGACGGGTATGCCGCCGGAAGGGGCTCCACGGCCGTGAAGCACCGGTGCACGGCCGTCCCGGGGGAACGGGAACCCCCGGGACGGCCTCCACCGCATGACCTGCCGACCACCGTGTCGACCCGCCGATCACGCGAGATGCCGTGCGGGAACGGACGACACACGTGTCCGGACGGACGACACGCGTCTCCGGACGGACGACACGCGTCTCTGGAGGGACGACACGATTCCCTCCGCCGCACCGGTCCGATGTGGCAGGATTCATCCGTGACCAGCACCTCCGCCACGGCGCAGTACCTGCGCGACCTCGCGCTGCTGCGGCGGGTCCGGGACCGGATCGACCGGGAGTACGCGCAGCCGCTCGACGTCGAGGCGCTGGCCCTCGGCGTGAACATGTCGGCCGGGCACCTCAGCCGGCAATTCCGGCGTGCCTACGGAGAGTCACCGTATTCGTACCTGATGACGCGGCGGATCGAACGGGCGATGGCCCTGCTGCGCACGGGCGAACTGAGCGTCACCGAGGTCTGCTTCACCGTCGGCTTCTCGTCGCTCGGCACCTTCAGCACCCGGTTCGCCGAGCTGGTGGGCATGCCGCCGAGCGTCTACCGCGAGCAGCAGGCCGAAGCCACCGTCGGGATGCCGCCGTGCGTCGCCAAACAGGTCACCAGACCGATCAGGAATCGAGAAGCACGACCGCAGGCGCACACCTAGGGTGACGACCATGGACGTCACCATTCACTCGAGCTTCCTCCCGCACACCGACCCGGAAGCCTCGCTCGCGTTCTACCGCGACCTGCTCGGCTTCGAGGTCCGCCAGAACGTCAAGTACGGCGACCTGCAGTGGATCACGATCGGCCCGCCGAACCAGCCCGACACCGCGATCGTGCTGACCCCGGTGGCCGCGATGCCCGGCCTGACCGACGACGAGCGCCGCACCGTCAACGAGATGATGGCCAAGGGCACCTACGCCGGCGTCAACCTCGCCACCAAGGACCTCGACGCGCTCTTCGCGAAGCTCGAGGCCGGGAACGCCGAGGTCGTCCAGGAACCGGTCGAGCAGCCCTACGGCATCCGCGACTGCTCGTTCCGCGACCCCGCCGGCAACCTCCTGCGCATCCAGGAACTGCGCTGACCGAGGTCGCGGCGGCCCACAGCTATCACGAAGTCCTGCGCGACCGGCGGGTCGCCGGCCTGCTGCTGGGCGACCTCCTGGCCAACGTCGGCACCGGCATGCTCCTCGTGGCCATGCCCGTGCAGACGCTGTCGCTGCACGGCGGCGTGCCGAAAGCGATCGCCATCGGGCTGGTGGAGGCCGCGCCGTTCGTCCTGTCCACCGTGCTGGCGCTGGCCATCAGCCTCGGCCGGGTGCGGGTGCCGCCGCGCACGCTGCTCGTCGCCGACTGCGTGCTGCGGTCGCTGACCTTCGCCGCCCTCGGCGTCCTGGCTGTCACCGATCGGCTCACGCTGCCGGTGCTGGTGGCCGGCCTCCTCTTCGGCGCGACGTTCCGGCTGGCCGGGTCGAGCAGCCGGCGCCTGCTGGCCACGTCGGCCGCGGGGGAAGCCGGGCGGTTCTCGGTCAACGGCCTGCTCGGGCTCAACACGACGTTCGCGCTCTACATCGCCGGGCCGGTGCTGGGCGGGGTGGTCGTGGCGACCACCGGCGCGGGCCTCGCGCTCTTCGTGGACGCGGGCGGCGCGCTCATCCTGCTGGCCGCCACGCTCGCGTGCGTGCCCCAGGCGGCCGAAATCCCCGAGCGGACCGGGGTTTCGGGCTGGCGGATCCTGCGCCGCCGCCCGGTCGCCGCGCGGCTGCTGGTGGTCGAGTTCTTCTTCAACTTCCTGTACATGCCCGTCGAAGTCGCGCTTCCGCTGTACGTGAGCGGAACGCTGCACGCCGGCGCGTCCGGCCTCGGGGTGCTGTGGGGTGCGCTCGGGGTGGGCGCGTTCCTCGGCGCCGCTCTCGTCAGCCGGCTGCGGAACCTGCCGCAGCGACCGCTGCTGGTGGCGATCATCGGCCTGTGGGCGCTGTGCCCGATCGGCCTCGCGCTCACCGGCGACCTGACCGTGGCCCTGCTCGTCTTCGGCCTGGGCGGGCTGGTGTACGCACCCTTCACCCCGGTCGCCTACAGCTTCCTCCAATCCGGACTGGCCCCCGGCGAACAGCAGCAGGTCGTCACCCTCTGGACGACCGGCGCGACCGTGGCCGCCCCGCTGGGCCTGGCGCTGGGCGGGCCGCTGATCGAGCTGGCCGGCAGCACCGGCGGGCTGGCGCTGTCCGGGGTGCTGACTTTTTTGCTGGTCCCGATCGCGGCCCGGGCGGTGCTCGGGCGGACACCGGAAGGAAATCCGACATGTGCCTGAGCCTCAAGGTTGCCGCGCAACAGCACCACCGCGAGCTGGCGCTGCTGCGCCGCGTCCGCGACCGCATCGACCGGGAATGCGCGCGGCCGCTCGACATCGACGTACTCGCGCGCAGTGTGGGCCTGCCCGCCGCGCAATTCGTCCGCCGGTTCCGGGACGCCTACGGCCTTTCGCCGCACGATTACCGGCGAGCCGCCGAAGCGATCAGGAATCGAGAAGCCCCGGCCGCACGGCCGAAAGTAGCGTGATCCCCATGAACCTCACCATTCACCAGACCTTCCTCCCCCACCACGACCACGAGGCTTCGCTGGCCTTTTACCGCGACACCCTCGGCTTCGAGGTGCGCAACGACGTCGACTACGGCGGCCAGCACTGGCTCACGATCGGTCTTCCCGGCCAGCCCGACACGGCGCTGGTCCTGCAGCCGACCGGCGCCGCCTACGCGGACCTGTCCGACGAAGAACGCCGTACCATCACGGAAATGATGGCCAAGGGCACCTTCGCCGCGGTCAACCTGGCCACCGACGACCTGGACGGCACCTTCGAACGGGTGCAGGCCGGCGACGCCGAGGTCGTCCAGGAGCCGACCGACCAGCCGTGGGGCCTTCGCGACTGCTCCTTCCGCGACCCCGCCGGCAACCTCGTCCGCATCCAAGAACTGCGCTGATCCGAAGGAAAGCTGGAGATCCCGATGAGCAAGCCCACGAGGAAGAACGCACCGCACGTGGCCGACAGCCACGACCTGATCCGCGTCCACGGCGCGCGCGTGAACAACCTCAAGGACGTCGACGTCGAGCTGCCCAAGCGGCGGCTGACGGTGTTCACCGGGGTCTCCGGTTCCGGCAAGAGCTCCCTGGTGTTCAGCACGATCGCCGCCGAGTCGCAGCGGCTGATCAACGAGACCTACAGCACCTTCGTGCAGGGCTTCATGCCGACGCTGGCCCGGCCCGACGTCGACGTCCTCGACGGGATCACCACCGCGATCATCGTCGACCAGGAGCGGATGGGCGCCAACGCGCACTCCACCGTCGGGACCGCGACCGACGCCAACGCGATGCTGCGCATCCTCTTCAGCCGGCTCGGGCAGCCGCACATCGGCTCGCCGCAGGCGTTTTCGTTCAACGTCGCCTCGATCAGCGGCGCCGGCGCGGTCACCATCGAAAAGGGCGGCCGGCAGATCAAGGAGCGCCGCAGCTTCAGCATCACCGGCGGCATGTGCCCGCCCTGCGAGGGCCGCGGCAAGGTCAACGACATCGACCTGACCGCGCTGTACGACGAGAACAAGTCGCTCAACGAAGGCGCGATCACCATCCCCGGCTACAGCATGGAGGGCTGGTACGGCCGCATCTTCCGCGGCTCCGGCTTCTTCGACCCGGACAAGCCGATCAAGAAGTACACCAAGAAGCAGCTGAACGACCTGGTGTACAAGGAACCGACCAAGATCAAGGTCGAGGGCATCAACCTCACCTATTCGGGGCTGGTGCCGGCGATCCGGAAGTCGATGCTGTCCAAGGACGTCGACTCGCTGCAGCCGCACCTGCGCGCCTTCGTCGAGCGGGCGGTGACCTTCCAGACCTGCCCGGACTGTGCCGGCACGCGGCTGTCGGAGGAGGCGCGGTCGTCGAAGATCGACGGGATCAGCATCGCCGACGCCTGCGCGATGCAGATCAGCGACCTCGCCGCGTGGGTCGGCAAGCTCGCCGAGCCGTCGGTCGCGCCGCTGCTGGACGCGCTGAAGCACACCCTCGACTCGTTCGTGGAAATCGGGCTCGGCTACCTCTCGCTCGACCGTCCTTCCGGGACGCTTTCGGGCGGGGAAGCCCAGCGCACCAAGATGATCCGCCACCTCGGATCGTCGCTCACCGACGTCACCTACGTCTTCGACGAGCCGACGATCGGCCTGCACCCGCACGACATCCAGCGCATGAACGAGCTCCTGCTGCAGCTGCGCGACAAGGGCAACACGGTGCTGGTCGTCGAGCACAAGCCGGAGGCGATCGCGATCGCCGACCACGTCGTCGACCTCGGGCCGGGCGCCGGCACCGACGGCGGCGAGGTGGTGTTCGAGGGCACCGTGGACGGGCTGCGCAAGAGCAAGACGCTGACCGGGCGGCACCTGGACGACCGGGCGTCGCTGAAGGACGCGGTGCGGTCGCCGTCCGGTTCTTGGGAGATCCGCGGCGCTTCGACGCACAACCTGCAGGACGTCGACGTCGACATCCCGCTCGGCGTGCTGGTGGTCGTGACCGGGGTGGCGGGCTCGGGCAAGAGCTCGCTGATCCACGGCTCGGTGTCCGGCGGCGAGGGCGTGGTGACGGTCGACCAGACCGGGATCCGCGGCTCGCGCCGGAGCAACCCGGCGACGTACACGGGCCTGCTCGAGCCGATCCGCAAGGCGTTCGCCAAGGCCAACGGCGTGAAGCCGGCCCTGTTCAGCGCCAACTCCGAAGGCGCGTGCCCGAACTGCAACGGCGCCGGCGTCGTCTACACGGACCTGGGGATCATGGCCGGCACCGCCATGCCGTGCGAGGTGTGCGAGGGCAAGCGGTTCAACGCCGAGGTGCTGGAGTACACCTTCGGCGGCCGCGACATCAGCGAGGTGCTCGGGATGTCCGTGGCCGAGGCGTCGGCGTTCTTCGCCGAGGGAGACGCGAAGCTCCCGGCGGCGCACAAGATCCTGACGCACCTGTCCGACGTCGGCCTCGGCTACCTCACCCTCGGCCAGCCCCTCACGACGCTGTCCGGCGGCGAGCGGCAGCGGATCAAGCTGGCCACGCACATGGCGGAGACCGGCGGGGTGTACGTCCTCGACGAGCCGACGGCGGGCCTGCACCTGGCGGACGTCGAGCAGCTGCTGGGCCTGCTGGACCGCCTGGTGGACTCGGGCAAGTCGGTGATCGTCATCGAGCACCACCAGGCGGTGATGGCCCACGCGGACTGGATCATCGACCTCGGCCCCGGCGCGGGGCACGACGGCGGCAAGATCGTCTTCGAGGGCACGCCTGCGCAGCTGGTGAAGGCGCGGAAGAAGACGCTGACGGGCAAGCACCTGGCCGAATACGCCGGGTCCTGACCCCTTGGTAGGGCTGGCCCCCGCACCGGCCCGGGAGCCCACCGGATTCCGGGGAGGGTCGCCGCCGCGAAGACTCGGGCAGGTGACCACAGACGACCTCGTGCACACCGGCAGCGACTTCGCCCGGCTGAGCCACCGCATCTCCGCCGCCGGCCTGATGGAGCGGCGTCCCGGCTACTACACCGCCCGGATCGCCGTCGTGACCGCGTTGTTCGCCGCCGGCTGGGTGGCCTTCGCGCTGCTCGGGAATTCCTGGTGGCAGCTGGCCGTCGCGGCCTTCATGGCCGTGCTGTTCGGCCAGATCGCGTTGCTGTCCCACGACCTCGCGCACAAGCAGGTGTTCCGCCGGCGGCGGCCCACCGAAATCGCCGGGATGCTCGCGGGCAACCTCGGCGTCGGGATGAGCTACGGCTGGTGGATGGACAAGCACACCCGCCACCACGCCAACCCGAACCACGAAGAGCTCGACCCCGACGTCGACCCGGACATCCTGGTGTGGTCGAAGGACCAGGCCCGCGCCAGCCGCGGCGTCCCGCGCTTCATCGGGCGGTACCAGGCCTTCCTGTTCTTCCCCCTGCTCACCCTCGAAGGGCTGAACCTGCACTGGTCCGGGATCCGCGCGGTGCGGCGCCCGGGGCTGCGCCGCCGTGGGGTCGAAGCCGCGTTGCTCGCCGCGCACTTCGTCCTGTACTTCGGCGCGCTGCTCACCGTGCTGTCCCCCGGCATGGCGCTGCTGTTCTTCGTCGTCCACCAGGGACTGTGGGGTGTCTACATGGGATCGATCTTCGCACCCAACCACAAGGGCATGCCGACGCTGACCGGGCGCACCGAGCTCGACTTCCTCCGCAAGCAGGTGCTCACCTCGCGCAACGTCCGCGGCGGCGTCGTCACCGACGTCGCCCTCGGCGGCCTCAACTACCAGATCGAGCACCACCTGTTCCCGAGCATGCCTTCGCCGCACTTGCGGCGCGCCCAGCCGATCGTCCGGGCGTACTGCGCCGAGCTCGGCGTCCCGTACCTGGAGACGAGCCTGGTCGAGTCCTACCGGCAGGCCCTCACCCACCTGCATGAAGCTGGGGCCCCTCTCAGGAACCGTTCGTAGACTCGGGGCATGAGGAAGACGGGATTATGAAAAAGACGGTCGCGGCCCTGCGCGACCTGCCGGCGGCGTTCGGCGCGAAGGCCACCGGCGCGCGGGCCGAGCGGGTCCGCTCCTCGCCGCAGTTCGACGGCAAGGTGTTCCGCAACGTCGCGCCGCGGCACCCGATGACCGCGGCGGCGATGCGCACCATCTTCCGCGAGATGTTCTTCGGCGAGCACCGCGAGCTGCGCAAACCGGCCCGCGCGGTGCCGCTGGTCGCCGCGGAGCCGGTGCTGTCGGCCGAGGGCGTGCACCTGACCTGGTACGGCCACGCGTCGACGCTGGTCGAGCTCGACGGCGCCCGGGTGCTGCTCGACCCGGTGTGGAGCGAGCGGGTCTCGCCCGCGGCGTTCGCCGGGCCGCGGCGGCTGCACGAGCCGCCGGTGCCGCTGTCCGGGCTCGGCCGGGTCGACGCCGTGGTGATTTCGCACGACCACTACGACCACCTGGACCTGGCCACGGTCCGCGCGCTGGTGGCTTCGTCCGAGGCGCCGTTCCTGGTGCCGCTCGGGGTCGGCGCGCACCTGGAACGCTGGCGCGTCCCGGCTTCGCGGATCATCGAGCTCGACTGGCGCGAAGAGGCGACGGTGGCGGGCATCCGGTTCGTCGCGACCCCGGCCCAGCACTTCTCCGGCCGCGGCATCACGAACGACGACACGCTGTGGACGTCGTGGGCGCTGCTGGGGCCGTCGCACCGGGTGTTCTACAGCGGCGACACGGGCTACTTCGACGGGTTCGCGGCGATCGGCGCGGAGCACGGCCCGTTCGACGCGGCGCTGATCCAGATCGGCGCGTACGCCCCGCACTGGCCGGACATCCACATGACCCCGGAGGAAGGCGTCGCGGCGGGCCTCGACGTGCGGGCGAAGCTGCTGGTCCCGGTGCACTGGGCGACGTTCCAGCTGGCCATGCACCCGTGGGGCGAGCCGGCGGACCGCGTGTGGAGCGAGGCGAAGGAGGCCGACCTCCCGCTGGCGATCCCCCGCCCGGGTGAACGCATCGACGTCACCGCTCCCCCACCGGTGGACGGCTGGTGGCAGGCTCTGTGACCGAGGAGCCGACACGCGTGATCAGAGGGTCGACACGCGGTTCAATCACGCGAGTCGGCCGCACAATCACGTCGAGGGGGAGGCAGGGTGAAGCTGAAGCTGGATTTGCACGACGTCTACAACCGTGGCGGCGAGATCGACCGGGCCCTGCGGGCGGTCATCGACGAGGCCGTCGCCAAGAAGGCGCCGCTCGTCGAGATCATTCCCGGGAAGGGTTCGGGTCAGCTGAAGAAGCACGTCCTGCGGTTCCTCGAGCGCAAGGACGTCAAGGCGCTGTACCACCGGGTCGAAAAGGACAAGGACAACTTCGGCCGGGTGTTCGTGCACTTCCGCTGGAAGTGATCAGAAGCGGCTGTCGTGCCGGGCCTCGGCCCAGGCGCGGTCCCAGGCCGCCGCGTGGAGGCGGGACAGGACGAACCGGCCGGCACCGTAGAGGCCGGCCAGCGCGCCGGTGACCGCCGTCCACAGCAGGAGCGCCGCGAAGACGCCGTCGGCCGCCGAAGTCGCCGGTGACAGGGGCTCGCTGGTCAGCTCGCCGCGCTGGTCCAGCCACACCGGCACGCGGGTGCCGGCCGGGCTGCCCGCGTCGGCGAGGACGTCGCCGGTGTGGCGGGCGCCGCGCGCGTCGAACCAGGCGGCCGGCACCGTCGTCTGGTCGGCGGGGGCCCCGGCGCCGTCGGTGCCGTAGGACTGGCCGGACGCGGCGGCCAGCGACACCGCCGTCGCGGGGTGGTGGGTGGTGCGCTCCTGCTCGGCGCGGGCCCTCTGCGCGGCGTAGGTCTCGGAACCGAAGGCCGCCGCGAACGGCACGGCGAGCAACGCGCCGGCGACGACCAGGAGCAGCAGGAGGGCTTCGACGCGATCGCCCGCCCGCGCGAGCGGGTTGCGGCCGGGGTGCACTCGCCGCCCGAACCGGGCGATTCGTCCGCTGGGCCCACGCATGCGCGGCTCACTCCTCCCGGAAGGTGTCTTCTCGGTAACAGTGTGCGCGCCGGGGCTCGACTTTCTCTCGTGAATGGGATGCGGCCCACCTGTGAACCGGTGCACAATCACCCGGTCGTGCTACCCACGGCGAGAGCCGATCACAGCCAGTCGTCGGGGCGGGGCCAGGGCATCAGGACCGACAGCGGGTCGCGGGCGGGTTCGGTGACCGCGTACCGGCCGCGGTGGAACAGCAGCGGGCGGGCTTCCGACGGCGCGCCGAGCGCGGTGACGCGGCCGATCACCACGTAGTGGTCGCCCGCCTCGTGCACCGCTTCCAGCTCGCAGTCGATCCAGGTGAGCGCGCCGTCGAGCAGGGGGGCGCCGGACGGCGCGGGGCTCCAGGCGAACCGGGCGAACTTGTCCTCGCCGCGGGCGCCGAAGACCGCGCTGACCTCCTGCTGGTCCTCGGCCAGCACGTTGACCGCGAACCGGCCGGCCGCGGCGAGCACCGGCCAGGTCCGCGACGACTTCGCCGGGCAGAACAGCACCAGCGGCGGGTCGAGTGACAGGGCGGCGAACGACTGGCAAGCGAACCCGGCGAGGGTGTCGCCGTCGCGGCCGGTGACCACGGTGACGCCCGTGCAGAAGTGCCCGAGCACGCTGCGGAACTCGGTCTGGTCGACCGCCACCGACGTCATGACGCGCCGGGCGGCCGCGCGCCGACCGAGAAGTCGTGCCCCCACAGCGAAACCGCGGTGCTCTCGCGCGCGATCCAGTTGTCGTCGTCGACCTGACGTCCCTCGCAGCCGAACTCGACGTCGAAGCCGCCCGGGGTCTTCATGTAGAACGACAGCATCAGGTCGTTGACGTGCCGGCCGAGGGTGGCCGACATCGGCACCTTCCGCCGGATCGCGCGGTCGAGGCACAGGCCGACGTCGTCGGTGTTCTCCACCTCGACCATCAGGTGCACGATCCCGCTCGGTGTCGGCATCGGGAGGAACGCCAGGCTGTGGTGGCGCGGGTTGCAGCCGAAGAACCGCAGCCACGCAGGCGGCCCGTCGGCGGGGCGGCCGACCATTTGCGGCGGCAGGCGCATCGAATCGCGCAGCCGGAAGCCGAGGACGTCCCGGTAGAACCGCAGCGACGCCTCGTCGTCCTTGGTGGACAAAACAACGTGCCCGAGCCCTTGCTCGCCGGTGACGAACTTGTGGCCGTACGGGCTGACCACGCGCCGGTGCTGCAGAGCGACGCCGTGGAACACCTCCTGGGTGTTGCCGGACGGGTCGTCGAAGCTGATCAGCTCGTCAACACGCCGGTCGGCCAGCTCCTCGGGGGTGCCCTCCTTGTACGGCACCGACGCACTGTCCAACCGCGACCGGATCTCGGCCAGTTCGCCGGCGTTCGCGGCCTCCCAGCCGGTCCGGGTCAGCCGGTCGGCGTCGCCCGGGGTGATGACCAGCCGCGCCGGGAAGTCGTCCATGCGCAGGTAAAGCGCGTCGGGGTTTTCACCCTTGCCTTCGACCATGCCGAGCACCTTGAGCCCGTACTCGCGCCAGGCCGCCATGTCGGTGGCTTCGATGCGGAGGTAGCCCAGTGACCGGATGCCCATCAGGAACTCCCGAGGAAGTCGAGGGCCAGCCGGTTGAACTCGTCGAACTTCTCCAGCTGGGCCCAGTGCCCGCAGCCGCCGAACACGTGCAGCTGCGCGCGCGGAATCATCTTCAGCGCCAGAAGCGCGCCGTCCAGGGGGTTGACGCGGTCCTCGCGCCCCCAGATCAGGAGCACGCGCTGGCGCAGGCGGTGGGCTTCGCGCCAGAGCATGCCTTCTTCGTAGGTGCCGGGCTGCGCGAAGGACTTCCCCATCGCGCGCATCGCGGCCAGGGACTCCGGGGTGTTCGCGGCGGCGAAGCGCTCGTCGATCAGCTCGTCGGTGACCAGCGCCTGGTCGTGGACCATGATCCGGAGGAACGCCGCCATCCGCTCGCGGCTCGGCTGAGCGCCGAACTTGCCGAGATTCTTGACGCCCTCGGTCGGGTCGGGCGCGAAGACGTTGACGCTCAGCCCGCCCGGCCCCATCAGCACCAGCCGCCCGGCCCGCTTGCCGTGGTTCAGGGCGAGCCGCACCGCGGCCCCGCCGCCGAGCGAATTGCCGACGAAGTGGGCGCGCTCGATGCCCAGGGCGTCCATCAGGCCGACGACGGCATCGGCGCTGTGCCGGAAGTACTGCGGGTGCTCGGTCGGCTTGTCGGAGCGCCCGAAGCCGGGCTGGTCCACCGCGATCGTCCGGTAGTGCTTGGCGAACTCCGGCAGGTTGCGCCCGAAGTTGCTCCACGCCGACGCGCCGGGCCCGCCGCCGTGCAGCAGGATCACCGTTTCGGCGTGTTCGGCGCCGGCTTCGTGGTAGTGCAGCTTGAGACTGCCGGCCTGGACGTACTTGCCCTCAGGCGCAGCCATCAGTACATCGCGTTCTCGACGGGGAGCCCGAAGGCGCCGGTGCCGAACATGACGTAGGCGCGCTCGGCGTCGTTGGCCGCGTGGACGCGGCCGGCGTGCGCGTCGCGCCAGAAGCGCTGGATCGGGGTGCCGCGCTGGATCGCGCGGCCGCCGGAGTTCTCGAAGAGCCGGTCGATCGCGGAGATGGCGCGTTCGGTGCCGCGCACCTGGTCGCGCCGGACGCGCAGCCGCAGGTCCACGGGCAGCCGCTCCTCGCGCTTGGCGAGTTCGTACAGCTCGTCGATGTTGCGAGTCAGCTGCAGCCACGCGGCGTCGATTTCGCTGGCTGCCTCGGCGATCCGCACCTTGGCGAAGGGGTCTTCTTTGGACTGTTCACCGGCGTACGCGGCCCGCACCCGCTTGCCCTGGTGCTCCACGTGGGCGTCGTAGGCGCCCTGCGCCATGCCGATGATCGGCGCCGTGATCGTGGTCGGGTGCACCGAACCGTACGGGAGCCGGTACAGCGGGCCGGGGTTGACGGCCTGGCCCGGGACCTTGCACTTCGACGTCGCGATGAAGCTCAGCGCCCGGTGCTGGGGGATGAAGACGTCCTCGACGACGATGTCGTTCGAGCCGGTGCCGCGCAGGCCGATCGTGTCCCAGACGTCCACGACCGCGTAATCGGCGATCGGCAGCAGGTAGGTGCAGAAGTCGACCGGCTTGCCGTCCTTGAACGCCGGTCCGCCGAGCAGCACCCACGTGCAGTGGTCGCAGCCGGAGGAAAAGCTCCACCGGCCCGACAGCCGGTAGCCGCCCTCGACCACTTCGGCCTTGCCCATCGGCGCGTACGACGAGGAGATCCGCACGTCCTGGTCCGCGCCCCAGACCTCCTGCTGCGCCTGCGCGTCGAACAACGCCACGTGCCACGGGTGGACGCCGAGGATGGAGGCGACCCAGCCGGTGGACCCGCACGCGCTCGCGATCAGCTTGACGGCGGTGTAGAAACTCACCGGGTCGGTTTCGAAGCCCCCGTGGAGCTTCGGCTGCAGCAGCTTGAAGAACCCGGTCTCCTGCAGGGCCTTGACGGACTCCTCGGGAACGCGCCGCGCGTCCTCGGTGTCCTGGGCCCGCTCCCGCAGGACCGGCAGGAGGTCCCGGACCCCGGCGATCACCTGCTCGCTCATGCGCAATTCCTCTCTTTGTTCACTCCCTCCAGAGACTAGAACACGTTCTCGTTTTTGTCGAGAACGCCCTGCGCCAAGGCACTGTTGATCCCCGCTCTGCGGCCGGAAAACACGCAGTCGGCCAGCGAGAGACCGCTCACGTACGACCTGGAACAGATTCCCACGGCGGTGCGGCCGGCGGCGTACAGCCCCGGGATCGGCTCCCCGGCCGTGCTGCGCACCGCGCCGGTCCCCTCGTCGACGACCAGGCCGCCGAGGGTGAGCATCGGGGTCGGGTAGCCGAGGTTCGGCCGCACCGAGATGTCGATGAGCGAATACGGCGGGGTTTCCAGCCGCCGCCGGAACTCGTCGGGCTTGCCGGCCGGGTCTTCGGCGCCGTGGTAGGCCTCGACGCTCGCGCGCAGGCCTTGGGGGTCGACGCCGGCCTTGCGGGCCACTTCCTCGACCGTCGTCCCGGTGACCCGGCCGCGCTGCAGCAGGTAGCGCAGCTGAAGCCACTGGAACCACTGGCTTTGCGCCCGGCCGTCCCGGCGCGCCCGGGCCACGATCGGCGCGTCGACGAGCAGCCAGCCCTTGCTCCCGTGGTCCTCGATGAGCTTCTCGCCGACAGCGGCGCCGTAGCGGGACTCGTCGATGACCCGCCGCCCGCCGGCATCGACGATGATTCCGCCGAGGAACGCGCTGGGCGGGGTGACGAACCGCCAGGCGGAGATCCGGCCGAGCTCGCCGGTCGCCCCGCCGGCTTCGACGCCGAGCCGGATGCCCGAGCCGTCGTCGGCGGACGTGCCGAGCGCGAGCCCGCCGCGGTAGGCCGGCGCGTGCTCCCGCACCATTTCGCGGTTGGCGATGAACCCGCCCGCCGCGAGCACGACCCCGCGCCGGGCGGAAATCCGCAGCTCACGGCCATGCGCGCGTTCGAAGCGCTCGACCCGGCGGTGCAGCGACTTGCGCAGCGACGGCACGTAGATCCCGGGCTTCGCGGCGTACTGCGCGAAGCGCTGGTGTCGCGCCCGCACCCCCGTCGGCGCGTCGCCCAAGGTGTCGGCGACCAGGCCGGTGACGCGGCCCGCGTCGTCGCGGATCAGGGTCCGGGCGGTCGTCTGCGTCAGCACCCGGATGCCCCGGGCCCGCACGGCCGCCTTGAGCCGCGCCATCAGCATCTTCCCCGAGGTCCCGGGGCCCTTGACGCGGTGGCCGCGCGGAGCCGGTTTCGCCGCGTCGCGGAACCCGCCGGCGGCCTCGCTGCCGGAGTAGTAGAGGTAGTGCCGGTCGCTCGGGTACGACGTCTTGTGCGGGCAGAGGCTGCCTTCGAACGGCACGCCGTTGCCCTCCAGCCAGGTGATCATCTCGCGGCTGCCCTCGCAGAACCGCCGCAGCGTCGGTTCCGAAACGACGTCCCCGGTTTCCAGCCGCAGGTAGGCGTACATCGCGTCGACGGAGTCGTCGACGCCCGCGTCGAGCTGCTGCGTCGTCCCGCCGCCGGCGTAGACCACGCCACCGCTGACCGCGCTGGCCCCACCCCCGGCGAAGCGCTCGACGATGACCACGTCGGCGCCCGCGTCGGCCGCTTCGAGGGCGGCACAGGCGCCCGCCGCCCCGAACCCCACGATCACCACGTCCGCGACGAGTTCGTCCATGGCCACCACCCTAGAACTGGAACACGTTCTCGTCTATGGTGACGGAAACGGCTCCCAACTGGATACTCGTTCCATGGAACACGTTACCGATCCGACCGAAAAGCAGGCGGACACGGACCGGCGCCGACCCACTCGCCGGCAGCCGTTCCGCCGTGGCTGCCGGCCGGAGCGGTAACCATCGACACAGTGAGGTGGCATGACGGAGCAGTTCGACGTCGTCGTGGCCGGCAGCGGCGCCGCCGGGATGACCGCCGCGCTGGCCGCGGCCCACCACGGCCTGAGTGTGGTGGTCCTGGAGAAGGCGGCCTGCTTCGGCGGCTCGACCGCGCGCTCCGGCGGTGGCGTCTGGCTGCCCGGCAACCACGCGCTGCGCGCCGCCGGGATCGACGAGCCGCCCGAGCGGGCGCGCGAGTACCTGGCCTCGATCGTCGGCGACGTCGTCCCCGCCGTCCGGCGCGACACGTTCCTCGCGCACGGCCCCGAAGTGCTGCGGTTCGTCTGCGACCACACGCCGCTGAAGTTCCGCTGGGTCCGCGACTACAGCGACTACCACCCCGAAGCCCCCGGCGGGCGCCCCGGCGGCCGGTCGGTCGAGCCGGTCGCCCTCGACGGCAAGCTGCTCGGGCCCGAACTGACCCACCTCGAACCGCCCTACAGCGCGCCCCCGCTCGGCGTGCCGATCACCCAGGCGGACTACCGCTGGCTGAGCCTGCTGGCGCGGCACCCGCGCGGCGCCCTCCGGCTGCTGTCGCTGGGCGGGCAGTGGCTGCTCGGCCGGGTGCGCGGGCAGCGGCTGCTGAGCATGGGGCAAGCGCTTGCGGCCGGCCTGCGGGTCGGGCTCGCCCGGGCCGGGGTCGAAGTCCGGCTGAACACCGCTCTCGTGGACCTCCAGGTCGAAGGGGACCGCGTCACCGGCGTGGTCACCGACAGCGGTGTCGTCGCGGCGCGGCGCGGCGTCATCCTCGCCAGCGGCGGGTTCGAGCGGAACCTCGAGATGCGCGAGAAGTACCAGCGCGCGCCGATCGGCATCGACTGGACCGTCGGCGCGGCCGCCAACACCGGCGACGGCATCACCGCCGGCCTCAAGCTGGGCGCGGCGCTCGACCTGATGGACGACGCCTGGTGGGGGCCGTCGCTGCCGCTCACCGGCGGCCCGTGGTTCGCACTGGCCGAACGGTCACGGCCGCGCTGCATCATGGTCGACGCCCACGGCGAGCGGTTCGTCAACGAGTCGGCGCCCTACGTCGAGGCCGTGCACGCGATGTACGGCACCGGAGACGGGCCGGGCGAACACATCCCGACGTGGCTGGTGTTCGACCAGTGCTACAAGGACCGGTACATGTTCACCGGCATCGGGCCGCGCCAGCCGCTGCCCGGCCGCTGGTTCAAGGCCGGGATCGCCGCGAAGTCGTCGTCACTGGCCGGGCTGGCGGCGAAGATCGACGTCCCGGCCGACGCGCTCTCCGCGACCGTCGAGCGCTTCAACGGCTTCGCGCGCCGGGGCGTCGACGAGGACTTCCACCGCGGGGTCAGCCACTACGACCACTACTACGGCGACCCGCGCAACAAACCCAACCCCAGCCTCGGCCCGCTCGACAAGGCGCCGTTCTACGCGGTGAAGATCGTGCCGGGCGACCTGGGCACCAAAGGCGGGCTGCGCACCGACGAACACGCGCAGGTGCTGCGCGAGGACGGCTCGGCCGTGCCGGGCCTGTACGCCGCGGGCAACGCCAGCGCGGCCGTGATGGGCCGGACGTACGCCGGGCCGGGCGCGACCATCGGGCCCGCCATGGTGTTCGGCTACCTTGCGGCGACGCGGCTGGCGCACGAAGATCAGGGGACCACGGGAGGGCAGCGATGACGCAGGATTCGGTACGCACCATCCACGCCGGTGAGCCACCGACCCGGTTCGCCCGCGGCTGGCACTGCCTGGGCCTGGCGCAGCACTTCCGCGACGGGAAACCACACGCCATCACCGCGTTCGGCACGAAGCTGGTGGTGTTCGCCGACACCCGCGGCGAGCTCCACGTGCTCGACGGCTACTGCCGGCACATGGGCGGCGACCTCACCCAAGGGACGATCAAGGGCGACGAAGTGGCCTGCCCGTTCCACGACTGGCGCTGGAACGGCAAGGGCAAGTGCGTCTCGATCCCCTACGCCAAGCGGGTTCCGCTGCGCGCGCGGACGCGGTCGTGGACGTCGGCCGAGCAGAACGGCCAGCTGCTCGTGTGGCACGACCCGGAGGGCAACCCGCCGGCCGACGAGCTGGCGATCCCGCGGATCGAGGCCGCCGACAGCCCCGAGTGGAGCAGCTGGACGTGGGACTCGATCTTCATCGAGGGCTCGAACTGCCGGGAGATCATCGACAACGTCGTGGACATGGCGCATTTTTTCTATATTCACTATGCCTACCCGACGTACTTCAAGAACGTGTTCGAAGGCCACATCGCCACGCAGTACCTCAACACCAAGGGCCGCCCGGACATGGGCATGGCCTCGAACTACGGCGGCGAGGAGAACCTGCTTCGGTCGGAGGCGTCCTACTTCGGGCCGTCGTACATGATCAACAAACTGGTCAACTCGTTCCAGGGCTACGAGATCGAAAGCGTGCTCATCAACTGCCACTACCCCGTCACGCCGACGTCGTTCGTGCTGCAGTACGGCATGAAGGTCAAGAAGGTGCCGGGGATTTCGGACGAGCACGCGGACAAGATCGCGGCGAAGCTGGCCCGCGGCATCGGCGCCGGGTTCCTGCAGGACGTGGAGATCTGGAAGCACAAGACCCAGATCGACAACCCGCTGCTGTGCGAAGAGGACGGCCCGGTCTACCAGCTCCGCCGGTGGTACCAGCAGTTCTACGTCGACGCCGCCGACGTCACCGAGGACATGACCCGGCGGTTCGAGTTCGAAGTGGACACTGCGAAGGCGAACGAGGCGTGGTCGGCGGAGGTCGCCGAGAACCTGGCGCGGCAGAAGACCGAGGCGGAAGTGTGACCACCGCCGAACGGACCGAGTTCCTGTCCGGCGGGCTGCGGCCGCACGAGTGCCGCAGCTGCGGGACGTGCGTGCTGGTGAAGAAGAACAGCATCCAGCACACGAGCATCCAGTGGACGACGGCACCGGCGGAAACCTGCCCGGTGTTCGCGGACGCGGACGGCCCGACGGCGTTGCTCGACACCTGCCCGAAGCTGGCCGGCAGCATCTCCGACGCGGTGCGCGAAGGCACGCTGGCGGTGGCCGATGGCTGACCGGTTCTACACGCTGACCGTCGCCGACGTCGTCGTCGAGACGCCGGACGCACGGTCGGTGGTCTTCGAGATCCCCGCCGAACACGCAGCGGCGTTCGAGTACGCGGCCGGGCAGTTCCTGACCCTGCGCATCCCCAGTGACCGGACCGGTTCGGTGGCGCGGTGCTACTCGCTGTCGAGCGCGCCGCACGAGAACCGCGTGCAGGTGACGGTCAAGCGGACCGACGGCGGCTACGGGTCCAGCTGGATCTGCGACTCGCTGCGGCCGGGGATGACGCTGGACGTGCTGGCGCCGTCGGGGGTGTTCTGCCCGGCGTCGGTCGACGAGGACTTCCTGCTGTTCGCCGGCGGCAGCGGCATCACGCCGGTGATGGCGATCCTCAAGACGGCCTTGGAGCAGGGTTCCGGCCGGGTCGTGCTGGTCTACGCGAACCGCGACGAGCGCTCGGTGATCTTCGCGGGCGAGCTGGCTTCGCTGGCGAAGCGCTACGGCGAACGCTTGGTCGTCGTCCATTGGCTGGAGAGCGTCCAAGGGCTCCCCGACGTCTCGCAGCTGCGCGGGCTGGCTTCGGCGTACACGTCGTTCGAGGCGTTCCTGTGTGGTCCGGCGCCGTTCATGGCGGCGGCCAAGGAGGCGCTCGGACAGCTCGGGGTGCCGCGGAACCGGGTGCACGTCGAGAAGTTCACGTCGCTGTCGGGGAACCCGTTCGAGGACGTCGTCGCCGAGGTCGTCGAGGAAGAGCCTTCGGGCGAGGCCCCGGTGTCGCTCACCGTGGAGCTGGACGGCCGGACGCGGGAGCTGACCTGGCCGCGGCAGCGGAAACTCCTCGACCGGCTGCTGGAGGCGGGCATGGACGCGCCGTACTCGTGCCGCGCGGGACAATGCAGCGCGTGCGCGTGCCGGGTCGTGTCGGGCGAGGTGAAGATGCTGCACAACGAGGTCCTCGACGCCGAGGACATGGCGGACGGCATCGTGCTGGCCTGCCAGTCGCTGCCGGTCACCGACGACGTCTCGATCAGCTACGAATAGGAGCCCTGCGTGCCCATCGACCCCGCGGTCGCCATCGGCGCCGAGATCGGCGAGGTGAGCTTCGCCTGGACGTCGTCGGACGTGCTGCTCTACCACCTGGCGCTCGGCGCGGGGCCGGACGAGCTGCGGTACACCTACGAGCAGGACCTGGTGGTGCTGCCGACGTTCGCGACGGTGGCGGCGAACCTGCGTGTGTTCGACCCGCCGGCGGTGTCGTTCCCCGGGGTGGAGATCGACCTGGCGAAGGTGCTGCACGGCAAGCAGGAGATCACCCTGCACCGCCCGATCCCCACCTCGGGGAAGGCGGTGGCGCGGTCGCGGATCGCCGACGTCTTCGACAAGGGGAAGGCGGCCGTGGTCGTCCAGGAGGTCGCCGTCACCTCCTCCGACGGGAGTCCGTTGTGGACGGCCCGGTCGAGCATCTTCGCCCGCGGCGAAGGCGGTTTCGGCGGTTCCCGCGGGCCTTCGGACCGGATCGACTGGCCGTCGCGCGCGCCGGACTTCGTCGTGGAGACGCCGACGCTGCCGCAGCAGGCACTGCTGTACCGGCTGTGCGGCGACCGGAACCCGCTGCACGCGGACCCGGCGTTCGCCCGGGCGGCCGGGTTCGAGCGGCCGATCCTGCACGGGCTGTGCACGTACGGGATCGTGGCGCGGGTGCTGGTGAACGAGTTCTTGGACGGCGACCCGTCCCGGGTGGCGTCGTTCGCGACGAAGTTCGCCGGGGTGGTGTTCCCCGGCGAGACGCTCCGGATCCGGGTCTGGCGCGAGGACGGCCGGCTGCTGGTGACGACGTCGGCGGCCGAGCGGGACGACGCGCCGGTGCTGGCGGACACGGTGCTGGTGTCCACGATCTGATCGGGCCGGCGGCCGCCCGCTACCGTGGTGGGGAGACCTCGGGAGGACGGAAGACGATGCCGGAATACTTCGTGGTGCGGGGCACGGTCGAATCAGGTGACCAGCGCGGCCGGGAGCTCGGCTTCCCCACGGCGAACATCGCGCTGAGTGACCAGTCCGGCTCGGTCGGCGACGGAGTGTGGGCCGGCTGGGTCCGCAGGTCCGACGGAACGCACCTCCCGGCGGCGATCTCGGTCGGCCGGCGGCCCACGTACTACGGCGCGGACGGGTACCGGCTGCTGGAGGCCCACCTCCTGGACTTCAGCGGCGACCTGTACGGCGAGACGCTGGTGGTGTGGCTGGGAGCGCACCTGCGGGAGCAGCAGAAGTACTCCTCGGCGGAGGACCTGATCACGGCACTGAAGAACGACATCGCGGCGGCGACCCAGTGGACGGCGGACCACCCGGCGGCTTCCCTGCCGACGGCTTCGCTCCCAGGGGCTTCGCTCCTCGCCCCGGGCGAGGTCCGCCGCGTCACCGGCTGAGGGCTCACTCACCGAGGAGGTGCCGCCGTGGATCAGCAACGGCTCACCCGGCCGGATCCCCAGCGCGTCCAGCGCGGTCAAGTACGTCTCGGGCACGCACTTGCGGGAGGGGCGGCGGAGGTGACGGGGTCACAGGGCCGAGGCCAGCAGCAGGTACCCCATTCCCGCGCCCATGACTGCGCGGCACACCGCGCGAGAAGCGTGCCCGGGGCGGGCCGCGGTCACCGCCGACCCGCGGACCGCGACCACCCCGGTCCACGCCGCGTCCACCACGAAGTACCCCGCGGCCGCGACCGCGACCAGTGGCAACGCCAACCGTGAATCCATGGTGGACATCGTCAGCCACGGCCCGTGGTCCACGCCGCCGTGCGGCATCGCCGTGACCATGTAGAACATCGCCGCCGCCGCGAGCGCGTGGTGCGCGCAGCCCGGCCCGCGCCGCCACCAGGCCACCGCGAACCAGCCCGCCGTCAGCGCCAGCACCGCCTGCCAGCCCGCCGCCGGGATCGGGCCGCCGACCGGTGACAGCATCGCCACCATCGCGACCACCAGCAGCAGCTCGGCCAGGTCGCCGTGGCGGACCGCGGGTCCCAGCCGCGCGTAGTCGAGGCGGGCGAGCCGCAGCACGCACGGCAGCGCCAGCGCCGCGAACACCGCGGTGAGCGCCCAGTCGACCAGCATCGCGCAGCGGCCTCACTCTCCGTCGTGGATGGTGTCTCCACCGTGACATCCACGCCGGTCGCGCACCAGCCGTCAATGAGGTGATGCGGCCTCACCCGTCAGGATGAGCCCGCTCGTCGGCACCCCGGTGCCCGCGGTGACCAGCACCCGGGCCGCCCCCGCGACCTGGTTGACCGCGGTGCCGCGGACCTGGCGGACGCCCTCCGCGATGCCGTTCATGCCGTGGATGTACGCCTCGCCGAGCTGGCCGCCGTGCGGGTTGAGCGGCAACGCGCCGTCGAGTTCCAGCGCCCCGCCGGCGATGAAGTCCTTCGCCTCGCCGCGCCCGCAGAAGCCCAGTTCCTCCAGCTGCATCAGCACGTACGGCGTGAAGTGGTCGTAGAGCACCGCGACGTCCACATCGGACGGTCCGAGGCCGGACCGGTCCCACAGCTGCCGTCCCACGACCCCCATCTCCGGCAGCGCCGCCAGGTCGTCGCGGTAGTAGCTGGTCATCACGTACTGGTCCGGCCCGCTGCCCTGCGCCGCCGCCGCGATCACCGCCGGTGGGTGGGCCAGGTCGCGCGCCCGCGCCAGGCTGGTGACGACCAGCGCGACCCCGCCGTCGCTTTCCTGGCAGCAGTCGAGCAGGTGCAGCGGCTCGGCCACCCAGCGCGACGCCTGGTGCTCCTCGAGGGTGATCGGCCGCCCGTGGAACCACGCGTTCGGGTTGGTGGCCGCGTGCTTGCGGCCGACCACCGCGACGCGCCCGAAGTCCTCGCTCGTCGCGCCGTAGTCGTGCAAATAACGCTGTGCCACCATGGCGACCGTCGCCGCCGGGGTCGCGATGCCCATCGGGTAGTGGAACGCGTTGTCCACCCCGGACGAGTTGACCTGCCCGGCCGCCGCGGACGACACCTGCCCGAAGCGGTGCCCGGACCGTTCGTTGAACGCCCGGTAGGCGACGACGACGTCCGCGACGCCGGTCGCCACCGCCATCGCGGCCTGCTGCACGGTCGCCGCCGCGGCGCCACCGCCGTAGTGGATGCGGCTGAAGAATTTCAGTTCGGGGATCCCCAATTCCCGGGCCACCGCGATTTCGGCGTTGCCGTCCATGGTGAACGACACCAAACCGTCCACATCGGACGGCTTCAGCCCGGCGTCCGCCAAGGCGTGGGAGATGCATTCCGCCGCCAGCCGCAGCTCGCTGCGCCCCGAATCCTTCGAGAACTCCGTCGCGCCGATCCCGGCGATGGCCGCCTGACCCGAAAGTGTCACGGCAACGTCACCTCAACGGTCCCGGCGACGTGCTCGCCGAGCGAGTCCACCCCGGACACCGACACGACGACGTCGTTGCCGTCGGCCGAGACGACGCGACCGCTGAACGTCAGGGTGTCGTAGGCGTAGCAGGGCACTCCGAGCCGGATCTTGATCGACCGGATCAGCGCCTCGGGGCCGGCCCACTCCGAAACGAACCGCTGGACCAGGCCCGTGTCGGTGAGGATGTTGAGGAAGATGTCCTTCGAGCCGCGCTCGACGGCCGCGTCGCGGTCGTGGTGCACGTCCTGGAAGTCGCGGGTGGCCAGCGCCGTGCTGACCACGAACGTCGGCGTCGCCTCGATCGTCAGCGGCGGCAGTTCGGTGCCTTCGGGGACGGTCATCGCGCCACCTTCCACGCGGGGAGGGTCAAGTCGTCGTCGACCCGGACGAACGCGGCCAGCACGGGGAGTCCGATGTGGACCTCCTCCGGCGCGGCGTCCAGGAGTTCGGCCATCACCCGGACCCCCTCCTCCAGCTCCACCAGGGCCACGACGAACGGGAGCTCCTTGCCGGGCACGGGCGGGTGGTGGTGCACGACGTAGGAGTACACCGTCCCGCGGCCGCTCGCCACGACGTAGTCCGGCTTCGTGTCCAGCGAACCGTCCGGCGGCATCGGCCCGGGCGGATGGCGCAGGGTCTCGCCCCAGCGCTGGATCCGCAGCTCGCCTTCCTTCAGGCCTTCCCAGAAGAACTCGGTGTCCCGGCTGATCACCGGCCGGAGCACCGGCGCCGGCGGCGGCTTCGGCGCGGGCGGGCGGAACTTCAGCACCCGGAACACCATCTCCGCCACGGCTTCGGCCCCGACGGACCAGGTCGTCCGCGTCGTGACGAACCAGCCTTCGCCCAGCGCGGTCTTCTTCGGGCCGATGACGCTCTCCAGCTCGGTCGTCGCGGCGACGTGCTCCCCCGGCCGCAGGTACCGGTGGTAGGTCTGCTCGGAGTTCGTGGCCACCACGGACGTGAAGCCGGCCTCGTCGAGCACGGCCATCATCGCGCCGAGCGGGTCGTCGTCCGCCCGGGTGCCGTGCAGGCCGTTCATCGTCCACACCTGCGCCATCGCGGGCGGCGCGACCAATCCCCGGTGGACGCTCGACGCGGCGTACTCCGGATCGGTGTACGCCGGATTGGCGTCGCCGATCGCCTCCACCCAGTTGTTGATCATCGCCTGGTTGACGGGGTCGCGCGCCGGACGCGGCGAGGACTTCCCCCGGACGGCGATCTCTTCGGCGGCTTCCCGGATGTTCATCGCGGCACCCTCGGCAGGCCCAGGCCGATCGACGCGATCAGCTCCCGTTGGATTTCGCTGACCCCGCCGCCGAACGTCAGCACGATGTTGCGCTTCGCCGAGACGTCCAGCCATGCGGCCAGCTCGGCGGTGTCCGGATCGGCCGGGTCACCGTGGCGCGCGACGAGCTCTTCCAGGTTCCGGCCGATCCGCTGGATGGCCTCCGAGCTGAACACCTTGGTCGCCGACGCGTCCGCGACGCCCACCGGCGCGCTCGCCGAAGACACCGCGACCTGCCAGTTCAGCAGCTCGTTCACCCGCGTCACGGCCAGCGCCTCGGCGAGCACCGCCCGCACGTCGGCGAGATCCAGCAGGCCGTGCGCGGCGGCCCAGGCGCGCACGCGGTCGTACAGCCCGCCGATGCGCCCGGCGGGGCCGAGCATGACGCGCTCGTGGTTGAGCTGCGTGGTGATCAGCCGCCAGCCCGCGTTTTCCTGGCCCACCAAGCGGTTCACCGGAACGCGAACGTCCGAATAGTACGTTGCGTTGACGTGGTGGGCACCGTCGCAGGTGATGATCGGCGTCCACGAGTAGCCGGGGTCGCTCGTGTCGACGATGAGGATCGAGATGCCCTTGTGCTTGGGCGCGTCCGGCGCCGTCCGCACGGCCAGCCAGATGTAGTCGGCGTCGTGCCCGCCGGTGGTGAAGGTCTTCTGGCCGTTGACGACGTACTCGTCGCCGTCGCGGACCGCCGTCGTCCGCAGCGACGCGAGGTCGGTGCCCGCTTCCGGTTCGGTGTACCCGATGGCGAAATGGATCTCGCCCGCCAGGATCCGGGGCAGGAAGAAGGACTTCTGCTCGTCGGTGCCGAATTCCTGCAGTGTCGGCCCGACGGTCTGCAGCGTCACCGACGGCAGCTGGACGTCGGCGCGCGCGGCCTCGTCGACGAACAGGTGCTGTTCGATCCCGCCGAACCCCTGACCGCCGTATTCGGCAGGCCAGCCGACGCCGAGCCGGCCGTCGCGGCCCATCCGGCGGACGATTTCGCGGAACACCGGCCCGTGCCGCTCGCGCCGCATGGCCCGGCGTTCTTCGGGGCTGATCAGCCCGGCGAAGTACGCGCGCAGCTCGGCGCGCAGTTCCTGTTGCGCCGCGGTCAGTTCGACGTGCATCCGCTCACCCCGCCACTCGTTCGCCCAGCCACTCGTTCGCCCAGCCTGCCGAGCCGGTGCGCGGCGCCGCCGAGCGCCCGGCCGAGATCCTTGACCGCCGACGAATACCGGTGCAGCGGGTAGGTTTCGTCGACGCCGACGCCGCCGTGCAGGTGGTGGCAGGTCGCCAGCGCTTCCGGTGCCCGCGAGGCGAACCAGTAGGCGGCGACGTCCAGTTCGGCGTCCGCGTCGAGCCCGGAAGCCAGCCGCCACACCGCGGACGTCACGGCGAGGTGCACGGTCCGCGCGGCCACGTAGACGTCGGCGATCTGCCCCGCCACCGCCTGGAACGCCGCCAGCGGCCGGCCGAACTGGGTGCGCTCGCCCACGTGCTTCACCGTCAGCGCGAGCGCGCCGGCCAGGAGCCCGTCCCCCAGCGCCAGGGCGCCGGCCAGCGCGAACCGGCGCAGGACCGCGACGGCGTCCCGGCCGGCCAGGCCGTCGGCCTCCTCGACGGCGACGCCGTCCAGCCGCACGGTGCATTCCGGCGTCCCGGAGGAGGTGGGGGCCGGGACGAGCGTGACACCGTCGGCGTGCGGGTCGACCAGGAACACCGCGGTGCCGTGCGGAGTGGACACCGGCGTCAGGATCCGGGTGGCTTCGGCGGCGTACGGGACCGCCGTCTTCACGCCGTCGAGCAGCCACCTGCCGTCGGCGGCCCGGGCGGTCGCGGCGGGTGCGGCGGTCAGCGGCGCGGATTGCTCGTGCAGGGCCGCGGTGAGCAGCGCCTCCCCGGCCGCGACCGGCGGCAGGAGGTGCGCGCGCTGTGCGGGCGTGCCGAGCGTCTCGACCGGCAGGACACCCAGGGCCAGCACGGCGTAGGCGGGAACCGGCGCGGCGGCCCGGCCGACCTCGGTCAGGACCTGCGCGACCTCGGCGACGCCCAAGCCGTCGCCCTCCAGGTCCGGCGGCAGCGCGAGCGCCAGCAGGCCCGCTCCGGCGAGGGCGCGCCACGGGTCATCGCCGGCACCGAGCACTTTCGCCGTGAGAGCGGCGATTTCGCTCTGCGTGTCGTCAAGGGTGAAGTCCACGCCCGACCTCCGGCTCGACGCAATACTGAAACATGTTCTAGTCTTAACCGGAACCGGACGGCACGGCAACCCCTGCGGAGGCACGGCATGGCGCCCACTCCCGCCGAGGAAGGAACTTCCTGATGGGACGCTTCAGCCTGCCCGAGCAGAAGCCCGGCGGCCTGGACTCGCCGGTGACGGCGAAGGTCATGAAGTACGCGGCGAAGGCGCAGGTGGCGGTCTTCCGGCTGACCGGCGGCCGCGTCGGCAGCACGTGGCGGATCGGGGCGGGGTTCCGCAAGCCGGTGCCGACGCTGCTGCTGGAACACCGCGGCCGCAAGTCCGGGCGGCTGTTCACCACCCCGCTGCTGTACCTGCGGTCCGGTGCGGACGTCGTCATCGTCGGCTCCCAAGGCGGCCTGCCCCGGCACCCCCAGTGGTACCGCAACCTGCTGGCGCACCCCGAAACCCGCATCCACCTCAAGGGCCGGCGCGGCGTCCCGGTCACGGCGAGGGTCGCCGGGCCGGAAGAACGCGCCGAGCTCTGGCCGCGGCTGGTCGAGCTGTACGCGGACTTCGCGAAGTACCAGGCGTGGACCGAGCGGGAGATCCCGGTCGTCGTGCTCAGCCCCCGCTAGGCGCGGCCTTCAGCAGCTCGGAAAGGGCGTCCGGGAGCGCGTCGGCCAGCGGCCACAGGTCCTCGACCAGTTCCCGCGCGCCGAGCAGGCCCACGTGCACCTTGCCCGCGTTGGACAGCACCGTGACGTTCAGCCCGGCGCCGTGGAAGACCGGGCCGAGCGGGTAGAAGCCGGTGATCCGCGCACCGAGCAGGTACAGCGGCATCGGCGGCCCGGCGACGTTGGAGACGACCAGGTTGTGCACCACCGGGTGCTTCTCGGCCAGGCGCAGCGCCGAGTACGCCCGCACAGCGAGCCCGAACGCCGTCGCGGCCGAGAACTGCGCCCAGTCCTGCAGCATGTCGGCGTCGATGTCGTGGTGGTGGTCCTTCGACCGCCGGTTGGCCTCGGCGAGGAAGAACACCCGCGCGGCCGGGTCGGCCAGGTGCGTCGGCAGGGAGGCGAAGAACGCCGAAACCTTGTTGCTGCCGTGGTCGCGTTCGCTCCGGTCGTGCACCGAGACCGGGACGGTCGCCACCAGCGGGTCCTCCGGCAGCTCGCCCCGCGCGGCCAGGAACTCCCGCAGCGCGCCGGCGACCAGCGCGAGCACGACGTCGTTCACCGTGACCGCGAAGGCGTTCTTGACCTCCTTGATCTCGGCGAGGTCGAGCTGGACGAAGGCGACGCTGCGATGCCCGGTGATCGTGCCGTTCAGCGACGTCCTCGGTGCGGTGAACGGGACCGGCATCCCCTGGCCGCGCAACGCCCGGCCGAGCCACCGCGGCGCCAGCCCCAGCAGGTCCGGCAGCAGCCGGGCGACCTCGGCGGGGCGTCTCACGACGTTCTCGACCCCGGAGCGGAGCAGGTCCAGCGGCGACGGCATCCCGGCGTTCGCGCGCTCCTCGATCTCCGGCATCGGCCCGTCGGGCTCGAGCCCGGCCAGGTAGGTGATCAGACTGGCGCCGCTCACCCCGTCGACGCTCGCGTGGTGCATCTTGAGCAGCACGGCGAGCTGACCGTCGGCCAGGCCTTCGATGACGTACAGCTGCCACAGCGGGCGCGCGCGGTCGAGCTGCTTTCCGGCGATGTGCGCGCACAGCCCGGCCAGCTCGGCGCGGTCGCCGGGGGCCGGCACACCGATGCGGTGCACGTGGTGGTCGAGGTCGAAGTCCTCGTCCTCGATCCACACGGGATGGCTGAGGTTCCAGAGCGGATTGTGCAGTTTGCGGCGGAACGCCGGGATCATGCGGACGCGCTCTTCCAGCTTTTCTTCGAGCTTCGCGAAGGTGTAGCCGCCGGGGACGGTCGAGCCGTCGAGGACGAGCAGTCCGCAGACGTGCAGGACCTGCGACGGCGTCTCGAGGTAGAGGAAGCTCGCGTCGAGGCCGCTCAATCGCTGCATGACGCCAGGGTAAGCCACTCCTGGTGAGCGGCGCGTCACCCTACTCGCCGGTACCATCACGGTGGTGCAGCCGAATTTCCTGATCCGCCGTGCGGTCCAGCTCGGTCTGGCCGCCAACGCGCTCCGCCCGCTGCGGGCGCGGTCCACGACGATCCCGGTGTTCTTCGCCGGGTGGCTGACCGCCGAGCTGGCGCCGCAGTTCCTGGCGTTGACGGCGGCCGACGCGGCCGTGCACGTCGCGCGCCACGGCGCCGGTGACCGGTCCACCAAGGCGGGGCTGGCGATGGCGGCCGCGTCTGCTGCCGGGCTGGCCGCGCTGATCCGGACCGGGCACGGCGCACGCGACGAGATCGAAAAGGCCCTGACGTCGGCGTTGGGCGAGGACTACGCGGAAGAGCTGGGCCGGTCCGATCTGGGCCTGCCGTGGGGCGAGCTGGCGCTGCCGTTCCGGATGGGCGCACCGGACGTGCGGGTCGACCGCAACATCGCGTACGCCCCGGGCGGCAAGCGGTTCCTGCTGGACGTCTACCGCCCCGCGGAGCCGGTTTCGGGTGCGCCGGTGCTGCTGCAGGTCCACGGGGGCGCGTGGGTGATCGGCAACAAGGAGGAGCAGGGCCGGCCGCTGATGCGCTACCTGGCCCGCCGCGGCTGGGTGTGCGTCGCGATCAACTACCCCCTGTCCCCGGTGCATCGTTGGCCGGCGCACATCATCGCGGCGAAGCGGTCGCTGGCGTGGATCCGTTCGCAGATCGCCTCGTACGGCGGCGACCCCCGGTTCGTGGCGGTGACGGGCGGTTCGGCGGGCGGCCACCTGTCGGCGTTGCTGGCGTTGTCGCAGAACGACCCGGCGTTGCAACCGGAGTTCGAGGACGCGGACACGAGCGTCCAGGCGTGCGTGCCGCACTACGGCGTGTACGACTTCGCGGCGACTTCCGGGGCCCCGGCGAGCAAGTACCGGCTGGAGAGCCTGATCGCCCGCCGGGTGTTCGCGCCCGACCGGGACCCGGTGAAGCACCTGGACGACTACGTCGCGGCGTCCCCGCTGGACCGGATCAGTTCGGACGCACCGCCGTTCTTCGTGCTCCACGGCCGGGATGACTCGCTGGTCCCGGTGCGCGAGGCCCGCGAGTTCGTCTCGCGGCTCCGGGAAAAGTCCCGGCAGCCGGTGGCGTACGCGGAGCTGGCGGGGGCGCAGCACGCGTTCGACGTGTTCACGTCGGTGCGGAGCGCGCACGTGGTGCGCGGGGTGGCGCGGTTCCTGGACCACACGTACAACGCCTGGAAGGCCGAGCACCAGTAGGCCGCTGGCGGTGGCCTGGACGGGCGGTTTCCGGCGGTCAGTAGGCGAGGTCCAGCGGGCTCGCCGACGGTGGCCCGTCGAGGCGCCACTCCGTTCCAGCGCGCACGAAGCGGTACCAGCGCGCGTCGCGGCCGTAGCGCAGCTGAAGCTCTCCCCGGGTCAGGCGGTTGCGCCAGATCCGGGGCCTCCCCGGCAGGCCCGCGTCGGCCAGGACCGACTCGGCCTCCGAGAGCGGGCCCGGGCCGGGCTGCCAGCTCTCCCGCAGCGCTGCCAAGCCGCCGCGGCCTGCTTCGCGCCACGCCTCCGCCCAGCGGGCCAGGTCGCGTGGGGACACTCCCGCCGCCGTGGCCAGCTTGGTGACTTCCGCGCCGGCGCGTCCGGCCGCTCGGCGGGTGAGGTCTTCCTCGAACGTCAGCTCCGCCGCCGTCGCTCCGCCGACCAGCAGGTCGCGGGCCAGGGAAGCCGCG
The DNA here is from genome assembly GCF_040682955.1 of Amycolatopsis sp. NPDC051045. Taxonomy (NCBI): domain Bacteria; kingdom Bacillati; phylum Actinomycetota; class Actinomycetes; order Pseudonocardiales; family Pseudonocardiaceae; genus Amycolatopsis; species Amycolatopsis sp. NPDC051045. The sequence continues at coordinate 54,235 of NZ_JBFBCC010000006.1, forward strand.
TCCGCCGCCAGGACGGACAGGGCCGCCGCCGTCCAGCCCGTGGACGGGGGCGGGTCGAGGTCCAGGACCGCCGGGGGCCCCGGCACCCGCGGTGGTGGCGGCAGGGCCGGGATCGGGCGCGGCCGCCGCGCGTAGGCCGCCCGGGGTGTCAGGCCCTCGTCCACGGGTTTCGGGAGCTTCGGTTTCTCCGCGCGCGCCGGCGACCGGCGGGCCCGGAGCTCGGCCAGCACGTCCGCTCGCGGGCGCCCGCGCAGCAGGAACAGCGTGAACGGGTCGCGGTCCACCTCGTCGGCGACCAGGTAGTACACCGCGGCGACGTGCTTGCACGGGTTCGCCGAGTCCGGGCACGAGCACCGCGGCCGCAGGTCGCCCGGCCCCGGCAGCAGGTCGACGCCCGCTTCGCGCGCCTGCTCGGTCAGCGCGCCCGGCAGCTCGCCGTCGAGCAGCGCCGCCGCGTGGCCGAGCTGGGTGCCGACCACGCCCAGCAGCGTGTCCCACTCGCCGTCGGTGAACGTGCGCATGGTGATCGTCACCTTGTACGGCTGCGGCCGGCTGCCGCGCACCCGGGCGCTCACCGCCCCGGTACCGACGTGCAGTTCGCTGACCGTGCCCTTCCGCGCGTACGTCCGCCCGCGGGGCAGCCGGTTCGGGTCGAGCTTCGCGCGCTGTTCCAGCGCCTCGACCCAGGCCCGGCCCCACCACGTCGTACCGAAGTTCCGCCTCGGTGGCATCACCCGCTCCCGAGCCGGACCAGGTCCGCGAGCGCATCGTCCGACAGTTCGGTGATCCAGTCCTCCCCCGCCCCGACGATCGACTCGGCGAGCCCGCGCTTCTTCTCGAGCACCTGCGCGATCCGCTCCTCGAGGGTGCCTTCGGCGATCAGGCGGTGCACCTGGACGGGCCGGTCCTGCCCGATCCGGTACGCGCGGTCGGTGGCCTGGTCCTCCACCGCCGGGTTCCACCAGCGGTCGTAGTGGATCACGTGGGTGGCCCGGGTCAGGTTGAGCCCGACCCCGCCCGCCTTGAGCGAGAGCAGGAACACCGGGATTTCGCCGGCCTGGAACCGGTCGACCATGTCCTGCCGCTTCGCCGGCGAGCTCCCGCCCGAGAGCAGCTCGGTGGGCAGGCCCCGGTATTTGAGGCGCCGCTCGAGCAGCCGGCAGAGCTGGACGTACTGGCTGAACACCAGCACGCTTTCGCCCTCGTCGAGGATCACGTCCAGCAGTTCCTCGAACGCCGCGAGCTTGCCGGAGCGCCCGGTGAGCGCGCCCTGCGGTTCCTTCAGGAATTGCGCGGGGTGGTTGCAGATCTGCTTGAGCTCGGTGAGCAGCTGCAGCACCTGCCCGCGCCGCTTGATGCCCTGCGTTTCCCGGATTTCCGCGAGGTTTTCCCGCACCACGGCTTCGTACAGCGTGGTCTGCTCGGCGGTGAGCGGGACGAACCGGTCGGTCTCGGTCTTGCGCGGCAGCTCCGGGGCGATGTCCGGATCGGACTTGCGCCGCCGCAGCAGGAACGGCCGGACGGTGGCGGCCAGCCGCTCGGTGACCGCCTTGTCGCGGTCGCGCTCGATCGGCCGCGCCACCGTGCGGCGGAAGCGGTCGAGCGGGCCGAGCAGGCCGGGCGTCGTCCAGTCCACAATGGACCAGAGCTCGGTGAGCCGGTTCTCCACCGGGGTACCGGTGAGGGCGACCTTGGCTTGCGCGGGGATCTTGCGCAGTTCCTTCGCCGTGGCCGACAACGGGTTCTTGACGTGCTGGGCCTCGTCCGCGGCGATCAGTCCCCAGTCCACTTCGGACAGTGTCTCGCGGTCGCGGCGCAGCACGCCGTAGGTGGCCAGGACGACCTCGTCGGGGGCCAGGTCGTCGAGGTGGCGACCGCCGCCGTGGAACCGGCGGACGGGGATGTCCGGCGCGAAGCGGGCGAACTCGCGCTCCCAGTTGCCGAGGAGGGACGTGGGGCAGAGGACGAGGGTGGGGCCGCCGCCGGTGGGTGGGAGCTCGGCGCCCGCCGGTGCGGGGTCGGCGGACCGGAGCTCGCCGCCGCCCGAGAACCCGGCACCGGCCGACAGCCGCTCGCCGCCGGCGGCGGCGGCGGCGGGAACCCGGCCATCGGCGGGAAGCCCGACGTCGACGGGAACCCGGCCATCAACGGGAAGCCCGACGTCGACGGGAACCCGGCCATCAACGGGAAGCCCGACGTCCGCGGGAAGCACGACGTCGACGGGAAGCCGGCCGTCGGCGGGCAACACCTCGCCACCGGGAGCCGCAAGCTCGCCGCCCGCCGACACAGGCTCGGCGGTCGGCGGCGAGCCAGCCGCCGGTCGGGTGGCCTCGTCGGGCAACGCGCCCGGATGCCCCGGGGCCGGCTGCGCGTGGGCCGCCCTCGCCAGTTCCCGCCGGTGCAGGTGCAGGGCGATCAGCTGAATCGTCTTTCCCAGGCCCATGTCGTCGGCCAGGCAGGCACCCAACCCGAGCCCCGTCATCGTCGCCAGCCAGGCCAGCCCCGCCTGCTGGTACGGCCGCAAGGTCGCGTGCAGCCCCGGGGGCGTGGCCGCCGAGGCCTCCGCCCGGTCCCGGATCCGCTCGGCCAGCCCGCCCAGCACCGGGGGCGCCGCGAACTCGACACGCTCGCCGTCCAGTTCCAGCTCGCCCGTCAACGCTGCCGCCAGTGCCTCGCCCGCGTCGAGCTTGCGGGTGCGGCCGCGGACCCGGGCCAGCAGCTGCGGGTCGACGCGGACCCACTGGCCGCGCAGCCGGACCAGGGGCCGCTTCGCCTCGGCGAGTGCGGCGACCTCGGCCTCCGTCAGCTGCTCGCCGCCCAGGCTGAGCTGCCAGCGGAACTCCAGCAGCGTCTTCAGGGCGAACTCCGCGTCCGTGACGCTCGCCGGCGCCTGCGTTGCGCTCGCCTTCGCCTTCACCTCTCCGGCGAACAGGCCCTTCGCCCAGAGCACCTCGATCCCGGCGCCGCCGAGCTCCCGGGAGCCGTCGGTGAGCAGGTCGACGACCTCCTCGTCGGACAGCGGCAGTTCCGCGGGCGCGGGCTGCGCCAGCACCCGGCTCAGCGGCGCCCAGGCCCGCGCACCACGGCGCAGGCCGAGCAGCAGCTGCGTCTCGACCTGGTCGCCGAGCCGGTTCAGCACCGCGTCCGGGGCGTCCCACAGCGTCGCCGCCTCCACCACCAGGCTCGGCTCCGCCATGCTGCGCACCGCCAGCACCCCGGCGAACGCATCTTCGCCCCGCCCCTCGACCCGCAGGAGCACCTGCACCCCCCGCGGTTCGCGGGCTTCCAGCTCCGCGAGCCACGCGGCGCCGTCCGGGCCGAGCAGCGCCGGCTCGCGCGCCGCGAACGCGGGATCACCGGCTCCGACGGTCGCTGCCGGGCTGCGCGCCAGCAGGTCGGCGGTCGCGTCCCAGAGCGCGCGGACCAGGGAGTCCGGCGAGTGCAGGCGGATCTGTTTCACCCCGGTCAGCGGCAGCGCGTACGCCTCCGGCGGCAGGGCACCGGCCAGGCCCCGCAGCAGTTCCTCGTCGGCGGCGTCCAGCGGGCCGATCCGCCAGGCCGCCGCCCCGGCCGGGGAGACGGCGGGCCGCAGCCGCCCCCGGGCGACCAGGTTCACCCCGGCGTTGACCGCGGCCGACCACGCCGCGAGGGCCGGGCCGGCCTCCTCCCCCACCGACAGCAGCCGGGGTAGCGCCCGCTCCAGGGGGATCAGCTCCGCATCGACTTTCGTCCGGGCGAACTTGGCTCCCCGGGGCAGCACGAGCTCGATCGTGGTCCCGCCGGCCACGTTCTCGCCCCACAAGGCCAGCACCCCGTCCCGCGGGGGATCCGCGGGGAGGTAGATGGCCTGGGTGTCTGCGCTGAACTCCACGACCGCAACGCTAGAACACGACCCCGACAGTTTTGCCCTCGGCGGCACGAACGGTCCTTTCGCGCCGTTGCACGACGCAACCCACCCGCGCGCCGAGGGCCGTCAGGCGCGGGGCAGGCCCAGCAGGCGTTCCGCCGTGAGGGAGCGCAGGACCTGCGTCGTGCCGCCCGCGATCGAGAGACAGCGGGTCAGCAGGAATTCGTGCTGGGCCCGGCCGTCCGCCACCAACGCGGCCGAGCCGGCCAGCTCCAGCGCGAACTCCGCCACGTCCTGCCGGTGCTGCACGCCGAGCAGTTTCCGGACGCTCGACTCCGCACCCGGGTCCTGGCCCTCCAGCCGGCGAAGGGCCGCCCGCAGATCCAGCACGGAACCCGCGACCCCGTCGGCCACCAGCGAACCGAGCCGGTCCAGCGCGACGTCGTCCAGCTCCGAAGCGTCCAGTGTGGACACCAGGGACTGCACGCTCTCGCCGACCGCCGAACCGCTGCCGATGGCCACCCGCTCGTTGGCCAGGGTCGTCCGCGCCAGCCGCCAGCCGCCGCCGGGTTCGCCCACGACGTCGGCGTCCGGCACGAAGACGTCGTCGAGGAACACCTCGTTGAACACCGCCTCGCCGGTGATCTCGCGCAGCGGCCGCGTCGTGATGCCCTCGGCACGCATGTCGACCAGGAAGTAGGTGATGCCCTTGTGCTTCGGCGCGGCCGGATCGGTGCGGGCCAGGCAGATGCCCCAGTCGGCTTCGCGGGCGAGCGAGGTCCACACCTTCTGCCCGGACAACCGCCAGCCGCCGTCGACGCGCCGGGCCGCCGTCCGCAACGCCGCCAGGTCGGACCCCGCGCCGGGCTCGCTGAACAGCTGGCACCACGTGATTTCGCCCCGCAGGGTCGGCTTGGCGAACCGGGCGCGCTGCTCGTCGCTGCCGTGCTCGAGGATCGTCGGCACCGCCCACGCGCCGATCACCAGGTCCGGGCGGCGGACGCCCGCGGCGCCCAACGCGGCGTCGATCCGCAGCTGCTCCGCGGCATCGGCGCCGCGGCCGAACGGTGCCGGCCAGTGCGGGGTCAGCAGCCCGGCGTCAGCCAAGGCGACCCGTTGGTCACCCGGGGGCAGCGCGGCGATCCGCGCGACCTCCTCCCGCAGCGAAGGATCGTCACCGACGTCGACGGCGAGGGTGCGTTCGGTCCCGGACAGCGCCAGCGAAGCCGCCCACCGCCGCCACGACCCGCCGAGCCACTGCCGCAGGGCCACCGCCCGGCGCAGGTACAGGTGCGCGTCGTGCTCCCAGGTGAACCCGATCCCGCCGAGGACCTGGATGCAGTCCTTGGCGTTGGCGACGGCCGCGTCGAGGGCGACGACGGCCGCGCTCGCCACCGAGAGCGGATGCTGCCCGGAGGCCGCGTCCCAGGCCAGCGCTTCGGCGGATTCCGCGCGGCACAGCATTTCGGCGCACAGGTGCTTGATCGCCTGGAACGCCCCGATGGGCTTGCCGAACTGCTCGCGGACCTTGGCGTACTCGACGGCGACGGTCAGGCACCGCCGCGCCACGCCCGCCGCTTCGGCCGCGGCCAGGGTCGCCGCCGCCGGGGCCACCGGCGGCAAGGTGAGCAGGTCGGCACGGACGCCCGAGAAGCGGATGCGCGCCAGCGGGCGCGAGAAGTCGAACGGCGTCAGCGGCTCGACGGTCACCCCGGCCGTGCCCGGCGCGAGCAGGACGTGGCCGCCGTCGGCCGGCACCAGCAGCCAGGTCCCGGCAGCCGCCCCGGGCACCGGGCCGGTGACGCCGTCGGCGAGCGACGGCGCGTCCAGCAGGACCGCGACCGTGGCCTCCCCCTCGGCGAGGGCCGGGAGCAGCTCCTTCGCCTCGGGGACTTCGGCCAGCAGGAGCCCGGCGAGCGCGGTGCCGAGCACCGGCCCGGGAACGAGGTCCTCCGCCGCCGCCGCGAGCCCGGCGGCGAGGTCGGCGACGCTGCCGTCGGCCCCACCGGCCGCCGCGGGCAGCGCGACGCCGAACAGGCCGAGCCCGGCGAAGCCGGCGGGGATTCCCGCGCCGGTCCCGGTCTCCGCCGCGCGCACCGCCCCACGCGGGTGGTGCGCCGCGGACCAGGCGTGGATCGCCGCGGCCAGCGCGGACTGTTCCTCGGTGAGCGCGACCGGCATGGGGCCTCCTCGCGGCGATGGGACACTACTCGCGAGTGTAGAACGTGTTATAGTTTTTCGGCCAGTGGGTCAGTTGCCACACGGTTCGCCAGGACCGGTAATCTACGTCGTGAACTGGAACAAGTTCCGAAGGACGGGGGAATGCCGATGCCAGGCAAGACCAAGGCCCGCGGCAACGGCCTGAGCGCGATCGGCGCGGACGAACTCGGCTCGGCCGCCCAGCGCGACCGCCGCCGCCGGATCATCGACGCCACCCTCGCACTCGCCTCGAAGGGCGGCTACGACGCCGTGCAGATGCGCGCCGTCGCCGAGAAGGCCGACGTCGCCCTCGGCACGCTGTACCGGTACTTCCCCTCGAAGATCCACCTGCTCGTCTCCGGACTGGCCCGCGAGTTCGAGCGCGCGCAGGAGAAGCTGGAGCGCCAGGCCATCCCCGGCGAGACACCCGCCGAGCGGCTGATGTTCGTGCTCGGCCGCAACACCCGCCTGATGCAGCGCGACCCGCACCTGACCGAGGCCATGGTGCGCGCGTTCATGTTCGCCGACACCTCCGCGGCCGCCGAGGTCGAGCAGGTCGGACGGCTGATGGAGAACATGTTCGCCAAGGCGATGGGCATCGCCGAGCCGACCGAAGCCGACCGCGACATCTTCCACGTCGTCGCGGACGTCTGGATGGCGAACCTGGTGGCCTGGGTGACCCGCCGCGCCTCGGCGGCCGATGTCGCGAACCGCCTCGAACTGTCGGTGCACCTGCTGCTCGACAAGTGATCCCGGCGGCGGGGGCCGCGCAGGTCCGCGAGCCGTCGCCCCTGCCCGGGTGGACGCGCGGCCATGTTCCGGCCGGCACCCTCCCGGACCTGGGCCCCTGGCCGGTCAGCGGTGCGCCGCGGCCACCTCGGCCAGCTCGTCGAGCACCTTGAGCGTCTCGGACTCCGGCAGCGTGTCCAGCAGGAACGTGTACCGCTCGACGCCGGCCTCGCGGAAGCCGTCGATCACCTTCGGCGTCGTCGGCCCGCCGAAGACCGCGAACTGGACGTCCTCCCGGCCCTGGTCGGCCAGCCAGCGGCGGACGCGCTGCGCCTCCTGGTACTTCGTGTAGCCCCGGAGCAGCCAGCCGTCGCCGTAGCGGGCCAGGCGGTTCAGGGCCGCCTCGCTCTCGCCGCCGATGTAGATCGGAACGTGCGGCTTCTGCACCGGCTTCGGCCAGCTGAAGATCGGGTCGAGATCGACGTGCTCGCCGTGGAACTCGGCCTCGTCCTTCGTCCAGATCTCCTTGAGCGCGGCCAGCTGCTCGTCCATCAGCGCGCCGCGCGTCTTCGGGTCGGTGCCGTGGTTGCGCATTTCCTCGCGGTTCCAGCCGACGCCGACGCCGAACAGCACGCGCCCGTCGGAAATCAGGTCCAGCGACGCGACCTCCTTGGCCGTGTGGATCAGGTCGCGCTGGATCAGCAGCGCGATCCCGGTGCCGAGCAGCAGCTCCGACGTCGCGGCGGCTGCGGCGGTGAGCGCCACGAACGGGTCGAGCGTGCGGTAGTACACGCGGGGCAGGTCGCCGCCGCCCGGGTACGGGGTTTCCCGGCTTACCGGGATGTGCGAGTGCTCGGCGAGGAACAGCGAGTCGAACCCGCGTTCCTCCAGCGCCGCACCCAGCACGTCGGGCCGGATGCCTTCGTCGGTCACGAACGTCGAGATCCCGAATTTCATACCCCACCTCTATCACGTGGGTTGACAGCCGGCCACGAACAGCAGCACGATGGAGTTATCTCATCATACGTTGAATAGGGGGCAGTCATGGACGTTCAGGACGTCGACTTCGAGCTGCTGTACCAGGGCGCCACGCCGATGGGGCGCAAGATGCCGTGGGACCTCGGCGCGCCGCAGCCCGCGGTCGTCGCGCTGGCCGACGCCGGCGAGTTCACCGGTGACGTCCTCGACATCGGCTGCGGCCTCGGGGACAACTCCGCGTTCCTCGCCTCGCGCGGCCTGCACGTAACCGGCCTGGACGGGGCGCCATCGGCGGTCGAGCAGGCCCGCGCCCGCGCCGCGGCGAAGGGCCTCGACATCGAGTTCGCCGTCGCCGACGCGACGAAGCTCGAAGGCCACGAAGGCCGCTTCGACACGGTCCTCGACAGCGCGCTCTACCACTGCCTCGCCGAGGACGAGCGGCGTCGGTACCTGGCCGCGCTGACCCGCGCGACCCGGCCGGGCGCGACGCTGCACCTGTTCTGCTTCTCGGAGGACGTCCCGGCCGGCTTCCCGGCGCCGTACCTGATCAGCGAGGCCAATCTGCGGGAGACCGTCGGCAAGGCCTGGACGATCGAACGCCTGGAGCCGGCCGTCTACACGACGTCGATGACGGCGGAAGAGCTGCGGCAGAGCGTCCGGGTGGTGCTGGACACCGACCCGGCCGACCTGACCGGGCTGGACACCGACGCGGACGGGCGGGTCCTGGTCCCGGTCTGGCAGCTGAAAGCCGTGCGCTCCTAGACGTTGCGGCGGTACTGCCCGCCGACCTCGAAGAACGCCTCCGTGATCTGGCCCAGTGAGCACACCCGCGCGGCTTCCATCAGCACCCCGAACAGGTTGCCGCCGCGGGTGGCCGCTTCGCGCAGGGCCTTCAGCGCCTGCTGGGCCTCCTCGTGGTGGCGGCGCTGGAAGTCCGCGAGGCGGTCCAGCTGCGACTGCTTCTCGGCCTCCGTCGCCCGGGCCAGCTCGACCTCGACGTCGGATTCGCCCTCGTGCGGGTTGCGGAACGTGTTGACGCCGATGATCGGCAGCGAGCCGTCGTGCTTCTTGCGCTCGTAGAGGATCGACTCGTCCTGGATCTTGCCGCGCTGGTAGCCCGTCTCCATCGCACCCAGCACGCCGCCGCGCTCGGAAATCCGATCGAACTCGGCCAGCACGGCCTCCTCGACCAGGTCGGTCAGCTCGTCGATGACGAACGAACCCTGCAGGGGGTTCTCGTTCTTCGACAGGCCCCACTCCTTGTTGATGATCATCTGGATGGCCATCGCGCGGCGCACCGACGACTCCGACGGCGTCGTGATCGCCTCGTCGAAGGCGTTGGTGTGCAGGGAGTTCGCGTTGTCGTACAACGCGCACAACGCCTGCAGCGTGGTGCGGATGTCGTTGAAGCTCATCTCCTGCGCGTGCAGCGACCGGCCGGAGGTCTGCACGTGGTACTTGAGCTTCTGCGACCGCTCGTTCGCGCCGTAGCGCTCGCGCATCGCCACCGCCCAGATCCGCCGCGCCACCCGGCCGAGCACCGAGTACTCCGCGTCCATGCCGTTGGAGAAGAAGAACGACAGGTTCGGCGCGAAGTCGTCGATGTCCATGCCGCGCGCCAGGTACGACTCGACGTAGGTGAAGCCGTTGGACAGCGTGAAGGCCAGCTGCGAGATCGGGTTCGCCCCGGCCTCGGCGATGTGGTAGCCGGAAATCGATACGGAGTAGAAGTTCCGCACGCCGTGCTCGATGAACCACTCCTGGATGTCGGCCATCATCCGGAGGCTGAACTCGGTGGAGAAGATGCAGGTGTTCTGGCCCTGGTCCTCCTTGAGGATGTCGGCCTGGACGGTGCCGCGCACGGTGCGCAGCGTCCACTCGCGCAGCTCGGCGGCTTCGGCGTCGGACGGCTCCCGGCCGTGCTCGGCGCGGAACTCCTCGAGCTTCCGGTCGATCGCGGTGTTGAGGAAGAAGGCGAGGATCGTCGGCGCCGGGCCGTTGATGGTCATCGACACCGAGGTGTTCGGTGCGGTCAGGTCGAAGCCGTCGTAGAGGGCCTTCATGTCGTCGAGCGTCGCGATGGACACGCCCGACGTGCCGACCTTGCCGTAGATGTCAGGGCGGGTGTCGGGGTCGTGCCCGTAGAGCGTCACCGAGTCGAACGCCGTGGACAGCCGCTTGGCTTCCGAGTCGGCCGACAGCAGCTTGAACCGGCGGTTGGTGCGGAACGCGTCGCCCTCGCCGGCGAACATCCGCGCCGGGTCTTCGCCCTCGCGCTTGAACGGGAAAACCCCCGCCGTGTACGGGAAGTAGCCCGGGAGGTGCTCGCGGCGCAGGAACGACAGCAGCTCACCGGACTCGGTGTACCGCGGCAGGGCGACGCGCGGGATCCGGTTGCCGGACAACGTATCGCGCCACAGTTGCGTGCGCAGCTCCTTGTCGCGGATCTTCACGACCAGCTCGTCCTGGCGGTATTCCTCCGCCAGCGCGCGGAACCGCTCGAGGAGCCGGGTCGACTCCCCGTCCACATCGGACTCGGCGGCGGCGAGCAGCCCGTCCAGCGCGTCGGTCGACGCGTCCACCGCGGCCAGCTCGGCGCGGGCGAGGGCCAGCGCGTCGCGCTTGCGGATCGCGGCGACCTGCTGCTCGGTCTTCGCGTGGTAGCCGCGCACGGTTTCGGCGATCTCGGCCAGGTACCGGGACCGGTGGCCCGGGATGATCGTCGAGGCGTCGGTCGAAACCTTGCCTTCGACCTTCGGCAGCGTCCCCGCGGATACGCCGAGGCCCCGCTCGGCGAGCATCCCGCGCAGGTGCTGGTACAGCGCGGTGACGCCGTCGTCGTTGAACTTCGCCGCGCTCGTGCCGTACACCGGCATGTCGTCCGGGCCCTGCGAGAAGGCCTCGCGGTTGCGCACCAGCTGACGGGCGACGTCCCGGCGGGCGTCCTCGGCGCCGCGGCGCTCGAACTTGTTGATCGCGACGACGTCGGCGAAGTCGAGCATGTCGATCTTCTCCAGCTGCGACGCGGCGCCGAACTCCGGCGTCATCACGTACAGCGACTCGTCCACGAAGTCGACGATCCCGGCGTCACCTTGGCCGATACCCGGCGTCTCGACGATGACCAAGTCGTACCCGGCGGCCTTGCAGGCCAGGATCGACTCGCGCAGCCCGGCCGGGATCTCGCCCGACGTCGTGCGCGTCGCCAGCGACCGGAAGTAGACCGGTGAGCCGTCCAGGCAGTTCATCCGGATCCGGTCGCCGAGCAGCGCGCCGCCACCCTTGCGCCGCGACGGGTCGACCGCGAGGACCGCGATCCGCAGCTTGTCCTCCTGGTCGAGGCGGAACCGGCGGATCAGCTCGTCGGTGAGCGACGACTTGCCCGAGCCGCCGGTGCCGGTGATGCCGAGCACCGGCACCTCGCGCCGGCCGGCGGCCTCGGTGAGGCCGCCCAGCAGGTCGCCCGGCAGCCTCTCGGCCTGCAGCTGGGTGATGACGCGGGAGAGCGCGGCGACGTCGCCGGAGAGCACCTTGTCCAGCGAGGGCGCCTCGGCCGCGAGGTCGACGTCGCAGGCCTTGATCATCATGTTGATCATGCCCGGCAGGCCCATCTCGTAGCCGTCTTCGGGCGAGAAGATGCGGGTGACGCCGCGCGAGTGCAGCAGCTCGATCTCCTCGCGCACGATCACCCCGCCCCCGCCGCCGAAGACCTTGATGTGGCCCGCGCCGCGTTCGCGGAGCAGCTCGACCAGGTAGGAGAAGTACTCGACGTGCCCGCCCTGGTAAGCCGAGATGGCGACCCCCTGGACGTCCTCGGCGATGGCCGCGGTGGCGACCTCGTCGACCGACCGGTTGTGGCCGAGGTGGACGACCTCCGCGCCCTGCGACTGCAGGATCCGCCGCATGATGTTGATCGACGCGTCGTGACCGTCGAAGAGGCTCGACGCCGTGACGAACCGGACGGGGTGCGCGGGGCGGTACAGCTCGCTGCTCATCCTTCCAAAATACTTTGGCTTCCTACTATTGGAAACCCGAGGACCAGTGACGCGGCTCTCAGCGCAGCCCGGGAGAACTTGACAACGGCCAGCTCGGGCCTATATTTAACGAGTGCGTTAATTAACAGGATGGTGAAATGACCGACACGCTGAGCCGGACGTTCTCGGCGCTCGCCGACCCGACCCGGCGCGCCATCCTCGCGCGCCTGGCCGCCGGCGAGGCGACGGTGAGCGAACTCGCCGAGCCGTTCCCGATGAGCCTGCCCGCGGTTTCCCGGCACCTGAAGGTGCTGGAAGAGGCCGGGCTGATCACCCGCGGCCGCACCCGCCAGTGGCGCCCCTGCCGGCTGGAGGCGAAACCCCTGGAAGACGTCGCCGGCTGGGTGGCGGCCTACCGCCGCTTCTGGGACGACGGGTTCGACCGCCTCGAAGAGCACCTGCGGACCCTGACCGGAGGTCCCGGCGATGCGTGAGCTCACCATCACGCGCGTCTTCGACGCCCCGCGCGAGCTCGTCTTCGCCGCGTGGACCGATCCGGACCGGCTCGCGAGCTGGCTCGGGCCGCACGGCTACACCGGCTCCGCCGTCACCCTCGCCACCCGGCCCGGCGGCGCCTGGCGGGCGTGCATCCGCTCCCCCGAGGGTGACGAGCACTGGATGCACGGCGTCTACCGCGAGCTCGACGCCCCCGAACGGCTGGTCTTCACCTTCACCTGGGACACCGAAGGCGACCTGCGTGCCGAGACCCTCGTGACGATCGACTTCGCCGATCTCGACGGCAAGACCGAGATGACCTTCGTCCAGACCGGCTTCCCGACCGCCGCCGACCGCGACGGCCACCACGGCGGCTGGACGTCGGCCTTCGACGACCTGGCCGGCTTCATCCACGCCCGACGAGAGGAAGACCGATGACCGCGACCCGCCACACCCTGCCCGAGATCGTCTCGCCCGAAGCGTGGCAGGCCGCGCGCGACGCGCTGCTCGTCAAGGAGAAGGAGCACATGAAGGCGGCCGACCACCTCGCCGCCGAACGCCGCCGGCTGCCGATGGTGCCGTTCACGAAGCCGTACGAATTCGACTCGGCCGACGGCAAGAAGAGCCTGCTCGACCTGTTCGACGGCCGCCGTCAGCTGATCGTCTACCACTTCATGCTGCACCCGGGCGACGAAGCGGGCTGCCCCGGCTGCTCCCTGCTCGTCGACAACATGCCGCACCTGGCGCACCTGCACGCCCGGGACGTCACGCTCACGGTCGTCGCACCCGCCACCCTCGCCGAGATCGAGCGGTACCAGACGCGCATGGGCTGGGACGTGCCGTGGGTGTCCGCGCACGGCAGCGACTTCACCGAGGACTGCGGCGTCGGCACGGGCTTCGGCGTCAGCGTGTTCCTCCGCGACGGCGACGACGTCCACCGGACGTACTTCACCTCCGGCCGGGGCGGCGAGGCGTTCCTGTCGTCGCACCGGTACCTCGACATCACGCCGCTGGGCCGCCAGGAGGCGTGGGAAGAGGAGAGCCGCGGCGACGACGCACCCGGCTCGTGGTGGCGCCGGCACGACGAGTACTGAAAGATTTCTCCGGCGAGCGTGTCCGGTCCGCGTCCGCGGCTCCGACCTCCTCGTGTCGGACACACACGAGGAGACGGAAATGCGCGAGATCGTTTACCTGGTCCACACTTCGCTCGACGGCTGCATCGAGGGCCCGAACGGCGAATTCGACTGGCCGGCCATGGGCCCCGAGCTGTCCGCCTACTCGCAGGAGGTGAGCGCACGCTGCGGCGAGTTCGCCTACGGGCGGAAGGTGTGGGACATGATGGCCGGGTTCTGGCCGGCCGCCGAGTCGATCTCGGACGACCCGCACGACGTCGCGTTCGCGCCCATCTGGCGGAAGACGCCGAAGGTCGTGTTCTCGCGGACGCTGGAGAAGGCCGACTGGAACACCCGGATCGTCGGCGGCGACCTCGGCGAAGCGGTGGCCTCCTTGAAGGCCGAGCCGGGCGACGACCTGCTGCTGATGGGCGGCGCGGAACTGGCCGCCGAACTGACCGCGCGCGGCCTGATCGACGAGTACCAGGTGTTCGTGCACCCGGTCGTCCTCGGCGGCGGCAAGCGGCCGTTCGCCGAGGGCACCGCGCGGCTCGGCCTGCACCTGGCGGAGTCGCGCACGTTCGACGGCCGGGTCGTGCTGCTGCGCTTCCGCCGCGCGTGAGCGGTGCCTCCGGGCCCGGGCGTGCCCCGGGCCCGCGCGGCGTCACCTCGCTTTGGCCGCCCGCAGGGCGATCCACTGCCGCATGGCGTACTCGACCAGCGTGATCAGCGTCTGCTTGGTCGACTCGCGGTCCCGCGCGTCGCAGCGGACGATCGGGATGTTCGGGTCGATCGACAGCGCCTCGCGAACGTCGTTGATGTCGTGCTCCAGCACGCCGTCGAAGGTGTTGACACCGACGATGTACGGCAGGCCCCGGTCTTCGAAGAAGTCGATCGGGGCGAACGAGTCGGCCAGCCGGCGCGTGTCGGCCAGCACCACCGCGCCGATGGCGCCGCGGACCAGGTCGTCCCACATGAACCAGAACCGCTGCTGCCCGGGCGTGCCGAACAGGTACAGGATCAGGTCCGCGTCCAGCGACACCCGGCCGAAGTCCATCGCCACCGTGGTCGTCGACTTGTTCGGCGTGTGGTCGAGGTTGTCGACCCCCACGCTGGCGTCGGTCATCATCGCCTCGGTGGTCAGCGGCACGATCTCCGACACCGATCCGACGAACGTCGTCTTGCCCGCGCCGAACCCGCCAGCCACCACGATCTTGGCGGATGTCATGGTCGGGGGCGCGGTGTCCCGCGGTGCCTTAAAGCCGACGGAGTCCACTCAAAACCCTTTCCATCAACACCAGATGTGCCTCGGCGCCGTCATTGCCCGTAATCGTCTTGTGCACCGTGACCAGCCCTGCGTCCGCCGCGTCGCTGATCAGCACCCGGGCCACGCCCAAAGGCACCCGCAGCGCCGAAACGATCTCGGCGACCGAACGGGGGGTCCGGCACTCTTCCATGATCGAGATGCATTCGATCTGCTCCGCGGCCACTTCGGGGAAGCCACCGGTGGCAGCGTAGTCCTTCGCGGAGATCAGTGTCTCCAGCTCCAGGGCGTAGTTGGCCCGGGTGCGGCCACCGGTCAGCGCGTAGGGCCGGACGATCGCCGTCAGCTCCTCGGGCGCGGGTGGCTGTTCGAACACCGCGGGCATGACGAATTCGCCGCTGGGCGGGCCCGGGTCGAACAGGCCACCCGGTCTGGGGCTGTCCCCGTCGGTACTGCCGGGTGGAGAGACTAAAGAGGTCACTCGATCTCCTGGGTCGGCCGACGGCGCGGGCGCCGGCGGATCCGCGGCCGCGTGCGCACCGGCGGCCGGGGGTTGCGGGGACTCCTTGCTCTTCCTGCGCTTCCGGCGGGCACGGCCGGAATCCAGCGTGAACCCGTTGAGGACGTCGGCGAACGTGCCGTCGTCCCCTCGCCCGGCGGGGTTGCGCCCCGCGGGTGGTTCGCCGTCGAATCCGGACCCCGTGCTCATCACGCCATCATCCCACCGGTTCGCCGATCAGCGACCCCCCGGAGCCCTGAAGCTGGGCGCGCAGCTCCGGGGTGAGGATCTGGCCGACCCGGTCGACGAGCATCGTCATCTCGTAGGCGACCTGGCCGATGTCGCAGTTGGGGGCGGCGAGCACGGCCAGGCAGGAGCCGTCGCTGATCGACATCAGCACCATGATCCCCAGCTCCATCTCGACGACGGTCTCGTTGACGGCGCCGGCTTCGAAGCAGCGGGCCGCGCCCTGGGTGAGGCTGACCAGTCCCGAGGCGACCGCGGCGAGCTGGTCGGCCCGGTCGAGCGGGAGCCGGCTCGACGCGGTCAGCAGCAAGCCGTCCGCCGAGACGACCACGGCGTGCGCCACGCCGGGCACCCGCTCCGCGAAGTCGTTCACCAGCCAGCCGAACTGGTTCTGCGTCGGCTGAGCGCTACTCGGCGAGGTCATTCACCCTCCAAGGTCTCGTGATGGGTCTCGGCCGCCTGCGCGGTGCGGTGGCGTCCGCGCTCGATGCCCTGCTGGAAACTCCGCAGGCGGCCGCGCACGTCGTGTGCGTCCCGTTGTGGTCGGGGGGCCGTGGCCCCGGTGGACGGTCCGGCGCTGCCCGGAAGCAGCTGCTCCCCGCGACGGCGCCGGGGCAATCCTGCCGAAGTGAAGGTGGGGGGTGCCGACTGGGACACCGCTTGCACCGCGCGCCAGCCGTCGTCGGTGCCGAAATTCCACTCGTCGGTGGTCTCCACCGCGGTCTCTTCCCCGCGCGGGACCGGGGTTTCCGGGGTGGGCGGCCTGCGGGTCGGCAGCCCGGACGGCGGAGCGGCGGGACGGCCGTTCGCGATCGGCAGCTGCCCGGATTCCTGGAAGACGGACGGCTCGGCCTCCGGATGAGGACGGCTCGGCTGCGGCAGGGGCACGGAACGCTGCGGGAGAGCGTTCGGCTTCGCCGCGGCTCGGCCGGGCTGCGGGAGGGCAGGAGGCTGGGGAAGGGTGCCTTGGTCCGGTGCCGGCGCGGCCGGTTGCGAGTCTTCTGCGGGCGGCTGGTGGTCCGGCAGCGTCCCGTCCGCGAAGATGTCGCCCTGCAGCTTCGGCTGCGACGGGCCGTCGGACTGCGAATCGGCCACCGGCGCAGCCTCCTGCGGCGCGGCGGGTTGAACCGGCGACGGCGTGACCTGCTCCGAGACCGGCTCCTGCGTAGCGGGCGAGGCCGGCGCGGCTTGCGTGGCCTCGGGCTGCCGGTCGGCCGCCTCCGCCGCAGCAGCCTCCGCCGCAGCAGCCTGGGCCGCCGTCTGCGGTGCCGCCGCAGTCTGCGCTGCCGCCGCCTGCTGTGCGGCCGCCTGCTGTGCCGCGTCCTGAGCCGTCCCCAAACCCTGGGCCGCCGCCTGCTGTGCCACCGCAGCCTGTGCCGCCGCAGCCTGCGCCGTGTCCTGAGCCGTCCCCAAACCCTGGGCCGCCGCCTGCTGTGCCACCGCAGCCTGCGCCGTGTCCTGAGCCGTCCCCAAACCCTGCACCGCCGGCGAAGCCTGGGCCGGCTGCGCCGCGCGCTGCTGGCCCGATCGCGGCCGCTGCGCTGCGGCCTGGCGGCGGCCGCGGGTCACGCCCTGCTGGAAGCTGCTCAACCGCCCCCGGACTTCCGCCGGGTCGCGGACCGGGAGGTCCGGGCGGGGCGGGGCCGGCTTCGGCAATGCCGCGGGCGGGGTCGCGCTGCCCGGGAGGAGCTGCTCGCCGCGGCGGCGACGCGGGAGACCCGCCTCCGTGAACGCCGTCGGCTCCGCCTTCGTGACCTCCTGGACCGTGCGGAAGTTCTCGTCGCTCGCGAAATCCCAGCTGCGGCGTTCCTCCGGCGGGACCTCCTGGGCCGCGGCCGGTTCCTCCTCGGCCGCCGGCTTGTCCTCGCGGAACCACGCCGACAGCATCTCGTCGAAGATCGGCGTCGTCTCCGAGCGGTCCGCCGCCGGGGTCGGCGGCGGGGGCGGCTCCGAGCCCGCGGTCGCCTCCTGCCACCAGTCGCTGAGCGTCGTCTCGTTGGCCGTGAACAGGTCCTTGCCCGCCGGCAGGTCCTCCGCGCGCGGCGGCTGCCGCTGCGGCAACGGCAGCACCGCGGGCACCGGCGGCACGGCCGGGCGCGGCGGCGGGACGTCGTCGTCCTTCGCGAGCGGGGCGAACAACGCCGTGCCGGAAACTTCCACGTCCGACGGCGGTCGCGGGGCCTGGCTGCCGGTCAGCCCGGCGAGGTCGCTCGCCGACGGCCACCGGTCCTCCCCCATCGCCGGCTGCTGCGGCACCACCGGCCGCGGGCGGGCGTGGCCGTTGACCGGGCGGCGCGGCAACGGGTTGCCCGCCGCCGGGCTCGCCGGGTGCTGCTGCAGGGCGCCGATCGGGCCGGTCGCCGGGCCGTCGGTCACCGGCATCACCAGGTCCGGCGGGACCACGACCGTCGCGCGGACGCCGACGATGTCCTTGCCGCCGTGCAGCGACACCCCGATCCGGTGGCGGCTGGCCAGCCGGCCGACGACGAACAGGCCCATCCGGCGCGACGTGACCAGGTCGACCGACCCGGCCTCGGTCAGCCGGGTGTTCGCCTCGGCGACCTCGGCCTCGTTCATGCCGATGCCCTTGTCGAGGATGTCGATGTCGAGCGAACCGTCCTCGCCCAGCCGCGACGCCACGGTCACCGTGGTCTCCGGCGCGGAGAACGCCGTGGCGTTGTCCAGCAGCTCGGCGACCAGGCGCATCAGGTCGCTCGCGGCGTAGCCGACGATCCGGGCCGGGGGCGGCGGCTGCACCTGGACCCGCTGGTACTGCTCGATCTCCGACACCGCGGCGCGGAGCATGTCGGTGGTGCCGACCGGCTTCCCGGACCGACGGCCCGGCTCGGCGCCCGACAGCACCATCAGGTTCTCGTTGTTGCGCCGCATCCGGGTGGCGAGGTGGTCGAGCTGGAACAGCGTCGCGAGCTGGTCGGCGTCCTCCTCGTCCCGCTCGAGCTGCTCGATCAGCTGCAGCTGCCGCTGCACCAGGCTCTGGCTGCGCCGCGACAGGTTGACGAAGACGCTGCCGTAGCCGGTGCGCATCGCGGCCTGCTCGGTCGCCAGCCGCAGCGCCTGGTGGTGCACCTTGTCGAAGGCCCGCGCCACCTCGCCGACCTCGTCGTCGGTGTGCACCGGGACCGGCCGGACGTCGGTGCCCTGCGCGCGGCCCTCCTGGATGTTGCGGACCGCCTCCGGCAGCGCGGTCTCGGCGACGTCGAGGGCGCTGCGGCGCAGCACCTTCAGCGAGCGCAGCAGCTGGCGGGTGATGAGGAAGACGACCGCGACGGCCAGCACCATCGCGGCGAACAGCAGCACCGCGAGCAGGCCGGCGCCGCTGCTGGACTCGTCGACCAGTTCCGCCGCCGTCTGCGACGCCGACGCGCCGAGCCGGTCGGCGACCTGGCCGATCTGCGCGCGCATCGCCGCGGAGGCGGCGTTCCAGTCCGCGGCCGGGAGCGCGCGGAACGCGTCGTCCGCCGCGCCGCTCGACGCGTTCAGCACCGTCTCGACCATCCGGGCCCGGCTCTGCGCCTGCGTGCCTTCGGCGATCGCCGCGAAGTCGCGCTGCAGCGTGTCCCCCGCCGCGGAGCGGAAGTCGACGAGCCGGTCGGCGAGCCGCAGTTCGGCGGCGCGCAGGGTGGCCAGCTCGCTGGGCGTCAGCCCGGCCCGCCCGATGCCGTAGGCGACGAGGGCCTGGCTGATCGACACCTGCTCGCCGGCGACCAGCAGTTCGTGCAGCCCGGCCGGCGTGCCGCCGAGGGTGCCGTCGCCGGCGCCCGCGGTGGCCGCGGTGTCGAGGCTGATGAGCGACCCGGTGACGGCGGAGTAGGCCGTGATGGCCTGGCCCGGGCCGAGCTGGCCGCCGTCGACCTGGCGGCGCAGGAAGGCGAGGTTGCCGACCTGGGCGGTGGCCGCGCCCGCGGCGCCGGCCACGCCGGGCTCGGCTCGGGCGGCGCGGGCCTGCTCCGCGGCGAACAACCCGCTCGCGGCGTCCGTGGCCTTGCGCGCCACGGCCAGCTCGGGGGTGCCGCCGACGGTGCCCTCGGTGAGCATCGCCGCGGTGACCGTGCGCTCCTGCTGGAGCGCACCGGTGAGCGAGCGCACCCCGCCGCCGAGCGCGACGAGCCGGTCGAGCCGCTGGTACTCGTCCGAGCGGCCGACCTGCGCGGCGATCGTCGTGCTCCCCAGCACCAGCGCGAGGACGATGGGCACGACGGTGACGGCCGAAAGCTTGACGGGCAGGCTCCAGTCGCGCCATTGCACGAGCGCGCGCCACACGGCCTTCCCTTTCGACCGCCGGGGCGCTCGGCCGAGCAGTTCCCCGACGGGCACCTGACCTTCTCCTGCAACGGTCACGTGAGTGACTCCCTGTCCGGCGTCATGGATCCGCGTCGGCGGCGCGGCGTCCCGGCTCGCGGCGGGCCGTCGGACGGCCGTGCCGTCCCCACCCTGCCGCTTCCCCGGCGCCCTCGCTCGTCCCCGGCTGCCCCGCCGTCCGCGCGCCCGTGGCCGGGCAGGCACCGCCTCGCCGTCCCGTGCCCGGGACTCTGCACGTGCACGGCGCAACTTGCGTTGTGCACGGTGATCGAGATCAACTTTATCGGTGCCAATCCATCGCTGTGGTCAGCTGGGCCAAAGAATCGTACCCCCGATGCCATGGGGGTCAATTGTGTTCCCCACGCGGGCGCTGACCTGCGAAAAGTGCTTTCGCGGCCGGAAGCGGGCCAAGACATTCCACCTCGCCGGCCCCGAAGAGAGAATTCCGGTTACCGGACGCGTGGGCCACAAGCATCCGGCGGTCACCCGATTAGCCCATGCAGGGTAGCAGCGTCCCTCGGTCGATCTACACTGCGTACCACCAACGGGTGGGTCAAGTCTCAAGGTGTGCCCGATGTTGTGGCGTTGCCCCGCGCCAGACCCCAACCTGGTGATTTCTTTCGAAACAG
This sequence comes from Amycolatopsis sp. NPDC051045, assembly GCF_040682955.1. NCBI lineage: Bacteria > Bacillati > Actinomycetota > Actinomycetes > Pseudonocardiales > Pseudonocardiaceae > Amycolatopsis > Amycolatopsis sp. NPDC051045. The sequence continues at coordinate 74,524 of NZ_JBFBCC010000006.1, forward strand.
GGGGCTGACCAGTGGATCTTCGTCGTCGTGGCGCCACCTGGGACCCCCACGAACCCTATCGCATCTGCCGATTCGGCTACTTATCGTGACCACACTGCAGGCAAGGTCATCTCGGTTCCCCCATTTGTCGCAGTGACCATGAGTCTCGACAACGTCCCGTCACAATTCTTTTCGCATTGCGGACGTTCTTCCCCTGCTCTTGTCGGCGCCGGCCCATTCGGTGCGACGAGGGGAAACCGCATTCCCTCCCGCGTACCGACCGGCTGGTCCGGCCGCCCTGAGCAGCGCCGGACGGCGTAGTTACGATGTGCCCTCGCAGTCCGCAAGGGCGGTCCGGCGCCCCACTCGCAGGCGCCCGGGGTCCGCCGCCACGGAGGCACTCTGCCGGAGGCACCATGTACGACGTAGCGCGGCCCGCGCCGGGCAACGCCCTCGAGGAGACCGGCCGGATCCCGGCCCTGCCCCCCGGGGACCACCACCCGGCCGGGGTCCAGCACCGCCGGCCCGCCGCCCGCACGGGCCCCGACTACGCCGCGATCCAGGCCAGCCCCGAGTTCGTCTCGCTGCGCCGCCGGTTCCGCGGGTTCGTCTTCCCGATGAGCTTCGCCTTCTTCGCCTGGTACATGACTTACGTGCTGCTGGCCGCCTACGCGCACGACTTCATGAGCCGCAAGGTGTTCGGCCAGGTCAACGTGGCCATCCTGTTCGGCCTCGGCCAGTTCGCCAGCACCGCGCTGGTCACCTGGCTCTACTTGCGCTACGCGCGCCGGCGGCTCGACCCGCGGGTCGCGCAGCTGCGGGCCCGTGCGGGCCTGCCGGAAGAGCAGCGCCGATGAGCGCCCTCGCCGCGGGCGGGACGCCCGCCAGCGACCCGATCGTCAACACCGTCGTGTTCGCCCTGTTCGTGGCGATCACGCTGTACGTCGTCTACCGGGCCGGCAGCCGGAGCTCCTCGACGTCGGACTACTACGCCGCGGGCAGCGCCTTCACCGGCCGCCAGAACGGCATCGCGCTCTCCGGGGACTTCCTGTCGGCGGCGTCGTTCCTCGGCATCGCGGGCGCGATCGCCGTCCACGGTTACGACGGCTTCCTCTACTCGATCGGCTTCCTGGTCGCCTGGCTGGTCGACCTGCTGCTGATCGCCGAGCTGACCCGCAACACCGGCCGGTTCACGATGGGCGACGTGATCAGCTTCCGGATGAAGCAGCGGCCGGTCCGGGCCGCGGCGGCGACGTCGACCCTGGTGATCTCCTTCTTCTACATGCTGGCGCAGATGGCGGGCGCCGGCGGCCTGGTCGCCCTGCTGCTCGACATCCACACCCGGCTCGGGCAGGCGCTCGTGATCGGCGTGGTCGGCCTGGTCATGGTCCTGTACGTCCTGGTCGGCGGGATGAAGGGCACCACGTGGGTGCAGATCATCAAGGCCGGCGTGCTGATGCTGGCCGTGGTGCTGATCGCGGTGTTCCTCTTCGGCAAGTACGGCTTCAGCTTCTCGAACCTGCTCTCGGCCGCGACCGAGAAGAGCCCGCTGGGTGAGCACCTCCTGGAGCCGGGCGGCTCCTACGGCAAGGACAACACCACCAAGCTCGACTTCGTGTCGCTCGCACTGGCCCTGGTCCTCGGCCTGTCTTCACTGCCCCACCTGCTGATGCGCTTCTACACGGTGCCGAACTCCCTGGAAGCACGCCGTTCGGTGGTCTGGGCGACGGTGTGCATGCTCGTGTTCTACGCGTGCACGCTGGTGATCGGCTTCGGCGCGGCCGCGCTGGTCGGCGCGGACGAGATCAAGGGCGCGCCGGGCGGGGAGAACTCGGCGGCGCCGCTGCTGGCCCTGCACATCGGCGGCACCCTGCTGCTGGGCGTCATCGCCGCGGTGGCGTTCGCGACGATCCTCGCGGTGGTGGCCGGGTTGACGATCACGGCGTCGGCTTCGTTCGCCCACGACGTGTACGCGAACATCTTCAAGCGCGGCAAGGCCGAACCGGCCGACGAGGTCCGGGTCGCGCGGCTGACCGCGATCGTGGTGGGCGTGCTGGCGATCGCCGGCGGGGTGCTGGCGAACGGGCAGAACGTCGCGTTCCTGGTGGCGCTGGCGTTCGCGGTGGCGGCGTCGGCGAACCTGTCGACCATGCTGTACTCGTTGTTCTGGAAGCGGTTCAACACCACCGGCACGCTGTGGGGCATGTACGGCGGGCTGATCGCGTGCCTGCTGCTGGTGCTGTTCTCGCCGGTCGTCTCGGGCGCCCCGGACGCGATCTTCAAGGGCCTCGACTTCGCCTGGTTCCCGCTGAAGAACCCGGGCCTGGTGTCGATCCCGTTCTCGTTCCTGTGCGGGTTCGCCGGGACGCTGGTGGGCCGGTCGAAGGCGGACCCGGAGAAGCAGGCCGAGATGGAGGTCCGCTCGATGACCGGCATCGGAAGCTGAGCCGCCGTCAGGCGCGCAGACCGTCCAGGATCACGTTCAGCACGCGCTTGCCGTCTTCCGGGCTGCAGTTGCGCACCGCCATCCCGGCGCCGTGGCCGAGGCGGAGGATGTCCGCGCCGACGACGTCCGGCCGGACGAGCCCGGCGTCCTGCGCCGCTTCGACGAGCACGCCCGTCGCTTCGCGAAGCCGTTTCTGGCAGTACTGGAAGGTCTCCGAGCCGGCGTCGATCGACTCCTTGAGGATCGTCGCCAGTTTGTGCCGCTCGACCACCCAGGCCACCTGGGCGCGCAGCCAGGCTTCGAGGGCTTCCCACGGCGGGAGCTCGTCGTGCAGCGCGAACGCGCGGTCGGCGAGCACCTCGATTTCGTTGCGGTAGACCGCTTCGAAGAGCTTCTCGCGGGTGGGGAAGTGCCGGTACAGGGTGCCCGCGCCGACGCCGGCCGTTTTCGCGACGTCGTCCAGCGGCACGTCGGCGCCGTGCGTGGTGAAGAGGTCCTTCGCCGTCGCGACGATGCGCTCGTAGTTGCGCCGCGCGTCCGCGCGCATCGGACGCTCCACACTCGGCATCCCGGCCTCCTCGCCACTTAACCGGAGAGATTCTCCGAATTCACTTGCGCATCCGGAGACGCTCTCCATATTATCGGATCGCACCCAAGCGGAGAAGGTCTCCGCTTCTTCTCTTACTCCTCGGGGGAGTATCCCTTGTCACAACAGATGCTCGACCGTGCGCCCACACCGGCGTCACGCAGGCACAGCGGGCTGGTCCTCGCGATCATCCTCACCTGCCAGCTCATGCTCATCCTCGACGCGACGGTGATCAACGTCGCGCTCCCGCGCATCCAGTCCGACCTGGGGTTTTCCGCCACCGGCCTGTCCTGGGTGATGACCGCCTACAGCCTGGTCTTCGGCGGCCTGCTGCTGCTCGGCGGCCGCGCGGGCGACCTGTTCGGACGGCGGCGCATGTTCGTCGCGGGCACCATCGTGTTCACCGTGGCCTCGCTGGCCGGCGGGCTCGCCGACTCGGCCACGCTGCTCATCGCCGCCCGCGCACTGCAGGGCGTCGGCGCCGCCATGGCGGCGCCGAGCACGCTGGCGCTGATCACGACCACGTTCACCGAGCCCCAGGCCCGCGTCCGTGCGCTGGCGCTGTTCTCCGCGATGTCCAGCGGCGGGTTCGCCATCGGCCTGATCGTCGGCGGCCTGCTCACCGAATGGATCTCGTGGCGCGCGGCGCTGTTCATCAACGTCCCGTTCGGCTTGGCGATCGCCCTGCTCGCCCCGCGGTTCGTGGCCGAACCCGAACGCCGCCGGGCGCACCTGGACCTGCCCGGCGCGGTCACCGGCACCCTCGGCGTCGGCTCGCTCGTGTTCGCCTTCACCCACGCCGCGTCCGACGGCTGGGGCAACCCGGTGACACTCGGCTCGCTCGCCGCCGGCCTGGCCCTGCTCGCCGGATTCGTCGCCATCGAAGCCCGCACCGCGCTGCCGCTGGTCCCGCTGCGGCTGTTCGCCGACCGCAACCGCAGCGCGGCCTACGTCAACTTCTTCCTCGGGCCGATGGCGATGATGTCGATGTTCTTCTTCCTCACCCAGTTCATGCAGGACATCCGGCACTTCGCCGCGCTGGCCACCGGGTTCGCCTTCCTCCCGATGGCGGCGCTGATCTTCACGATGAGCAGGCTCGTGCCGCGGCTGCTCCCCCGCTACGGGCCGAAGCCGCTGGCCGTCACCGGGTCGCTCCTGATGGTCGCCGGCGTCGGCTGGCTCGCGCTGCTCACCACCGGGAGCACGTACTTCCCGGCGTTGCTCGGGCCGCTGCTGCTGATGGGGCTCGGCGGCGGGCTGGCGTTCGCGCCGCTCAACGTGATCGTCATGGCCACCGTGCCCGCCGAGGACGCGGGCGCCGCGGGCGGTGTCCTGCAGACCGTGCAGCAGGTCGGCAGCACGCTCGGGCTGGCTGTCCTGATCACGGTGTTCGGCGCGGTGACCCGTTCGGCGGGCACGACGGGTGCCCAGCTCACGGTCGACGGCATGACCGCGGCGTTCGCGACGGCCGCGGTGTTCGCGGCCTGCACCGTGCTGGTGGCGCTGACCTTCCGCCGTCAGGTCGCGGCTACAGCTTCTGCCCGGCCTTGACCTTGTGCGTCACCCGGCGCTCGACGAGGAACGAGACGAACGGGACGCAACCGGCCAGCAGCACGAGCACGGTGCCCTTGATCGACCAGCGGGCCTTGATCGCCAGGTCGATGGTGAGCACCAGGTAGATCATGTACAGCACGCCGTGGATGGGCGAGTAGACCGCCGACGGCTCCGGGTTGTCGAAGCCGTACCGCAGCACCATCACGAAGCACAGGCCGAGCAGGCCGACACCGGTGACGTAGGCGGCGGTGCGGAACCGGAGCAGGGGGCCGGCGAGCGGCACGGCGGTCTGGGCGCCTTCGGTGCTGGTGGTCATCGGGTCGTCGTCCTCACTCTGCGGCCTGCTGGTCGCGGGCGTTCAGCTCGCGCAGGTAACGGTTGTAGGCGGCCAGCTCCTCGTCCTCGTCGTCCGGCGGCACCGTCTCGGTGCGGGGACGGGGAGCGGGCACCTCGGCCTGGTCGTTCCCGGGCTGTTCCTCCGCGGGCCCTTCGGCTTCGGCCTTCCGCCGGAGTTGCCGGATCCGCCAGAACATGAAGGCCGGGAAGAGCCCGAACAGCGGCCACTGCAGGACGTAGCCGAGGTTCTGGAAGGTGCCGTTCGCCGACGTGAAGCGGTCCCACTGCCACCAGGCGAGCCCGCAGCAGACGAGCAGGCTCACCAGGGAAGTCGCGACGATCGCGATCCGGCGTCCCCAGGGGGACCCCGCCGGCGGAGGGGATGCTGGCACGAAGTCGACGCTAGCACTGGGCGGCCGGGGGAAGACGCGCGGTCACGGTCGAGGTGGCCCGGCTCTCAGCCCTGCTTGCGCACCGACTGCGCGGCCTTGGCGTACCCGTCCGCCAGGCCGAACACCTTCTGCGCGTACTCCGTCGAGTTGTTGTACGACAGGATTCCCGCCCACCAGCCCGACGGGCTCGCCATGTCGCGGCCGCCCGCGCACAGGTAGCGGGCCGCCGACAGGGCCGCGTCGTCGATCTGCTGCGGGTCGCCGAGGCCGTCGCCGTTGCCGTCGGAAGCCCACTTGCGCCACGTGCCCGGGATGAACTGCATCGGCCCGACCGCCCGGTCGACCCCGGCGTCGCCGTCGTAGCGGCCGCCGTCGGTGTCGCCGATCGCCTGGACGCCCGCGGAACCGTCGAGCGGGACGCCGACGATCGGCTTGGACGGCCGCCCGTCCGCGCCGAGGACCGCGCCGGCGTACTGGCCGTGGTTGGACTCGATGCGGCCGATGCCGGCGAGCGTCGCCCACGAGATCTTGCAGTTCGGCTGGTCCGCGCGCATGGCCAGCTCGGCGTTGCCGTAAGCGGCCAGCGCCCGCGCCGGGACGCCGGTGACCGCGGCGACCTGGCTCGCCCACTGTGAGAGGGTCGCCGGGCCGGTGCTGCGCGAGCGGGCCTGCTGCGGGGCCGTCTGCTGCTCGGCCCCGCCGGCCACCGCACCACCGGCCGGCGCGACCGACCCCGGGCGGACGTCGGCCGCCTTGATCTGCAGGGCGGGGATTTCGGTGGTCGTCGGGCTCGCTGCCGGCGTCGCGGCGCGGGTGACGAGCCAGATCCCGCCGCCGGCCACGGCCAGCACGGCGAGGACCACGATCAGCCGGGTGAGCACGGCCACGCCCGGAGAGCGCATTGCCGGTGCGGCGGGGACGGCTTCCTCGGCACGGGGGCCGATCGGGTCGTCCTCGGTCTTTCCGGTCCTGGTGCGCACGAAACTCCGGTCCTCCAGCGTGGGTCGACGAAGGGTCAACGAGCCCGCGCAGGTTAGCGTTACGCGGGTCGTTCCGATCGTCTCACCACACCGGGTCACCCGGCCGAGTGGAAAACCGTCTCGTCAGGCGGACTTCTGCTGACGCGCGAGCCGCGCCACGCACCAGGCCGGGGCACTGCCGCGGCGCAGGTGCTGCAGGACGGTCATCGGCCCGAGCCGGCGGCTCAGGTCGGACGGCGCGAGCCCGGCCGCCCGGTAGTCGAGGGCCCGCTGGTCGAGCGGGCTGAGGCCGGCGTCCCACCACTCCTCGGCCTCGGCGACGCCGCCGACCATCTGCCACCAGCTCGCGGCGGCCGTCAGGAGTTCTTCGGGCACCTCCGGCAGCCGGCGGCGCATCGCTTCGAGGTAACCGGGGTCGGCCGACTCGACCGGGACGAACCGCGACGGTCCGGACCGGGCGCGCTGGCCGGGGATGCCCGGGGCGGCCTGCGGCGGGGCGTCGGCCAGCCACTCGGACGCGATCCGGTCGACCTCCTGCTCCTCGGGGGTCTGCTCGCGCTCGGCGGCCCACTGCCGGATCAACGCGTCCACTCCGGGATCTCCGGTCATCCCTGCCTCCTTGTAGGTCCCCGACGGACAGGACCTGACGCCTGTCCCACGCGGTGGTGCCGCACGCACCAACCTGCACCTTGCTGAGTGGAAAATGCCTGCGTACCGGGCTCTCCGAGGGGAATGGCGAACCACCCGATCACGCAATGTGAGCACCGTAGGGCCCGCGTGGTCGTCTTCGCCAGACCCCGGGTGCCATGAATTCGTCGACCTGCGTGTTTTCGACCGCAATCCACCCGGATGGTCGAGTGGTGGAGTCCGAAATCCGGGATTGGTGACACTGCGTGATTTACCGTCCGCTAACACGCACGGTAGCCACCGGCACCGCCCGAAGCGGTGCCGGCCGGGAGAAACGCGAGGTCAGGAGAAGAGCGCCCGGAAGAAAGTGACGATCGCTTCGGCGCCGTCCTTCAGCCAGCCGAGCACCCGGTGCACGAAATCGGCGGACTGCTGGGGCTGAGTGATCAGGAGGAACAGCACGAGGGCGACCACGCCCACGATGAGAATTTTCTTCACGCCACCCGACATGCGCTTCCTCCCCGGCTCGCCGTCCCCGTCCTGGGAGTGGCCATCCCAATACTCTAGGGAAGGCGTGCGCGGAAGACACCCCGATCGACCCCCAGGAGCGACGATGCCCCGGAACGTGCTGGTGCAGCGGGACGGCCCCGTGACGACGATCACCATCGACCGGCCGGCGGCGCGCAACGCCGTCGACGGGCCGACCGCGGCGGAGCTGGCCGACGCCTTCCGCGCCTTCGACCGCGACCCGGACGCGGCCGTCGCGGTGCTGACCGGGGCCGGCGGCGCGTTCTGCGCGGGTGCCGACCTCAAGGCGATCGGCACCGGCCGGGTGAACCGGACTCACCCGGACGGGGACGGCCCGATGGGCCCCACCCGGCTGGTCCTCGGCAAACCGGTGATCGCGGCGGTGCACGGGCCCGCCGTCGCGGGCGGGCTCGAGCTGGCGCTGTGGTGCGACCTGCGCGTCGCGGACGCCACGGCGGTGTTCGGCGTGTTCTGCCGCCGCTGGGGTGTCCCGCTGATCGACGGCGGGACGGTGCGGCTGCCGCGCCTGATCGGCCAGTCGCGGGCGATGGACCTGATCCTCACCGGACGCCCGGTCGAGGCCGCCGAGGCCTTCGAGATCGGCTTGGCCAACCGCCTGGTCCCGTCGGGCGAGGCGGTGCCGGCGGCGCAGGAGCTGGCGCGGCAGCTCGCGGCGTTCCCGCAGGCGTGCCTGCGCGGCGACCGCCGGTCGGCGCTGGCGCAGTGGGGTGAGTCCGAAGAGGACGCGCTGACCGCGGAGTTCGCCGCAGCGATGGGAACGGGCGTCCTGGCCGAGGAGGCAGTCGACGGCGCGGCCCGCTTCACGGCCGGCGAAGGCAGGCACGGCACCTTCACGTGATCCGGCAGCCATCTCCTGGAGTTGCCCCCGGGAAGCGGACACGGTCACGGTCACGGGTCATGCTTCGAGCGAGCGATGTGCTGCGTCGGCGGGCTGATTCCGGTCAAGCGGCCGATAAGGTCGGCGGATGGACGACGACGGTTCCAGAGTGGAGCTCCGGCCGATGGCCGAGGCCGACCTCGAGCTTCTCGAACGGCTGACCAACGATCCCGTCGCGACGGGCGAGCACCAGTGGTTCGGCTGGCACGACCCCGGTTACCTGCGCCGCCGCTGGCAGGAGACCGGCATGCTCGGCACCGACGGCGGGATGCTCGTGCCGACGCTCGGCGGCCGCGTGCTCGGCCTGCTCTCCTGGCACCGCAGCCGCACCGGGCCGACGTCGTTCTGCTGGAACGTCGGCCTCGTGCTCGTCCCGGAAGCCCGGGGCCACGGCTACGGCACCGAGGCCCAGCGCCAGCTCGTCGGCTACCTCTTCGCGCACACGCAGCTGAACCGGGTCGAAGCGACGACCGAGGTCGGCAACCGCGCGGAACAACGCTCGCTCGAGAAGGCCGGCTTCACCCGCGAAGGAGTACTTCGCGGCTACGGCTTCCGGGACGGCGAGTGGCGCGACCACGTCATCTACTCGGTCGTGCGTCCCGACCTCGCGAAGGACTAGGCGATCACCCCGGCTTCACGCAGCGCTCCGAGGTCCGTGACGCCCAGTTCGGCGAGCACGGCTTCGGTGTCGGAACCCTTGGCGTGCGGGGCTTCCGGGGTCTCCGGCGGCGTCCGGTCGAACCGCGGCGCCGGCGCCGGCTGGACCATGCCGCCGATCTCGACGAACGTGCCGCGGGCCGCGTTGTGCGGGTGCGACGCCGCTTCGGTGGGTGAGAGCACCGGAGTCAGGCACGCGTCGGTGCCTTCGGCGCGCGCGACGAGCTCGTCCCGGGTGTGCTTGGCGATCGCGCCGGCGACGATTTCCCGCAGCTTCGGCCACTGCGCCTGATCGATGTGCAGCGGCAGCTCCGCCGGGTCCAGCTCCAAGACCTTGACCAGGTCGCCCCAGAACCGCATCTCGATCGCGCCGACGGCCACGTACTTGCCGTCGGCGGTTTCGTAGGTGTCGTAGAACGGGGCGCCGCCGTCGAGCATGTTTTCGCCGCGCTCGCCGGCCCAGAGCCCGGCCGCCTTGATGCCGTGGAGGCTCGTGGTGAGCAGCGCGGCGCCGTCCACCATCGAGGCGTCGACGACCTGGCCGCGCCCCGAGGTGTTCCGTTCGTACAACGCGGCCAGGATGCCCATCGCCAGCAGCAGGCCGCCGCCGCCGAAGTCGCCGACGAGGTTCAGCGGCGGCACCGGCCGTTCGCCCGCGCGCCCGATCGGTTCGAGGGCGCCGGCGATGCCGATGTAGTTGATGTCGTGCCCGGCGGCCCTGGCCAGGGGCCCGTCCTGGCCCCAGCCGGTCATCCGGCCGTAGACCAGCCTCGGGTTGCGGGCGTGCACGACCTCGGGGCCGAGCCCGATCCGCTCGGCGACACCCGGGCGGAAGCCCTCGATGAGCACGTCGGCGGTGTCGCACAGCTTCAGCACCAGCTCGACGCCTTCGGGCGTCTTGGTGTTGATGCCGACGGACCGGCGGCCGCGGGCGAGCGGGTCGGTCTGGATCCCGAGGATGTCCTCCCCGGGCTGGGCGCGGTCGACGCGGACGACGTCGGCCCCGAGGTCGGCGAGGATCATCGCGGCGAACGGCCCGGGGGCCAGCCCGGCCAGTTCCACCACCTTCAGCCCGCTCAGCGGACCTGCTTTCATGACGTGGTCCTTCCGGATCAGAGCGAGCGGGAGATGATTTCCTTCATGATTTCGCTGGTGCCGCCGAAGATCCGGGAGATCCGGACGTCGGCCCAGGCCCGCGCGATCGGGTACTCGGTCATGTAGCCGTAGCCGCCGAACAGCTGCACGCAGTCGTCGATCACCTTGTTGACGCGCTCGGTGGTCCACAGCTTGGCCATCGCCGCGCCCTGGACGTCGAGCTCGCCCTTGAGGTGCCGTTCGATGCACTGGTCGAGGAACGCCCGCGCGACGGCGGCTTCCGTGGCCGCCTCGGCGAGGGTGAACTTGGTGTTCTGGAAGGAGAAGATCGGCCGGCCGAACGCCGTGCGCTCCTTGGTGTACTCGAGCGTCAGGTCGACCGCCGCTTCCAGCCCGGCCACCGCGGTGACGGCGATGATCAGCCGTTCCTGCGGCAGCTGCAGCATCAGCTGGACGAAGCCCTGGCCTTCGGCGTCGCCGAGGAGGTTGGCGGCGGGCACGCGGACGTCGTCGAAGAACAGCTCGGCGGTGTCCTGGCCCTTGAGCCCGACCTTGTCGAGGACGCGGCCGCGGCGGAAGCCCGGGGTGTCGGTCTCGACCACGACCAGCGAGACGCCCTGCGCGCCCGCGTCCGGGTCGGTCTTCACCGCGACGACGACCAGGTCGGCGTGGAACCCGTTGGTGATGAAGGTCTTCGCGCCGTTGATGACGTAGTGGTCGCCGTCGCGCACGGCACGGGTCTTGATGCCCTGCAGGTCCGAGCCGGTGCCGGGCTCGGTCATCGCGATCGCGCCGACCATCTCGCCGCTGGCCAGCTTCGGCAGCCACTCGCGCTTCTTCTCTTCCGCGGCGTACGCGAGCAGGTAGTGCGCGACAATTCCATTGTGGACGGTGACACCCCACGCGCTGTCGCCGGCACGCGCCTGCTCTTCGTAGAGGACGGCTTCGTGGGCGAAGGTGCCGCCTCCGCCGCCGTACTCCTCGGGGATCGACAGGCAGAGCAGGCCGACGTCGCCGGCCTTCGTCCACAGCTCGCGGTCGACCTTCTTCTCCGCCGCCCAGCGTTCCTGGTGCGGGACGGCTTCCTTCTGCAGGAACGACCGCGCGAGCTCGCGGAGGTCATCGAGCTCGGTCGTGCTCCACGAGCTCTTCGGCAGTTGCAGTGCCACGGGGACCCTCCTGCTGGAAAACATGACGCTCAGCATGTAAGTTCTGATCGGAATGTACATCCGTACCGGCCTGTAGGTAAAGCAGGGAGGCCGCGGTGACCGAGACGACGCACCGGACCCAGGCGCAGCGGCGCGAACAGACCCGCACGGCGCTGCTCGACGCCACCATCGACTGCCTGGTCGAGGTCGGTTACGCGCGCACTTCGGTCCAGGAGATCTGCGCTCGCGCGCGCGTGTCGAAGGGCGCGGTGCAGCACCACTTCACCGCGAAGGCCGAGCTGATGGCGGCCGCGGTCGAGCACCTGACGACGAAGCTGCGGCGCCGGCTCGCGGAGTCGCTCGACGAGCTGCCCGGCGGCGGCACCGGCGTCGCCGCGGCGATCGACCTGCTGTGGGCCGGCTACTCCGGCACGCTCTCGACCGCCGTCACCGAGCTGTGGGTCGCCGCGCGCACCGACCCCGAGCTGCGCGCGGCCATCCGCCCGGTCGACCGCGCGCTCGGCCGCGCCACACTGGAGCACGTCACCCAGGTCGCCGGCGAACTCCCGCCCGAACGCGCGGAAATGCTGTTCTGGCTCACCGTGAACCTGACCCGCGGACTGGCGCTGGACGCCGAGCTCGGCGGCGACCCGAACCGGCGCCGCCAGCTGCTGGACGAGTGGAAGCGCATCGCCGTCCTGCTCTACCAGGACGCCACCGCTGCGCCGAGCTGACCAGCGCGGCGCCACAAGGGTGCTTTGCCCCTTATCCCGCAGGCGGATTCGTGGTCCAATCCCCCCGAACGAGGGGAGTTCCGATGACCGCCGCCCCGTACCAATACCCCTACGGCCCGCCACCGGCCCAGCCGCCGGCCGACCCGGACGCCTTCTTCCGGCTGCTCGCCGGGATCCTCGGCGCCCTCGCCGCGGTGCTGGTGATCACCGGATCGTTCCTGCCGCAGACGTCGTTCGAGCAGGTCGTCGACGGCAAGACCGAGAGCAGCCAGACGATCAGCGCCTGGTCGCGCTCGTTCTCCGTCGAACCCGGCGAGGAGGCGAAGAAGTTCTACGAGCACACCCACGTCGCGCGGTACGGGATCCCGCTCGCCGCCGGCGCGGTGGTGCTGCTGGCCGGTGCCGGGCTGGCGTTCGCCGGCACGCGCCGCTCGGCGGGCCCCGGCGTCCGCTCGGGCGCCCGGACGGCCTTGGTGGCGGGGGCCGCCGGGGTGACCGCGGCGGTGTGGATGCTCGGCATGGACGTCTCGGCGACCTTGAGCTACGAGTCCGACGAAGGGACGCTCAAGTCGCACTACGCGACCGGGACGGGATTTTGGCTGCTGCTCTGCGGCGGGGTCCTCGCCCTGGTGGCACTGGTGTTCGCGGTGCTGGCCGGGCGGCGGACACCCGTCGCGGCCCCCGGCGGCGGGCACCCGGTGCAGCCGTACCAGCAGCAGTCGCGGCCGTACCCGGTGCCGCCCCAGCAGTTCGGGGGTCCGCGACCGTACCCGGGGTATCCGGGTTCGCAGCCGTTTCCCGCCCAAGGACCGCCATCGCAGCCGTTCGCGGCCCAGACCGGTCCGCAGCCGCCGTACGGCGCCCCGGCGTCGCAGCCGTTCCCGGCGCAGCAGCCCGGCGATCCCTACGGCGGCGTGACGCAGGCCCAGGCGCACCCGGCGCAGCAGGAGCCCGCGTCCCCGACCGAGCCGAACTACCAGCTGCCGCCCCTCGACCCACCCAAGACGTGAATCTTATTCACATCAGGCTGGACATCTGACGTACCGACGGTATGGTGTACTCGTCGGTAACCCCTGCGCGGCGTCGCGCGGACTCCGGACGCCGCGGAACGGAGACGTCATGACCAGCACCACCCCCGCGAAGGCCGTCGAAGAGACCCCGGTGCCCCCGACCGTCGGCGGTATTGCCGGGGCCCCGAGCTCGGCGCGGGCCGCCCAGCTCGTCGCCCGCGTGGCGGGCGGCGCGGACTCGGCGCCGATCCGCATGCGCGCGCCCTTCACCGGGCAGCCGATCGCGACCCTGCCGCAGGCCACCGACGCCGACGTCCGCGCGGTGTTCGCCGACGCGCGGACGGCCCAGCGGGCGTGGGCGGACCGCTCCCCCGCCGAGCGCGCCCGCGTCCTCACCCGCCTCCACGACCTGGTGCTTGCCCGGCAGGACGAGGTCCTCGACCTCGTCCAGATCGAGGCCGGCAAGGCCCGCCTCGACGCGTTCGACGAGGTCAGCGCGACCGCGCTGGTGGCGGCCTACTACGGCAGGCACGCCGCGAAGATCCTCGCCCCGCGCCGCGTCGCCGGCGTCATCCCCGGCCTGACCCGCGCCGGCGAGCTCCGCCACCCCAAGGGCGTCGTCGGGATCATCTCGCCGTGGAACTACCCGCTGGCCCTGACGGCGATGGACGTCCTGCCGGCCCTGGCCGCGGGGAACGCCGTCGTGCAGAAGCCGGACAACCAGACCGCGCTTTCGGCGCTCTGGCTGCACGAGCTCGCCGAGGAGGCCGGGCTGCCCGCCGGGACCTGGCAGATCGTGCTCGGCCGCGGCTCGAAGATCGGCACCGCGCTGGTCGAAGAGTCGGACTACCTGTGCTTCACCGGGTCCACGCCGACCGGCAAGGAGCTGGCCGGGCAGGTGGCGAAGCGGCTGACGTCGTACTCGCTCGAACTCGGCGGCAAGAACCCGATGATCGTGCTGCCCGACGCCGACGTCGCGAAGGCCGCGACGGGTGCGGTGACGGCGTGCTTCTCTTCCGCCGGCCAGCTGTGCGTGTCGGTCGAGCGCATCTACGTCCACGAGGACATCCGCGACGAGTTCACCCGGGCGTTCGTGGCTCGCACCGCCGCACTGAAGCTCGGTGGCGCGCTCGACTACCACGCCCAGATGGGCTCGCTGACGTCGGAAGAGCAGCTCGCGGCGGTGTCGGCGCACGTCGAGGACGCCCGGGCGAAGGGTGCGTCGGTGCTCACCGGCGGCCGCGCCCGGCCTGACCTCGGCCCGCTGTTCTACGAGCCGACGGTGCTGTCCGGCGTCACCCCGGACATGCTGCCGTTCGCGGAGGAGACGTTCGGCCCGGTCGTGTCGATCTACGGCTACACCGACGTCACCGACGCCATCGAGCGGGCCAACGACACGCCGTTCGGGCTCAACGCCAGCGTCTGGTCCCGCAACGGCCGCGCGGGCTGGGAGGTCGCCGCCCGGCTCAAGGCCGGGACGGTCAACGTCAACGAAGGCTACGCGGCGACCTTCGGCAGCGTCGGCGTGCCGATGGGCGGGATGAAGGACTCCGGCGTCGGCCGCCGCAACGGCGCCGAAGGCCTGCTGAAGTACACGGAGTCCCAGTCGATCGCCCTGCAGCGCGGCCTGGCCCTGCGGCCCCCGCGCGGGATCTCGGGCTCGCTGTGGGCCCGCGGCATGACGTTCGGCCTCAAAGCCCTCCGCCGCCTCCCCCGCTGACGAAACCCGTAACTCGCGTGATCCGGGCCGGAACTCGCGTGATTTGGAGCCGTGACGGCTTCAATCACGCGAGTTCCGGGTCTGATCACGCGTGTTCGGCGGTGGGGGCGGTGAGGAGGCCGCGGTCGTAGGCGATCGCGACGGCTTCCGCGCGGCGGCTTGCGCCGAGTTTCGCCATCACGCGGGAGAGGTGGACGCTCACCGTCTTTTCGCTGATGTACAGCTCTTCGCCGACCTGGCGGTTCGTGCGGCCGAGGGCGACGCGCTCGAGGACGTCGCGTTCGCGGTCGGTCAGCGGGTCGGTGACCGTGCGGGCCGGGGCCGCCGGTTCGACGCCCGCCAGCTCGACGCGGGCGCGGTGGGCCAGGTCCCGGACGGCGTCGCGCAGCGGGATCGCGCCGAGGCGGACCGCCACGGCGTGGGCCGCTTCGAGGGACGCGCCGGCGTCGGCGTCCGCCGCCAGCAGGGCTTCGGCCTCGTGCCAGCGGCAGATCGCCTGCTCGTACACGGCGCCGTAGCCGAACGCCTCCGCCGCGACCGCCCACTTTCCCGCGTCGCCCCGGCCGGACAGGCAGGTCGCGGCCGCCTCCAGCCGGGCCAGCCACGCCCGGCCCTCCGGACCGAGCTTGCCCGACCGCGGCTGCCCGACGACCGAGCACATCCGGCCGTGCGCCAGCATCCGCTCGCCCGCCGCCACCGCGGCGTCGGCCGCGGCCTGGCCGCCGTGGACCCGGGCGTCGGTGGCCGCCGCGGCCGCGGCGGCCACCCCGAGCGCAGCCACCCGGATGCCGGCCAGCAGCCCCGGTTCGATCCGTTCCAGCCAGCCGATCAGGTCCTCGGCCCGGCGCACCGCCTCGGCGTGGTCACCCCGCCAGTACGCCAGCTCGATCCCGGCGCCCCCCGCGGACAGCGGGATCTGCATGTCCGCCGTCCAGTGCTGCCGCAGCCCGGCGACGAGTTTCGCGGCTCCGTCGAACCGGCCGCGGGCCACGACGAACAGCGACCAGATGGCCTGGATCCGCGCGGCGACCGCGCTGGACACCCCACGCCCGGCGCGGCCGGCGCTCTCGTCCGGCCAGTCGCCCATCAGGTAGCGCAGCATGAGCTGCCGCGCCCGCAGCTCCAGCCCGTAGACGCTCCAGCTCAGCCCGGATTCCTCGGCCCGGGCGACGCCGCGCGCGGCGTGTTCCAGCGCTTCGGCGAACTCGCCCTGGTCGTCGTGGCTCAGCGCCAGGAAGTAGGTCGCGCGGATTTCGGTGTTCAACGCCCCGGCGTCCCGCGCCTTGTGTTCGGCCTGGCGCAGCCACTCGCGGGCTTCGGCCGCGTCCCCCCGGGAGTCGGCCAGGGTGCCCAGGGTGACCAGCGCCGACGCCTCCGCGCCCGCCGCGCCGACCGCCTGCGCGTCGGCGACCGCGGTGAGGGCGCTGTCCAGCGCCGCCTCGGGCTGGTCGAGGATCCGCAGGAACCCGGCCCGGCTGGCGAGCACCCACGCCCGCGCCGAGCTGGGTTCGGTGTCCTTCACCAGGTTCCAGGCCCGGTCGATGGCCGCGACGGCCTCGTCGAGGGTGCCCTCCAGCGCGAGCAGCGCGTCCGCCAGCCGCCGCCACACCTTCGCGGCCCGGTCGTGCGGGATGTCCGGAGTCAGCGCCTGGGTCGCCGTGCGGGCGAACGCGACGGCCCGCTCCGGTTCGCCGGACGTGCCCGCGAAGTACGACGCTTCGTACAGCAGCCGCAGCTCGTCGAACCCCGCCGGCCGGTCGGCCGGGGCGACGGCGTCCCAGATGGACAGTGCCTGCTCGACGTGCTGCAGCGCCGACCCGGGCGCGCCCAGCTTCTCGGCCTCGTCCATCGCGCGCAGCAACGCCGGCAGCGCGGTGACCAGGTCACTGCTCTGCATCGAGTGGTAGGCCAGCTTCGCGTCGTGCCCGCGGCCCTGGGGCCGCGCCTTGATCCGCGCCGCGTACGCCGCGTGCGTGCGCGACCGCTCCCCCGGCAGCAGGTCGCCGTACACCGCTTCCTGCAGCAACGCGTGCCGGAACGTGTAGGAGCCGTCGGACAGCACCACCAGCACGTGGTGCTGGACGGCTTCGCGCAGTGCGTCGTCGAGTTCCAGCTCCCCCAGCGCGGAGACCTCGGCGAGGGCGGCGTGCATGACCGGCTCGTTGGCCACCGAGATCACCCGCGCCACCCGGCGGGCGTCCGGCGAGAGCCGCTCGAGCCGGGACAGCAGCACCTCGGCCAGCCCGGCGGGCAGGTCGTTGCACTCGGTCTTGGTGGCGAGCAGCTCTTCGGCGAAGAACGGGTTGCCTTGGGAGCGGGTGACGATGTCGCCCACGACGTCCGCCGGCAGCGGCTCGTCGGCCAGCGCCTCGACGAACTTGCGGGCGTCGACCGCGCCGAAGGGATGCAGGTCGACGCGCTCGACCGTGGCGAGCCGGACCAGCTCGGAGAGGACGTCGCGCAGCGGGTGGCGCCGGTGCACGTCCTCCTCGCGGTAGCTGCCCACGACCAGCAGCCGCTGCGCCCGCAGCCTGCTGAGCAGGAAAGACAGCAGGTTGCGGGTCGACGCGTCGGCCCAGTGGAGATCCTCCAGGAGGATCACCACCGGGCGCGACTCGGCGATCTCGGTCAGCACCCCCAGTACCGCGTCGAACAACTGCAGCTGACCGAGGTCCTGCTCCGGCCGGGGACGCACCATGGTTTCCCGGTCGTTGGAGGTCATCGGCGGGTGTTCGGCCGCCCGGGGCTCCTCGAAGCCCGGCCCCTGCGGCAGCAGCCGCCCGAGCGCGGGCCGGGCCCGCACCGCGGCGGCGACCGCCGGGTCCGTCGCACTGCCCAGCGGGGCGAGCGCCTCGGCGAACGGAAGATAAGGAAGACCGCCCTCGCGGACGTCGATGCAGCGGCCGGTGAGCACCAGCCCACCGCACGCCTCGACGTGCTCGCCGAGCGCGGTCAGCAGCCGGGTCTTGCCGACCCCGGCGTCCCCCGAGAGCAGCACCGCGCCGGCTTCGCCCCGTTCGGCCCGGGCGAAGGCGGCGCGGAGCCGCCGCATCTCGTGGGTACGGGCGACGAGCGGGATTCCGGAGCCGAGTCGGGGCACGAGGAGCATTGTTGCCTACCCCACCGACAGTTTGTCGGGGGTTCGGGTGGCGAAGCCCCCGACCTGGGGCAACGCCCCAGATGTCACCGACAAGTTCCGCACGCTTATCGCCATCGCCACCATCACCCGCCGCCTACCGGGCGGTCTTGCCGGCGTCGGCGGTGGCCCGCGCGACCTCGCGGCGCTCCTGCGCCGGGACGTCGGCGTCGGTGCGCGCGGCCCGCATGTGGCGGACGGCGCGGCGGGCGCGGGCGGCCCAGGCGCTGCGCCCGGCCTTCCGCAGTTCCTCGGCCCGGTAGGCCGCTTCGGCTCGGACCGCGTCCAGCATCAGATCGCTGTGCATCGTGTTCCCCTGTCCCTGGTTCTCCTGTTCGTAGCACTCAGGTTCGTCCTGAGGGGACACCCCGGGCATCGGGTGATCACGTAGGCCTGGGCGTGAAAAGACCCCTTACTCCCGGCCGAGCCCAGCTCGGCGGGGGTAAGGGGTCTTCGGCGGGCGCCTCAGTCGTGCGCCGGGCCGCCGGGCCGCACCGCGGCCAGCAGACCCCGCCAGCCCGACGCGGGCAAGCGGAACGCACCCCCTTCGGGATCCTTCGAGTCGCGCACCGCGGCACCGCCGTCGACGAACGCGACCTCGACGCAGTCGTTGCCGCCACCGCTGTGGCTGCTCTTGCGCCACTGCGCCCCGGAGAGTTCTGCTTCCATGGTCCCCACTCCTTACTTTGTCCTCGCTTCCGGATGGTGCACCGGAGCCGGTACGGCCGCCTGTTCGGCGAACCGTCCGGCCGCCTCGGCGATCAGCTCCACCGAGTCGTCCGGCTTCAGTGCGGCCGCGCGCAGATGGTCGAACATCAGCCCGTAGCGCCGGACGTCTGTGGGTTCCTCCAGGTAGAGGCCGCTGGACGTGCTGTCGTCGACGTAGACGACGTCCGGGTCGGCCTGCTCGGGGAAGCCCATGATGAGGAAGGGGCCTTCCATGCCGGGGTGCGCGCCGGCCCCGAACGGCACGACCTGGACGGTCACGTTCGGCTTCTCGGCGACGGCGACCATCCGGTAGAGCTGCTCGGCCATCACTTCGGGGCTGTCGACCACGCGTCGCAGCACGGCTTCGTCCATCACCGCCCAGTACTCCGGCGGCGGGGTCTCGGACAGCAGTTCCTGGCGGGCCATCCGGGCGGCGACGCGGCGGCGGATCTCGGCTTCGTCGGCGTCCGGGCGCAGTGCGCGGATCACCGCGCGGGCGTACCGCTCGGTCTGCAGCAACCCAGGCACCAGCAGCGCCTGGAACGCTCGCAGGGAGCTGGCGTCGGCCTCGAGCCCGACGAAGGTGCCGGTGAAGACCTCGTTGTACGCGTGCCACCAGCCGCGCTTGCGGGCTTCCCTGGCCAGCTGGACGAGTGCCTCCTGCTCGTCGCCCATGATCCCGTAGAGGGCCAGCATGTCGCGGGCGTCACGCGGAGTGACTCCGACGTGGCCGGTTTCGATGCGGCTGATCTTCGAGGCGGAGCACTCGAGCTTCTCGCCCACCTCGTCGATGGTGAGGTCCGAGGCCTCGCGGAGCCGGCGCAGCTCGCCCGCGAGTCTCCGCCGGCGAACCGTGGGGCTCTGTCCCCTTGCCATCGCGGTACCTCCGGATGTCGACGTGCTTCCTGTATCTGACCAGCCGGGCCCGGACTTGGTGGAACATTGACGGGAGTCGATTCCGGCACCGGATCTGCAATTTGCAAAATGCTCTTGTATCCTCGCACCCTGCACTGCGACGAGCGCCGGGCGGTCGGCCTGCCGGGGCTTCGACCGGCCTCTGAGCAGGGTAGACGATGATCGCGCGAAGTGCCGCGCAATCATCGGGCGAAGGGTCCGGGGCCGTCCCCCGATCGGTCCCGGCCCCCTCGCCGAGGCCGAATGCCCTTTTCCGGCGATCGCTATTCGGGCTATTCGTCGCCCGTGAGGGTGATTTGCCGCCGAACTTCACAAGACGCGCAGGAGTCCTTCTTGGACGACCGTGGCGATGAGCGTGCCGTCCGCGGCGAAGAACCGGCCGGTGGCCAGCCCGCGGGCGCCGGACGCCGTCGGCGAGGCGCTGTCGTAGAGGAACCACTCGTCGGCGCGGAACGGCCGGTGGAACCACAGCGCGTGGTCGAGGCTGGCGCCGAGCACCTTGTCGGTGTCCCAGTAGACGCCGTGGCGCGCGAGCACCGAGTCCAGCAGGGTCATGTCCGAGGCGTAGGTCAGCACGCAGACGTGCAGCAGCTGCTGGTCGGGCAGTTTCCCGTCGGCCCGCATCCACACCTGGTTGCGGGCGGGCCGCTCGCCGGTCTCCCGGGTGACCCACGGCGGCTCGTTGACGTACCGCAGGTCGATCGGCCGCGGCCGGGCGTGCGCACCGATCGCGTAGCCCTCGGCGCGTTCCATCAGCGTCGGCAGCGTCTCGGGCGCCGGCACGCCTTCCGGCATGACCTCGGCGTGCTCGATGCCCGGTTCGTCCTTCTGGAACGACGCCGAGAGCGAGAAGATCGCCTTGCCGTGCTGGATCGCCACGACCCGGCGCGTGGTGAACGACCGGCCGTCCCGGATCCGGTCGACTTCGTACACGATCGGCACGCTGGGGTCGCCGCCGCGGATGAAGTACGCGTGCAGCGAGTGGACCCGGCGATCCTCGGCGACCGTGCGCCCGGCCGCGACCAGCGCCTGGCCGGCGACCTGCCCGCCGAACACCCGCACCGGCGAGTGGGCGGGCGAGACGCCGCGGAAGATGTTCTCTTCGATCTTCTCCAGGTCGAGCAACGCGATCAGGCGGTCCAGCACCGGCTGGCCGCCACCCGGGATCTCCAGTTCGGTGGCGGCCGTCCTGGCCAATTCAGTCATGACCGGACCCTATGTGGTGCGAGGGCGACCCGTCCCTTATGCGTGGTCGTCTTCACCGAGGCGGTGCACCCGGATCAGGTTGGTCGACCCGACGGTGCCCGGCGGGGACCCGGCCACGATGACGACCAGGTCGCCCTTCTGGTACCTGCCCATCTCCAGCATCGCGTGGTCGACCTGCTGGATCATCTGGTCGGTCGAGCTGACCTGCGGCACGATGTGGGTGTTGGTGCCCCAGGTCATCGAGAGCTGGCTGCGCACGCACTCTTCGGGGGTGAACGCCAGCAGCGGCAGCCGGGTGTGCAGCCGGGCCAGGCGGCGCACGGTGTCACCGGACTGCGTGAACGCGACCAGGGCCTTCGCGTTGAGCCGCTCGCCGATGTCGCGGGCGGCGTAGGAGATGACGCCGCGCTTGGTGCGCGGGACGTGCGACAGCGGCGGCACGATCGGCGAGTCGGTCTCGACCGCCTCGATGATCCGGCCCATCGTCTCCACGACCTCGATCGCGTACCGGCCGACCGAGGTCTCACCGGACAGCATCAGCGCGTCGGCGCCGTCGAGCACCGCGTTCGCGACGTCGGAGGCCTCGGCGCGGGTCGGCCGGGAGTTGTTGATCATCGACTCGAGCATCTGCGTCGCGACGATGACCGGCTTCGCGTTTTCGCGGCAGATCTGGATGGCGCGCTTCTGCACCAGCGGGACCTGCTCCAGCGGCAGCTCGACGCCCAGGTCGCCGCGGGCGACCATCACCGCGTCGAAGGCCAGCACGATGGCCTCGAGGTTGTAGACGGCTTCGGGCTTCTCGATCTTGGCGACGACCGGCAGCCTGCCCTTGCCGACCCGGTCCATCACCTGGTGGACCAGGTCGATGTCGGCCGGCGAGCGGACGAAGGACAGGGCGATGAAGTCGACGCCCAGCTCGAGCGCGAACTCGAGGTCCTCGATGTCCTTCTCGGACATCGCCGGCACGGAGACGTCCATGCCGGGCAGCGAGACGCCCTTGTTGTTGCTGACCGGGCCGCCTTCGGTGACCTCGCAGACCACGTCCGGGCCCTCGACCTTGCGGACCACCAGGCCGACCTTGCCGTCGTCGACGAGCAGCCGGTCGCCGGGCTTGGCGTCCTTCGCCAGGCCCTTGTAGGTGGTCGAGACCCGGTCGTGGGTGCCGGCGACGTCCTCGACGGTGATCCGGACGATGTCGCCGTTGTGCCACTCGACCGGGCCACCGGCGAACGTGCCGAGCCGGATCTTGGGGCCCTGCAGGTCGGCCAGGATGCCGACCGCGCGGCCGCTGTCGGCGGCCGCGGCCCGGATCAGGTCGTAGACCTGCTTGTGGTCGCTGTGGCTGCCGTGGCTGAAGTTCATTCTGGCCACGTCCATGCCCGCGTCGACAAGGGCCCGCATCTTCTCCGGGGTGGCAGTGGCAGGTCCCAGGGTACAAACGATCTTCGCGCGTCGGCTCACGTCCACATAGCGTAGACCCTCTTCGCGCGTTCGTCTGTACCGATCCCGAATGTTCAAGAAAGTGTTCAGAAACCTGCCTGCTCAGGTTCGCTTCGCGGGCGTGGTCCCGGAGGTCACCGTCACGCTAACGACGCGGCCGGTCACTCGGCCCGACCCGGTCGCGGGCCCACTCGTTGAACTCGCGCAGCTGCCGCCAGGCCTTCCGGACGCGGTCGAGGGCGCCCCGCTCGTGCAGGACGTCGTCGGGCTCCCAGCCGCGCACGGCGTACACGGAGCGGTGGCGCAGCAGGTCGAGGCGCGGGTGGTCGGCATCGAACCCGCGTGGCTTCGACTTCAGCCGGTCTCCCTTGACCTCCCAGCCGGCGCGCTCCAGCTTGGCCAGGATCTTCCGCAGCGCCTCGCCGTGCAGCTCGGTGTCGACGGCCGTCCGGAACCGGGCGAGCTGGTCGGGCGCGAGGTGGAAGCAGCCGCCGCCGACGCGCAGGCCGGCCGGGCCGACCTCGACGTAGTAGGCCCCGCCGCCGCGGCCCTGCTCGATCACCGCGCCGCAGTGGGTCTTGTACGGCGTCTTGTCCTTGGCGAAGCGGACGTCGCGGTAGGGGCGGAACACCTTGGGCTCGCCGAAGCCGTCGGAGAACTCGGGCGCCAGCTCGGCCAGCAGCGCCTCCATCGGCGCCCGGACGTCGGCCCGGTAGGTCTCGACGTGGTCGTCCCAGTAGGGCTTGGAGTTGTCCTCGACCAGGCCGTCGAAGAAGTCGACGGCGTACTCGCCGAATCCGCTGAACGTCACGGCGTGGACGATAAACGGGGGCACCGACGGTTTCCGCCGGTGCCCCCGCGGGCGCTGTGCTACTTGGCGACGGCCGTGATCAGCTCGCCGTTCGTGGTGTCACCGGAGAGTTCCCAGAACATCGCGCCGCCCAGGCCCTGGGTCTTGGCGTAGGAGATCTTGCCGGCGATGGTCGCGGGGGTGTCGTAGCTCCACCAGTTGCTGCCGCACTTGGCGTACGCGGTGCCGGCGACGGTGCCGGTCGCCGGGCACGACGTCTTGAGCACCTTGTAGTCCTCGATGCCCTGCTCGTACTTGCCGGGCGCCGGGCCGGTCGCGCTGCCGCCCGGGGCGCTTTGGGTGACACCGGTCCAGCCGCGGCCGTAGAAGCCGATGCCCAGCAGCAGTTTGCTCGACGGGACGCCCTTGCTCTTGAGCTTCTGGATCGCCGCGTCGGAGTAGAACCCGGCGGTCGGGATGCCGGAGTACGACGTCAACGGCGAGTGCGGAGCCGTCGGGCCCTGCGCGGCCCAGGCGCCGAAATAGTCGTAGGTCATCACGTTGTACCAGTTGACGTACTGCGCGGCGCCGCCGTAGTCGGCCGCGTCGATCTTGCCGCCACTGGTGCCGTCGGCGGTGATCGCCGCGGTGACCAGCTTCGAGCCGAACTTGGCGCGCAGCGCCTGGAGGAGGTTCTTGAACGCCGCCGCGCCGCTGGTGTCGCAGGACAGGCCGCAGGCGTTGGGGTACTCCCAGTCGATGTCGATGCCGTCGAAGACGCCGGCCCAGCGCGGGTCGTTGACGAGGTTGTAGCAGGAGCTCGCGAACGCGGCTGCGTTCTTCGCGGCCTGCGCGAAGCCGCCCGACCAGGTCCAGCCGCCGAAGGACCAGATGACCTTCAGGCCGGGGTGCTTGGCCTTGAGCTTCTTGAGCTGGTTGAAGCTGCCGGCGAGGGGCTGGTCCCAGGTGTCGGCGACGCCGTCGACGCTGCCCGCGGCGTCGTAGGTCTTCTGGTAGTCGGCGTAGGCGTCGCCGATCGCGCAGCCGCCGTTCGTCACGTTGCCGAAGGCGTAGTTGATGTGGGTCAGCTTGCTCGCCGAGCCCGACGTCTCGATGTTCTTGACGTGGTAGTTGCGGTCGTAGACCCCCCATTCGGTGAAGTAGCCGACCACCTTGCCGACGGAGGCCTCGGTCGCGGCGGTGGCCACCGGGGCGGCTACGCCGCCCAAGGCGAGGCCCGCGGCGGCGGCCACGGTCAGCAGGGCCGAGTAGCTCTTCCTGCGGAAACGGGACATGTGTTCTCCCTTCCGAGAATGACTCACGGCGACGGTGCCGGAGTGGTGGGGACCACACTCACCGTAAGTGGACTAGACCACTAGGTCAATGGTTCAGACCAAACCGCCGGACGCAAGGTCCACATTCCTTGACAGGAATATGCCCGGCGGAGCACATTTCAGGGGTGATGCAGACTTTCGACGTCCTCGCCGAACCCCGGCGCCGGACCATCCTCGACCTGCTGCGGGACGGCGAGCGCTCGGTCGGCGAGCTGGTCGACGAACTGGAGCTGAGCCAGCCCGCGGTGTCCAAGCACCTGCGGGTGCTGCGCGAAGCCGGACTGGTGACGGTGCGGGTCGCGGCGCAGCGCCGGTGCTACGCCCTGCGCCCGGAGCCGCTGGCGGAGGTCGACGCGTGGCTGGCGCCCTACCGCCGCTTCTGGTCGGACCGGCTCGACGCGCTGGAGCGCCGCCTGGACGCCACGGACCCCGCCTGACCGACACCCGCCGATGCGCCCCGAGGCGGCCTCGGGTGCTCCTCCCTTGCCCCCAGCCACCACCCTGGGACGCTCCGGTCAGGGCTCGAACGTGATGCCGCGGTCCGCCGCGCGGCGCTCGCCCCACTCGTAGAGCGCCGTCAGCGCCGGGCGCAGCTCCTCCCCCACCTCCGTCAGGTGGTACTCGACGTGCGGGACCCGGCCGGCGAACTCCTCGCGGCGGACGAGACCGTCCGCCGCCAGCTCGCGCAGCTGCTGGGTCAGCATCTTCTCGCTCACCCCCGGCATCCGGCGCCGCAGCTCGCCGTAGCGGTGGGCGCCCTCCTTGAGGTGGGCGAGGATCACCGGCTTCCACTTGCCGCCGATCAGGTCGACGGCCAGCTCGACCGCGCAGTGGTAGCGCTTCATCCCGCTCTCCCTACGCACCGGGAAGTGCGTGGTTGCCCGGCCGGGCCACGCCTGGTTGCCTGGGCCGGTGATCGTCGAATACCTCCGCTACACCGTGCCAGAAACCGCGAGCGCGGACTTCGAAAAGGCCGCCGCCGGGCACGAAATCGAGCGCGGCCCCGGGCGGTACCTCGTGCGGCGCAAGGGCGGCGCGCCCTTCGCCGGCATCGAAGGCTTCACGCCCGACGGCGACCCCGAACGCTACGAAACCACCACTCCCACGCTCTACGACTGGGCGGGCGGCCACGAAGCGCTCGTGCAGCTGCTGACGATCTTCTACGGCCACGTGCTCGAAGATCCGCTGCTGGAGCCGGTCTTCCGCCACATGGACCCGCACCACGCCGAGCACGTCGCGGGCTGGCTCGGCGAGGTCTTCGGGGGCCCGGCCGGCTACTCGGCCGGGCACGGCGGGCACGCCCACATGATCGGCCGCCACCTCGGCCGCGGGATCACCGAGCAGCAGCGCCGCCGGTGGGTGGGCCTGCTGCTCGACGCCGCCGACGAGGCCGGCCTGCCCGACGACCCGGAGTTCCGGGCCGCGTTCGCCGGCTACCTCGAGTGGGGCAGCCGGCTGGCCGTCGTGTTCTCCGCGCCCGGGGCCGAGCCGAACCTGCACGAGCCGGTCCCGCTTTGGGACTGGGCGAGGCCGCCCTGGCAGCCACCGGCGGCCTAGCCGCATAGTGAGGGCAGCCGGAAAGGAGGGCTGCCGTTGATCCGGGTGGACGGCCGGACCCTGCGGTGCGCCGACGTCGTGATCGCGGCGAGCACCGAAGGGCCGCTGGGCATCGACGTCTCGATCGCCGCGCTGCGGGCGGCCGAGCAGGCGTGGAAGCTCGCCGAAGAACTGAGCACGCGGCGGGTGGTCTACGGCCGGACCACCGGCGTCGGGGCCAACAAGGACGACACGGTCGAGAGCTCCACGGAGCACGGCCTGCGGCTGCTGCGCAGCCACGCCGGCGGCAGCGGCGACGAGCTGCCGCCCGGCCAGGTGCGGGCCATGCTGCTGATCCGGCTCAACCAGCTGCTCGCCGGACGGTCCGGAATCAGCCCCGAGCTGATCGGCGCGCTGGCCGCGGCGGTCCGCACCGGCGCGCGGCCGCAGGTGCACCGGCTCGGCGCGATCGGCACGGGGGACCTGGCCCCGCTGGCCGAGACGGCGCTGGCGCTCACCGGTGAGCGCCCGTGGGTCACCGGGGACGTGCCGCCGGTGCCGGTGCGGGCGGGGGACGCGCTGGCGTTCATGAGCAGCAACGCCGCGACCCTCGCCGAAGCGACCCTCGCGGCGATGCGGCTGGACACGCTGACCCGGGCGAGCCACGCCGTCGCGGCGCTGACGTACGTCGCGCTCGACGGCAACCCCGAGGCGTACGCGACGCCGGTGCACGAAGCGCGGCCGCACGCGGGGCAGGTCGCCTGCGCGGCCGAGATGCGGCGGCTGCTGGGCATGCACCAGACGCCGAAGCCGGGGCGGCGGATCCAGGACCCGTTCGGGCTGCGGGCCTTCCCGCAGGTGCAGGGCCCGGCCCTGGACGCGATCCACTACCTGCGGGACGTGCTCGCCGTGGAGATCAACGCGAGCACGGAGAACCCGATGATCTCGACCGTGCACGGGGACGCCTACCACCACGCGCACTTCCACACCGCGTACGTGTCGACGGCGCTGGACCAGGCCCGGGCGACCGTGCACCAGGTGGCGGAGCTGTCGGTGGCGCGGCTCGGCGACCTGGTGGAGCCGGAGTTCACCGGGCTGCGGCCGTTCCTCGCGGCGGGGCCGCCGGGCAGCTCGGGCGTGATGATCCTGGAGTACGTGGCCCACGACGCGCTCACGGAGCTGCGCCAGGCGGCGCTCCCGGCCACGCTCGGCACGGCGGTGGTGTCCCGCGGTATCGAGGACCACGCGAGCTTCTCGACCCAGGCCGCGCGCGCGGCGACCGCGGCGTGCTCGGCCTACCAGCAGGTCCTGGCGTGCGAGCTGGTGGCCGCGGTCCGGGCGCTGCGGATGCGGGAGGCCGACCTGGTGGAGCTGCCGGTGCGGGACGCGTTCGACACCGCGGCCGCGGTGTTGGACGAGAGCGTCGAGGACCGGCCGCTGACCGGCGACATCGCCGCCGCCGTCGGCGTCCTGGAGCAGCTGGCCCGCATCTAGCGTGAACTCGAACCGCCCGTTCCGCCAACAACGGGGCAGACAGCGTCACGACAGGCAGGCGGTTCATGAGTTCACCAGGTGAAACCGGGGACGACGCGGACGTCATCACCGCGTCGCTCCGACATCCGGAGCGGTTCGCGGTGGTCTTCGACCGCCACGCCCCGCACATCCATCGCTATTTCGCCCGGCGGCTCGGCAGCCAGGTCGCGGACGACCTGATGGGCGAGACGTTCCTGATCGCGTTCGGCGGCCGCGCCCGCTACGACCCCGCGTTCCCGAGCGCGCGGCCGTGGCTCTACGGCATCGCCACCAATCTCGTCGGCCAGCGCCGCCGCGAAGAAGCGCGCGAGTACCGGCTGCGAGCCGCCCTCGGGCCGCCCGCCGAGCAGGACGGTCACGCGGACCGCGTCGCCGAGCGGGTGACCGCCCAGGCCATGAACGAACGGCTGGCCGGAGCCCTGGCCGGACTGGCCCGGGGGGACCGGGACGTGCTCGTGCTGATCGCCTGGGAGGGCCTGACGTACGAGGAGGTCGCGGGCGCGCTGGGGATCCCGGTCGGCACGGTCCGGTCGCGGTTGAACCGGGCTCGCCGGAAGGTCCGGACGGAACTCGGGCACGCGCCCGCCAAGGAGGTCTCGAACCATGGATGAGATGCAGCTGCTTCGCGATTTCGCCGGACCGGCCGGGCTCCCGGCGAACGGCGACCTGGCCCGGAAGCGGGCCGAACTGATCGCGGCGACGACCGCGCGTCAGCCGGCCCGGCGCCGGCACGTCCTGTGGGGCGGGCTCACCGCGACCGGGCTCGCCGCGGCCGCCGCCGCCGTTGTCGTGCTCACCCCGGCAGGCCCGGCGGTCTCGCCGGGTCCCGAGCCCCGGCCGGCGACCGACCCGGTGTGGATCATGCACACCGCGGCCGCCAAGGCGCGCGCCCTGCCGGACGTCGAACCGCGCCCGGACCAGTTCCTCTACACCAGGACCCGTCTCGCGGACGGCCGGGAGAACGAGTTCTGGGCGTCGGCGGACGGGACCCACGACGGGTTCCAGGTCCTCTTCGGCCACGAATCGGAAATCGCGGGCTGCCGCGACGGCAAGCGCGTGCAACAGGAGGGCCAGGGGCGGACGGTGACGCGCCAGTGCACGCCGCACCCCGCCGCTCACCCGGAGCTGCCCACGGACGCCGACGCCATGCTCGCCTACCTGCACAAGAGCACCTACGGCGAAGGCGACACCCTGCACGACCTCGGCCGCGAGGTCGTCGATCTGGCCGAGGGCTACTTGCGCCCGGCGGCACGGGCCGCCCTCTACGAGGCCGTGGCGAAGGTGCCCGGGCTGGTCGCCCGCACCGACGCGAAGGATGCCACCGGCCGGGCCGTCCTGGGGATCACCTGGAACAGCACGACCGAGCACGGGATCGGCAACCAGGACGAGTTCCTGTTCGATCCGGTGACCTTCGCCTACGTCGGCAACGGGACGACCGGTGCGGTCGTGAGCCAGGGCATCGTCGACGCGGTGCGCCAGCGGCCCTGAACGCGCGAAGGGCCGCCCCGGGGATTCCCGGGGCGGCCCTTCGACGGGGAACTCAGCCGAAGAAGACTTCGGCTTCCTGGTAGCGCTCGACCGGGACCGTCTTCAGCTCGGCCGTCGCCTCGGACAGCTTCACGCGGACGATGTCCGTGCCCTTCAGCGCGACCATGACGCCGAAGTCGCCGTCCGCGACCGCGTCGACCGCGTGGAGGCCGAAGCGGGTGGCCAGGACGCGGTCGTAGGCCGTCGGGGTGCCGCCGCGCTGGACGTGGCCCAGCACGACCGCGCGGGACTCCTTGCCCGTGCGGTGGGCGATCTCGTCGGCCAGCCAGGTGCCGATGCCGCCGAGGCGGACGTGCCCGAAGGCGTCCTTCTCGCCGGTGAGCAGCTTTTCCTCGCCGCCCTCGGGCAGGGCGCCCTCGGCGACGACGATGATCGGCGCGTACTCCTTCTCGAAGCGGCGCTCGACCCAGGAGACGACCTGGTCGACGCTGAAGTGCCGCTCCGGCACCAGGATGACGCTCGCGCCGCCGGCGAGGCCGGAGTGCAGCGCGATCCAGCCGGCGTGCCGGCCCATGACCTCGACGACCAGCGCGCGGTGGTGCGACTCGGCCGTGGTGTGCAGCCGGTCGATCGCCTCGGTCGCGATGGAGACCGCGGTGTCGAAGCCGAAGGTGTAGTCGGTCGCGCCCAGGTCGTTGTCGATCGTCTTGGGCACGCCCACGACGCCGATGCCGTCGTCGGTCAGCCGCTTCGCGACGCCGAGGGTGTCCTCGCCGCCGATCGCGATCAGCGCGTCGACGCCCTGGTCGGCGAGGACCTGCTTGATCTTGTCGACACCGCCCTCGACCTTGTACGGGTTGGTGCGCGAGGACCGCAGGATGGTGCCGCCGCGGGTGAGGATGTCCTCGACGTCGTTCAGGCCCAGCGGGCGGCTGTCGCCGGTGAGCGGGCCGTTCCAGCCGTTGCGGAAGCCCACGAAGTCCCAGCCGTGCACCTCGATGCCCTTGCGCACCACCGCGCGGATCACCGCGTTGAGTCCCGGGCAGTCGCCGCCGCCGGTCAGCACACCGACACGCATGAGAAGCCTCCGTCTGTTCTCGGGAGATGACAGTCACATTTCGTCGCTCGCCAGCGTAGCGGCTCCCGTCTTGATCGGTGCAGCCCGTACCACCTGCCGGATCGGTCCGCGGGCGGCCTGTGCTAACTTGGCCCCGTGCAGCGCTATTTCTGGTTTACGAAGCCGGCCCCGGGTGGGCACGGCGGCGTGAACCTGCGCTGACTCCCACCCCCGAGCCGGATTTCGAAACCGGCTCGGCGAGTCCCCCGCGGGTCGGTGTCCACCAGGAAGGAACACCCCCGCCATGACGCTCTCCGTCGGCCCAGCCACCATCGGTGACCTCGACGCCGCGCGCACCACGTCGATCAGTCCGCTCATTTCGCCCGCGCTGCTGCGCGAAGACCATCCCGCGGACGCCGCTGTCGCCAAGGTCGTGCGCCAGGGCCGCGCCGAGACGGTCGACATCCTCGAAGGCCGGGACGACCGGTTGCTCGTCGTGGTCGGCCCGTGCTCGGTGCACGACCCCGAAGCCGCCCTCGACTACGCCCGCCGGCTGGCCGCGAAGGCCGAGGAGCTGCGCGGCGAACTGCACGTCGTGATGCGCGTGTACTTCGAGAAGCCGCGCACCACGCTGGGCTGGAAGGGCCTGATCAACGACCCGGACCTCGACGGCACCTTCGCCGTCAACAAGGGCCTGCGGCTGGCCCGGAAGCTGCTGCTCGACGTCTCCGCGCTCGGCCTGCCGGTGGGCTGCGAGTTCCTCGACCCGATCACGCCGCAGTTCATCGCCGACATC
Source organism: Amycolatopsis sp. NPDC051045 (assembly GCF_040682955.1). Taxonomy (NCBI): domain Bacteria; kingdom Bacillati; phylum Actinomycetota; class Actinomycetes; order Pseudonocardiales; family Pseudonocardiaceae; genus Amycolatopsis; species Amycolatopsis sp. NPDC051045. The sequence continues at coordinate 105,153 of NZ_JBFBCC010000006.1, forward strand.
GTGACGTGGGGTTCGATCGGCGCGCGGACGGCGGCCAGCCAGGTGCACCGGCAGCTGTGCAGCGCGCTGTCGATGCCGGTGGGCATCAAGAACTCGACCGAGGGCGACGTCCAGGTGGCGATCGACGCGACCCGCGCGGCCGCGGCGAGCCACGTGTTCCCGGGCATCAACATCGACGGCCTCGCGGCGCTGCTCACGACGTCGGGCAACCCGGACTGCCACGTGATCCTGCGCGGCCACAGCGCGGGCCCGAACTACGACGCTCCCACTGTCGCCGACACGCTCGCGCGGCTGGCGAAGTCGGGCCTGCCGGAGCGGGTGATCATCGATGCTTCGCACGGGAACAGCGGCAAGGACGAGGTGCGGCAGGGAGCGGTGGTGCGGGAGCTGGCTGCGCGGCTGGCATCGGGTGAGCGCGGGATCGCCGGGCTGATGATGGAGAGCTTCCTGGCGGGCGGGCGGCAGGACCTTTCGCTGGGGCACCCGGAGCAGCTGACGTACGGCCAGTCGATCACCGACGCGTGCCTGGCGTGGGACGACACGGCGCCGCTGCTGGACGAGCTGGCCTCGGCGGTGCGGGCGCGCCGCTGAGAGGTCCCCGGCCTGGGGGTCCCCCGGTTCTTACGTTACCGGGGACCCCCGACAATTCCGGCCGTGCGCTCCGCCGGGAACCGGCGCCTGAGGCGGCCTTGGTTGCGTCAGACGCACCGAAGGCCGCCTTGGGGGCTCCACCGATGCCCCCACCACCACCCTCAACGGAGGCCGTCTTGGGGCGTTCGGGGGGGTGAGCGTCGGCGACCCGGGGTCAGCGGCGCGGAAAGTAGTTCTCGATGACTTCCCAGCGGGCCAGGTTGTGCTTCGCGTCCGCCAGCGCGTCGTGCTGATCGGTCGGCGCCGCCGGGAGCTTCGGCTTCCCGGCGTCCTCCCAGCGCTGACGCAGGTCGCGCGTGAAGCGTGGCAGCTGCCGCGGCAGGGCGGGCATCGGGCCCCACAGCTGGGCCAGCGCGACGTGGTCGTACGCCGCGAACCAGGCCCACAGCTCGATGCCGCCCGGGGGCTTGCCGAAGAACTCCAGCAGGTCGTTGCGGATCTTCTCCCGGCTCCGCCACGCCCGGTCGGCCGGGGACGGCAGCTTGTCCAGGACGTTGTCCCGGACCCACGGCCCCGCTTTCGCAGGGTCGAACTCGGTCGAAACCGCGTAGAACTCCCGGCCGCGCTCGTCAACGACACCGATCGACACCAAGTCGATCGTCACGCCGTCCTCGATGAATTCGGTGTCGTAGAAAAACCGCACCGGTGAACAGTAGTCGGTCAACCCACTTTGGAATCCGGCACCCGGGCCGCGTCCCGCGCCGCCGGCTGCGACGGCACCTTCGGGTCGATCCCGGCGGCCTCCGCGGCGAGCAGTTCCTTCGCCTTCGCCGCGTAGATGTCGACGTACTCCTGGCCCGACAGCTCCATCAGGGCGTACATGATCTCGTCGGTGATGGACCGCTCGACGAAGCGGTCACCCGAGAGGCCCTCGTAGCGCGAGAAGTCCAGCGGCTTGCCGAAGCGGACCTCGAGGCGGCGCGGCCACCACATCTTGGAGCCGATCGGGTTGACCTTGTCCGTGCCGATCATCGCCACCGGGACCACGACGCCGCCGGACTCCAGGGCGATCCGGGCGACGCCGGTCTTGCCCTTGTACAGCCGTCCGTCCGGGGAGCGGGTGCCCTCGGGGTAGATGCCGAGCAGGTGACCGGCCTTGACCAGGCGGATCGCCGTGTCGAGCGCGGCCTGCGCGGCGTTGCCGCCGGACCGGTCGATCGGGAACTGGCCGACCCCGGTGAAGAACCACTTCTTGAGCTTGCCCTTGAACCCGGGCTCGGTGAAGTACTCGGACTTGGCCGGGAAGGTCACCTTGCGCTTGACCCGCAGCGGCATGAAGAACGAGTCCGCGACCGCCAGGTGGTTGCCGGCCAGGATCGCCCCACCCGTCTCGGGGATGTTCTCCGCGCCGACGACCTTGGTCGGCCAGAGCGTCTTGAGCAGCGGTCCGAGGAACACCCACTTCATGAGCCAGTACAGCACTGGTGCCTCAGTCCTCCATCGCAGCCGCAGCCCCTGTTCACCCGCGTCGGACAGCCTACGAACCCGGGCGGCCGCCGCACAACGGAGACCACCCGGTTACCACGCCGGCAGCGATCCTTCTCACAGCCGATTCCGGGCCCGGGCGGACCCCCACAACGTCCGCCGGCCGTGAGAGCATGGACGGACTCCACCGCTCACACGGAAGGCGATCGCATGGGCGTGCTCGCCGGCGCGGAACCGTTCGGCCACACCGGTTCGGCCGAAACCGGGTTCCTGCTCTGCCACGGGTTCACCGGTACCCCGGCGAGCATGCGGGCCTGGGGCGACCACCTGGCCGCGGCCGGGTTCACCGTGCGCTGCCCGCTGCTGCCGGGCCACGGCACCCGCTGGCCGGACCTGAACCGCACGACGTGGGAGGACTGGTACGGCGCCGTCCGCGAGGCCCTGCTGGCGCTGCTGGCGACGTGCCGGACCGTGTTCGTCGGCGGCCTCTCGATGGGCGGCACGCTCACCCTGCGCCTGGCCGAGGAGTTCGGCGACCGGATCGCCGGGATCGTGCTGGTCAACCCGTCGGTGACGCGGCTGAAGTGGGACACGCGGCTGCTGCCGGTGCTGGGCCGGATCGTGCCGTCGGTGCCGGCGATCGCGAACGACATCAAGAAGCCGGGCGAGACGGAGCTGGCCTACCCGCGGACCCCGGTGCGCGCGGCGGCGAGCCTGGCGAAGCTGTGGGCGATCGTGCGCGCCGACCTGGGCAAGGTCACCCAGCCGGTGCTGCTGCTGCACTCGTCGGTCGACCACGTCGTCGAGCCGGTGAACTCCCAGCTGGTGCTCCGAGGCGTCTCGAGCACCGACGTCACCGAGGTCGTGCTGGAGAACAGCTACCACGTGGCGACGCAGGACAACGACGCCGAGGTGATTTTCACGCGTAGCGTCGAGTTCGCGAGGGCGCACGCCGCACAGCCGGAGGAGACCACATGAGCCGGGGGAAGGACGGGCCGGAGAACGTCGACGCGACGTTCGCCGAGATCGTCGCCGACCTGCGGGCCGACGGGTTCGGGCTCCCCGAGAGCGACACCGCCGACACGGCGGGCACCGCCGCGGCGGCGGGGTCGGGGGCCGGCCCGGAGAGCGAGCCGCGCAAGACGCCGGACCGGCCCGCCGAGCCGCCGTCCGTGGAGACCCCGCCGGAGCCCGGGTGGCGGTCCGGGGGCACGTCGTGGGACACCACGATGTTCTCCGACGACCCGGCGGGCGACGACGAGCACTACGTCCCGCCGGAGCCGCCGCCGCTGCCGCGGCCGAAGATGGGGGCGTTCCTCATCCTGCTGCTGTTCCTGGCCGGCCTGTTCCTGCTGATCCTGCCCGGCGCGATCGGCGTCGGCCCGACGGTGGCGACCCCGCTGGGCATCCTCGCGCTCGCGACGGCGATCGCGTTGCTGCTGCTGCGCGTCCGGCAGGGTCCGCCGCCCGGCGCCGACCCCAGCAACGGCGCCCAGGTCTGAGCCGCCGACAGCGATGCACATCGAGTTCAGTCCTTCGCGGCGATCGACCGTCGGCGTGGAGTGGGAGCTCGGCCTGGTGGACCGGCGCAGCGGCGAGCTGTCCTCGGTGGCCGAGCAGATCCTCGAGGCGGTGCGCCCGGACGGCGCGGCCGAGCACCCCAAGATCAAGCAGGAGCTGCTGCTCAACACCATCGAGATCATCACCGGTGTCTGCTCGACGATCGCCGAGGTCAAGGCGGACCTGAACGACTCCCTCGACGTCGTGCACGGCGTCGCCGACCCGCTCGGCGTCGAGATGTTCTCGGCGGGGACGCACCCGTTCTCGAACTGGTACCAGCAGAAGGTCACCGACAAGGAGCGCTACGCCAAGCTCATCGACCGGACCCAGTGGTGGGGACGGCAGATGCTGATCTACGGCGTCCACATCCACGTCGGGATCGACCACCGCGAGAAGGTGCTGCCGATCCTCGACGCGCTGCTCAACTACGCGCCGCACCTGCAAGCGCTGTCGGCGTCGTCGCCGTACTGGGGCGCCGAGGACACCGGGTACGCGTCGAACCGGGCGCTGATGTTCCAGCAGCTGCCGACGGCCGGGCTGCCGTTCCAGTTCCGGAAGTGGGCGGAGCTGGAGAGCTACGTCGAGGACATGTTCACCACCGGCGTGATCGACAGTTTTTCGGAGATCCGCTGGGACATCCGGCCGTCGCCGAAGCTCGGCACGGTCGAGATGCGCGTCTGCGACGGCCTGCCGACGCTGGAGGAGGTCGGCGCGATCGCGGCGCTGACGCAGTGCCTGGTCGACGACTTCAGCGAGCGCCTCGACGACGGTGAGATCCTGCCGTCGCTGCCGCCGTGGCACGTCCAGGAGAACAAGTGGCGTGCGGCCCGCTACGGCACGGACGCGATCGTCATCCTGGACGCGGCCGGACGCGAGCGGCTGGTCACCGACGACGTGGCGGACCTGCTCGACCGGCTGGAGCCGGTGGCGCGGCGGCTGGACTGCGTGGCCGAGCTGCGGGACGTCGAGACGATCCTCCGCTACGGGCCGAGCTACCGGCGTCAGCGGGCCGTCGCGGAACGGCACAAGGGCAGCCTCAAGGCCGTGGTCGCCTCGCTGGTGGCCGAGATGCGCGACGGGATCGCGAAGGGCTAAAGCGCGTCCAGCTGCGTGCGGAGCGTGCCGGGGCCGAGGATCGACGCGCCGAGCGCTTCGACCCGCCGCCGCAGTTCCCGGTCCGCCGTCGCGACCAGGACCTTCGCTTTCTGCTGCGCGACGACTTCGACGATCTTCGAGTCGCCGTCGGTGTCCGCGGCGACGACCTCGGCCCCCGTGGTTCCGGTCACGTGCTTGGCCTGGCCTTCGACGACCAGGATGATCCGCGGCCACCAGGTCACCGCGGGGTCGTCCGGGTCCGGCACGCCCGCTTCGGCGAGCTTGGCCAGCTGGTCGCGCAGGCGCTCGGCGGCACCGTGCCGATCGCGCCACCAGCCGTCCGGGCGCGAGCCGACGACGTTGGCCGCGTCGACGACCAGCACGAGTTCCCGGCCGACGCGGTCGCGCAGGTGGGGCCAAGCCGCGGCGAAGTCGCGGTGGAGGGGGTAACCGGGGACGTCGTCGGGGTCCACCCAGCGCACCTCCGCGCTTTCGGTGTTGGCGACGCGCGCCTCGGCGCCGTCGGCGAGGGCGAGCACGGTGGTGTAGCTCCAGTCGCCGTGGTCGACGACGGACGCCGAGACGGCGCGGAAGGCATCGGCGGGAACGGAGGTCTCTTCGAAGGCTTCCCGGGCGGCCGCGTCGACGGCGGTCTCCCCCGCCTCGATCGCGCCGCCGGGCAGGGCCCAGGTGCGGCCGTGGTGCACCCACCAGGCGCGACGCTGCAGGAGGACGCCGCGGGCGGGGTCGACGAGCAGCAGGCCCGCGGCGCCGTAGCGGCCCCAGTGCAGGTGCCCGCAGGAACAGCGGACGAAGACGCTCGCGGACAGGTGACTCACCGTCCCAGCCTGTCACACGTCGGTGGCGGATCGCCGGTCATCGCTTGGGGGCCCGCTTCGCGCGGCCGCCGATGATCGCGGTCAGGATGATGCCGAGCGTGATGCCGCCGAGCAGGACGGCGGCCATCACCGGGCCGGGCACCAGCGGCTTGACGAGGAACTGCCCCACGAGGGTCCAGCCCGCGAAGACGAGGACACCGGCCGTCACCGCCACCCGTTTCCGGCTCGCCTTCGCCCGGGCGAATCCCGCGGCGGCCATCAGAACCGCACCGCCTGCCCCGATCCACACCTCGGCCGGCATGCCCGCTCCCTCCCCTCGGCTGAGGGGAAGTACCCGATCGGGCGACAGGCGACACGGGGACGGCCGGGATCTTCGCCGCCGTCAGCGCGGTCAGCCGTCTCGAGCAGCCCCCGTTTTGCACGCTACCGGGGTGCACCGACAGTTCTGCTTCGCCGGCCAAGGCGGCCGGACGGCGTCAGACCGGGGTCTTCGCCGCTTCCAACGCCAGCGCCGCCGCCCCGACGATCGCCGTGTCGTCGCCCAGGTGAGCCGTCCTGATCCGGGCCAACGGGCGGTGCCGCGCCCCTGTGATGGCGCCCGCGTAGTGCTCGCGGGCCTCGTCCAGGAACAGCGGGGCCGACTCCGACACCCCTCCGCCGATCACGATGATCTCCGGGTCGAACACGTCCGCCACCAGCGCCAGGCCCTCGCCCAGCCACTTGGCCAGCTCGGCCATCGCCAGCTGGGCGATCGGGTCGCCGTCGCGAGCCGCGCCGGCGACGCGGCGGCCCGTCACCGAGCCCGGGTCGCCCGCGACCTGCGGGGCCAGCACCGTCGAGCGGCCCGGGTGCCGGGCCAGCAGCTCCACCGCCGTCGCCGCCAGGGCCGTTCCGCTGCAGTAGCGCTCCCAGCAGCCGTACTTGCCGCACGGGCAGGGCCGGCCGCCGCGGACCACCGTCAGGTGGCCCAGCTCCGGGGCGACGCCGTACGCGCCGCGGTACAGCTTGCCGTCCAGCAGCAGCCCCGCGCCGATCCCGGTGCCCAGCGCGACCAGCGCCGCCACCTGGGCGCCGCGGGCCGCGCCGAAGCGGTGCTCGCCGACGATCGCCGAGTTGACGTCGTGCTCCAGCAGCACCGGCAGGCCGACGCGCTTTTCGATCCGGTCGGCGACCGGGGCGCCGCGCCACGCCAGGTGCGGCGCGAACATCACCGACCGGCGGTCGCGCGCCACGAAGCCCGCCACCGCGAGCCCGACCCCGGCCACCTCGTGCCGGTTGCGCAGGTCCTCGACGACGCCGGCGATGGCGTCCTCGAGGGCGCCTTCCTCGGTCGGCGTCGCGACGCGGGCCGTGTCGAGCAGGGAGCCGCGTTCGTCCACCACGCCGGCCCGGATGCTCGTCCCGCCGACGTCCACCCCTATCGTCCGCACTCAGCTCTCCCACTCGTCGCGCCTGCGGACGGTGACGTGCTGCACCCTGGTCGACACCGTGGCGTCCGCGGCGGGCCGCGGCGCGGGCCGGAACCCGGGCATGTGCACGCCCTCGTCCGGTTCCCAGCGGTCCGCGAGCACCGCGCGCAGCAGGGCGACCAGCTGCGCGAGCTGTTCGACCAGCCGCGCGACCAGTTCGGGCCGCTCACCTCGTACCACGGCGACGATCGCACACAGCGGACACCAGCCGCACGCCGAACCGTCCGCTTTCGCCTCGTCAGGGTCGCCCGCGAAGCCGTGCCCGGCCGCGAGCACCCCCTCGAGCCAGGGCGCCGCCTTCTCCGCGACCAGCTCGGCGAGCAGGCGGATCTCCTCCGCCAGGCGCGGCCCGTGTTCCTCTTCGCTCACCCGCGTCCCCGGTTCCCGGCCAGGCTCACGACCAGGCCGTCGGCGTCGGATTCCGCGCCGGTGATCCGGCACGGCCGCAGCGGCCCCGGCAGGGCGATGAGCCTGCGGAAGCCGTCCACGGTGATCGCCAGGTCGTCGTCGACGCGGGCGAGGTCGACCTCGGCGTCCCGCGCGAGCGGGATCGCGACGCGCAGCGTGTACCCGTCCGGGGCCGGCCGCACGCGCAGCAGCGGGGTGACGGGCGTGCCGTCGCCCGCAAGGGGATCTTCGCCGCGGTAGAGCTCGGCGGCGATCTCCAGCAGCGCGGGCAGCCCGACCGGCTCGACGGCGCGGTGCTCCACCCGGGCGACCGGCGCGATCCCGGCCGCGGCGAGTTCGGCGAGCACGGCGTCCTGCTGGGTGCGGCGCGTGCGCAGCCACGACGCGGCGCCCCCGCGCCAGATCCCGGGCGCGGGCATCAGCCGGTTGGCGATCACGCCGTCGACGGCGATGCCGCGCAGGGCCAGGGAGCTGAGCGTGCGCCGCGCCTCGGCGACGACCACCCGCTCCGGGGTCAGGACCAGCCGGACCGTCGTCACCGACGGCTCGGTGAGCAGGGCGCGCAGGCCGTCGAGGTGGGTGCCGAGGCGGCGCACCGAGTCCGTGACGCGGCCGCGGGGCCCGAACACGCGGGTCAGGTAGCCGGAGACGGCCTCGGGCAGGGCGAGCAGCCGCAGCGTCTCGGCGGTGGGCCCGCAGTCGACGACGACGGTCTCCCACGGACCGTCCTCGGCCAGCCGGCGGACCTCGGTGAGGGCGAGCAGCTCGTCGACGCCGGGCAGCACGGTGAGCTCTTCGGCGTCGAGGGTGTCCAGGCCCGCGCCGGCCAGCACCGTGCGCAGTTCGCCGCGCAGCCGCTGCCAGGTGGTGTCCACGAGGGTGCGCGAGTCGATCTGCACGCCGGACAGGAGAGCGTCCACTTCGGACGGTTCGGCGCCGAGGGGACGGCCGAACGCGTCGCCGAGGGAGTGCGCCGGGTCGGTGGACACGACGAGGGTCTTCCTGCCGCGGGCGGCCAGGGCGGCGCCGGTGGCGGCGGCCAGCGTCGTCTTCCCGACACCCCCCTTGCCGGTGCACAGCAGGATCCGCACGCTAGCCCTCGGCCCGCTTCTTGAGCTCCTTCAGCGCGGTGTCCATGACCATCTTCTCGGCCTTGCGGCGCAGCAGGCCGATCATCGGCAGCGCCAGCTCGACCGACAGCGTGTAGGTGACCCGCGTCCGGCCGCCGAGGTCCTCGAGCGCGTACCGGCCGTTCTGCGCCTTCTGCATCTGGCCCTTGACCAGGTGCCAGCTGACGCCGAGGCCGTCGTCGTCCCAGTCGTATTCGAGGGTGTAGACGTCCTTGATCGGGCCTGCGTCCAGGGTCAGCTTGACCTGCTTGGCCCGGCCCTCGCCGTCGGTGTCGAGGACCTCGGTCTGCCGGACGGCCTTGGCCCATTCCGGATACGCGGGGAAGTCGGCGATCACGGCCATCACCCGGCTGGGCTCGGCGTCGACCTCGATGGACTGTGTGGACTGCTCGGCCATGGGTCGAAGCGTAGCCGCCGCGGTTGGTCACCAGCGCAGCACGTACGGCTGCCCGGTCTCCTTGAAGTGACCCACGTTACGGCACTCGGTCAGGCCGACGCGGGCACGCGCCGACAGGGGCTGGTGCACGTGCCCGAACACCGACCAGCGCGGCCGCTGGGCGCGGATCAGCTCCAGCAGCGCCGTCGAGCCGATCTCGCTGCGGCGCGCGACGACGTCGTAGGTCAGCTCGGGCAGGGCGGGCGGGCCGTGCGTGCAGAGGACGTCGACCTGCTCGAGCGCCGCCACGCTGCGGTCGTAGTCCGCGCGATCCCGCAGGTAGGGGCGCCAGGCGGTGCCCTTGCGCGGCCGCGGGACGACGCCGTCGGGCAGCAGCGCGCCGCCCACGAACCCGAACCGCAGGCCGCCGATCTCGGCCACCTCGCCGTCGAGCACCCGGACGCCCTCGCCGGTGAACTCCGGCCACAGCGCCGGGGTGTCGACGTTGCCGGGCGTGGCGTAGGTGGGCGCGGTCATCGCCGCGAACAGGGTCGCGTACTGGGCGCGGACGGCCTCGTCGACCGCGGCACCCGGGTCGTCGAGGCTCGCCCAGAGCGTGCGCGAGTAGGCAACGGTTTCGTCACGGGTGCCCTCGCGGCGCAGGCGGGCGAACTCGCCGACCTTCTCCGCGCCGAACAGGGCGCCCATGATGCCCTTGTCGTGGTCGCGGTAGTCGACGAAGTCGATCAGGTCGCCGAGCACGACCAGGGCGTCCGCCCCGTCGCCCGCCCGCTTCAACGCGTCCGCGTTGCCGTGCACGTCCGAGACGACGTGTACCCGCACCGGTGCTCCCCCTAGCTTTCGCCGTCACTGCCCTCGCCGCGCGGAGGCACCCCGGGCTCGCGCCCGTCCTCCAGGATCTCCTTGAGCTCGAGGGCGATCGCCTTCGCCGCGCGGGCCCGCCGGTCGAACTCCCGGCGCAGTTCGCGCGGCGCCGGCGCACGGGGCGCCCCGGCCGCGTCGGCGGGGGTCGCCCGCAGGAAGTAGTGCAGCAGGGTGCCGTCGAGCACCGGCTCGAGCCAGACCTCCATCGTACCGACCAGCGCGCCCCGCACGGTCCAGCGCAGGCCCTTGTCCCCCCGGTCGGTGTAGACCTCCAGGACCAGGTCGGGCCAGTAACGCCGCCAGGAGGCCGGCTCGGCGAAGACCGCGGCCACGGTGGCGGGCGGAACGGCGAGGAACGTCTCGTCGACGATGTCGAGTGAGGGCGGCGCGTTCACGTGCGAAGAATGTCACGCCCTCGCTGCGCGACGGCGATCAGCATGGTCTTAAGGTGCTCACCACGCTAAGTTGACTGGCGGGTAACAGCGGTGTCACCTGCCGCACGCGTTGAACACGGAGGTCCACGTGCGCGAATACAGCGCTCCCGCCGGCAAGCCGGTGGCCGACGACGAGAACATGTCCGATGTCGTCTGGGCGAACGCCGAGCGGTTCTCGGACGTGGTGAGCTTCCGCCGCCAGGTCGAGGGCAGCTGGCTGGACGTGACCGCCAAGGAGTTCGCGGCCGAGGTAGTGGCCGTGGCCAAGGGCATGGCCAAGGCCGGGATCGGCCGCGGCGACCGCGTCGCGATCATGTCGAAGACCCGCTACGAGTGGACGCTGATCGACTTCGCCATCTGGGCGGCCGGCGCGGTGACCGTCCCGATCTACGACACGTCCTCCCCCGAACAGGTGTGCTGGATCCTCTCGGACTCGGCCGCCAAGGCCGTGTTCGTCGAGACGACCGCGCACGCCGGCTCGGTCGAGGAGGTCCGGGACCGGCTCACCGACCTGCAGCACACCTGGCAGATCGAAGGCGACAACCCCGCCGTCGAGATGCTCGCCGCCCTCGGCGCCGACCTGTCCGACGACGAGCTGCACGACCGGCGCCGCGAGGTGAGCGCGGACGAGCTCGCCACGATCGTCTACACCTCGGGCACCACCGGCCGCCCCAAGGGCGTCGAGCTGACCCACCGCAACCTGCTGGCGGAGATCCGCGCCGACATCGAGGCGTTCCCGCAGCTGATGGAGCAGGGCAACTCGCTGCTGTGCTTCCTGCCGCTGGCGCACGTGCTGGCCCGCGCGATCGCCGTCACCGCGCTGACCGCCCGGGTCACCCTCGGGCACACCCCGGACGTCAAGAACCTGGTCGCCGACCTCGGCACGTTCCGGCCGACGTTCGTCGTCGCCGTGCCGCGCGTGTTCGAGAAGGTCTACAACTCGGCGAAGCAGAAGGCCCACAGCGAGGGCAAGGGCAAGATCTTCGACGTCGCCGAGGCCGTCGCCGTCGAATACAGCCAGGCGCAGGACACCGGCGGCGCCGGGCTCGGGCTGAAGCTGAAGCACCTGGCGTTCGACAAGCTCGTCTACGGCAAGCTGCGCGCGGCCCTCGGCGGCCGCTGCGTCGCGGCGGTCTCCGGCGGCGCCCCGCTCGGCGCGCGGCTGGCGCACTTCTTCCGCGGCATCGGCGTCCCGGTGTTCGAGGGCTACGGCCTGACCGAGACGTCGGCGGCGGCGAACGTCAACACGCAGACGGCGTTCCGCGTCGGCACCGTCGGCAAGCCGGTCAACGGCACGTCGGTCCGCATCGCCGACGACGGCGAGGTCCTGCTCAAGGGCGACGTCGTGTTCCGGGCGTACTACAACAACCCGCAAGCGACGGCCGAAGCGCTCACCGACGGCTGGTTCCACACCGGCGACCTCGGCGAGCTCGACGCGGACGGCTTCCTCAAGATCACCGGCCGCAAGAAGGAGATCATCGTGACGGCGGGCGGCAAGAACGTCGCCCCGTCCGGCCTCGAGGACACGATCAAGGCGTCCCCGCTGGTGAGCCAGGCGATGGTGGTCGGCGACCAGCGGCCGTTCATCGCGGCGCTGGTGACGGTGGACGAGGAGTACTTCCCGTCGTGGAAGTCCCAGCACGGCAAGCCGTCGTCGGCCACGGTCGCGGACCTTTCTTCGGATGCCGACCTGCTCGCGGAGATCCAGGCCGCGGTGGACGAGGCGAACAAGTCGGTGTCCAAGGCCGAGGCGATCAAGAAGTTCACGGTGCTGGCCAACGACTTCACCGAGCAGGGCGGCGAGATCACGCCGAGCCTGAAGCTGAAGCGCAACGTGGTGACGAAGAACTACGCGAACGACATCGAGAGCCTGTACAAGAAGTAGCCCCAAGTCCGTGAAGCCACCTTGAGGGACTTGGCGTCCCTCAAGGTGGCCTTCACGGACTTACGGGGTGCGCTGGGCCTCGATGAAGTCGCGGTACCAGCGGTAGCTCGCCCTCGGCGTGCGCTGCTGGCTCTCGTAGTCCACGTGCACCAGCCCGAACCGGGGCCGGTACCCGTGCGCCCACTCGAAGTTGTCCAGCAGTGACCAGCAGAAGTACCCGCGCAGGTCGACCCCGGCCGCCGCGGCCGTGCGCACCGCCTCGATGTGCTCGTTCAGGAAGCTGATGCGCTCGTAGTCGGCGAAATCGGCGCGGTCCGGGTAGACGCAGCCGTTCTCGGTGACGTACACCGGCGGGAGCGCGGGATAGCGGTTGTGCAGCCCGACCAGGGCTTCGGTCAGGCCCTCGGGCTCCACCGGCCAGCCCATGCCCGTCCGCGGCACGTCCGGCAACCGTGAAGTGTCCACCCCGATGTCGGCCGCGGTCCGCAGCGCCGGGTCGGGCTCGCGGTGCGGTGCGTCCGCGACGTGCAGGCGGTAGTAGTAGTTGACCCCCAGGTAGTCCAGCGGCACCCCGATCGTCGCGAGGTCGCCGCCGTGGCGGAACGAGAAGCCCGAGACGCCGTCGAACATCGCCGCGAGCCCCGGGGCGTACCGGCCGCCGAAGAGCGGGTCGGTGAACTGGCGGCGCAGCAGCGTGTCCTGCCGGGCCGCCGCGGCGGCGTCCGCGGCCGAGTCCGTCACCGGGACGGCCGGCGACTGGTTGAGCACGATCCCGAACTGGTGCTGGGGGGTCGACTGGGCCCGCATCGCCCGGACGGCCAGCCCGTGACCGAGCAGCAGGTGGTGGGCGGCGGCCAGCGCGCCGTCGCCCTCCTTCGCCCCCGGAGCGTGCCGCCCTTCGCCGTAACCCGCGACCGCGCACGGGTACGGCTCGTTCAGCGTCGTCCAGTGCTCGACCAGGTCACCCAGCTCCGCGTGGACCAAAGCGGCGTAGTCGGCGAACCGGTGGGCGGTGTCGCGCGACCGCCAGCCGCCTCCGTCCTCCAGACCCTGGGGCAGGTCCCAGTGGTACAGCGTCAGGAACGGCTCGATCCCCTTCTCCCGCAGCCCTTCCGCGAGCCGCCGGTAGAAGTCGAGGCCCCGGCGTTCGACGCGGCCGCGGCCGGACGGCTGCACCCTGGGCCACGACACCGAGAACCGGTAGGCGTCCACGCCGAGCCCGGTGAGCAGGGCGAGGTCCTGCGGCCAGCGGTGGTAGTGGTCGGCCGCCGGTTCCCCGGTGTGGCCGCCGGCCACCGCGCCGGGGACCGCCGCGAAGGTGTCCCAAATGGACGGTCCGCGCCCATCGGATCGGGTGGCGCCCTCGATCTGGAACGCCGAGGTGGCCACGCCCCAGCGGAAGCCGGGCGGGAAGCTCGCTTTTCGGGGGTCCGGGTGGCGAAGCCCCTGGCCCGGGGCGAAGCCCTGGTTGTCACAGCTGGAAGTCACGGTGAGCTCCGGGTGGGTCAGCCCTTGAGCGCGCCCTGCATGATGCCGCCGACGATCTGACGGCCGAACAGCAGGAACACGACGAGGACGGGGACGGTGCCGATGGTGGCGGCGGTGAGCACGAGGGTGTAGTCGGTGGTGTAGCCACTGGCCAGAGTGGACAGTGCGGTTTGGACGGTCGGGTTCTCCGGCACCAGCACCACCAGCGGCCAGAAGAAGTCGTTCCACGCCTGCATGAAGGTGAACAGCCCGAGCACCGCCGCGGCCGGGCGGGCGGCCGGCAACGCCACGTGCCAGAACAGCCGCAGCGAGCCGCAGCCGTCCATCCGCCCGGCTTCCAGCAGTTCCAGCGGCAGCGCCCGCTCGAAGTACTGGCGCATGAAGAACACGCCGAACGCGGTGACCAGGCCGGGCACGATCACCGCCTGCAGCTGCCCGGCCCACCCGAAGTCGGCCATCATCATGTACAGCGGCACGACACCCAGCTCGGTCGGGATCGCCTGGGTGGCGACCACGACGAGCAGCAGCGCGGTCCGGCCGCGGAAGCGCATCTTGGCGAAGGCGAACCCGGCCAGCGTCGAGAACAGCACCACCGAGACGGTGATCGTGCCCGCGACGACCAGCGAGTTCCCCAGCGCCAGGGCGAAGTCGGTCTGGTCGAAGACGCGAGCGATGTTCTCGAACAGGTGCCCGCCCGGCACCAGGACCGGCGGCACGCTCCCGACCGCCTCCGTCGTCTGCGAGGAGACGACGAACGACCAGTACACCGGGAACGCCGAGCCGGCCAGGATCGCGATCAGCGCGGCGTAGGTCCACGGGCTCGCGACCCGCCGGGCGAGCCGCCGCGCCCGTCCGGGCGCGACCGGCGGCGCGGGGGCGGCCGGGGTCAGCACGGTGGTCATGTCCGCTCCTCAGTCCGTTTGGATGCGCCGGGTCACCAGGTACGACAGCCCCGCGACGAGGATCGTGGTCACGGCCAGGATCAGCGCGATCGCCGAGCTGTAGCCGAAGTCGTACTTGGTGAAGCCCTGTTCGTAGAGGTAGAGCGCGGCGGTCTGGAACTGCCGGTCCGACCCGCCGGTGGCGGCCGCGGTGCCGGGGTTGAACAGCAGCGGCTCGGCCAGCAGCCGCATGTTCCCGGTCGTCGCGATCACCGTGGAGAAGATGATCTGCGGGCGCAGCAGCGGCACGGTGATCCGCCAGAACTGCTGCCACCCCTTGGCGCCGTCGAGGGTGGCGGCCTCGTACATGCTCGACGGGATCGCCTGCATCGACGCCAGGAAGATCAGCGCGTGGTAACCGGTCCAGCGCCACACCACCATCGTCGCGATGGCGGTGTGCGAGCTGGCCGTGCCCGCCTGCCAGTCGACCTGCCCGGCGCCGAACCAGCTCAGCACCCAGTTGACCAGGCCGAAGTCCCGGCCGAACAGCTGCGCGAAGATGATCGTCACCGCCGCCACCGAGGTGATGTTGGGCAGGATCATCCCCATCCGGAACAGCATCCGCCCACGCAGCCTGCGGTTGAGCAGGGCGGCGATGCCGAGGGCGAACAGGATCTGCGGGATCGTGGTCAGCAGCCACAGGCTGACCGTGTTCCCCATCGCGTTCCAGAAGTACGAGTCGTGGAACAGCAGCTGCTCGTAGTTGCCGAAGCCGATGAACGTCGCGCCCTCGGCGTCGAGCAGGTTCCGCTTCTGCAGCGACACGAACGCCGTGTAGAGCAGCGGGAACAGCCCGAAGACGCCGAAGATGAGGAAGTACGGGCTGATGAAGCCGAACGGCGACAGCTTGACGTCCCACTTCTGCCGCCGCTCGGCGAAGGTCAGCGTTTTTGCCGAAGCCATCACTTGATCTTCGCGACGTCACCGACCAGCTGCTGCCACGCCGCCGTGCCGTCCTGCTTGCCCTGCTCGACGCGCTGCATCGCGTTGCCGAACTCCGTCTGCACGTCCCCGGCCTTCGGGCCCTGGTACTGCGGGTTCAGCTTCTTCGCCGCGTCCGTGAAGAGCTTGCCGACGGGCGCATTGTTGAAGAACGGGTTGGTGTAGCCGGTGATCTTCGGGTCGTCGTAGAGCGACGGCGCCGAGGGCAGCAAGCCCTTGCTGGTGAAGACCTTCGCCTGCTGCTCGGGCGCGGTCAGCCAGGCGGCGAGGTCGGCGGCTTCCTTGGCGTGCTTGCCCTGCTTCGGCACGGTCAGGTACGAGCCGCCCCAGTTGCCGCCCCCGCCGGGCACGCTCGCGATGTCCCACTTGCCCGCGGTGTCCGGCGCCTGGTCCTTGATCTTGGTCATCATCCACGCCGGGCACGTGACGGTCGCGAACTGGCCCTGGGTGAAGCCGGTGTTCCAGTTCGGCGTGCTGTAGAGCAACCCGGCGCTCAGGTTCGCCTTGACCGCGTCGGCCACGAGGTCCCAGCCCTGGCGCAGCGCCGGGTTGCTGCCCACGACGAGCTGGTCGTTCTGGTCGTAGTACCCGACCGGGGCCTGGCCGACGATCGCGTTGAGCACGGTCGGGCCGCCGTCCATCCACTTGACGCCGTTCGGCGCCTTGGCCTGGAACCGCTTCCCCGCGTCGAAGAACGCCTGCCAGGTCGGCCAGAGCGCGGAGACGGCGTCGCGGTCCTCGGGCAGCCCGGCGGTCTTGAACATGTCGCGGCGGTAGCAGATGGCCAGGCCGCCGACGTCGGTGCCGTAACCGATCTGCTGCCCGCCCTTGCCCAGCGACGCCGCCCACTTCCAGCCCAGCCAGCGGTCCTTGAGCTGGGCGCCGCCCACGGTGTTCAGGTCGACGAACTTGTCCGGCGTCGCCTTGAACTGGGCGACGTACCCGGTGTCGATGGCCTCGACGTCCGCGGCGCCGGCGCCGGTGGCCAGGTGCGCGGCGAGGTTCTTGTGGTGGTCGGAGTAGGCGGCGGTCCGCTCGGTGATCTCGATGTCCGGGTGGGCCGCCTGGTACTCCTTGATCAGGTCGGTGTAGCCGAAGTTGCCGAACAGGCCGAGGCTCAGCTTGGTCTTGCCGCCACCACCGGCACCGCCGTCCCCGCAGGCGCTCAGCGTGGTGACCGCCATCAGGGCGGCACCCACCCCGGCGATCAGGCGGATCGAGCGGTTCCTCGTTTTCGGGCGCATGAGATCTCCGTTGTTCTACGAGCCGGTCGGAAAACGCGGTCCCATGAGAGCGCTCCCAGCAGCCATCCGTCAAGTAACGAAATGATAACCGAGCTTGGCGTTTACGCTGCCTGAGGTCGTGTGCTAGGAATGTAACCGGTTACAGCTGCGACATCCGGGGCTTCGCCTCGGGCCGGGGGCTCCGCCACCCGGAGCCCCCGGAAAGCAGGTAAGGAGGTTGCCATGGTCACCGCCCGCGAAGTCGCGCAGCTCTGCGGGGTTTCCGTCGCCACCGTGTCCCGGGTGTTCAACCGCCCCGCCACGGTCAGTGCGACGACGCGCGAACGCGTCGAGCGCGTGGCGCGGGAGCTCGATTTTTCCCCGAACGAGTCGGCGCGGGCCCTGTCGCGGCAGCAGTCGGCGATGGTCGGGCTGGTCTGGGACACCGACCACCGGCGGCCCGGCTGGCGGCACCCGTTCCTGCAGGACCTGTTACTGGGCCTCAAATCCGCGTTGAGCTCACACGGCTACCACCTGCTGCTGCTCGCGACGAGCGACGACGCCCGCGACCGCCACCCGGGCGTGTCACTGGCCGACCCGATCGCCTACGTCGGCATGACCCGGCGGCACCACCTGGCCGGGCTGGTGCTCATCGACAGCGGCACGGACGCCGAGGCGTTCACCGCGTTCGCCCAGTCCGGGTTGCCGTGCGTCGCACTGGACGTCGCACTGGCCGGGCCGCGGGCGACCTACGTGACCTCGGACAACGCCGAGGGCGCGGCGGAAGCCGTCCGGCACCTGGCCGCACTCGGGCACCGCCGGATCGCGACGATCACCGGCCCCCGTGGCAACGCGCCCGCCGCCGCCCGCACCGAGGGGTACCGGCGCGGGCTGGCCGACGCCGGGCTGCCGGCGCGCGAGGACCTCGTGATCAGCGGGGACTTCTACCGCGAAAGCGGGTTCGTCGGCATGCGGCGGCTCCTGGCCCGCAAGGACCCGCCGACGGCGGTGTTCGCAGCCAGCGACGAGATGGCGATCGGCGCGCTGCTGGCGGCCCGCGCGGCCGGGCTGCGCGTGCCGGCGGACCTGGCCGTGGTGGGGTTCGACGACATCGAGGTGGCGTCCCTGGTCGACCCGGCGCTCACCACGGTGGCCCAGGACAAACCGGGCTTCGGCACGGCCGCGGCCGGCGCGCTGCTGGCGATGATCGAGAACGCGACGGCACCGCAACCGGTGCACCTGCCCACGAAGCTCGTGGTCCGCGATTCGTGCGGCGCTAAGCGGTGATCTTCTCGTCCCAGTCGATGTGGTGGGAGTAGAGCCAGCCACTTTCTTCGCCGACGTCCTGGCCGGCGCTCGCCGCGACGAGCTTCTCGACGCGCTCGCGGCGAAGTCTTTCGTACGCGGCGAAGGCCGCCACCGGGTCCGGCAGGTCCCGCAGGCACTGCGCCAGCACGACGCTGTCCTCCAACGCCATCGACGCGCCCTGGCCGGCGGCCGGGGAGGCGGCGTGGGCGGCGTCGCCGGCGAGGACCATCTCGGGCGTCGACCAGAGGCGCGTCCCGGGGACGTCGTAGGAGTGCCCGCCGAACACCTGGTCACCGGTGGCGGCCACGATGTCCGCGCAGGGCAGCGGGTCGCCGTCGAACGCCGCGTGCGCGAACTCGCGCCAGCCGGCCGGGGTGACCGCGGCGATGTCCTCGCGGGACCGCTCGGCGTCCGGGATGCGGGCGAACCAGAAGGTGGCGCCGCCGGGGTCGGTCGTGAACCCGAAGGCCGCCCGGCTGCCGCGGACCATCCGGTAGATCCCGGGCGCTGCGGGCAGCCCGCCCGCTCGCGTGTAGCCGTAGACGACGGTCAGCCCGGTGTAGCGGGGTGCGTCCGCGGCCGGGTCGATCAGCCGCCGGACGACCGAGCGCAGGCCGTCCGCGCCGACGAGGACGGCGCCGGTCGCGGTGGTGCCGTCGGCGAACTCCGCCGTCACCCCGTGCGGACCGGGCGTCGCGCTCACCAGCCGCTTGCCGCGCTCCAGCGGGACACCGCGGCCCACGGCCTCGTCCTGCAGGACGCGGTAGAGCGTCGCGCGGGTGAGCGTGCGCGGCTCGTCGAGGCCTTCGGTGCCGAACTCGCGCCGCCCGACGGTTTCTCCCGTCGGGGCGACGAGCTCGACCCCGTAGGCGGCGAAGGACGCGTCGATCACGGGCCGGTCCGCGCCGATCGCGCGCAGGGCGTCCATGCCGTTGTGCATGATCGTGAGGAACGCGCCGATGTCGTCCCCACCTGCGGGGTAGGCCTCGTACACGACGGGCTCGTGCCCGGCGAGCTTCAGCGCCATCGCCGTGACCGTGCCGGAAATCCCGCCGCCCGCGACCAGTACCCGCACTCCGCGCCCCCTCGTGAACTCCGCGTGCCGCCGTCGTCGACGTTACCGTGACGGCGGCACGCGGCGCCTACTCCTTCGCACCGCTGGTCGCGATGTCGCCGTTGAGGCCGCGCGGGTAGAAGCCACCCGAGGACACCTTGTCCGGGTTGAGGTAGGCGATGTTGAGCACGCGCTCGGCGGAGCGCCCGAACGCGATGCCGTTGGCGTCGGTCGGAACGAGGTTCGCCTTGCCGTCCTTGAGCACGCCTTCGTCGTCGTCGGCCTTGCCGTCGAGGCTGTCGCGGGCATCGGAGATCTTGTTCGTGATGTCACCGAGGCCGCGCTCGAACAGCGCCGACCGCACGATCCCGGCGTGGTAGGCCTCGACGGCCAGGATGCCCGCGGCCGCGTCGAGGAAGGTCTTGTTGTTCACCAGCGGCGCCGCGCCCTTGTAGGCGGACACGCCGACGTCCTCGAACAGGTACGCGGCGAGCAGGAAGTTGTTCTCGCTCGCGAACGGGTCGAAGGTCTGGCCCTCCTTGATCACCCCGGCGGCCTGCATGGCCGCGGTGAAGCTGTTCTGGAAGTCGATCTCCGGCTGTGCGACGGCCGCCTTGTCCAGCGCCTTGCGCAGGAACTGAACGTGCGCGACCTCGTCGCCGGCGATCTCCTGGACGATCTGCTTGGTGTGCTCGCTCTTGAACTTCACCGCGTGCCCACCGGAGACCTGGCCCAGGTTGCCGACGCCGTTGACGTACTTCTCGTTCAGCCCGTAGCCGGAGACGGCGAACGAGTACAGGTTCGCCTCGAGGTACTCGAGGTTCAGCGCGAAGTTCAGCACGGCGGCGTCACTCGCCGCCTCCTTCGCCGCGTCACCTCCCTGCTGCCCGTACTGCGACGTGGCACCGGCCGAGCCGAGGCCCAGCGACAGCGCTGTGCCGAGCGCACCGGCGCCCGCGACGCCGAGCCCCGCCGCTCCCGCAGCCTTGAGGAAGCGGCGGCGGTCGGTCGCGTTCTCCGCGCTGCGCTCGATCAGCTGCTCTGTGTAGCGTTTTCCGAACACCGGGGGACGTCCTCTCGTGACGAGTTCGTCCACCTCACCCACCGGTCATACGTACCGCGGAGCCCCCCGGCTCGGTCAAAACGGAAAAATTTTTGATCGACTTCCGTTTTCCCTGGTCAGTCGCGCTGCGCGACCGCGAGCCGGACGCAGACGGCCAGCGCGCGGACGGCCTCCTCGACCTCGGCGAGCTTCGGGAAGGTCGGCGCGATGCGGATGACCGCGTCGGCCGGGTCGTCGCCGTGCGGGTGGGTCGCCCCGGCGGGGGTCAGCGCGACGCCGGCCTCCTTCGCCAGCCGCACGACCTCCTTCGCGGTGCCCTGCGGGACGGTCAGCGTGATGAAGTACCCGCCGGTCGGCTTGGTCCAGGACGCCAGGTCCGACAGCTCCTCGGTGAGGATGCGGTCGACGGCCGCGAACTTCGGGCCGATGATCTCGGCGTGCTTGCGCATGTGGGCGCGGACGCCGGCCTCGTCCCGGAGGAAGAGCGCGTGGCGCAGCTGGTTGACCTTGTCCGGGCCGATGGTGCGCTTGCCGGTGTTGCCGGTCCACCAGGCGAGGTTGGCCTCGGAGGCGCCGAAGAAGCCGACGCCGGCCCCGGCGAGGGTGATCTTCGAGGTCGAGCCGAAGACGAAGACGCGGTCGGCGTGGCCGGCCTCGGTGGCCAGGGCCAGGACGTCCGCCAGCGCCGGCTCGTCGTCGGTGAGGTGGTGCACGGCGTAGGCGTTGTCCCAGAAGATCCGGAAGTCGGGCGCCGCGGTGGTCATGGTCGCGAGCCGCCGCACGACGTCGTCACTGAACGTGACGCCGGTGGGGTTGCTGTACTTGGGCACGCACCAGATGCCCTTGACCGCGCTGTCCTCGGCGACCAGCGTCTCGACGGCGTCCATGTCGGGGCCCTCGTCGGTCATGGCGACCGGGACGAGCTCGATGCCGAACCGCTCGGTGAGCGCGAAGTGCCGGTCGTAGCCCGGGACGGGGGCGAGGAACTTCACCTGCGGCTCGTCGGCCCAGCGGCGCTCGGCGCCGGGCAGCTTGCTCAGCAGGGCCTGCACGACGGCGTCGTGCATCAGCTCGAGACTGGAGTTTCCCGCGGCGAGCAGCTGCTCCGCGGGCACCTGCAGCGCCCCGGCGAAGATGCGGCGCAGCTCCGGCAGGCCCTTGAGGCCGCCGTAGTTGCGGACGTCGGTACCGTCCTCGGCCTTGAAGGTGCCGTCGCCCGGGAGGCCGAGCAGCGCGTTCGAGAGATCGAGCTGCTCGGGGGACGGCTTGCCGCGGGTGATGTCCAGGGAGAGGCCGCGGTCGACGAGGGCCGCGTAGTCGCTGCGGGCTGTGTCGACGTCGACGGAAGCAGTGGTCATGTGTCAACGCTAAACCCGGCGTCGATACCATTTCGGGGCGGGTCCTGGCTAGGGTGGTTGGTGTGCACCTCGTCGTCCACGCCGACCAGCGTCAGTTCTCGTTGCGCGACTCCGCTTCCCGGCTGGACGGCAGCGGCTGGACTCCGCTCGCGGTCGAATCTCACCGGATCGGGGTGGAACCGGGCGGTATCGCGATCGCCACGGCGCGGTCGGACCTGGTGGAGTCTTCGGTGACCCTGGTGCCTTCGGCGACTTCCTTGGCGTCCGACGCGGAGCACGTGGTGGAAGCGGATCTTCCGGTTCCGAGCGGTCGGTTGGTCATTTCCGGGCCGGCCGATTACCCGTCACAGGAAAAGTTCTTTTCCGTGCTGCCGGGGTTGTACCGGGCGCGGGTGTCGTACGTGCCGGCCGAGCCGCCGCCGGGCACCTGGAACGAGCACGAGTTCGGGGAGCACTACCGGTACGTGGTCCAGCTGTGGCCGGTCGCGGAGCCGTCCGATGTGGAGGTTCTCCGCCAGGGCGCCATGGTCTGGGACGGTTAGCGCGCCGCCGGAGTTACACAGTCGGTGTTGCCGAGCGCAGAACCGACTTGGCGATACCCGTCACCCGCACCGCGACACCACCTTCAAGTTCGCGATGCCCTTGACCGGAATGATCACTGGGACAGCAGCACCGTCCACCTTCAGAACGATCTCTCCTCCGTCGGCTGACTGGAGAACGCCGCAGGCGGTTGTCTGATCACTGGTGACCTGCAAATAGGCGGGCGGCACCGCTGGTGCTGTCGGAGCCCACCAGTTGGCGACGATACCACTCAACAGAAAGGAAAGCGCCACGCCGACGAGAATGCGTGCTCGCCGCATCCGTCTCGCGGCTGCAGCGGCGAGAGCCACCGAATACGCGGCGACGGAGCCGTAATCGCGCAGGACCTCGGTGAGGTGAACGGTTCCTGCCCTGGTGCCCGCCTGCGCCGCGAGAGTCTGCCACAACCCGAGAACTGCGCATGCGAGCCCGACGCCGAGAAAAGCCGTGACCGCCACGCGCCAGCCCACTTCGAGCAAGCTGGTGCTTTCTCGCCCCTTGATCACGATACCGGTGGTGACCAGCGTAATGAACGCGGTAAGGCCATTTCGCCAGGTCTCTGCGCTGCTCCGGACCGACGTCAGGGACTCGTGCACCAAAGCGTTGAACGCTTCGCGTTCGGCCAGATCCGCCTCCGACGGCGGTCCCTCGGGCTTCCTGGGGCGATAGTCGGTCACGACGCCGCGCCGGCCGGATCAGCTTCACCAGCATTGTCGGACATCTCGCCGGTTGACCGCAGCAAGCGGTCGTGGTCGACCGCCTCGAGTTCCACCCGGAAACTCACTCCGCAACCGGTCTGCTCATTCGGGGAACCGTCGTGAGCCCGGCCGCAACCGCACGTGATGTCGACCGGGACGACGGCCGGCCCCGGCTTGGACGACGTTTTCACACCCCGGCTGCCACCCAGCACATTGGTGACCGCCGAGTGCACCTGCCGGTCATCCAACAAACCACCGCACCGGGGACAGCTACCCCAAACGCGGGTGCTGACCACGCCGTCACGTAGTCGGACCTCGGCTTTCAGAGACCCACGTTCAAGATACTCGAACGCCTTCTCAGTCCATTGGAAGTCGGCAACGCGCTCCCAGCGAGTATCATCGTGCCCAGGCAAGATCATTCGCTAGCCTCCAGACGACGTCGCCGGACAGTAGTGTACGACAAGTACCATATTCAGTGTCCCAGCCCACGATTCACCCGAGGTGCACAGATCTTGGACGTCGTTGCCGCACTCATGGCACCCGTGATCGCCAGGCTTGCCAGGTTCGAGGAAGCAGGCGACAGTGAGGCAATATTCGGCCCCGAGGCAGATGGCGAAGCCCAGAAGCTGTTCGCGGCAATGTTCGCCCGGGACGAATCCGGTACACCACTGGTCTACATGCCCGCAGTGCTCCTGCTCGTCAAGTTCCACACCGCGCGCCACAACTGCCGGCCCGACCCGCAGTACATCGAACTCGGCACGGCCAGTCGGCTGATGTCCTTCGCCGTCTCAGTCAACGGTGAGCTGCTGACACCACAGCTCCAAGCCAACCTGACGAAGATGTACCACAAAGCGAAAGAACTCGACAAAGAGACGCAGAGTCTGCTCAACTCGTACCGCGACGAGAACGATCTCGTCTTGCTCGATACCGCCATCAGCAAATGCACAGCGGCCGTCAACCTCTCTCCAGTACCCGGGGCAACACAAGGGCTCCTGCTCTCACGACTCTCCGTCGCATTCTGGCACAGATATCAGCACAGAAAAGAGGCCCTGGACCTCGATACAGCCGTCAGACTGCGCACCCAGGCTCTCGCGGTCACCCCACCCGATGACCCCCACCGCACGCTCCGAAAATCGATCCTGGCGGATCTGTACGTCGCACGGTTCGACCTGGCCGGAGACGTAGAGGATCTCCGGGCAGGGATCCGTGCAGCCCGCGAAGCCCTCGAGGCCACCCCGGAGGGGGACGGGCACGTATCACTGCGTTCCGGCCGCCTCGCTCGCCTACTGGCCCGCGAATTCACCACGACCGAGAACCTGACCACACTCGAAGAAGCGATCGTTTTGGGTTATCAAGCGGTCGACAACCTCACCGAGGAGGACGAACCGGATGCCGGCGCGTACGTCTCCGATCTTGCCTCATGGCTGGTCGACCGTGCGGATCACACTGGTAACGCCGAGGACTTGGACGCTGCCATTACGCTGCGCCGCCGGGTTTTGGACGACGCCACCGGCGACACGCGGCTGCTCAGGCTCACTTTACTGGGCACCGCGTTGTACACGCGGTACGAGCGAACGGGCCGGCTCGACGACTTGAGCGAAGCTGTCGACGTAGAACGGCTCGCATTGGCCGAGACCCCGGCCGGGCACCCCGAACGGCGCAGTCGCTTGACCAACCTCGCAACATCTCTGCGCGTCCGCTACGAGTGGCTACGCCGACTGCCCGACCTCGACGAAGCAATCACGATCGGCTCGGAGGCAGTGCAGCTTTACGCCGAATCGCACGTTCTGGCGCTGACCAACCTCAGCACTTGTTTCGCGTGGCGGTTCCGGCATCTCTTCGAACCCGCCGATCTGAACCGGGCGATTTCCCTCACCCAACGCGCGGTCGAGCACTGCCCGCCGGACCATCCGGACCGAGGAATGGCATTGGCCACACCTCGTCTACGTACACAGCGTCCGGCAAGAACTGACAGGCGAGGAGGTGGACGACGAGCAGTTGATCACTTGGAACCGTGAAGCAATTGCAGCTACTCCACGAGTCTCACCCAGTCGCGTCATCTACATGTCTAATCTTGGCCTGCGTCGCGTGCACCAATATGAAGAAATCGGCAATATTGCGTTCCTCCGTGAAGCCATAACCGTACTTCAGGAAGCAATGGATATCGCCGCCCCGCGGCACTCTTTCCGACACCTCGCCGCAGCCAATCTGGCTCGAGCACTGGCGATGGCCTCCGATCACGACGGCGGGTCGCCAACAGAGCTGGACCGCGCGGTCGCGACCATGCGCGACCTGCTGCCAACACCGGAACACACAGTTGGTTTTGTATTTTTCGAACTGGGCAAGCTACTTGAGCAACGGTATCGGCAACGGGGCGACCGAACTGACCTCGATGAGGCGAGGAGCTGCTGGAACCGCGTGATGCGCTCCAACGAAGCGCTCCGGGAACAGAGGATGGACGCGGCGTCGACATGGGGACGCGTGGCATTCGAAATGAAAGACTTCGAGGGCGCAGCCGAGGCGTACGAACTGGCCATGCGGTTGCTGTCACAGCTCACTTGGCACGGGCTGAGCTGGAACGCTCGACAGAAGCACCTAACCGACTGGTCGGACATCGCCAGCAATACTGCCACGGCCCTGCTGGCTGCTCGACGTCCCGAGCGTGCGGTCGAGATCCTCGAAGAGGGACGGTCCGTCATCTGGAAACAACTGCTCCGAATCCGCACAGATTTGTCAGTTCTCGACACCCGGGCGCCGGAACTGGCCGCGCGACTGCGGACTCTGCGCGAGCAGATGGATGCTCCCGGCATGACTGTCGAGGACGACCTCGACTCGATGAACCATGGCCATCTCCTGCCCCAGTCAGCTCGGGAACGGAGAGTCCAGGAACAACTCCGCCTGACTGAACAATGGGATGAGCTGGTCACCGAGGTCCAAAAAATCCCGGATCTCGGCCATCTCTTCGCACCCACGCCGTTCACTGAACTGTCCACCGCGGCATCCAACGGTCCAGTGGTAATCGTCAACGTGAGCAGGCTGAACTGCCACGCTCTCATGGTGACCGGCCCGGGGCAAGTTGATTTCATCGAGCTGCCGGACTTGACACTGTGGACCGCGATGGAGCGCACCGTCGGATTCCTCAACGTCGTGACTCGCTCACAGCAGCCCGGACGATCATTCATCGAACGGGAACGTGATAGGCATGAAATTTTCGACCTGCTGGAGTGGATGTGGGAAGTGATTTGCTTACCCATTTTCAATCGACTCGGCCTGACCGGTGCGAATGATGCTCCACCCCGGCTTTGGTGGTGCCCAACCAATGCGCTGGCCTTACTTCCCCTCCACGCAGCCGGTTCGTACCCACGTCATCTCAGAGATGATCCACCGGAGCCCGGCGCATCTGTCCCCGACCGCGTGGTGTCGACGTATACCCCCACACTCACTGCTCTGCGTCGTCTGCAATCCCGGCCCAAGCCGACACGTTCCCCGAGCGTGCTCGCCGTCGCGATGCCGACGACACGGGACCGGGCGCCGTTGCCCGGAGTAACCGAGGAACTAACGGCACTCAATGAAGCATTGGCCGGGGTCGCCGAAGTCCGGCACCTGGTCGGAGAGCAAGCGACGCGAGAGGCTGTACTGGAAGTCCTCGCCGATTATCCGTGGGTGCATTTCGCCTGCCACGCGGACCAGGACCTGATGCAACCGGAGGCCGGGTCATTTGCGTTGGCCGACGGGCCGTTGCCGTTGCGGGAACTTGCCGAAGTCAAGCTCGCTGAGCCGGAACTGGCATACCTTTCGGCGTGTGAGACCGCCACCGGCGGTGCCCAGTTGCCTGATGAGGCGATCCACCTGGCGGCCGCCATGCAGCTGATTGGCTACCGCCACGTCGTTGCGACGATGTGGCACGTCGCCGACAATTCCGCGCCGCAGGTCACTGCTGACGTGTACGACCAGCTCGCCGGAACAGCTGGCTCCCACGCCGGCGATCCGGCCCGCGCCCTCCACAAGGCGGTCGGTGCCCTGCGAGCAGCGCATCCTACGGACCCTCTGCGCTGGGCGCCGTACATCCACCTGGGACCATGACACAATGCCGCGGCCGATGACCCACGCCGGGTTCGGGTCGGCAGGGCGATTGTGGGAAGCCGATTTCACAGCTGCACCGTTACAGCCAGGGCACGACTGTCTGGGACGGCTAAAGCGCCGTCAGGGTGGCCAGTTTCCAGCGGCCGTCGACCCGCTTCGCCGTCACCGCCAGCTGGGCCACCGACGACGACGGCGCTCCCCCGCCCTGGGCCACCGTCTGCTGGTCCAGGAACAACAACAGCGAAGCCTCGTCGCCCCGCAGCGAACGGACCCCGACCGCCCGGACCGTCGTCGTGCGAGTCAGCTTCTCCGCCGATGCCCGCGTTCGGGCCGACGCGAACTGGGCCTGGTACTGCCGGACCGCGTCTCCGGTCAGGACCTCCGAAGCCGCCCGCTCGGTGCGGGCGAGGTTCGCGTAGTCGTACGAGAACACCGCCTTGACCGCGTCGCTCACCTCCGACGAGACGTCCGAGGTCGCCGGGAGGTCGACCAACGCCTCGTTGTCGCCCGGCGAGAGAGAAGCCGTCTCGATGCCGAACCACGCCGTGCAGCCCAGGGCCAGCACCACGATCGCCGTCAGGAGCCGGGTCATGAGCCCGCCGCCTGGACGCCGCTGACCTTCCAGCCGCCCGGCGACCGGGAGACGTCCACCGTCAGCCGGTTCAAGCGTGGCGAAACAGCGTTGCCGCCCGTCGAAACCCGGACGTCCAGCACCGCCAGGAGACGTGCCTTCCCGGCGGAGACGTCGATCTCCGTCACCGCCGCCTGGACCAGGGATGCCGTCGAGACGGTGCGAGCCGTCGTCGCGCGGTCGATCTGGAGCTGGCGGTCGCCCGCGAGGTCCGTCCCGTACCGGCCGGTCGTCGCCGCGATCCAGCGGTCGACGTCCGCCGCCGCCGTGCGGTGGTCGATGGTGTTCAGCGTGACCAGCTGAGGACCCGCCGCCGCCAGCACCGCGTCGCGCTCACGGCCGCGAGCGAAGGAATCGTCCGCCGCCGCACGCCACCACGACCAGCCCGAGAACGCCGCCGCCAAAACCGACAGGATCGCCAGAACCACCAGCAAACGCAGCTTCACGGCGCGCCCAGCAACCGGCCGAGCCCACCCGCCGACGGCCCGGTCAGCAGGCTCAGCATCCCCGGCAGCTGCTGAGGTGCCGGAGCGGCCTGCTGCTGCGGAGCCGCGGGGATCGCGGGCGGCTTCCCCGCGTAGGGCGCGTTCTGTGCCCCGCGCACCCCGGTCGGGCTGCCCGGCGGCTCGGCGCAGTACGCGGTCAGGTTCACCGGCGCTTCGGTCTCGTCGTTCGCCGGACGCTGCTTCGTGCCTTCGTAGCCCTTCGTGCACGAAGCCGGGTCGAAGAAGTTGAACACCACACCCAGGTGGCCGGTGCCGTCCGGGGACGTCGACGGCGAGAACGCCGCAATGATCGGGTACGCGACCAGCAGCTCCTCGATCGAGTCCTTGCGGGACGTGGTGATCTGCGCGGTGGTCAGCAGATTCGCGAACAGCACGCCCAGGTCGGTGCCCGACGCGGCGAGCACGTCGCTGATCTGCCTGCTGAGCTGGGGCGCCTCCGCGATCACCCGCCGCAGGTCCGGATCCGACTTCTTGAGCTGTCCCGCGATCGTGCGCAGCCCGCTCGCGAAGTCGGTGATGTTCGCCGCCTGCCGCTCCTGGGTGCCGAGCACGATCCGCGAATTCGCCAGCAGCCCCTGCGTCTGCGGCACGTACTGCGCGGCCACCGCCGTCAACGATCCCGTGCTGTCCAGGAGCTGCTGCAGTTCCGGGCCCGCCCCCGCGAACGCGTTGTACGTCTCGTCGACGACCGTCCGCAGCGAGTCCGGGTGCACGCTCGCGACGAGGTCGTCGAGGTGGCTGAGCACGGTGTCCGGCGACGGCGGCAGCGACGTCCTGTCCGCGGTGATCACCGAGCCGTCCGTCAAGAACGGCCCGTGGTCGGTGGCGGGGAGCAGATCCACGAACTGCTCCCCCACCGCCGACCGGTTCGCCACCTGCGCGTGCGCGTCGGCCGGGATGTCCGGCGCGCCCGCGTCGATGTCGAGGGCGACGTCGACGCCGTGCTCGGTCAGCTTCATCGACGTCACCCGACCGACCGTGACACCGCGGTAGGCGACCTCGGAGTTGACGAAGATGCCGCCGGAGTCGGTCAGCTGCGCGGTGACGACGTAGCCGCGGTTGCCGAAGAGCCGGTCCAGCCCGGCGTACCGGCCGCCGGCGTAGACCACCGAGACCACCGCGATGACGACGAACGCGAACAGCTGCACGCGGATCTTGCGGGTCACCGGCCACCCCCGATCAGGCCGAGCAGCCCGCCCAGCAGATCGGGTCCGGCGGCCGGCGGGGTGGTCCCCAGGTCGGGCAGCGGCAACGGCGGCGGCGCGGTGGACAGCTGCCCGCCGCCGATCCCCTGCGGGAGCGCGATCGGCGGCTGCGACGAGTTCGTGAAGTTCTGGATCAGCGTGTCGAGATCGAGGTTCACGTTCGCCTCGACGTTCGCGTAGTCGCCCTTGATCACGTTGCCCGCGTAGTCGGGGAACGGGTAGGTCAGCAGGATCTGCAGGGCGTTCGGCAGGTTCTGGCCGGCCTCGCCGAGCTTCGTCAACGTCGGCTGCAGGGCTTTGAGGTTCGCGACGAGCTGGTCCCGGCTCTTCGTCACGGTGTCGACCGCGACCCCGGACAGCGTGTTCAGCGCGTTCAGCATGCTCACGAGCTGGTCGCGCTGGTCGGTGACGACCTTCAGGCCCGGCGCGAGGTTGTCGAGCGCGTTCGTCAGGTTCTGCGTCTGGCCCGTCAACGTGCGGGACAGCTTGGCGAGGCCGTCGATCGCGCGGAGGATCTCGGTCTTGTGCCCGTCGAGCTGGGTGGCCAGTTCGTCCACCCGGGACAGCAGCGCGCGGATCTCCGGCTCGTTGCCCGACAGCGCGTCGTTGAGCTCGTGGCTGATCTTCTGGATCTGCTCGACGCCGCCGCCGTTGAGCAGCAGCGAAAGGGCGCCGAGCACCTCCTCGACCTCGGGGTTGCGGTTGGTGCGCCCGAGCGGGATCTGCGCGCCATCGCCGAGCTTCCCGGTGGCCGGCTCGGCCGTGGGCACGCTCAGCTCGACGAACTTCTCGCCCAGGAGGCTGGACTGCTTCAGCTCGGCGCGGGCGTTGGCGGGCAGCGCGATGTCGCCGTTGACGGTCATCGCCACCAGCGCCGACCGCGTGTCCGGGGTCAGGGTGATCTTGTCCACGCGCCCGACCGCGACGTCGTTGACCTTGACGCTCGACTGCGGCACCAGGTCGAGCACGTCGGTGAACAACGCGGTGACGTGGTAGGGGCGGTCACCGACGTCGGCACCACCCGGCAACGGGGTGCCGTAGAGGCCGTTGAACCCGCCGTCGCTGCAGCCCGCCAGCACCAGCACGCCCGCCACCATCCCGGCGATGCGCTGCCGCCGGTTCACTTCGCCCCACCCGAAAGCTGCTCCATCACGTCGACGAGCGGGAGCGGCAGCGGTGGCAGTTCGCCGTTCTGCAGGGAATTGAGCACCTGCGGGATGGTCGGCAGCTTGAGCGTGCCGTCCAGGATCGGGGCCAGCTGCTTGCAGATGTTCCCGAGAGTGTCCGGAACCTCCTTGGGCGTGACCGCGCTGATCAGGCGGCACACGGTGAGGATCGGCGGGTGGGTCAGCTCGTTGAGGTTGTCGCGGACGGCGATCGTGCCCGACGCCGCGTCGTAGGAGTTGATGAAGTTCGTGGCGCCGGTCGGCGCGATGTCGAGCACCTCGGCGAGCGCGGCCCGCTGGTCGACCAGCACCTTCGACAGCGACGCCAGCTTGTCCACATTGGACTCCAGAGCGGCCTTGTTGTCGTTGACGAACTGCTGGACGTCGCCGAGCGCGCCACCGAGCGACTGCAGCGCGGCCCCGACCTCGGCGGAGTCGGCGGCGAGGAACCCGCTGACGTCGGCGACGCGGCCGTAGAACTCGTTGAGCTGCTGGTCGCTCTGCGCCAGGGCACCGGTGAAGGAGTTCAGGTTCTGCACGGTCGAGAACAGGTCGTCCTTCGAGCCGTCGAGGGTCTCGGCGAGTTCGGCCAGCTGCCCGACGGTCGAGTTCAGTGAAGCGCCGTTGCCCTTCAGCGTGTTCGCGGCGGTGTCGAGCACGCCCGACAGTGCGCCGTTCTTGTTGGCACCGTTCGGGCCCAGCGCCGTCGACAGCTGGTCCAGGCTCGCATACAGGTCGTCCAGCTCCACCGGCGTGGCCGTGCGCTCGCGCGGCAGCACCGTGCCGGTGGCGAGCACCGGCCCGCTGTCGTACGCCGGGGTCAGCTGGACGTACCGGTCGCTGACCAGGC
Organism: Amycolatopsis sp. NPDC051045; assembly: GCF_040682955.1. Taxonomy (NCBI): domain Bacteria; kingdom Bacillati; phylum Actinomycetota; class Actinomycetes; order Pseudonocardiales; family Pseudonocardiaceae; genus Amycolatopsis; species Amycolatopsis sp. NPDC051045. The sequence goes on from NZ_JBFBCC010000006.1 coordinate 136,405, forward strand.
TCGGCGCGACGACGACGGCCCCGACGCCGGCCGGCAGCGGCACGTCGTCGACCCGCATGTCCACGCGGACCGCGTCGCCCTGGGGCGTCACGTCGGTGACCTCGCCGACCGGCACGCCGAGCACCCGCACCGACGATCCCGCGTACAGCCCGACGGTCTTGCCGAAGTACGCCGAGAGCTTCGTGCCGGCGGATCCGCGGAACACCAGGTACAGCCCCGCGGTGACGATCAGCGCGAGGACGCACGCGAACGCCAGCCAGGTCACCAGGGTGCGGCCGCGGTAGGTGCGGATGGTCATCGCCGGCCCACCCCCTGGTTCGGCGCCGCGATCGGCGGGGTGCAGCCTTCGGGGTTGATGTGCAGCCCGGCCGCGGTGATCGTCGGCGGCAGCAGCCCGCAGAGGTAGCCCTCGAACCAGCGGCCGTTGCCGGTGGCGTTGGCACCGACCCGGGCGAACGGCGCCATCAGCTGCAGGCTCTTGTCGAGGTTGCCCTGGTTGCGCTGCAGGATGTCGGTCACCTTCCCGAGCTTCTCCAGCGTCGGCTTGAGCTGCGCGCGGTTGTCCTGCACCAGACCGGTCAGCTGCTGCGAAAGCTGCTGTGTCCCGGTGAGCAGCGCGTGGATCGCGGTCTTGCGGTTCTGCAGCTCGGTGAGCAGCAGGTTGCCGTCGCTGATCACGCGTTGCAGCTGGGCGTTGCGGTCGGACAGCGTCTTCGAAACCCGGCTCGTGTTCGCCAGCAGCGTGTGCAGGTCGGCGTCGCGGGAGGACACCGTCTTCGCCAGCGAGGACAGCCCGTTCAACGTGTCCTTCAGGTACTGCGGGCTGTCCTTGAGACTGTCGGAGAGGGCGTTGAAGCTGTCCGCCAGCTGTTTCGTGTCGATGTTCCCGACCGTCGTCGACAGCTGCTCGAAGGCGTCCTGCAGCTGGAACGGCGTGCGCGTGCGGGCCTGCGGAATCGTCGCGTTCGGCTCCTGCGCGCCGCCGCCCTTCGGGTCGAGCGCCAGGTACTTCTCCCCCAGCAGCGTCTTGATCTCGATGGACGCCGTGGTGGCGTCGCCGACCCGGACGTCCTTGACGCGGAACTTGACCAGGACCTGCTTGCCCGCCAGCTTCACCGACGACACGGTCCCGACCTTGACCCCGGCGACCTCGACCTCGTTGTCCGGCGCCAGCCCGGCGGACTCGCCGAAGTACGCCGAATACGTCGTGCCGTTGCCGAAGAACGGCAGCTGGTCGGAGAAGTACGTCGTGGCCGTGACGAGCACGATCAGCACGAGCGTGACCAAGCCGACGGCGGCCTGGTTGCGTTCCTTCAGCGGTTTCACGGACCACACCTCTCCGCGCGCTCGGTGCCCGGGATGGGGATGATCGGCAGCGTGATGTCCAGCGAGGAAATGCCGATGGTGCCGGTGATCCCGCACAGGTAGTAGTTGAACCAGCTGCCGTAGCTCAGGGTTCGGGTGAACTTCTGCAGGTTGCCCGGCAGCACCTCGAGCAGGTGGTTGAGCAGTTCACCCGAGTCACCGAGGTTCTGCGAGAGCACGCCGAGCTGCGCGACGTCGTCCTTCAACGCCGGGCGAGCGTCGGCCAGCAGCCCGGTGGTCGACACCGCGAGGTCGCCGAGCGCGCTGACCGCGTCGCCGATCGGCTTGCGCTGCTCGGCCAGCCCGCTGACCAGCTTCTGGGTCTGCTCGATGAGGTCGCCGAGCTGCGGGCCGTGGGCGTTGACCGTGCCGAGCACGGTGTTGAGGTTGGCGATGACCTGGCCGATCACCTGGTCCTTGCGCGCGATCGCCGAAGTCAGCGACGCGGTGTGCTGCAGCAGGCTGGTGATCGTGCCGCCCTCGCCCTGGAAGACGCTGATGATCTCGGCCGAGAGCTGGTTGACGTCCTTCGGGTTCAGTGCCTTGAACAGCGGCTTGAACCCGTTGAAGAGCACGGTGAGGTTCAGCGCGGGCTTCGTGCGCTCGGGCGGGATGGTGCCGCCGTCCGGCAGCGCCTTGTCGCCCGGGACGTCGGTGCCGAGCGCGAGGTAGCGCTGGCCGACGAGGTTGCGGTACTTGATCGTCGCGGTCACCGTCTCCGGCAGCCGGTAGGTGTGCTCGACGTCGAACCGGACCTCGGCGAGGTTCCGCTCGCCCTCGACCACCGCGATCGTGTCGACCTGGCCGACCTTGACCCCGGCGATGCGGACGTCGTCGCCTTCCTTGAGGCCGGACGCGTCGGTGAACTTGGCCGTGTACCCCGATGTCTCGCCGAAGTTCGTGTTCGCGATGGTGGCCGCGAGGATCCCGGTGAACAGCACGGTGACGACGGCGAACACCGCCAGTTTGATCAGCGACGGGACGAAACTCCTCACTTCAGCTCCACCTCCACCCCGCGGTACAGCGGCCCGACGAGCAGACCCGCCCAGCCGGGCACGTCGCCGGGCGAAGTGCCGAGCGCGGGCGAGGCGAGCAGGTCGATCAAGTCCCGTTCGTAGCTGGAGCCGACGATCGAGCCATCTCCGCCGACCGCGCCGCCGCCCGCGGTGACCGGGCCGGGCAGTTCCCCGGACGGCGACTTCGGCGGCGCCGGCTTGCTGGAGCCGTCCTCGATCGCGCCGTCGGGCGGGTACTGCGGCCACACCCCGGGCTTCGGAACCGTCGGGTAACAGCGCGGCCCGCGCTTGTCCTCGTACTTCGGCTCGTCGACGCCGGGCAGGTACTTCCCGCGGCTGGCGGCGAACTCGATGGTGACCCGGCTGACCTCCGGGTGCGCGGTGCCCTTGCCGAACGCCAGCTCGGCCCGCGGCACCGACTCCGCGAGCTGCCGCATCAGGCACGGGTACTCGGGCGCGTACTTCGCGAGGACGTCCAGCGTCGGCTGGATCGCCGTGGTGAGCCGGATCAGGTTGTCCTTGTTGACCTGCAGGAAGCTCGTGAGGTCCACCGAAGCCGCGGTGACCGTGGCGTAGAGGTCGCTGAGCCGGTCGCGCTGGTCGACGATCGTCCGGCTCGTCGTCGTCAGGTCGGACAGGGCCTGCAGCAGGTCCGGCGCCGCCTTGTCGTAGGTGTTCGCGACGTTCGCGAGCCCGGTGATGTCGGCCTTGACGTCCGGCAGCGACGGGTTGAGCTTGCCGAGGTAGTCCGACAGGCCCACGAGGGTCTGGCCGAGCTGCTTGCCGCGGCCGTCGAGCGCGGTGGCCACCGCGGTGAGCGTGCTCGACAGCTTTTCGGGCTGGACGGCCTGCAGCAGCGGCATCACGTCGTCGAGGACCTTCTGCAGCTCGATCGCGGTGCTGCTGCGGTCCTGCGGGATGACGTCACCCGCCTCGATCGGCCGCTCGGCTTTCTCCGGCAGCTGCAGGGCGACGTACCGCTCACCGAAGAGCGTCTTGGGCAGCAGCCGCGCGGACACGTTCGCCGGGATGACGGAGGTCTTGTCCGGGTCGAGGGCCAGCTCCAGCTCGGCGTGATCGCCCTTCGCCAGCACCGACCGGACCTCGCCGACGAGCATGCCGCGGACCTTGACGTCGCCGCCGGTGCGCAGCTGGCTGCCGACGCGGTCGGTTTCGAGCTTCACGAGCGTCACGGGCGTGAACGCCTTGTTGTAGACGGCGAGGGTCAACGCGATGAACAAGGCGGCGACGAGCAGGAAGACGAGCCCCAGCACCTGGTACCGGAGCCGCTGCCAGAGCTCGCGCCTCATCCCGAGATCCTCACCGTGGTGTTCGCGCCCCAGATCGCCAGGCTGAGGAAGAAGTCCAGCACCGAGATCAGCACGATCGACGTCCGCACCGCGCGGCCCACCGCAACGCCGACCCCGGCCGGGCCGCCGCTCGCGTGGTAGCCGTAGTAACAATGGGACAGGATCACGAGCACACTGAACACGATCACTTTCCCGAACGACCACAGGACGTCGCCGGGGGGCAAGAAGAGCGTGAAGTAGTGGTCGTAGGTGCCCGCGGACTGGCCGTAGAGCCAGATGGTGATCTGCCGCGACGCGAGGTAGCTCGAGAGCAGGCCGACCGCGTACAGCGGGATCACCGCGGCGACGCCGGCGAGCACCCGGGTCGTCACCAGGTACGGCATGCTCGGCACGCCCATCACGTCCAGCGCGTCGATCTCCTCGGAAATCCGCATCGCGCCGAGCTGCGCGGTGAAGCCGCAGCCGACCGTCGCGCTCAGGGCGAGTCCGGCCGAGAGCGGCGCGACCTCGCGCGTGTTGAAGTAGGCGGAGATGAACCCGGTGAGCGCGGCCGTGCCGAGCTGGTTGAGCGCGGAATAGCCCTGCAGGCCGACGATGAGGCCGGTGAACATTGTCATCCCGATCATCACGCCGAGCGTGCCGCCGATCACTGCGAGCCCGCCGGTGCCGAAGCAGACCTCGGTGAGCAGCCGCAGCGTTTCCCGGCTGTAGCGGCGGATCGTGCGCGGCGACCAGGCGAGCGCTTTCGCGGCGAACGCGAGCTGCTTGCCGAGCCCTTCCAGGCTCTGGCCGGGGCGCGCGAGGTACTCGAGCGTCCGGTCGGTGTCCAGGGGTCCGGCGGTCATCACATCGCCTTCGGCGGGACGATCCGCAGGTAGATCGCGGTGAGCACGACGTTGATCAGGAACAGCAGCAGGAACGTGATCACCACGGCCTGGTTGACGGCGTCGCCGACGCCCTTGGGGCCACCGGCCGGGTTCAGCCCGCGGAACGCCGCGACGACGCCGGCGACGAAGCCGTACAGCAGCGCCTTGATTTCGCTGACCCAGAGGTCCGGCACCTGCGCGAGCGCGTTGAAGCTGGCCAGGTACGCGCCGGGCGTGCCGCCCTGCAGGACCACGTTGAAGAAGTAGCCGCCGAGCACGCCGACGACGCTGACCAAGCCGTTCAGCAGCACCGAAACGACCATCGCGGCGAGCACCCGCGGCACGATGAGCCGCTGGATCGGGTTGACGCCGAGGACCTCCATGGCGTCGATCTCTTCGCGGATCTTGCGCGCGCCGATGTCCGCGCAGACGGCGCTGCCGCCGGCACCTGCGACGAGCAGCGCGGTGATCAGCGGGCTGGCCTGCTGCACGATGGCCAGCGCGCTGGCCGCGCCGGTGAACGACTGCGCCCCGATCTGCGCGGTCAGCGAGCCGAGCTGCAGGGCGATCACCGCGCCGAACGGGATGGCCACCAGCGCCGTCGGGAGGATCGTGACGCTGGCGAAGAACCAGCACTGCTGGATCCACTCGCGGGCCTGGAAGGGGCGCTTGAAGATCGCGCGCAGGACCTCCCACGACAGCGTCGCGAGGCGGCCGACCTGCGTCAGGGCCGCGGTTCCGGGGAACGTGCCAGTGCTTCCGCTCACCACACCTCCCCGTAGTAGTCGCTCACCCCCGAGTCTTCTCCACACCCGGTTCCGGCTTTTCGTTAGCGGTGTTAACTAGAAGTTGAGGGCGTGCGTGGCGGTGGCCCCGCCGTCCGCGACGAACTCCGCTCCCGTGCAATACGCGCTCTCGTCGCTGGCCAGGAACAACACCAGCTTGGCGATGTCCTCGGGCTGCCCGACCCGCCGCAGGGCGACCTTCTTCCCGACGTACGACATGTCGACTTTCTGGCCGCCCGCCGCGGTCTCGACCATCTTGGTGTCGATCGCCCCGGGGTGCACCGAGTTGACGCGGATGTGCTTCTTGCCGAGTTCCATCGCCGCGACCTTGGTCATGCCGCGGATCGCGAACTTGCTCGCGGTGTAGGCGACGAGGTAGGGCATCCCGGCCAGACCCTCCACAGAGGACACGTTGACGATGGAGCCACCGCCGGCGGCGGTCATCGGTTCAACGACCGAACGCATCCCGAGAAACGCCCCGATCTGGTTCACCCGGATCACGCGTTCGTAATCGGCCAGCGTCGTCTTGCCCAGCTCCGAAAAATGGAGGATCCCCGCGTTGTTGACCAGCACGTTCGGCGCGCCGAACTCGGTGGTGGTGCGCTCGATCGCGGCGGCCCAGTCGTCCTCGCTGCCGACGTCCAGGTGCTGGTAGACGGCGTGCTCGCCGAGGTCGGCGGCCAATTGCTTGCCCTCGTCGTCCAGGATGTCGGCGATCACCACCCGCGCGCCTTCGGCGACGAACGCGCGCGCGGCGGCCTCGCCCTGCCCGCGCGCGGCGCCGGTGATCAGGGCGATCTTCCCGTCCAGCCTCATGACTCTCCCAGGATCTCGGTGGCGGCGAACATCCGGCCGGGGTCGCGGTCGGCGAAGAAAGTGGTGAGGGACGTTTCGAGCTCGTCGAGCTTCCAGCGCTGCTCGATCCTCGGGGGCTCGACCAGCGCGACCGTGCCGCCGTGGACGACGAACACCTGGCCGTTGACGTGCTCGGCCGCCGGGGAGGCGAGGTAGGCGACGAAGGGGGCGACGTGCTCGACCGAGAGCGGATCGGCGCCCTCGGCGGGAGCCGCGCCGAACACGTCCTCGGTCATCGCCGTCCGCGCGCGCGGGCAGATCGCGTTGGCGCGGACGCCGTACTTGGCCAGGCCGCGGGCGGCCGACATGGTGAGCGCGGTGATGCCCGCCTTCGCCGCGGCGTAGTTGGGCTGGCCGGGCGAGCCGATGAGGAAGGCCTCGGACGCGGTGTTGACCAGGCGTCCGTACACCGGTCGTCCGTCTGCTTTGGACCGGTCGCGCCAGTGCTTCGCGGCGTTGCGGGACAACAGGAAGTGGCCACGGAGGTGCACCCGCAGGACGGTGTCCCAGTCGTCGTCGGACATCGAGAACAGCATCTTGTCGCGCAGCACGCCCGCGTTGTTGACCACGATGTCGAGCCCGCCGAGGTCGAGCGCGGCGGCCACGAGCGCGTCGGCGGTGGCCCGCTCCCCGATGTCACCGGCGACCGCGACGGCCTTGCCGCCCGCCGCTTCGATTTCGGCGACGACGTCCTTCGGCTCGGCGATGTCGTTGACGACGACAGTGGCGCCTCGCGCGGCGAGGGCGAGTGCTTCCGCCCGTCCCAGCCCCGCGGCCGCGCCGGTCACGATCGCCGTCCTGCCGGTCAGGGTCACCGCGGGCCTCCTCGTCGAGTCCTGGATCTCGCGCCTAGAGTAGAATCTGTTCTCCCTTACCGCAAGGGTTCAGTGAACAGTGCTAACTGGCAATGAACAGGGCGTTCTTAGGGCAACCTTTGACCGCATCTGTAACTTGTTCTATTCGATCGGCCGGGACCGGGCCCGGCTGGATGACGAGTTCCTCCTCGTCGTCGAGGTCGAAGACGTCCGGCGCGATCCCGAGACACACCGCGTTCGCCTCGCAGAGCGAACGATCGACGCCGATCTCCATGCTTCCTCCGCCACGTGAGTCCTGGTACAACTAGAACAGGTTCTAGTATAACGCCGGATCGAGGTGACGGGTGCGGATCGACTACACGCCGGAGCAGCGCGCATTGGCGGTGGAGCTCCGGGAGTACTTCGCCGAACTGATGACGCCCGAGCGGCGGGAAGGCCTCCGGCCGGGTGGCGGCGAATACGGCGATGGCGTGGCGTACAAGGAGATCGTCCGGCAGCTGGGCAAGGACGGCTGGCTGGCGCTGGGCTGGCCGCCCGAGTACGGCGGACAGGGCAGGCCGATGCTCGACCAGCTCGTCTTCACCGACGAAGCGGCCGTCGCCGGGGTGCCGGTCCCGTTCCTCACGGTCAACACCGTGGGCCCGACCATCATGCGCTACGGCACCGAAGAACAGAAGGCGTTCTACCTGCCGAAGATCGCCGCCGGCGAGCTGCACTTCTCGATCGGCTACTCCGAGCCGGAGGCCGGCACCGACCTGGCGTCGCTGCGGACGCGCGCCGAGCGCGACGGCGACGAATACGTCGTCACCGGGCAGAAGATGTGGACGAGCCTGATCGAGTACGCCGACTACGTCTGGCTCGCGGTCCGGACCGATCCTTCGGCGAAGAAGCACCGAGGGCTGTCGATCCTCATCGTGCCGACGTCGTCGGACGGCTTCTCGTGGACCAAGGTGCACACGGTGGCCGGCGCGGGCACCAGCGCCACCTACTACGACAGCGTGCGCGTGCCGATGTCGGCGCGCGTCGCCGAGGAGAACGCGGGCTGGCCGCTGATCACCAACCAGCTCAACCACGAGCGCGTCGCGCTGACGTCGGCGGCGCCGATCCGCAAGGCACTGGCCGACGTGCTGGCGTGGGCGAAGGAGACCGGCGCCATCGATCACGAATGGGTGCGGCTGCACCTCGCCCGGGTGCACGCGGGCGCGGAGTACCTGAAGCTGCGGAACTGGCGGATCGCCTGGGCCGCCGCGGCCAGTGAGCTCGGCCCGGCCGACGCGTCGGCGACGAAGGTGTTCGGCACGGAGTTCGCGATCGAGGCCTACCGGCTGCTGATGGAGGTGCTCGGCGCGGCCGCCGTCGTCCGCGAAGGCTCGCCGGGCGCGCTGCTGGCCGGGCGGATCGAACGGCTGCACCGGTCGGCGCTGATCCTCACCTTCGGCGGCGGCACCAACGAGATCCAGCGGGACATGATCGCCGCCACCGCCCTCGGCCTGCCCGTCACGCGCTAGGAGCACCCGTGGACTTCACCCCTTCCGAAGCGTCGGCCGACCTCGGCGCGCTGACCCGGCGGCTGCTCGCCGACAAGGCCACCCACGACCCGCACGGCACCGGCGGCTTCGACGCGGTCTCGTGGACAGCGCTCGGCCAGGCGGGCGTGCTGGACGCGGGCCTGCCGTCGTCGCTCGGCGGCGGCGGGTTCGGGCTGCTGGAGCAGTGCGCGGTGCTGACCGAGATCGGCCGCGCGGTGGCGGCGGTCCCCTACCTGCCGTCGATCACGATGGCGGCGTCGGCGCTGGCCGAGTTCGGCACCCCCGAACTGGTGGACCGCTGGGCGCTGCCGGTGCTGCGCGGCGAGCGGGTCCTGGCCGTGGCGCTCGGCGGGTTCACCGCTGCGGACGGCCGGGTGTCCGGTTCGCGGTCGGCGGTGGCGTTCGGGGCGTTCGCGCACGGGTTCCTGGTCGCCGCTTCCGGAGAGGTGTTCCTGGTGGACGCGGCGGCTCCGGGCGTCATGGTGCGGCCGCAGCAAACAGTCGACCACGCGGACGCGTGCCTGCTGGAACTGACCGCCGTGCCCGGGGTTTCGCTCGGCGACATCGGGGAGTGGCTGCGCCTGCGCGGGACGGTCGGCGTGTGCGCGCAGCAGCTCGGCGTGGTCGAGCGGGCGCTGGAGCTGACGGCGGCGTACGCGGCCGAGCGCAAGCAGTTCGACCACGTCATCGGCGGGTTCCAGGCGGTCCGCCAGCGCCTGGCGGACGCGTACGTGGACGTCGAGGCGGTCCGCCTGACGGCGCAGCAGGCCGCGTGGCAGCTGACCTCCGGCGTCCCGGCCGCCGCAGCGGTGGCGACGGCGAAGTTCTGGGCGGCGGAAGCGGGCCACCGGGTGGCCCACACGGCGGTGCACGTCCACGGCGGCGTCGGCATCGACGTCGACCACGTCGTGCACCGCTACTTCACGGCGGCGAAGCGCCTGGAGTTCGAGCTCGGCCCGGCCACTCCGCAACTGCTGACCCTGGGCGACCTCCTCGCCGGCACCCCCTAGCCCAAGTCCGTGAATGCCACCTTGAGGGACCTGACGTCCGTGAAGGTGGCATTCACGGCTTGGCCGCGTAGGTCCAGAACTCCCGCATCAGCGGGGTGGGCTCGGGGCTGATCAGCTCGACCTGGGTCAGCAGCACCGAGATCGTGCCCGTCGCCGGGACCAGGTGCAGGGCCGTCCCCGCGCCGCCGACCCAGCCGAAGCGGCCCGGGACCTCCCACGGCTCCTTCGGGTCGACGTCGACCGAACCGCCGAACCCCCAGCCCTGGCCGTGCAGGAACAGGCGCGCGGACTCCCGCTGGGCCGGCGTCAGGTGGTCGGTGGTCATCCGGTGCACCGACTCCGGCGTCAGCAGCCGGTGGCCGCCTGCCGTGCCCTCGTCCCGCAGGAACCGCGCGAACGCCAGCAGGTCGTCGACGGTCGAAACCAGGCCCGCCGCGCCGGAGGGGAACGCCGGCGGGCTGCTCCACCGCCCCTCCGGCGAGTCGATCAGCCGGAGTCCTTCCTCACCGCGGCGGTACGCGCTGGTGAGCCGCCCCAGCGCGGCGGTCGGCACGGAGAACCCGGTGTCGGCCATGCCCAGCGGCTCGAACAACCGCTCCGCCAGGAAGTCCGGCAGCGGACGGCCGGAGGCCCGCGCGATCAGCACGCCCTGGAGGTCCGAGCCGGTGTCGTAGAGCCACGCCTCCCCCGGCTGGTGCAGCAGCGGCACCTGCGCCAGGGCCGCCAGCCACTGGTCCCGCGGCAGGCCCCGCGGCGACGCGGCGGGATGGCCGACCACCTGGAGCAGCAGCTCGACCGCGGGCAGGGTCATGTCGGCGGCGAGACCGTACCCGCAGCGGAAGGTGAGCAGGTCGGCCACCGTGATCGGGCGGACGGCCGGCACCACGTCGTCGACCGGGCCCGCCGGCGTCCGGACGACCACCGGCGACGCCAGCTCCGGCAGCCACCGCGCCACCGGGTCGTCCAGCGCCAGCTCGCCGTCGTCGACGAGCAGCAGGACCGCCGCGGCCACGATCGGCTTCGTGAGCGACGCGATGCGGAACAGCGAGTCCCGCGCCATCGGCACGATGCCCTCGGCGTCGGCCGAGCCGGCCGCCGCGGCTTCGACCTGGTCGCCGTGCGCCACGAGCGCCACCGCGCCCGGCAGGTCGCCGGTGTGCCGGGTCAGCAGCTCGGTCAGCGAGGCCATGCTCAGTCCTGGGGGTTGATCGCGCGCAGCCGGCGCGGGCCGGTGTCGGGCCGGGACGGCGGCGGCCCCAGCACCAGGCGGGCGTTGGCGACGAAGGCGCCGTCCGGCGACGCCAGGATCGGGTCGAGCACCAGCGACCGCACCTCCGGGTTGTCCTCCGCCAATGCGGCCACGCGCAGCACCATGTCCTGCAGCGCGGCGAGGTCGGCGGGCTCGTCGCCGCGGTAGCCGGTGAGCAGCGGCGCCGTCCGCGGCTCGCGCAGCAGGGTCGCGGCGTCGACGTCGGTGAGCGGCACGGCCCGGTAGGCGCGGTCCCCGAGCAGCGTGCTGACCAGCCCGGACAGCCCGAACGACACGAGCGTGCCGAACGAGGGATCGTCCTGCAGCCCGATCACGCACGACAAGCCCTTCGGGGCCATCCGCTGGACGTACACGTCGTCGTCGTGGGAGATCTCCCGCAGCGTCGAGTAGGCGGTGCGCACCGAGTCTTCGGAGGACAGGTCGAGCCGCACGCCGGCCAGGTCGGGCCGGCCGCGCAGCCGCTCGTCGACCGCCTTGAGCGCTACCGGGTAGCCCAGCTCACCCGCCGCCGCGACCGCTTCGTCCCCAGTGGACACAATGCGGAAGGGCACCACGTCGATGCCGTAGCAATCCAGCAACCGCACGACTTCGGCATCCGAGAGCAGGGTCGTCTTGCCGCCGTCGGCCTCCAGGACTTCGCGCACGATCCCCTGCGCCTGCTCGGTGTGGATCCCCTGCGGCCGCGCCAGCGTGCCTTGCGGGCGTTGCCGCCACGCCGCGTACCGCACGACCCGGGCGAGGGCGTTCACCGCGCGTTCGGGGCTCGGGTACGACGGGATCGACCCCCGCGTCGGCACGCCATCGCCGGAGAAGACGGCGAGTTCGTCCGGGACGCCTTCGGCGGCGAGGAACGTCGAGACGATCGGCTTGCGCTGCCCCAGTTCGACGACGGTCTCCCGCAGGGCGCGCGCGTACGCGGTGCCGGGGATCGCCACCGGCGGCGCGAACACGACGACCAGCGCGTCGGTGTCCGGCGAGGTGAGCGCCTCGCGGACCGCCTTGGCGAACTCTTCCGGCGGGGCCTGCGGGCCGACGTCCACCGGGTCCGACGCCAGCCGCAGGCCCTGCATCCGCGCGGTGTCGGCGGCCAGCAGCCCGATCGCGCTGGAGTTGCCGACGATGCCGACCCGCGGGCCGGCGGGCAGCGGCTGGTGGGCGAAGACGAGCGCGGTGTCGAACAGCTGCGCCAGCGACTCCACCCGCACGACGCCGGCGTGCTCGAACAGCGCCTGCACGCTGGCCTCGTCGATCTCCGTCGACGTCGCCGCCAGCTGCGGCCGGACCGCGTGCCGCCCCGACTTCACCGCGACGATCGGCTTCGTCCGGGCGAGCCGCCTGGCCAGCCGCGCGAACTTGCGCGGGTTGCCGAAGGACTCGAGGTACAGCAGCACCAGATCGGTGTCCGGGTCGGTCTCCCAGTACTGGAGCAGGTCGTTGCCGGACACGTCGGCGCGGTTGCCGGCCGAGACGAACGTCGACAGGCCGAGGCCGCGCGCCTCGGCGTCGGCCAGGATCGCGGTGCCCAGCGCGCCGGACTGGCAGAAGAAGCCGGTGCGCCCGCGGCCGGGCAGCCGCGGCGCGAGCGTGGCGTTCAGGCGGATCCCGGGCGCGGTGTTCAGCACGCCGAGCGCGTTCGGGCCGACCACGCGCATGCCGTGCGCCCGTGCCTCCCCGACCAGCCGCAGCTCGGCGTGCAGGCCGTACAGGCCCGACTCGGCGAAGCCGCCGGAGACGATCAGCAGCGTCTTGACGCCCTTCGCCAGGCAAGCGTCCAAAACGGACTCGACGGCTTCGGCGGGCACCGCGACCAGAGCGAGGTCCACCGGGTCCGGGATGTCCAGTACGGACGGGTACGCGCGGACACCGCGGACCGAGTGGTGCTCCGGGTTGACCGGGTAGACGGTGCCGGTGAACGCGGCGGCCAGCAGGTTCACGAAGACGACGTGGCCGACCTTGCCCGGTTCGGTGGACGCGCCGATCACCGCGACCGAGGACGGGTGCAGGAGGTTGTGCACGCTGCGCGCTTCGGCCGCCTGCTCGCGCGAGCGCGCCACGGCGAGGGACTCCTCGGTGGGGTCGATGTCGAACTCGAGGTGCAGCACGCCTTCCTCGATCTCGCGGCTGACCTGGTACCCGGCGTCGCGGAACACCCGCACCATGGCGGCGTTCTCGGCGAGCACCTCGGCGACGAACCGGCGCAGCCCGCACTCCGACGCGGCCGCCGCGAGGTGTTCGAGCAGGATCGAGCCGAGCCCGCGGCCCTGGTGGGCGTCGCTGACGACGAAGGCGACCTCCGCCGACGGCCCGTGGTCGAGCCGTTCGTACCGGCCGACGGCCACGATGTCGTGGCCCAGGAACGCGGCGAACGCGACCCGGTCGTGGTGGTCAACCGTGGAGAACCGCTTCAGGTCCTTCTCCGGGATCCGCGGGTAGGCGCCGAAGTAGCGGAAGTAGCGGGTGCGCTCGGAGAGCTTCGCGTGGAAGGCGACGAGGCCGTCGGCGTCGGTGGGCACGATCGGCCGCAGGTGGACGGTGCCGCCGTCGGACAGCACGACGTCGGCCTCCCAGTCGCGGGGGTAGTCGAAGGGATCCCGTCCGGCCATGGTCAGTCCCTCGGGTCGTCCGGGTCGAGGCCGTGCAGGGGGAAGACGGCGCGGCGCGTGTCCCGGACGGCGACGTCGACCGGGTCGTCCTCGCCGTCGCCCCACGGCTTGAACTCCGTGTCGCGGTCGTCGGTCATCGCGCGCGGCAGCTCGGCGTGCGGGGCGGCCTTGGCGACGGTGGCGACCCAGCCGGGCGGCAGCGGCGTCGCCGGGTCGACGTCCCGGTCGAGGACGGTGGCGATCAGGTGCGTCCAGGATCGCGGAACCACCCGGATCAGCTGGTAGCCCCCGCCGCCGACGGCGATCCACTTGCCACCGGCGTAGGTCTCGGCGAGGTCGCGCAGGGTGGTGTAGATGGCGCGGTGCCCGTCGACCGACAGCGACAGGTCAGCCAGGGGGTCTTCTTCGTGGGAGTCGACGCCGCACTGGGTGAACAGCAGCTGCGGTTCGAAGTCGGCGAGCAGCGAGGGGACGACGGCGTTGAAGGCGCGCAGCCAGCCGGGGTCCCGGGTGCGCGGCGGGAGCGGGACGTTGACCGCGGTGCCGTCGGCCTTCCCGCGGCCGGTCTCGGCGGAGTAGCCGGTGCCGGGCCAGAGCGTGAAGGGGTGCTGGTGCATCGAGATGGTGAGGACGCGCGGGTCGTCGTAGAAGGCGGCCTGGACACCGTCGCCGTGGTGGACGTCGGTGTCGATGTAGGCGATGCGGTCGAAGCCGTGGTCGAGCAGCCACGAGATGGCGACGGCGCAGTCGTTGTAGACGCAGAAGCCGGCCGCCTGGTCGCGCATGGCGTGGTGCAGGCCACCGGCGATGTTGACGGCCCGGGTGGCCGCACCCTCGGCGATCTTGCGGGCGGCGAGCAGCGTCGACCCGACGACGAGGGCGGAGGCGTCGTGCATGTCGGAGAAGACGGGGTTGTCGGCGGTCCCCAGCCCGTGCCCGACCTCCCACCCGACGAGCGGCGCCTCCCGCACGGCGGCGAGGTATTCGGGGGCGTGGACCCGCAGCAGCTCTTCGTCCCCGGCAGCGGTCGGGACGAGCAGTTCGACGTCCTGGAGCACGCCGAGCTCGCCGGCCAGCCGGACGGTGAGCTCCAGCCGGACGGGGTTGAACGGGTGGTCCCCACCCAGGTCATAGCCCAGCAGGGCACGGTCCCAAACAACGGCCGGCGACATACCGTCCGACTGTAGTGCCGATCGCGCGGATCCGTGGACTGGAAACGGCGCGGGAATGCTCCGCCCGGCGCGGACCGGCACCGGTTCGGCGGGGGTGGTTCAGCCGGGAGTGGACGTGGCGCCGCCGGCCGGGTGGCCGACCAGGTGCGACCAGGTGGGGGTGCCGGCGGCTGAACGCGCGGGTGGGGTCCCGGCGGCCGATCGCCGGGGTCGGGGTCCCAACGGCCGGACGCGGGCGGGGTCACGGTGGCCGGTCGCCGAGGTCGGGTGCCGGCGGCCGGACTCGCGGGCGGAATCCCGACGGCCGATCGCCGGGGTGGAGTGCCGGCGGCCGGACTGGCGGGGGGGTCCCGGCCGATCGCCGGGGTGGGTGCCGGCGGCCGGACTCGCGGGTGGGCGCCGCCGCATCCCAGGCGGCCACGGCGGGCTTGGCTCAGCCGGGGAGGGTGCCCGTCGCCGCCGGGCGGTTCGGGTCTCGGGACCAGTGGGACCACGAGCCCGCGTACAGTCCCGCGCCCGGGTGGCCCGCCAGCTCCAGCGCCAGCACCACCGAACTCGCCGTGACCCCTGAGCCGCAGTACGCGCCGACCGGCTCGGCCGGGCGCAGGCCCAGGTCCGCGAACCTCGCCGCCAGCTGCTCGGGTGCGCGCCAGCGGCCCTCGTCGTCCGTGTGGGCCGCGAACGGGGCGTTGACCGCGCCCGGGATGTGACCCGCGCGCGGGTCGATCGGCTCCGTCTCGCCCGCGTAGCGCGGAGTCGCCCGGGCGTCGAGCAGCAGACCGTCGCGGGCCAGGGCCGCCGCTTCGTCCGCGTCCAGCACCGGCATGCCGCCCGGGCGGACCGTGATGTCCCCCGGTTCCGGCCGCGCCGGCTCGGTGCTGACCGGGTGGCCCTCCGCGGTCCACGCCGCGTAACCGCCGTCGAGGACCGCGACCTCGTCGTGGCCCGCCCAGCGCAGCAGCCACCACGCCCGCGCCGCCACCGAACCGTCGGCGTCGTCGTAGGCCACCACCGGTGCGCCCGCCCGGACGCCGGCCGCGCGCAGGTCGCGCTGCAGGTCAGCGGGGTCGGGCAGCGGGTGCCTGCCGCCCTCGCCCGGCTCGCCGGCGAGCACGCGGTCGAGGTCGGCGAACACCGCGCCGGGCACGTGCCCCTCCCGGTAGGACTCGGCGCCGGGCGGGCCGGCGAGCCGCCAGCGGACGTCGAGGACCACGGGCCGGGCCGCGCCGTCGGCGCCGGTCAGCGCGGCGGCGAGTTCGGTGGTGCTGATCAGCGGACGCATGCCTCCCATCTTCCAGCGGCCGCCCGCGCGGCCGCGCCGGGGTGCGGACATATCCCCCACCGGCGAGTTGTTACGCCCGAGGCCCGCCGCCACTGCCGGGGTCAACGACTACGATGAGCAACGCGGACGAAGGGGACAGCGTGAACGATCTCATCGACACCACCGAGATGTACTTGCGTACCATCTACGAGCTCGAAGAAGAAGGTGTCGTTCCGCTGCGTGCCCGCATCGCCGAGCGCCTGCAGCAGAGCGGCCCGACCGTGAGCCAGACCGTCGCCAGGATGGAGCGTGACGGGCTGGTCGTGGTCGCCGACGACCGGCACCTCCAGCTGACCGACCACGGCCGCGAACTGGCCATCGCCGTGATGCGCAAGCACCGGCTGGCCGAGCGCCTCCTCGTCGACGTGATCGGGCTCGAGTGGGAGCACGTGCACAACGAGGCGTGCCGGTGGGAGCACGTGATGAGCGAGGCCGTCGAGCGCAAGCTGGTCAAGCTGCTCGACCACCCGACCACCTCCCCGTACGGCAACCCGATCCCCGGCCTGGACAAGCTGGGCGACGGCGACCCCGCGCCGCCCGCGGAGGCCGACCTGGTCCGGCTCGACGAGTTCGCCCGCACCGGGGGCGGCCGCGTCGAGATCCGGCGCATCGCCGAGCACGTCCAGCTGGACGAGTCGCTGATGACCGAGCTCAAGTCCGTCGGCATCGTGCCGGGCGGCACGGTCACCGTCGGCAAGGCCAACGGCGCCACCATCGAGGTCACCGGCGGGGACACCACCGCCCAGGTCGCCAGCTCCGCGCTGCACGCCGTCCTGGCGCAGGCCCGATGAGCCCCGCTTCGGACGCCGTGGCGGCGTTCCGCACGGTCCACGGCACCGCGCCGGCCGGCGTCTGGTCGGCGCCCGGCCGCGTCAACCTGATCGGCGAGCACACCGACTACAACGACGGCTTCGTGCTGCCGTTCGCCCTGCCGCACCGGCTGGCCGCGGCGGCGTCGCCCCGCGAGGACGGCGTCCTGTCCGTGGCCACCCTGGGCGACGACGGCCAGCTCCAGCGCTCCGGCGAGCTCAAGATCGCCGACCTGGCGCCGGGCAGCGTCGACGGGTGGGCCGCGTACCCGGCGGGGGTCGCCTGGGTGCTGCGCGACCAGGGCTTCACGAGCGGGGCCGACCTGGTCGTCGCCGGGGACGTGCCGTCGGGGGCGGGCCTGTCCTCCTCCCACGCGCTCGAGTGCGCGGTGTCGCTGGCCTTGCTGGGGCTGGCCGGCCTGGAGCTGGACGGCAGCCGCACCGACGTCCCGACGCGGCCCCAGGTCGCGCGGTGGGTGCAGCGGTCGGAGAACGACTTCGTCGGCGCCCCCACCGGCCTGCTCGACCAGACGGCGTCCCTCTGCTGCACCGAGTCCCACGTGCTGTTCCTCGACGTGCGGTCGGGCGAGCAGGAGCAGGTGCCGTTCGGCCTCGCCGAGGCCGGGCTGCAGGTGCTGATCATGGACACCCGCACCAAGCACTCGCACGCCGAAGGCGGGTACGGCGAGCGCCGCCGCGGCACCGAACGGGCGGCCGAGCTGCTCGGGGTGAAGGCGCTGCGCGACGTCACCGTCGAGGGTCTCTCCGACGCCCTCGACCGGCTGCCGGACGACCTGGTGCCGCTGGTGCGGCACGTCGTCACCGAAAACCAGCGCGTGCTCGAGACGGTCGCGCTGCTGCGGGCCGGGCGGCTGGCCGACATCGGGCCGTACCTGGACGCCTCGCACGTCAGCATGCGCGACGACTACCGGATCTCCACGGCCGAACTGGACCTCGCGGTCGACTCCGCGCGCGAGGCCGGCGCCCTCGGGTCGCGGATGACCGGCGGCGGCTTCGGCGGCTCGGCGATCGCGCTGGTCCGCGACGCCGACCTGGAGCGGGTCAAGGCGGCCGTCGAGGCGGCGTACGAAAAGGCCGGTTACCGGCGGCCGCGGATGTTCACGGCGGTGCCCTCCCGCGGCGCCGGCCGCGACGAGCTCTGACGCCGCGCGGGTCCGCCCGGGGCAACCCCCGCGCGGACCCGCGCGTCGGCGAAGGGGAAGACTGAGACTTGGTCCGGTCAGCCCGTCTCGCCCGGGTGTCCTGCGTCGGGCCGGGCCGGAAAGCACAGTCACCACCCTCGGCAGAAAGGCCTGGATGTGTCGGAGCAGAGCAACGCCCTGAAGCTGGTCGTGACGGGCGGAGCCGGGTACGTCGGCAGTGTCTGCGCCGCCCGGCTGGTCGAAGCCGGGCACCAGGTCACCGTCGTCGACGACCTGTCCACCGGGCACGCCGACGCCGTCCACCCGGACGCGCGGTTCGTCGAGGGCGACGCCGCCGAGGTGGCGGGCAGCCTGCTGCGCGAGGGCTTCGACGGCGTGCTGCACTTCGCGGCCAAGTCGCTGGTCGGCGAATCGATGACGGACCCGGCGAAGTACTGGGAAGGCAACGTCGTCACCTCGCTGCGGCTCCTCGAGGCCATGCGCGAGCACGGCACGCCCCGGCTGGTGTTCTCCTCGACCGCGGCGACCTACGGCGAGCCGGAGCAGTCGCCGATCCCGGAGACGGCGCCGACCCGGCCGACCAACACCTACGGCGCCACGAAGCTCGCCATCGACGCCGCGATCACCAGTTTCGCCGGCGCGCACGGCCTGGCCGCGGTCAGCCTGCGCTACTTCAACGTCGCGGGCGCGTACGGCGCCTTCGGTGAGCGCCACACCACGGAAACCCATCTCATCCCTCTCGTTCTCCAGGTCGCCACGGGCGACCGTGACCGCATCCAGATCTTCGGCGACGACTACCCGACGCGGGACCACACCGCGGTCCGCGACTACATCCACGTCGTGGACCTCGCGGACGCGCACCTGCTGGCGCTGAAGCACGCCACCGCGGGCGAGCACCGCATCTACAACCTGGGCAACGGCACCGGGTTCTCCGTTCTCGAGGTGATCGAGGCCTGCCGCGAGGTCACCGGCCACGCGGTGCCGGCCGCGGTGGCCCCGCGCCGCGCGGGCGACCCGTCGGTGCTCGTGGCGGCCAGCGACCGGGCCCGCGAGGAGCTGGGCTGGAAGCCGGAACGCACCGACCTGACGGAGATCGTGCGGGACGCCTGGGAGTTCGCCCAGTCGCGCCGGGGCTGAACCCGCGCCACCTGCGGCCGGCGGGCCGAGGCCCTGCGCCCGAGCCCGCCGAGCCGCCCGCCGCCTCACACGGCCTGGCCCGCGTCGAAATCCACCGGGTCCAGGCCGAAACCGGAGAACTGGCCGGCCGCCGCGGCCAGGCCGCGCAGCACTTCTGGTGGCGTGCCTCGGTCCAAGACCCTCTTCAGCAGCGTGGCCAGCAAATGGCCCGGTGCCGCTTCCAGCGCGTTCTCCAGGGCCATGCCCGCGAAGGCGCCGTCGCCGCGCATGTACGCCGTGAAGCCCAGCAGGGCCGCCGCTTCCGCTCGTTCGGGGGGCGGGATCTCCCGAACCAGTGTCAGCCAGAGGTGCTCCGCTTCCCGTGCTGCCGCTGTCTCCGGCGGCACCGCCATCGCGAGGCACACGTCGCGGATCTCGGGCAGCTTCAGAGCGCTCGCCAGCATGACGGCTTCCTCGTCGGTCGGCGGTCCCTCGCCGCGCCGCCGGCGGTCGAACGCGTCGCGGATCACCGACGCCGCGTCGGAGACGCAGGTGGCGTCGGGCCACGGTGGGGACGGCAGCCGCGCCAGGCGGTCCGTGCGGCGGGCGAGTGCTTCCGGTGAACGCGGGGCGAGCAGCGCCTCGAGCTCCTCGCGGCTGTCGAACGCCACCGTGCCGCACTCGGTGGCGGCCGCCGCCAGCACCGTGGCCCGGGGATCCGGCAGCGAGCCGCAGCAGCTCACCTCGACGTAACACGCCCACGGTGCGCCCGCGGTGATGCCCGTCGTCCACAGGGCGTGCAGCACCGGGAGACCGAACTCCCCCAGCGCATCAGCCAGTTCATCGACGAAACCCCGGTGCGGCGGTGGGCTGCCGGATCTTCGCCGTCCGCCGACGATCACCAGCGTCACGCCGAGGTGCCGGCCCGCGGCGAAGCGCGGCGCGAGCGCCCGCGCTTGGCGGACCCGGTCTTCGCGGCGCGGCAGGTCGCCCCGCAGCACCAAGCCCGGTTCGTGGCCCGTGGGTGCCCGGTGGCCGACCAGCACGACCGACTTTGCGGGCCGGAACCCGATCAGGTACGGGAGCGCGGCCAGCAGCTGCGCGGGGTTTCGGAGGTCGGCCGGCGGCCGGCCGGGCGGGGTGGCAGTGGTCATGCCTCCACGGTGGGGCAGGACGGGGCCGGATGGGGCGGTGGCGGCAAATCTGTGGATCGGCGGAGCCGATGTGGACAAAACCCGCCCGGCGGGGGCCGGGCGGGGCATTCCTGTCGGTGGGGCGGGCTATGCTGCCCGGCCCCACCGGCCGGACAGGCTCAGCCGCAGTGCTCGAACCCGCTCTCGTAGGTGTTGGTGCCCACCGAACCGCCCCACTTCACGCAGGTCGAGTCGGCGGTCTTCTTGACCGGCCCGGCGTAGTAGGTGAAGCTGCCGGAATCGGTCGCCCGCGTCGCGCCCTGGACCTCGAGGAACGCCGAAACCTCGCTGGCCGTGCCGAGCGACGTGGCCTTCAGCGTGGTCACGCAGTTCGCCTTGGTGGCAGCGTTGTACAGCAGGTAGGCGGTGCCCGACGAGTTGGCCAGCGCCTGCTCGTCCACGACGGAGAAGCCGTCGCCGCAAACCTCTTCGGCGGAGTACGGGTTGCCGCCGCAGTTGTTCTTGCTCGTGAAGTTCGTGTGCGCGTAGTACGGCACCGCGACACCGTTCAGCTTGGCCTTCTGCACCGCGCCGTTGAGGATCTCCTCGAAGTGCAGGTGCGGCCCGGTGACGCCGCCGGTCGCGCCGGCCTTGCCGATCTCCCGGCCGCCGGCCACGGACGCGCCGACGGAGACTTCCTGCACCGACAGGTGCGCGTACCGGGTCTTCCAGCCGCCGCCGTGGTCGACCTCGATCCACTTGCCGTAGCTGGTGCTGCCCTTGTCCTCCACCCGCGTCACGGTGCCGGACGCCGCGGCGAGCACGGGCATGCCCGTGATGCCGGACTTCTGGAAGTCGACGGAGTATTCGGGGCTGTGGCCGCTGAAGGTCGCCGCGTCCACGGTGACCCCGCACTTGAACGGCACTTGGAAGTTCGGCGCGGCCGAGGCGGGTGCCTGGCCGGCGAGGGTGAGGCCGAGCGCGGGCAGCGCCGCGGCGGCGGCGAGCAGGGCGAGCCGTCGCAACCTGGACATGGGGAAACCTCCTGGCAAACGGGACAACTTGACGCCACGAAGCCAAGCCCGCGTCGGTACATTTTCCGTACAAGCACGCCTCGGAGGATCCGAAATGACGACGACCGGGCGGGCACCCGGGCACGGAGGTCATCGTGCTCGCCACCTACGCCGACGACGCAGCGCTGCCGGCCGCGCTGCTCGCGGAGCTCACGGATTCCTCACCGGCGACGCCGACGTCGAGTCCACAGTGGACGCACGCTGGCAGTGAGCGGGGCGACCGTGCAGACCCACGTGAACCAGCGCCGGCATCGCCGGCTGACTCACTTCGCGGGCGGAATGTTCGCGTTGTGGTGGAACACGTTCTGCGGGTCGTACTCCGCCTTGATCCGCGCGAGCCGCGCGTACTTCGCCGGGCCGTACGACGTCCGGACGCGGTCCTCTTCGTACTCGGCCATGAAGTTGACGTAACCCGCCGGATTGGACGAGAACGGCACCAGGGCGGCCCAGAACTCCCGCACCCACGCGCGGTCCGCGGCGAACGGCTCCGGTTCGGCCGCGATCGAGTCGATGTTGACCAGGATGCTCGGCCGACGCGGGCCGCCGAACGCCGTCGCGTCGGCGGCGACCTCGGTGAACGCCCCGCGCATCGAGAAGATCGGCATGATCGACATCGGCGACGTCTTGCGCGGCAGGAAGTCCGCGATCACGTCGATGACCTCGTCGGTGAACCCGTCGGCGTAGGTGGCTTTCTCGTAGCCGAGGATGCCCCACGGCGCCGCGCCGTCGAGCATCTGCTGCAGCTCGACGTACGGGATCGGCGAGACGAACTCGAACAGCGGTGCCGGCCCCGAGCGCGCCGCCCGGATCGCCTCGGCGTGCTGCTCCTCCCCCGCGAACCCGGCGATCAACAGGGCGTATCCGGGCCGGAAGTGGTAGGCCTCGGGGACGAACGGCGCGGGCGGCGCGTTCAGCCCGGCGACGAGCGCGCCCATCTCGCCGGGCAGGCTCTCGAGCACTTCGCGGGCTTGGCGCAGCGCGGCCACGCCGTCGTCGAGGTCCCAGAAGAACAGTCCCAGGTGGACGATCGGGCCCACGGGGTGCACCCGGAATTCGAACTCGGTGACGACCCCGAAGTTGCCGCCACCCCCGCGCAGCGCCCAGAACAGGTCGGCGTGCTCCGCGGCGGACGCGCGCAGGATCTCGCCGCCGGCGGTGACGACCTCGGCCGAAAGGAGGTTGTCGCACGACAGCCCGTGCTTGCCGGTGAGCCAGCCGAAGCCGCCGCCGAGGGTCAGCCCGCCGACGCCGGTGTGGCTGATCGTGCCACCCGGCACCGCGAGCGCGTGCTCCTGCGTGGCGGCGTCGAGCTGGGCCCAGGTCGCCCCGCCGCCGCAGCGCGCGGTCCGGCTCGCCGGGTCGACGCTGATCGCGTCGAGCGAGCTCAGGTCGATGACGAGGCCGCCGTCCACGACCGCGGCGCCGCCGTAGTTGTGCCCGCCGCCGCGCACCGAGACGTCGAGCCCGGCGTCCTGCGCGTACCCGAGCGCCGTCGCCACGTCCGCGGGCCCGGCGGGCCGCACGACGACGGCCGGGTAGCGGTCGATTTCCCCGTTCCAGACCGACCGGGCGACGTCGTAACCCGCTTCGCCGGCGGTGAGCACCGTTCCGGACAGCTGGGTGCGCAGGCGCGCCAAGGTGGGTTCGGCGGTCGAGGTCATGGCAGGTCCTCTCGCAGCGGGCTGAACTCCGGTAAGTCGTCCGGCCTGCGAAGGCCGTTACATTCCGTGATCATTGCCGCGGAGGGTGACCGCGCGGAGCGGCCCCGGCGTCAGCCGAACGCGGCTCGCAGCGCCGGCTTGCCGCCCGTGACCGGGAGCGTCACCGACGTCTTGGTCAGGTCGAGCGCCAGCCCCGCGCCCGGCCTGGGCCGCAGCGTGTAGTCGTGGTCGCTGGAGGCCAGCAGGAACTCCAGCCGGTGCCCCGCCGCGAGGATGTAGTCCTTCGGCATCAGTTCGACGCCGATCCGGTAGGTCTGCCCCGGCATGATCGGCTCCGTGCGGGCGGGTGACGTGCGGTTCTGCGGGTCGGTCCAGCCGCGGCTGATCACGTGGGACGTGCCGTCGGGGGCGCGGTCGAGCAGGATCGCCGAGACGTTCGCCGCGGGCCGGTCGAACGCCAGCGCCAGGTCCGCGCGGGCCGTGCCGGAGAGCCGCACCCGCTGCTTCGCCGGCGAAGTCGCGTACAACAACCGGTTGCCGGACGACGCGAGGCCGGCCAGCTGCTCGATCGTCTTGGTCGCGTCGTCGGCGAGCGTCTCGGCGGCCGCGGTGCCCGGCACCGGGTTGCGGGTGTCGATGGCGCCCTTCGAGCGGCCGCCGGGCCACGGGTACACGCGGACGTCCGCGGTGCCCGGCGCCGGCCAGTCGGCTTCGTCGGTCCACGACAGGTCTTCGCGCTGGATCGTCGCCTTCGGCTCGTTCTGGATGCCGTTGTCGATGCCGTAGAGGTAGTGCGACATCCACTTGTTCAGCGTCGCGAGCCAGACGTCGCGCCGCAGCGAGTACGGGTCCGCGTGCCCGGCCTGGTGCAGCCAGATCTTGTGCTCGACGCCGCGGGCCTTCAGCGCCTCGTACCAGGTCGCGACCTGCTCGGTCTTGACGTTCCAGTCGTTGAGGCCGTGCACCGCGAGCACCGACGCGTGCACCCGGCCGACGTCGTCGCGGTAGTTCCGGACGTCCCAGAACGGCGTGTAGTCGCCGGTGACGCGGTCCTGGTCGCGGACCAGCCCGTCGATCACCGGGCGGCAGATCCGCCGGTCTTCGCGGGTGTAGACGTATTCGGCGAGCACGTCGGCGTCCTCGCCCTGGAACCCGCCGGCCGCGACCACCGCGCCGTCGTGGCGGTAGTACTCGTACCAGCTGGAGATCGCGGCGATCGGCACGATCGTCTCGAGCCCTTCGACGCCGGTGCTCGCGACGGCGTTGGGCAGCGTCCCGTTGTAGGACACGCCCATCATGCCGGTCTTGCCGGTGCTCCAGTCCGCCTTCGCCGCCGCGCCCGCGGCGTCGCGCGCGGTCGTGCGGCCGCTGAGCCAGTCGACGACCGAACGGGCGCCGATCGTCTCGTTGACGTCACCGGTGGTCGGGCAGCCGGTCGAGAGCCCGGTGCCGAGCGACTCGCCGTAGACGACGGCGAACCCGCGCGCGGTGAAGTAGTCCTGGTAGCGCCAGGTGATCGGGGTGGCCGGGCCGACGCCGTGCGCGGCGACGCGCGGGCCTTCCGGGCCGCGGGCGTACCCGGGCGCGTACAGCTCGACGTCGACGTCGTGGTTCGCGACGTCGTTGCCGCCGGCGTAGTACGGGCTGGCCTGGTAGACGACGGGCACCTTCAAGCCCTGCTGGGTCGCGCGGGGACGCACGACCTGGGTGTGCACGAGGTCGTCGGTGCCGTCGTGGTCGCTGTCGACGGGCGCGGTGACCCAGACGTCCTCGCGGACGACGTCGGCCGGGTCGAACACCGGTTGCGCCTGGCCGCCGGTGAACACCGGCGCCGGCGGGGCGGCGGCTTCCGCGGTGACCGCGGTCAGCGGAAGGGCGAGCACGGCGGCGAGCAGGACTGCGGCTTTCACTCAAACCCCCAAGCCGGGCGAAGCGGACGACTGAAGACACTTCCGCTCCGGCCGCGGGGGTGTCAAGAGACTAACGTCGGAGGCATGCCGACCGTGGAAGCGCCGATCGCCGCCGTGACCGTCTACCCGCAGCAGGCGCGGATCACCCGCCGGGGCAAGGCCCCGCTCGACGGTGGGCCGCGCCTGACGTTCGCCGGGCTGCCACCGGCCCTCGACCCGGCCTCGGTGCGTGTCACCGGCACCGGGCCTGCGCTGATCACCGGCGTCGACGTGCGCACCGAGCGGCACGCTTCGCCGGCCGACGCGGCGTTGCGGGCGCTCGTCGAGCAGCGGCGCGCGGACCAAGCCACGCTCGACGGCGTCGTGGACGACGAAGCCGCCGAAACGATGAAGGTGGATCTGCTGACTTCGCTCGCGAAGCGCAGCGGCGGCAGCTTCGCGAAGGCGCTGGCCGCTGGAACCGCCGAACCTTCACGCGTCGCCGAGGTCACGGACGCGCTGAGTTCGCGGCTGGCTGCGGCGTTGAAGTCACGACGGGTGCTTTCGGACCGGATCACCCGGCTTCGGGAAGACCTCGCCGCACTCGACCGTCGGATCGAGGCGCACGGCGCGCGGTCCGAACAGGACAGTACGTCGGTGGTCGTGGAGCTGGAGATCACGGAACCGGCCGGGGAAGCCGAGCTGGAACTGTCCTATGTGGTCCCCGGGGCGAGCTGGGAGCCGGGCTACGACATCCGGGTGCGCGGCACCGAGGTCACCGTGGTGTCGTACGGACTGGTCAGCCAGTACACGGGCGAGGACTGGCCGGAGTGCGAGCTGGCGTTGTCGACGGCGCGGCCGGCGGTGTCGGTGGTCGTGCCGGAACTCCAGCCGTGGTACCTGGACCGCGTGCACCCGGTCCCGGCGGCCCCCGCGGCCGCGTACGGCGGATCGGGCGGCGGCATCCCCGAAGGCGCCAGGATGGCGCGGTTCGCGGCGGCTCCGGCGATGGCGCCGAAACTGGCGTCGGTCGAGCAAGGAACGACGGCGGTGACGTACCGGCCGTCGCGTCCGGTGGCGGTGCCTTCGGGAGCTTCCGGCCATCGGACCACGTTGGCGCAGCTTTCACTCACGGCTGACCTGGGTTACGTGACGGCGCCGGTGCTGGCGGAGGAGGCGTACTTGCGCGCCACGGTGGTCAACACCTCGGAGCACGCTCTGCGCCCCGGGCGGGCTTCGGTGTTCCACGACGCGGAGTTCGTCGGGACGACGGTGCTCGAACCGTGGGCCCCCGGGGAAGAGCTGGAGCTGGCCCTGGGCGTCGACGACCGCATCCGCGTCGAGCGGGAACTGGTCCGGCGCACGGCTTCGAAGGCGACGCTGTCCGGGCAGAAACGGCGTGAGGCGGAGTACCGGATTTCGGTCGGGAACCACGGGCCTCGGGAAGCGGTGGTGACGGTGCTCGACCAGGCGCCGGTTTCCCGGGACGACACGATCACGGTGCGGGAGGTGAAGACGTCGCCGGAGCCGGTGGAGACGTCCGCACTGGGCGAGTTCACTTGGAAGCTGACGCTGGCACCGGGTGAGACCGGCGTGGTGACGCTGTCGTACCGGGTGGATGTCGCGAAGGGCGTGGAACTGTCGGGCTGGCGGGAGTGACCGCAGCGCGGTCGCGCCGGCTCGCCCGGAGCGGGACGAGCCGGCCGGACCACTAACCCTGCGAGATGTAGGCCTGCAGCTGTTCCTGGCTCTGCTCCAGCTGTTCCATCCGGTTCTTCACGACGTCCCCGATGGAGACGATCCCCGCGAGCCTGCCGTCGGCCAGCACCGGGACGTGCCGGATGCGCCGCTCCGTCATCAGCACCGACAGCTGGTCCACCGAGTCGTCCGGGCCGCAGCTGGCCACCAGTTTCGTCATGATCTCCGAGACCGGGCCGTCGAGCAGGCCGGGGCCGTGCTCGTTCAACCGCCGCACCACGTCGCGTTCGGAGACGATGCCCGCGATCGAGCCGTCCGGTGCGACGACCACCATCGCCCCGACGTTGTGTTCGGCCAGTCCGGCCAGCAGCGTGGTCACCGTCGTCTCCGGGGTGACCGTCGCGACCGCCGACCCCTTCTTGCGCAGCAGATCCGCAATCCGCATGGCGATCCTTCCCGTCGGTGAGGTGGATCACCACAGGTTAGGGCCCCCCGGGCCTGCGCGAAAGTCCGGCAAACGGGGCGTCTTCGTGGTATTCGACCCGGTTCAGCCGAGCCGGTCGGCCAGGCCGTCCAGTGCCAGCCGGATCCCGGCCGCGTAGTCGTCGTCGCCGAGCGCGTCCAGGCGGGCCCGGGCCAGGGCCAGCTGTTCCCGCGCCGCCGCGAGGTCGCCGAGCTTGCGGTAGTCCTCGCCCAGGTTGAGGTGCAGCGACGGGTAGAACCCGCGCACGGCCAGTGACGAGTGGTGCTCCTGGGCCCGCGAGTCGGTCAGCGAATCGGCCGCCGCCAGCGCCCGCAGGTCCCACTCGAGCTCCTCGGCCGGGTCGTCGCAGACGTCGGCCAGGTGGTGCGCCAGCGCGACGCGGTGCAGCGGGTCGCCGTCGTCGCCGATCGAAGCCCACAGGGCCGTGAAGGTCGCGTACGCGCCGGCGCGGTCCCCGCCGATGTGCTGCCGCAGACCGGCGTCGATCGCCACCATCACGTCGTCGGTCATGCCGCTCCTTCGTCCGCCAGCGCCCGCAGCCGGGCCAATCCCGGCTTGATCCGCTCGGTCGCGACCGCACCGTAACCGAAGACGAGCCCGTGCCGCCGCTCGCCCACGGCGAAGTCGCCGAGGGAGTACAGCCGCACTCCGCGGCGACGCGCCGCGCGGACGAGCGGGCCCGCATCGACGGCCGAAGCGGCGCTCAGGTGCAGGCCCGCGGCCGACGGCAACGGCGTCAGGAAATCCGCGAAGTCCCGGGCGAGCAGCGCGGACAGCAGCTCGTGCCGTGCGCGGTAGACCTTCCGCATCCGCCGGACGTGCCGGGCGAAGCCGCCTTCGGCCATGAACGCCGCGAGCGCCGCCTGCTCGACGTTCGGCGCGTGCCAGTCGGTGAGGTAGCGGGCCTTGACCAAGGCGGGGACCAGCGACGGCGGCGCGACGAGGAAACCGAGCCGCAGCGACGGCGAAAGCACCTTCGAAAACGACCCGACGTACACGACACGGCCCCGGGAATCCAAGCTGTGCAACGGTTCCAGGGGACGCCCGGTGTAGCGGAACTCGGTGTCGTAGTCGTCCTCGACGAGCACCGCGTCGTTCCGTTCGGCCCAGTCGAGCAGCTCGAGACGGCGGTCCAGCGACATCGACAGGCCCAGGGGGTACTGGTGCGACGGCGTCACGTACACCAGCCGCGTGCCCGCCGGGATGGCGCCGACGACGATCCCGGACGCGTCCACCGGCACCGGCGCCACCCGGACGCCGCGCGCGCCGAGCACCAGCCGCGGCGGCGGGTACCCGGGGTCCTCGACGGCGGCGAGATCGCCGTTGCGCAGCAGCACCCGCGCGACGAGGTCGGTCGTCTGCTGGGCACCGGCGGTGACGACGATCTGCGCCGCACTCGCCCGGACGTCGCGCGACACGCCGACGTGCCGGGCGATCTCGGCACGCAGCCCGGCGTGGCCCTGCGGGTCGCCGTAGGTCATCAGATCGGCCTGACCGGCGCGCAGCCGCTGCGTGATCAGCCGCCGCCAGGTGTCGAACGGGAACAGCGAGAGATCGGGGACGCCCGGCCGGAAGTCGAACTCCGGCGCCGGGGCGAAGGGCGCGGGCGGCGGCGGAACGGCGTCCCACTCCGGCAGCGGCCGCACGCCCGGCACATCCGGCACCGGCTCGGGGGAAGCCGGCGAAGCCGTGACGAACGTACCCGCGCCGACGCGTCCGGCGAGGAACCCCTCGGCGGTGAGCCGGTCGTAGGCCGCGCTGACCGTCGTGCGGGAGACCGCCAGCCGCTGCGCGAGTTCGCGGGTCGGCGGCAACGCCTCGCCGGGCCGGATCCGGCCGGCCAGGATCGCGGCGCGCAGGTGCCGGTAGATCGCGTCGCGGTGGCCGCGCGTCCCGGTCAGGTCGATGTGGATCTCCACCGGCGGCAGTCTAGATTGGCCCACGAAGGTTGGCCTAGTTTTGGCTCTGTTCGTGGTCCGCTTCCCCGCCTAACGTGCCCGGCATGGATCTTCGCGAACTCGACCGCCGCACCCTGCTCGTGCTCGACAAGATCGTCGCCGGTGTGACGCCCGCCGACCTCGTCCGCCCCACCCCGTGCGCCGGCTGGACCCTCGCCGATCTGCTCCGCCACCAGGTCAGTGAGAACCACGCCTTCGCGACGGCGGCCCGCGAAGGCTCGGCCCCGGACTGGGACGCCGGCGCCCTCGGCGACGACGCCTACGCCGCGTACCGGGCCTCCGTCGACGACTTCCTCGACGCCTTCGCCGACGACGCCGTGCTGGACCGGCAGCTGACCATCAACCACTTCGGCACCTTCCCCGGCACCATCGCCGCCCACATGCACCTGGTCGACACCGTCGCGCACGGCTGGGACCTGGCCCGCACGCTCGGCCTCCCCTACGAGCCCGACGCCGACGCCGTCCACGCCGCTCTCCGGCTGGCCCAGCGGATCCCGGACGAGGGCCGCGAGAAGAACGGCTCGTTCGCCCACAGCGTCGAGGTGCCCGCCGGCGCGAGCGAACTCGACCGGTTCCTCGCCCTCCTCGGCCGCGACCCCGCCTGGGCCCTCAGCTGACCTCGTCGACCGGGGCGCTCCACGTGTCGCACGCCTTCGTGGCCTTGCCGTCGAAGCCCGCCTTCGCCCAGGTCAGCTGGTGCTTGCGCGAGCCGTGGGTGTCGCTGTCGTTGGCCCGGGCGTAGTCGGCGACGGCGGCGTTCGCCAGTGACCGGCTGATCGAGCCCGAGCCGGCGACGGCCGTCAGGAACAGCGCGCCGAAGCAGTTCGCCTGCAGCTCGATCCGGCGCACGACCTCCTTGTCGGCGGCGCTGTCCTCGTCCGGCGAGGTCATTTTGTCCGCCGCCGCGGACAGGATGCCGCTTTCGCGCTGGACGTGGTGGCCGTACTCGTGGGCGATCGTCGCGATGTGCCGCGCCTTGTTGAGCCCGGCGTCCGAGAGCATCCAGTCGGTCGGGGCGTAGATCGTCGTGTCGCCGCCGCAGTAGTAGGCGACGGCTTCGTCCTCCGTCGGCGCCTCGCCGCACGCGCTGTGGTCCGGCAGCGTCACCGACACGGTGACGGTCAGCGTCGGCTCGTTCGCCTTCTCCAGCGCCGGGCGCCAGGACTGCTCCAGGCAGCCGGCGAGCGCACCGTAGTAGGCCTTGAG
Source organism: Amycolatopsis sp. NPDC051045 (assembly GCF_040682955.1). NCBI lineage: Bacteria > Bacillati > Actinomycetota > Actinomycetes > Pseudonocardiales > Pseudonocardiaceae > Amycolatopsis > Amycolatopsis sp. NPDC051045. Next base: position 166,512 of record NZ_JBFBCC010000006.1, read on the forward strand.
CTGCTCGGGCGCCCGGCCGAGGTCGGGCAGGGAGCACGTGGCGGGCCCGGGGCTGATGCCGTCGCCGAGCAGCGGGTTGCGCGCCAGCTCGGGCACGGCCTTCGGGGTCTTCCCGGTGCCGCCGTACGTCCGGCCCGTGTCGGCGCCCTGCGCGGCGAACGCGCGGCCGTCCACCCGGCGCGGGATGGTGGCGGCGATCAGGGAGAGGGCCACCACGACGATCAGCACCCCGGTGACGGCACCCCAGAGCCGGTTGCGCGGCGGGGCGATCGGGACGGGCGGGGCGGCGGCCCAGCTGGGCGCCCACGGGTTCGGTTCGGGCACCCACGCGGGTTCCGGCGGCCGGGCCGCCCCCGGCCATGACGTTTCGGCGTCGTTCACGTTCTCCCCCTGCTGCGTGGCACCAGCATACGGACCGGCCGGGAGGCCGGGATCACGAAACGAAAACGCCACCGGGTGGCCACGGGTGCGGGGACCGGGCGAAACTGTCGTCATGAGTGTCGAAGATCCGTACCTGTGGCTGGAAGACGTGACCGGTGGCGACGCGCTGGACTGGGTGCGCGCCCGCAACGGCGAGACGCTGGCCGAGCTGACCACCGGAGCGCGTTTCGCCGAGTTGCGTGACGAACTGCGCGAGGTGCTGGACGCCGACGACCGGATCCCGTACGTGCGCCGCCGCGGCGGGTTCTTCTACAACTTCTGGCAGGACGCGAGCCACCCGCGCGGCCTGTGGCGGCGGACGACGCCGGAGTCCTACCGGCAGGCCGAACCGGAGTGGGAGCTGCTGCTCGACGTCGACGCGCTGGCCGAGGCCGAGGGCGAGAACTGGGTGTGGCAGGGCGCCACCGTGCTGCGGCCGGACTACCGGCGCGGCCTGATCGAGCTGTCCCGCGGCGGCGCGGACGCCACGGTCGTGCGCGAGTTCGACCTCGACGCGCACGAGTTCGTCGAGGACGGCTTCACCGTGCCGGAGGCGAAGACGCGGATCGGCTGGATCGACGAAGACCGCGTCTACATCGGAACGGATTTCGGGCCGGGTTCGCTGACCAGCTCCGGTTACCCGCGGCTGGCCAAGGAGTGGCGCCGCGGCACGCCCCTTGACGCCGCCACAGTGGTCTTCGAGGGCAAGCCCGACGACGTCTCGATCGGTGCGTCCCACGACCCGACCGAAGGCTTCGAGCGCGACTTCGTCAGCCGCGCGATCGACTTCTACCGCTCGGAACTGCACCTGCGCACGCCCGGCGGGCTGGTCAAGATCGACATCCCGGACGACGCGAGCGCGTCCGTGCACCGCGAATGGCTGCTGGTGCGGCCGCGGACCGCGTGGAACGTCGGCGGGACCGAACACCCGGCCGGCTCGCTGATCGCCATCCTGTTCGACGCCTTCATGGCCGGTGACCGGGCCTTCACGACGCTGTTCACCCCCGACGAGCACACCTCGCTGAGCTACTGGGCCTGGACGCGCCACCACCTGCTGCTCGGCACGCTGCGCGACGTCCGCACCGAGCTGCGCACCCTGACCCCGGGCCCGGACGGCTGGCAGGAGGCACCGCTGGCCGGCGGCCCGGAGTTCGGCAGCGCGGACATCTTCGACACCGATCCCGACGTCAGCGACGAGTACCTGATCGACTCCAGCGGCTTCCTCCAGCCGTCGACGCTGAGCTATGGCCACGTCGGTGAACAGGTGTCTTCGCGGGGGTCCGGGTGGCAGAGCCCCCGGCCCGGGGCGGAGCCCCGGAATGACACTGTCGAAGTCCTGAAGCAGGCTCCCGCGTTCTTCGACGCTTCGGGCATGAGCGTCGCGCAGTACTTCGCGACGTCGGAGGACGGCACGAAGATCCCGTACTTCGTCGTCCGGCCGTCCGGTGCCGAGGGCGGCCCGACGCTGCTGACCGGCTACGGCGGCTTCGAGATTTCGCTGACGCCGTCCTACAGCGGCATGATCGGCCGCGGCTGGCTCGCCCGCGGCGGCACCTACGTCGTCGCGAACATCCGCGGCGGCGGCGAGTACGGGCCCGGCTGGCACACCCAGGCCATCAAGGCCGAGCGCCACCGCGTGTACGAGGACTTCGCCGCGGTGGCCGCGGACCTGGTGGACCGCGGCATCACGACGCCGGCGAAGCTCGGCATCCAGGGCGGCAGCAACGGCGGGCTGCTGATGGGCGTCATGCTGACGCGCTACCCGGAGCGGTTCGGCGCGATCGTCAGCCAGGTGCCGCTGCTGGACATGCGCCGCTACCACCTGCTGCTGGCCGGCGCGTCCTGGATGGCCGAGTACGGCGACCCGGACGACGCCGCGGAATGGGCGTTCATCTCGGAGTACTCGCCGTACCAGAACGTCCACAGTGGACGTGAGTACCCGCCGTCGCTGTTCGTGACGTCCACCCGCGACGACCGCGTGCACCCCGCCCACGCCCGCAAGATGGTGGCGCGGATGCGTGAGCAGGGGCACGACGTCCGGTATCACGAGAACATCGAAGGCGGCCACGGCGCGGCCGCGGACAACGAGCAGCTGGCGTTCAAGTGGGCGCTGGTGTTCGAGTTCCTGTGGGAGCAGCTCACGAAGTGACGCGCGCGAGCACGACGCCGCCGACGATCAGCGCCAGCGCGGCCACCCGGCCGGCGCTCAGCGGGTCCTTGGCGACGACGACGCCGAGCACGATCGCGCCGACGGCACCGATCCCGGTGAACACCGCGTAGGCGGTACCCACCGGGACGGTGTCCATCGCGCGCGAGAGCAGGTAGACCGCGGCGGCGCCGAGCACGAAGCACAGGAGCGTCGGCCACGGCCGGGTGAAGTTCTCCGTCGGCTTGATGCTCTGTGACCAGGCGATCTCGACGAGCCCGGCGAGCACGAGCGTCACCCAGCCCATCAGAGCGCCGCCAGTGCCGCTTCGCGCGAAGCGACGCGCTCGCCTTCGCGCGCCGCCAGGTGCGGGTCGACCAGGGCGTTGGTGAGCTCGGCGTGCACGAACCGGACGTCGTCGACGTCGTAGTGGCCGGCGATGAAGTCCCGCAGGTAAGGCTCGTGGTGGTCGAACGGCGCCCGCGGCGTCCCCGGCGCGTACGTCCCGCCGCGGGCGCCCGCGATCACGAACGCCTTGCCCCGCAAGGACATGCGCGGGAACGTCACCTGGTCGATCCAGGCCTTGAGGGCGGCCGGGATCGAGAAGTTGTACATCGGCGCGCCGATCAGCACGACGTCGGCTTCGAGCAGTTCGGCGAGCAGGGGCTCGACGACGGCCCAGGCCCGGCGCTGTTCCTGCGTGGTGACGACGTCGGCGTAGTGCGCCGGATCGGTGATCTGCGCGGTGAGCAGGGCGTCGCAGATTTCGGTCCAGGCTTGCCCGATCACCGGAACCGGGTCGGCGGCGAGGTCGCGGTAGGTCCGGGTGCCCTGCCAGGTGGCGGCGTACCGGGCGGACAGCTCGCGGGAGAACGACGAGCGGCGGGCGCTGGAGTCGAGGTGCAGCAGGTGGGGCACGATTCCTCCTCAAGTGGACACGGTGTCCACTTGAGTCAACTGGACGCCCTGTCCGGATATTCCCTAGGCTGGCGCCATGCCCGAACGCGCCGACGCGGCCCGCAACCGCGCGAAGATCCTCGCGGCGGCCGAAGAGCTGTTCACCGCCCGCGGCGCGGCGGAAGTGACGATGGAGGACATCGCGCGGGCGGCCGGTGTCGGCCGCGGAACGCTGTACCGCCGCTACCCGGACCGCGCGGCGATCGCCGTGGCCCTGCTCGACGAGCACGAGCGCCGGCTGCAGGAGGTGCTGCTGCGCGGCGACCCCCCGCTGGGCCCCGGCGCACCCCCGGCCGAGCGCCTGGCCGCGTTCTACGCGGCGATGGTGGAACTGCTGGAGCGGCACGCGCCCCTGGTGCTGGGCGCCGAGGTCGGCCATTCGCGCTTCACGACGGGGGCGTACGGGTTCTGGCGCACGCACGTCCGGATCCTGGCGGAGGCGGCGGGCGCCGCGGACCCCGACGTCCTGGCCGATGTGCTGCTGGCCCCGCTGGCACCGGAGCTGTTCCTGCACCAGACGTCCCGCGGCGTGTCGCCGGAACGGATCACCGCGGCCCTGCGGACGCTCGCGGCGCGGCTGCTTTAGCCGAGCTCACCCGCCGAACTGGGCGGTGAAGGGCTCGGGGTGGTAGCGGAGGCGACTGCGTCCGAACGCGTGGAGGAGGTTGTCCCGGAACCGCTCGAAGGTGAGCGGGGCCCGGACCGAGTCGAGCATCTCGCGGATCTCGGGGCGGGTGAGCGCAATGCGCGCGGCCCTGATCTCCTCCGAGTAGACGAGTTCGTGCCCGGCGGCCGAAAGCTGTTCCGGGGTCCCGGCCCCGGCGTCGGCGATCACCCAGGCCACCGAGAGCTCCTTCTGGTGCCCCGCCGGCCGGCCGGGCACCACGAGGCTGTGCGCGGCGAGCGGGCTGGCGAGCCCGAGGTCGTCGATCACGGTCTCCGTGCGCGGCAGGAGGAGGCCGGGGAAGCCGAGCGCGCCGGGGGTGGAGATCACCGTGCGGGTGCCCGGGAAGACCACCCACACGAAGTTCACCTTCACCGCGACGACCGGGCCGGTCTTCCCCGCCCGCGCCGCGGCGAGATCGGGCAGGTACCCGATGAGGTTCGCGGCGTCGCCGGCGGTGATCGGGTGCTCGTTGTGCGTGGAGTCGACCCAGAACACGCGCGCGTCGGTGATGCCGTACGCGCCGATCTTGTGCTGTTCGGCGGAGACCGGCCGCAGGCCGACGGCGCTGACGACCGTCCAGGCCACGACCGCCACCACGAGCGGAGCCGTCCAGCGGGTCAGCGGAGCGACCATCACGGGCAGGAGCAGGCAGGTCAGCACCGGCAGGAGCATCCGGGCGTGCATGTAGTCCCCGCCGACCCGGGTGACGTACAACCCGAGCAGCACCCCCGCGACCACCGGGGTGAGCACGACCACGAGCGTCGTCCGATCCCGGCCCGACAGGACCAGCACGGCGACGGCGAGCAGCAACACGACCGGGATCAGCAGCCAGTAGGCGGCGAACATTTCGACGAGGTAGAACCACCCGCGCTCCCAGCGGGCCTGCGTCGCCTCCTTCGCCAGGGCGGTGTTGGGCGTGATCAGGCCGTAGTAGCCCATCCGGAACACCTGGTAGGCCACCGGGAGCACGCCGGCGAGCGCGAGCCAGCCGAGCCCGCGGCGCCACCCCGGCCGGACGACGGCCACCAGCGCGAGGAACGTGACCGCGGAAACGAGGGCGAACTCGGGGCGCACCAGCGGGCCGCAGCCGAGCAGCAGGAGGGTCGGCAGGGTCCGGACCGGGCTGCCGGTCGCGTGCCGGACCAGCCGCCACCACCCGAGGGACAGCCAGAGGGTGACCAGCCCGGTCTCCAGACCCGACGTGGCGTAGTCCCAGAAGGGCGGCAGTCCGAGGACGACCAAGGCTCCCGCCGGCACGATCCGCCGGTCCGGGAACAGCCGCCGGGCTCCGTCGAGCCCGAAGAAGAGGCCACCGACGGCGGACAGCAGCCCGAGGACGACCGCCACCCACTCCAGCCGCAACCACGGCTGCAGCCCCCCGAGGGCCACGACGTAGGTCCACAGCGTGCTCGTGTTGGCTTCGACGCGTTCGCCGGCGTTGAACACCGGCCCGTTTCCGTCGAGCAGGTTCTGCACCGTGCGCAGGACGATCAGGCCGTCGTCGCACACCCAGCGGCGCTGCCACGCCAGAACGGCGAACACCGCGAGGACGAGCCCGATCAGCCACCACTGGCCGCGCCGCTCGCCGCGTCGGGGTCGTGCCGTGGCCGGCGTCGGTTCGTCGACGACGAGCGAGGTCATCGCGGATCCCTCCCCGGTTCCGCACCAGAAGTGCACCAGCGGGGGAAATCGGCTCGAAATCCCCCGGGCAGCACGATAACTCGAACGAGTGAATAGGCGGCACGCGGGGTCGAACGCGGCGATTAACCGCGAAAATAGTGGCCCGCCATGCCGAAACTATGTTATCTTGCGCGATTCGCTGCGATTATCACCCACTCCGGTGGTCCGCGCGCATTGTCCGCGGACCGCCACGGGCGCAAGCTCGACGCATGACGACCGCCGACGAGTTCCGCGCCCTGCACGAGCGATCCGAACCCTTCCTGCTGCCGAATCCGTGGGACGCCGGAACGGCCCGGCTCCTGGCGGGTCTCGGCTTCGAAGCCCTGGCCACCACGAGCCTGGGCGTGGCCAACGTGGTGGGCCGGACCCGCGCGACCCGGGCGGAAATCCTGGCCAACTGCCGGGAGATCGCCGAGGCGACGCCCCTGCCGGTGAACGCCGACCTCGAGAACGGTTTCGCCGACGACCCGGCCGAAGCCGCGAAGATGATCGAGGCGGCGGCCGACGCCGGCGTGGCCGGCGCGTCGATCGAGGACTTCACGGGCGACTCCCGGACGCCGATCTACGACATCGGGCTGGCGGCCGACCGCGTCCGCGCGGCGGTGGAGACGGCCCGGGCCCGCTCGGTGGTGCTCACGGCCCGCTGTGAAAACCTCTGGCTGGGCGTCGGCGACCTCGCCGACACGATCCGCCGGTTGCAGGCGTACGAGGAAGCGGGCGCCGACGTGCTGTACGCGCCGGGGTTGCGAACCCTGGCGGAAATGCGCGCGGTGGTGTCCTCGGTGGGCAAGCCGGTGAACGTCGTGATGGGGTTCGCGGACCCGGCGATCACCCTCGAGCAGCTGGCCGGAATCGGCGTCCGCCGCGTCAGCATCGGCGCAGCACTGTCCCGGCTGGCGCTGAAGTCGTTCATGGACGGAGCGAGGGAAATGCGTGCGGGCCGGTTCGGGTTCGTCGCCGATCTGCCGCCGGTTTCGGAGCTGCAGGAGTTCTTCGGCTGAGCCGGGCGGCCGACGCCCGGCCCAGCCGGAAACCCGTCAGCTACAACCGGACGTTGCGCCGCAGCCTTCGCACGCGTAGCACGAGCCCGCCGGGCGCATCTTCGTGCCGCACGTCATGCAGAGCGGGGCATCCGCCGCCTTACCGAGGCGGAGCTCCATCAGCTCCGTCGTCGTCTGGGCTTCGCGGTGCGGGTGCTCCGGTTCCTCCGCGTGCGGCTCCGGCGACGAATCCACCGTCGACTGCAACGCCTCCAGGTCGACGCCGGAGTTGCCGTAGTTCGCCTCGACCTCGGCCGAGCGCTCGTCCGCCGAGAAGATGCCCAGCTGCGAGCGCTTCTCGTACGGCAGGTAGTCCAGGGCCAGGCGGCGGAAGAGGTAGTCCATCACGCTGGTCGCGATGCGGATGTCCGGGTCGTCGGTCATGCCCGCCGGCTCGAAACGCAGGTTGCAGAACTTCGAGACGTAGAACTCGAGCGGGATGCCGTGCTGGAGGCCCACCGAGATCGACATCGAGAACGCGTCCATCACGCCGGCCAGGGTCGAGCCCTGCTTGCCGAGCTTGACGAAGATTTCGCCGAGCCCGTCGTCGGGGTACGAGCCCGCCGTCAGGTAGCCCTCCGCGCCGCCGACGGTGAACGACACCGTCTGGCTCGGGCGCTTCTTCGGCAGGCGCTTGCGCACCGGGCGGTACTCGACGACCTTCTCCGGTTCGGCGGCCGCCTTCTCCTTCTTCGCCGTCGACAGCGGCTGGCCGACCTTGCAGTTGTCGCGGTAGATGGCGAGGGCCTTCAGCCCGAGCTTCCAGCCCTGGAAGTAGATCTCCTCGACCTCTTCGACCGTCGCCGACTCCGGCATGTTGACCGTCTTGGAGATCGCGCCGGACAGGAACGGCTGCACCGCGGCCATCATCCGGACGTGGCCCGTCGGCGCGATCGACCGCTCGCCGACCGCGCAGTCGAACACCTCGTAGTGCTCCGGCCGCAGACCCGGCGCGTCGACGACGTGGCCGTGCTGCGCCACGTACTCGACGATCGCCTCGACCTGCTCCTCCGGGTAACCGAGCGCGGTCAGCGCGCGGGGCACCGTCTGGTTGACGATCTGCATCGAGCCGCCGCCGACCAGCTTCTTGAACTTCACCAGCGAGAAGTCCGGCTCGATCCCGGTGGTGTCGCAGTCCATCATGAAGCCGATGGTGCCGGTGGGGGCGAGCACCGACGCCTGCGCGTTGCGCCAGCCGTGCTTCGTCCCGATGTCGATGCCCCTCTTCCACTCCTCGGTCGCCAGCGCGCGGACGGCGGCGTCGTTGGAGTGGTAGGTGCGGACCAGCTCGTTCGCCGCCGCGTGCTTGCGCATGACGCGCTGGTGCGCCTCGGCGTTGCGGGCGTAGCCCTCGTACGCGCCGACGGCCCGGGCCAGCTCGGCCGAGCGCCGGTAGGACACGCCCGTCATCAGCGACGTGATCGCCGCCGCGAGCGCGCGGCCGCCGTCGGAGTCGTACGCGTGGCCGAGCGCCATCAGCAGCGCGCCGAGGTTGGCGTAGCCGATGCCCAGCTGGCGGAACTTCCGCGTGGTGTCGGCGATCGGCTCGGTCGGGAAGTCCGCGAAGCAGATCGAGACGTCCATCGCCGTGATGACGAACTCGACGGCGCGGGCGAACAGCGGCGCGTCGAACGTGCCCTCCCGCGTGACGAACTTCAGCAGGTTCAGCGACGCCAGGTTGCAGCTGGAGTTGTCGAGGTGCATGTACTCGCTGCACGGGTTGGACGCGGTGATCCGGCCGGACTCCGGGCAGGTGTGCCAGTCGTTGATCGTGCCGTCGTACTGGATGCCGGGGTCGGCGCACTCCCACGCGGCCTGGGCGATGGTGCGGAACAGCTTCTTCGCGTCGGTGCGGTCGATGACCTCGCCGGTGAGCCGGGCGCGCAGGCCGAATTCGGTGCCGTTCTCCACCGCCTGCATGAACTCGTCGGACACGCGGACCGAGTTGTTGGCGTTCTGGTACTGCACCGAGGAGATGTCCGCGCCGGAGAGGTCCATGTCGAACCCGGCGTCGCGGAGGACCTTGATCTTCTTCTCTTCGCGCGCCTTGGTCTGGATGAACTCTTCGATGTCCGGGTGGTCGACGTCGAGCACGACCATCTTCGCCGCGCGCCGGGTGGCACCGCCGGACTTGATGGTGCCCGCGGACGCGTCGGCGCCGCGCATGAACGACACCGGGCCGGACGCGGTGCCGCCGGAGGTGAGCAGTTCCTTCGAGGAGCGGATGCGGGAGAGGTTCAGGCCGGCGCCGGAGCCGCCCTTGAAGATCAGGCCCTCTTCGCGGTACCAGTTGAGGATCGACTCCATCGTGTCGTCGACCGCGAGGATGAAACACGCCGAGACCTGCTGCTTCGACGGCGTGCCGACGTTGAACCAGACCGGGGAGTTGAAGCTGAAGACCTGGTGCAGCAGCATCCAGGTGAGTTCGTGCTCGAAGATCTCCAGGTCCTGCGGCGTGGCGAAGTAGCCGTGGTCGCGCGCGGCCTGGACGTAGGTCTTCACGACCCGGTCGATGAGCTGCTTGAGGCTGCGCTCGCGCTGCGGGCTGCCGACGGCGCCGCGGAAGTACTTGCTGGTGACGATGTTGGTGGCGTTGACCGACCAGAAATCGGGGAACTCCACGCCGCGCTGCTCGAAGTTGACCGAGCCGTCACGCCAGTTGGTCATGACGACGTCCCGCTGCTCCCAGGTCACCTGGTCGTACGGGTGCTGCCCTTCGGTCGTGAAGACGCGCTTCACGCTGAGCCCGCCGGCGGCCTTGCTCTTCTTGCCGGCGGCCGTGCCGGCCCCCGTACCCACGGTTTCGGTCATCGGTTGAACCCTCACTCCCGCAGCGGGACGGCTCAGTCGCCGTCTTCGCGCTGATCGCTCTCCTTCGGAGCAGCAGAACCCGCCATGGCCTCACGAAGGTCGGCGATTTCCTTCTCGAAGTCTTCGACCGAGGAGAAGGACCGGTAGACACTGGCGAACCGGAGGTAGGCGACCCCGTCGAGCTCACGCAGCGGGCCCAGGATGGCCAGGCCGACCTCGTGGCTCGGGATCTCCGCCAGCCCGGCGGAGCGGATCGACTCCTCCACGCGCTGCGCGAGCTGCTGCAGCGCGTCGTCGTCGACCGGCCTGCCCTGGCAAGCGCGGCGGACGCCGCTCACCACCTTGTCCCGGTTGAACTGTTCGGTGACCCCGGACCGCTTGACGACGGCGAGCACCATCGTCTCCGACGTCGTGAACCGCCGTCCGCACGACGCGCACGAGCGCCGCCTGCGGATCGCCTGGCCTTCATCCACCTCTCGGGAGTCGACGACCCGAGAGTCCGCATGCCGGCAGAACGGGCACCTCATCCGCCGATCACCTTCCCCTCCGAGCCGGCCGCCCCGGTCGACGTCCCCCGGCCACCCCGCGCACCCCTGCACACCTGGTGATCGTTTTGTGGACATCCGGTGGGTAACAGCCGACCAGCTGTGGACAACTGCTGTCCAGTCTACCCCAACCTGTGGACCAACTACAGCGGTGTAACTACTACATATAGCGGCGAAGGGTAGAACTCGAGAGGTGCGTGCGCAAGCGGCACGCCGGGCCGGGTTCCCGCCCGGGTGAGTGCGGTTGACGGCGCGGGCGGATCAGGGCCGGGATACCGCGGCCGGGTCGGCGACCGGGACCGTGAGCGGCAGCCCGGGCACCAGAACGGCCTGGTCCAGGCGATTCAGCTCCTTGATCCGGGCGACAACCGCGCCAGGTTCGCTGTCCGGCGCGAATCGCCCGGCCAGCGAAGAGAGCGTATCGCCCGGCGCGACCGACACCGTCGCGGTCCGCTCGGGCACCGGGGCGCCGGAAACCCCGGCCCCCAGAAGACCCGATCCGGTGATCACGAGGCAGGTCGCGACGGCGAGCGCGGCGAGCCACGGCCACCGCACGGACACCCGCCGGGGCGCCGCGCAGGGTGCCCCGGCCGGACGGCGGCCCGCCACGACCCGCGCGCGCGTCGGCGGGCGGTGCACCTCGCCGCGGCGACCGCGCAGCACGCGCGCAGGACGGGGTGGCGCCGGGACCGGGGTCGCCGGGCGGGCGTGCCCGCGTTCGGCCAGAAGGGACATCCGAACCTCCTCGAAACCCTGGTGTCCGCCCGATTCCGGACCCGGCGGCCCGTGGATCAAGGTCGAACAGGCGTTCTATCGAACGCCCGTGCGAAGGTCTACCACCTGCCACCGACAAAATCGAGCGGACACGGCGTGTCGATCGAACAGATGTTTGAAATCGTCGTGCCCGGGGGCTAACGTCGGTGACCAGGGCATCTGCCGGGCAGATGCCGCCCGGCGAGGCTGCCCGCACCCCGCGGGCGGCGGCCGGCGCGCAGATACGTGCAGCGAACGTCTGGGAGGCGACGCAGTGGCGAAGGAGAACAAGGCGGGCAGGACCAGTGGGTCCCCCGGTGGCCCGGGCAAGGTGCACACCCTGCCCGAGGTGTACGAGGTGGACGACGCTCTCACCGTCCGCCAGCAGCAGGTCCTCGACGTGATCCGCTCGTGGGTGAGCCGGTTCGGCTACCCGCCGAGCGTGCGCGAGATCGGCGAAGCGGTGGGGCTGACGTCGACGTCGTCGGTCTCGCACCAGCTGCGGGCGCTGCAGCGCAAGGGTTACCTGCGGCGGGACGCGAACCGGCCGCGCGCGGTCGGCGTGCTCTCCGCGACCGACGACAACCCCATGGGCATCGAGATGGACCAGCAGCCGGTCATGCCGAAGGCGGCGTACGTGCCGCTGGTCGGCCGGATCGCCGCCGGTGGCCCGGTGCTGGCCGAGCAGGCCATCGAGGACGTCTTCCCGCTGCCGCGGGAGATCGTCGGCGAGGGTGAGCTGTTCCTGCTGAAGGTCACCGGCGACTCGATGATCGACGCGGCCATCACCGACGGCGACTGGGTGGTGGTCCGGCAGCAGCCGGACGCGGACAACGGCGAGATCGTCGCGGCGATGATCGACGGCGAGGCCACGGTCAAGACGTTCAAGCGCAAGGGCGGCCACATCTGGCTGATGCCGCACAACGAGGCGTACGAGCCGATCCCCGGCGACGACGCCACGGTGCTCGGCAAGGTCGTGGCGGTGCTGCGGCGCCTTTGAGAGGACGCTTCCGGGCTATCGCACGGCCCGGAAGCTTCACCGGATCGAGTGATCTTGGCCGTGGGGAGCCAAGCTCAGCGGCGGCTTCGCCTGCGCAGTCTGCTGAAGCCGAACCAGCCGATGCCGACCACCGCGAGCGTGACCCCGGCGGCGGGCAGGAAGGGGAGCCCGGCCCCGTCCCCCGCCGGACCGGACGACGCGCCGGTGCCGGTCGAACCCTCCGCCGGTGCGCCGGACTGCGCGGCCAGAGCGGCCGCGCCCCGCACCGCGCGGAGGGGCTGGCCGACCCCTTCGCTCCCCGACAGCAACGTCCCGTCGGGATCGAAGGCGATCGCCTCCCCCTGCTTCTCCCCCGGCAACGGGATCCGCACCGGATTGCGCTGCAGCGCCGCCAGTACGTCACCGTCCGGAGCCGCATACACATACGCGTCCGTGTACGTCCTCAGGGCCACCGCACTGCCGTCGGGCATCGAAGCGCCGCCCGTCACCAGGACCGAGCCGATCGAGCCGACCGGGCCGCCCTGGGTGTCCGTGGTGGCGATCTTGACCGTGCCGACCTGCTCCAGGTTGGTCGGTCCCGGGCTCGCCAACGGGCCCGCAGGCCGGTACACCCGGGCCTCGCCGAGGACGTCCTTGGTGATCAGGTACGGCGTGCCCGCCTTGTCCATGATCAGCGCCTCGGTGTCGTGCTGGCCGTCCGGGTACGTGAGCCGGTGCAGCGTGACCTTGCCCTGCGGGTTCATCTCCAGCAGGGCGACCGTCAGCCGGCCCTTCTGGTTGTCACCGGTGTCGGACAGCCACAGCCGCCCGTCGGACGTGCGGGCCAGGTCCTCGACGTCGAACGGGTCCGTCCGGTCGGTCAGGACCTTCTGCACCTTGCAGTCCCGGCCCAGGACGAAGACCTGGACCTTGCTGCCGCCGTCGTTGATCGCGTAGAGCCGCGAACCGTCGGAGACCAGGCCGGACAGCTCGCCGATGCGCGCATCGGCCACCGTGCACAACGGCTGCGGTGCTTCGGCCGCCGAAGCGGGCACCTGCCCGCACAGCACGGCCACGAAGACCACCGCCAGAACCCAGCGCACCCAGCCACCTCCGTAATGTGCGACCGCCCTGGTCGCACATTACGGAGACGTGTCAGGCCCCGGTCGAGTTGGTCTCGAACTCGCGCAAAGCCGCGGCGAGATCCGGGTGGACCCGCACCAGCAGGCGCGTGCCGTCCTCGAGGTGCTCCTCTTCGAGGACCTCGCCGTCCGAGTGCGCCCGCGCGACCAGCTCGCCCCGCGAGTACGGCACGAGGATGTCGACCGTGACCTCCGGCCGCGGCAGGCGGTCGGCGATCACCTCGACGAGCTCGGTGATGCCCGCCCCGGTCCGGGCCGAGACCTGGACCGACCCGGCCAGCGCGTGCCGCAGCCGGGCGAGGCTGACGTCGTCGGACGCGTCGATCTTGTTGATCACCAGCAGCTCCGGCGGGAGGGGTTCCTTGCGCTTGCGCGTGATCTCGCCGAGCACCTCGCGCACCGCGCTGACCTGCTCCTCCGGCGCCGGGTCGGACCCGTCGACCACGTGCACCAGCAGGTCCGCGTCGGCGGCTTCCTCCAGCGTCGAGCGGAACGCGTCCACCAGCTGGTGCGGCAGGTGCCGCACGAACCCGACGGTGTCGGTCAGCGTGTAGCCGCGCCCGTCCGGGGTCTGCGCGCGCCGCGTGGTCGGGTCGAGGGTGGCGAACAGCGCGTCCTCCACCAGCACCCCGGCCCCGGTCAGCGCGTTGAGCAGGCTCGACTTGCCGGCGTTGGTGTAGCCGACGATCGCCACGCTGGGCACCTCGTTGGCCAGCCGCCGCCCGCGCTTGGTCTCGCGGATGGTGTCCATGGCGACGAGCTCCCGGCGCAGCTTCGCCAGGCGCTTGCTGATCCGCCGCCGGTCGGTCTCGAGCTTGGTCTCACCGGGACCGCGCAGGCCCACGCCGCCGTTCGCACCGCCGGCGCGGCCACCGGCCTGCCGGGACAGCGACGTACCCCAGCCGCGCAGCCGCGGGATGAGGTACTGCAGCTGGGCCAGCTCGACCTGCGCCTTGCCCTCCTTGGAGCGGGCGTGCTGGGCGAAGATGTCGAGGATCAGGGCGGTCCGGTCGATGACCTTGACCTTGACCTTCTCCTCGAGTTGCCGCAGCTGGCCCGGCGAGAGCTCGCCGTCGCAGATCACGGTGTCGGCGCCGGTGGAGCCGACGATGTCACGCAGCTCCCGCACCTTGCCCGAGCCGATGTAGGTGGCCGGGTCCGGCTTGGTCCGCCGCTGGATGAGGCCTTCGAGGACCTCCGAGCCCGCCGTCTCGGCCAGGCGCGCCAGCTCGGCCAGCGACGCCTCGGACTGCAGGGCGGTGCCCTCCGTCCACACGCCGACCAGCACGACGCGCTCGAGCCGCAGTTGCCGGTACTCGACCTCGGTGACGTCGTCCAGCTCCGTGGACAGTCCCCTGACCCGGCGCAGCGACGCCCGGTCCTCGAGCTCCATTTCGCCTGTCGACGGGTCACCGTCGTACAGGTCGTCGTCGTGGTCTTCGGTGTGTGTCAGTTCTGTCATCGTGCCTCCATGTTCCCACGATTCGCCGCGGGAACCGAACTTTTACGTGCTGGGGTAGGTGGCGAGGTAGATCGCGGTGCGTTCGGCGCCGGGACGGCGCGGGCGCGCGCGGAACTCCTCGAGCAGGGCGTTGAGCCGCGAATCGAGCTCCGCCCGCTCCTCGGGGGCCACCTGGACGACCAGGCGCGACTGGTGCACGCCCTCGAATCCGGTTTCGGCGATCTCGGCCAGGTAGGCCTCGAGCACCGCCTGCTCCACGTCCTTGTCACCGCATGAGTCGAGTGTCCAGGAAAGCCCGGTCGAAAGATACGGAATTTCCCTGGCGCCCCGGGTCCCGCGGCGCGGCGGCTGCGCGGCGAGGAAGCCGGTCTCGACGAGTTTGCGCACGTGGTGCAGCGTCGTCGCCGGATCCCGGCCCAGCCTTTCGGCCAGCTCCTTGTTCGTCAGCGCCTCCGAATAGGTCAACCGGATGATGCGCAGCCGTATTCCGGAAGCCAGCGCGGCCGCCTCGGCTTCGGTCGCGGCACGTCGATTCGCAGGGAGCACGGCGTCCAGCCTAGAGCGAACAGTGATTGACACTTTCCAATCACTCGCGCGACACTCGGCGCCATGCGCAGGGGGTCACTCTTCTTCCACGCCGACTTCAGACGGCTGTGGGCCGGCGACACGGCCAGCCAGTTCGGTACCACCGTCGGGTACACCGCCATCCCGCTGCTCGCGGCGGTGACCCTGGCGGCGACGCCGTTCGAAATGGGCCTGCTGACCGCGGCCCAGACGCTCGCGTTCCTGCTGATCGGGCTGCCGGCCGGGGTGTGGGTGGACCGGCTGCGGCGCCGCCGGGTCATGCTCATCGCCGACTTCGTCCGTTTCGCGCTGCTGCTGAGCGTGCCGTTCGCGTGGTGGGCCGGGGTGCTGACGCTCGTCCAGCTGCTGGTGGTCGTGCTGCTCGTGGGGGTCGCGACGGTGTTCTTCGACGTCGCCTACCAGTCGTACCTGCCCTCGCTCGTCGGGCGGGAGCACCTCCTGGAGGGCAACGCGAAGCTGCAGGCCGTCCAATCGGTCGCGCAGATCGCCGGGCCGAGCGGCGCCGGCGTGCTGGTCCAGCTGGTCAGCGCGGCGAACACGGTGCTCGTCACCGCCTTCGGCTACCTGACCTCGGCGCTGTGCCTGCTGCGGATCCGCGCGGTCGAACCGCAGCCGGAACGCACCGGGCACGCGCGGCTGCTGCCGCAGATCGCCGAAGGACTGCGGTTCGTCTTCTCCGACAAGCCGTTGCGCGCGAGTGTCGCGTGCACCGCGACGGCCAACTTGTTCGGCGGCGCCTTCATGGCGGTCCAGGTGCTGTTCCTGACCCGCACCGTCGGGCTGTCCCCGGCGGGCGTCGGCGTGCTGCTCGCCGTCGGCGGCGCGGGCGGCATCCTCGGCGCGGCCTTCTCCGGCGCCCTCACCCGGCGGATCGGCCACGCCCGCACGATCTGGCTGGTCCCGCTCCTCTCCTGGCCCGCGCACCTGCTGATCCCCTGGACCGGTCCGGACTGGCGGCTCGCCGTCGCCGTGTTCGGCGAGGTGGTCTACGGGTTCGGGGTGATCGTCTACAACGTCGCGCAGGTTTCGTACCGGCAGGCGATCTGCCCGGACCGGCTGATGGGCCGGATGAACGCGAGCGTCCGCTTCCTCGTCTGGGGCACGATCCCGCTGGGCGGGCTCCTGGGCGGCGCGCTCGGCGAAGGGCTCGGGCTCCGCGGTGCGGTGTGGGTCGCGGTCGCCGGGGAGGCCGCCGCCGCGCTGTGGGTGGTGTGCTCGCCGCTGCGGAAGATGCACGACCTGCCCGTCACCGGAAAAGCAGGTGCCGCCACCGCCTAGAGTTGCTTCATGAGTACCCCGTACGAGCGCCCGAAAGTCCCGGACAAGGTCGGTGTCGACGGTCTGGAGGCCAAGTGGGTACCCGTATGGGAATCCACCGGCGCCTATCGCTTCGACCGCACGAAGACCCGGGACGAGATCTACTCGATCGACACCCCGCCGCCGACGGTCAGCGGGTCGCTGCACATCGGGCACGTGTTCTCCTACACCCACACCGACGTCCTCGCGCGGTTCAAGCGGATGCGCGGGCTCGAGGTGTTCTACCCGATGGGGTGGGACGACAACGGTCTCCCGACCGAGCGCCGGGTGCAGAACCACTTCGGCGTCCGCTGCGAGCCGTCGCTGCCCTACGACCCGGGCTTCCGGCCGCCGGAGAAGCCGGGCAAGGACGTCGTCGCGGTGTCGCGGCGGAACTTCGTCGAGCTGTGCGAACTGCTGACCGAGACCGACGAGCAGGTCTTCGAAGAACTGTGGCGGCGGCTCGGGCTGTCGGTCGACTGGACGATGACCTACCAGACGATCGGGCGCGAGTCCCGGCTGATTTCGCAGCGCGCGTTCCTGCGCAACCTCGAGCGCGGCGAGGCCTACCAGGCCGAAGCTCCGACGCTCTGGGACGTGTCCTTCCGCACCGCCGTCGCCCAGGCCGAGCTGGAGGACCGCGAACGCCCGGGTGCCTTCCACGACCTCGCGTTCACCGGGCCCGGCGGCTCGGACGTCGTGATCGCGACGACCCGGCCGGAGCTGCTGCCCGCGTGCGTCGCACTGGTGGCGCACCCGGACGACGAGCGGTTCAAGCCGCTGTTCGGGACGTCCGTGCGGACGCCGGTGTTCGGCGTCGAGGTGCCCGTGGTGGCGCACCACCTGGCGGATCCGGAAAAGGGCCGCGGCATCGCGATGGTGTGCACCTTCGGCGACACCACCGACGTCACGTGGTGGCGAGAGCTGCGGCTGGCCACGCGGGTGGTGCTCGGCCGCGACGGCCGGTTCCTGCCCGACGCGCCTTCCGGGGTACCGGCCGAGGCGTACGCGCCGCTGGTCGGCAAGACCGTCCACACGGGACGCGAGATCATGGTCGGCCTGCTGCGCGAAGCCGGGGCCCTGCGCGGTGAGCCGCGGCCGATCACGCACTCGGTGAAGTTCTACGAAAAGGGCGACAAGCCCTTGGAGATCGTCGCCAGCCGGCAGTGGTACCTGCGCAACGGCGGGACCGACGCCGCCTTCCGGGCTCGCATGCTGGCCCGCGGCGAGGAGATCGGCTGGGTGCCGAAGCACATGCGCGTCCGGTACTCGTCGTGGGTGGAGAACCTGGCCGGCGACTGGCTGGTCAGCCGCCAGCGGTTCTTCGGCGTGCCGATCCCGTTGTGGTACCGCCTGGACGCCCACGGCGAGCCGGACTACGACGCCCGTCTGCTGCCGGACGTCCTGCCGGTCGACCCGAGCAGCGACGTCCCACCCGGGTTCACGGCGGAGCAGCGTGGGGTGCCGGGCGGGTTCGTGGCCGATCCCGACGTGATGGACACGTGGGCGACGTCGTCGCTCACGCCGCAGATCGTCGGCCGGTGGAGCGTCGACGACGACCTGTTCGCGCGGGTGTTCCCGATGGATCTCCGGCCGCAGGCGCACGAAATCATCCGCACCTGGCTGTTCTCGACGGCGGTGCGCGCGGAGCTGGAGCACGGCGTGCTGCCGTGGCGGGAGACGTCGATCGCGGGCTGGGTGCTCGACCCGGACCGCAAGAAGATGTCGAAGTCCAAGGGCAACGTGACGACGCCGGTGGACATGCTGGAGCGCCACGGTTCGGACGCGGTGCGGTACTGGGCGGCGAGCGCGCGCCCCGGCGTCGACACGGCAGTGGACGAGGGCCAGATGAAGGTCGGGCGGCGCCTGGCGACGAAACTGCTCAACGCGAGCCGGTTCGTGCTGGGCCTCGGCGTGCCGTCCGGGTCCGCGGTGGCCACCGAGCCGCTGGACCGGGCGCTGCTGGCGTCGCTGTCTTCGGTGGTCTCCCAGGCGACGGCGGCGTTGGAAGCCCTGGACTACGCGCGGGCGCTGCAGGTGACGGAGACGTTTTTCTGGACGTTCTGCGACGACTACGTCGAGCTGGTGAAGGGCCGCGCGTACGGCGACCTGGGCCCGTCGGCGGCTTCTTCGGCCCAGGCGGCGCTGGTGACGGCGTTGTCGGCGGTGCTGCGGCTGTTCGCGCCCTTCCTGCCGTTCGCGACCGAGGAGGTCTGGTCGTGGTGGCAGGAGGGCTCGGTGCACCGGGCGCCGTGGCCCGTCCCGCCGGCTGCCGACGGTGATCCGGAGCTGCTGACCCTGGCCGGCGAGGTGATCGCGGCGGTGCGCCGGGCGAAGACGGACGCGAAGGTGTCCATGCGCTCGGCGGTGGAGACGCTGACGGTGACGGCTCCGGCTGAGGTGCTGGACCGCTTCGCGCAGGTCGAGCCGGACATCCGGCTGGCGGGCGCGATCGCGGACGTGACCACTCGCAACGGCGACGGCGCCCTCACGCTCGAGGTGGAAGTCGGCGCCCGGGCCTGACCCCAGCCCCCGCCCTCTCCGGGGGACCGGCCCCGCTTCCAGTGTATCGGGGGTGGCCGACGACAGGCCGAAACAGCCGCCGTCCGGGCCCGGTTGTCCACATCACCGCCGGACTGTGGACAACCGGCTCAGGAACCGGCGGCGGCCCACCAGGCGTCGTCGATTTCGCCGCGTGCCACGATCTCCGCCGGGCCCGACAACGTCGACGCTCCGCGGGACACCGTCACCTCGACGCGGCCACCGGGGATGTCCACTGTGGACCTGCCGGTGTCCGTGCCCGCCAGGTGGAACGCCGCCGCCACCGCGGCGACCGTGCCGGTGCCGCACGCCCGGGTCTCCCCCACCCCGCGCTCGTGCACGCGCATCCGCAGCGCGCCCTCGCCGAGGCGGTTGACGAACTCGAGGTTGACGCCGTGCGGGAAGACGTCGTGGTCGAAGTCGGGCTGGTCGCGCAGGTCGAGCTCCGCCACGTCGCCGTCGAGCAGGGACACCAGGTGCGGGTTGCCGACGTCGACCGCCACGCCGGAGAACGGGCGGCCGGCCACCACCGTGACCGAGGTCCCGGTGATCGTCGCCGGTCCCATGTGGACGGTGACCGAGCGGTCCGGGTGCACCACCACCGGGCGGTCGCCCGCGCGGGTGCCGACGACGAACTCGCCCTCGGTGGCCAGGCCCGCGTCGACCAGGTGCCGGGCGAACACGCGCACGCCGTTGCCGCACATCTCCGCGATCGACCCGTCCGCGTTGCGGTAATCCATGAACCACTCGCCCGCGGACGGCCGGCCGAGGGCGGCGGCGCGGACGACGCGCAGCACGCCGTCGGCTCCCAGGCCGCGGTGGCGGTCGCACAGCGCGGCGACCCTGGCCTCGGTCAGCTCGAGGCGGCCTGCCGGATCGGGGAGCAGCACGAAGTCGTTCTGCGTGCCGTGCCCCTTGAGGAACTCGATTCCGCCCATAGGGGCAAGATTACCGCCCCAGGGTATCCAGGACGCGCGCGGCCAGGCCGGGATCGGCACCGTCGAACCAGTGGATCCGCTGGTCGCGCCGGAACCAGGACCGTTGCCGCCGGACGAAGCGCCGCGTCGCCTGAGCCGTCGCCGCGGCGGCCGCGTCGAAGTCGCCTTCGCCGTCCAGCTCGGCGAGAACCTGCTGGTACCCGAGCGCCCGCGACGCCGTCTTCCCCTCGCGCAGGCCGCGCCCCAGCAGTTCGCGCACCTCGTCGACCAGGCCGGCGGCGAACATCCGCCGGACGCGCTCGTCGACGCGCTCGTCGAGCTCGGCCGCTGCCCGGTCGACGCCGATCAGGACCGTGCCGTAGCGGGCCGGTCCCGGCTCGGGCAGGTTCGCCGAAAACGGCTCGCCGGTGATTTCGATGACTTCCAGGGCGCGCACGATCCGCCGGGTGTTGGTCGGCAGGATCTTGGCGGCGGCCACCGGGTCGCGCTCCTCCAGCCGGGTGTACAGCGCGGCCGTGCCGAGCGCCGCCGCTTCCGCGTCCAGCCGGGCCCGCACCGCCGGGTCGGTGCCGGGGAACCGCAGGTCGTCGAGCACCGCCTGGACGTACAGGCCGGACCCGCCGGCCAGCACCGGCACCCGGCCGGCGGCCAGGAGCCGCTCGATCTCGGCCCGCGCGTCGCGCTGGTAGACCGCGACGGACGCCGTCTCGGTCACCTCCAGCACGTCGAGGAGGTGGTGCGGCACACCGCCGCGCTCGGCCTCGGTCGCCTTGGCCGTGCCGATGTCCATGCCCCGGTAGAGCTGCATCGCGTCGGCGTTGACGACCTCCCCGCCGAGTTCGCGGGCCAGGTCCACGGCGAGCGCGGTCTTGCCGGTGGCCGTCGGCCCGACCACCGCCACGGGACGGGGTACGGACGGGCTGCTCACGGCGGCTGACGATACCTGCGGGCCGACACGGAGCGTCCACCGGAAGTAGGATCACGAGCTTCGAGTGGCCCATCCAGTACCACGGTGCGCGCTGAGCTGCTTGAATGCCGCGTGGGGCCGTAGCATCCGAGCACGGCCCGTGACGACCGCATTACCCGGCCCCGCTCCACGGCGGGGCGCCCGCGCGAGCGGGCGTACAGGCGATAAGGAGCCTGCGATGGCCCAGGAGAACACTTCCACCGGTACCCCGGCCCCGCACCCGGTGCCGCACGCGCTGCACGCCGGGCACGCCGCCCCGCCCGTGCCGCCCGCCGAACCCACCCCGTCCACCTGGGGCCGGATCGACGACGAGGGCGCGGTCTACGTCGTCACCGCCGAGGGCGAACGCGCCGTCGGCATCTGGCAGGCAGGCACTCCCGACGAGGGCCTGGTGCACTACGCGCGCCGCTTCGACGACCTGCGCACCGAGGTCGAGCTGCTGGAAACCCGGCTGATCTCCGGGGCCGGCGACCCGAAGCACGCGCTGTCGAGTGCCACCCAGATCCGGGACGGGCTGTCCGAGGCTGCCGTGGTCGGCGACCTGGCCGCGCTCGCCGCGCGGCTGGAGTACGTCATCGCGCACGCCGAGAAGGCTCTGGCCAGCGCGAAGGCCGAGCGCGAGGAGGCCCGCGCGGCGGCGGTCGTCCGCAAGCAGGCGCTGGCCGAGGAGGCCGAGACGATCGCCGCCGACTCCACCCAGTGGAAGGCGGCGGGCGACCGGCTGCGCGCGATCCTCGACGAGTGGAAGACGGTCAAGGGCGTCGACCGCAAGACCGACGACGAGCTGTGGAAGCGGTTCTCGAAGGCCCGCGAAGGGTTCAACCGGCGGCGCGGGTCGCACTTCGCCGAGCTGGACAAGCAGCGCGCCTCCGCCAAGACGCGCAAGGAAGAGCTCATCGCCGAGGCCGAGGCCATCAGCGAGTCCGAGGACTGGGGCGAAACCGCCGGCCGCTACAAGGACCTGATGACCGAGTGGAAGGCCGCCGGCCGGGCGCCGAAGGACAGCGACGAGGCGCTGTGGCAGCGGTTCCGCGCGGCGCAGGACAAGTTCTTCGCCCGCCGGTCCGCGGTGTTCTCCGAGCGTGACGCGGAGTTCTCGCAGAACGCGGCGCGCAAGGAGGAACTGCTCATCGAAGCCGAGAAGATCGACGCGGCGGCGAACTTCGAGGCGGCGAAGAGCGCACTGCGCCGCATCCAGGAGCAGTGGGACGAGATCGGCAAGGTCCCCCGCGAGCGCATCCGCGAGCTCGACGGCCGGCTGAAGGCGGTCCAGGACGCGGTCAAGTCGGCCGAGGACAACCGCTGGCGCCGCACCGACCCGGAGGCCCAGGCCCGGGCCGCGCAGTTCCGCGAGCGCGTCGCGCAGTTCGAATCGCAGGCGGCCAAGGCGCGCGCCGCGGGCGACGAGCGCCGGGCGAAACAGGCCGACGAGCAGGCGGCGCAGTGGCGCGAGTGGCTCCAGGCCGCGGAGGCGGCGGTCGCGGACCGCTGAGGTCGCTGACCACTGCAGTCGCGGACCGTTGAGGTCGTTTCCGCTGACGTCACGACCTCTGAGGTCGTTTCCCGGAGAGGCCCCTTACCGGCACGTCCAGCCACTGAGGTCGCTTTCCGCAAAAGGCCTCCTTGCCGGCACTTCCAGCCGGCGAGGGGGCCTTTTGCGGTTTGTCCACAGCGCCGTTGTGATGTGGACAAGCCGGCCGCTCGGCTCGGTTTCCGGGCCGTTTTGTCGGTGGGCGCCGATACGCTGGAAGCGGGGGCAGCCCCCAGGGAGGGCGGGCCCTGCCCTGCGGGAGGGGTTTTCGGCCGACGGACCACCCGATGGGGTTCGGTCACCGCCCCGACCGGGGGTTTCCGCGCGCTTCCCGCCCCTCCCGGTGCTCCACTCTGATCATGACCAGGACACCCCACAGCGCCAGCAGGATCCTCTCCGCGCTGGTGATCAGCATCGCCCTCGCCGGGCTCGTCCCGGCGCTCGCCGCTCCGGCCGGGGCCGCTCCGCTCACCTCCTCCGCCGAAGCCGGCAAGGGGAAGGTGAAGGTCGACGGAAAGCTGGCCAAGGACCACGTCAAGGTCAACGAGAAGGTCGACCTCAAGGGCAATCTGAAGGTGCTCGACGCGGCCCGCGCCGACGGCACCCAGTCCCTCGAAACCGTCATCGTGCAGCAGCTGCAAGGCGGGGCGTGGGTGAACCTCGCCGACACCACCTGCCGGCCGAACGGTGGCTTCACGTTCCGGCTCAGCTTCAGCCTGAGCGCCACGGTCTCGCTGCGGCTCTACCACCCCGAGACAACGTTGTACGCCGCCGCGTACTCGGCGAGCACCCTGACCCTGCGAGTCGGCTGAGCCTGGTCCCCACCGGCCTTCAGGAGCGCGAGAACGCCGTGCGCATCCACTGCACCGCGAGGCAGATCATCGCGATCCAGGCGATGACCATGCCGAAGCCGGGGCCGCCACCCGCGGACCCGACGGCGTGCGACGACTGCTGCGACCAGATGGCCAGCAGCCCGTCCACCGAGGCGAACCAGCCGCCCGCGGCGCAGACCCAGGCCAGCCACCACCGCCGCGTCACCAGCGCCAGCGCCGACGCGAGGATGCCGACACCGGTCGACGTCGCCGCGAACAGCTGCGGGATGCCGCCGCCCTCGCCGGCCAGCACCTGCCAGCCCGCGTGGTCGCCGACCCACGGCAGGATCAGGCAGATCAGCAGCACGAACGTGAACACCGCGATGGTGAACCCGCGGCGGCCCAGCTCCACCGTGCGGGACGCGTGCGCACCCGCTTCGTCGATCTCGGCGGCCAGCTCGGCCAGGTCGCCGTCGCCCTTGGGGTCGGTCACAGCGCACACCCACTCACCGGTTCGGGCCGGGCCGCCGGGGCACCGAAGCCCGGCAGGCCCAGCGTGACGCCGCTCGTCTTCGGCCGCAGCCCGGCCTCCGCGTTGTCGCCGGCCCGCGTCCGCCGGTGGGACAGCAGGTCGCCGTCGGCCACCAGGTGGTGCGGCGCGCCGTAGGTGACGACCGTCTCGACGACGTCTCCCGGGCGGACCGCGCGGTCCACCTGGGCGCCGGTCGGGGTGAAGTGCACCAGCCGCCCGTCGCGGGCGCGGCCGCTCATCCGGTGGGTCTCGGCGTCCTTGCGGCCCTCGCCCTCGGCGACGAGCAGCTCGACGCGGCGGCCGACGATCTTCTTGTTCTCTTCCCAGGAGATCGCGTTCTGCAGTTCGACCAGGCGCTCGTAGCGCTCCTGCACGACCGCCTTGGACAACTGGCCGTCCATGGTCGCGGCCGGCGTGCCGGGGCGCTTGGAGTACTGGAACGTGAACGCGCTGGAGAAGCGGGCCTGCGCCACGACGTCCAGGGTCGCCTGGAAGTCCTCCTCGGTCTCACCGGGGAAGCCGACGATGATGTCGGTGGTGATCGCCGCGTCCGGCATGGCCGCGCGGACCTCGTCGAGGATGTTCAGGAAGCGCGCCGAGCGGTAGGACCGCTTCATCTCGCGCAGGACCCGGTCGGACCCGGACTGCAGCGGCATGTGCAGCTGGGGGCAGACGTTCGGGGTCGCGGCCATGGCGTCGATGACGTCGGAGGTGAACGCCGCCGGGTGCGGCGAGGTGAACCGGACGCGCTCGAGGCCGTCGACGGTGCCGCACGCGCGCAGCAGCTTGCCGAACGCCAGCCGGTCGCCGAACTCGACGCCGTAGGAGTTGACGTTCTGGCCGAGCAGCGTGACTTCGAGCACGCCCTCGGCGACGAGCGCTTCCACCTCGGCGAGGATCTCGCCGGGCCGCCGGTCGCGTTCCTTGCCGCGCAGGGCGGGGACGATGCAGAAGGTGCAGGTGTTGTTGCAGCCGACCGAAACGGACACCCAGCTCGCGTAGGACGATTCACGGCGCGCGGGCAGCGTCGAGGGGAAAGTCTCGAGCGATTCGAGGATCTCGACCTCGGCCTCGGCGTTGTGCCGGGCGCGCTCGAGCAGCGTGGGCAGCGACCCGATGTTGTGCGTCCCGAACACGACGTCCACCCACGGCGCCCGCTTGACGATCTCCCCGCGGTCCTTCTGGGCGAGGCACCCGCCGACGGCGATCTGCAGGTCCGGGTTCGCGATCTTGTCCGGGCGCAGGTGCCCGAGGGTGCCGTACAGCTTGTTGTCCGCGTTCTCCCGGACGGCGCAGGTGTTGAACACGATGAGGTCGGGCTTGGCCCCGGCGGCGGCCGGAACGTAGCCGACTTCCTCGAGCTGCCCGGCGAGCCGCTCGGAGTCGTGCACGTTCATCTGGCAGCCGAAGGTGCGGATCTGGTACGCCCTGGGTGCCTGGTTCTCGGTCATCGGCTTCCAGGGTAGCCCCGCCGCCACCTGCACCTCGGCATCCCCTCCCGACCGGTGACCTTCAGCGCGGTTGGAAGAACTCGAGCATTCTGCGGCTGGCGTCCGGCGACATCAGCAGTTCCTGAATCTTCGCGGACATCCGCGCCGCCGCGCTGGTGCGTTCGAACATCTCCTCTTCGTATTCCTTGACCGCAGCGGGGTGGTCGTGCGGGTGTGCCGCGAGCGCGAGGGCCAGCACGGCGCCGTCGATCAGGGCCATGTTGGCGCCTTCGCCCACCGGGGGCATCAGGTGGGCCGCGTCGCCGACCAGGGTGACGTCGCCCCTCGACGGCCAGGTCAGGCCGACCGGGAGCGTGGTCATCGATCGTGGCACGACCGTGTCGTCGCAGGCCGCGATCAGGGCCGTGAAGCGCGGGTGCCAGCCGGAGAGGAGGTCGATCAGGCGCGCCCGGGCGGCGGCCGGGTCGTCGAACGGGATGCCGCTGGTGGCGAACCAGTCCTCGTCCGTGTTGTAGAAGCTGATGCCGATGCGGACGCGGCCGTCGCCGTTGCGCTGCGCCGCCAAGGATTTTCCGTCGCCGAGCACCCAGTAGTTGCCGCGGCCGACCATCGCCGCGAGGTCGGGGTGCGTGCGGTCGATGTCGGGGATACCGACCTCGACGGCGTTCTGGCCCATGTGCTCCGGGCGGGCGTCGGTGAGCAGCGCGCGGACCCGGGAGTGCGCGCCGTCCGCGCCGACCAGCAGGTCGTACGGCGCGCTGCGGCCGTCGGCGAAGTGCAGCACGCCGTCGCCGGCGGACTCGAACGCGTGGCCCCAGCGCACCGAGTGTTCGGGCAGGGAGTCCAGCAGCAGGTCGCGCAGGTCGGCACGGTCCACCTCGGGCCGCAGGAGCGGGGCGTCGTCCGGGGTGTCCTCCTGCAGCAGCAGGGTGCCGTCCGGCTCGAGCAGGCGCATGTCCTGGCCTTCCCCTCGGGCGATCGCGAAGAACTGGTCGATCAGCCCGGCCTCGCGCAGCGCCCGCTGCCCGGAGTGGATGTCGAGCATGCCGCCCTGACCGCGAGCGTCGCGCGACGGTTCACGTTCGTACACGACGGCCTCGATGCCGTGCACGTGCAGCACGCGGGCGAGCGCCAGGCCGCCCAGTCCGGCTCCGACGATGGCGATGCTCATGAGTCCCCCTTCGATACAGCGTATGTCTCGATACAGTGTATCGCAGAGTGCGTTGTATTGTCACCGCCATGTTGGTGTGGGAACGGCCGGAGCCGCCGGATCGGCCGGTGCCGGCCCCGCTGAGCCGGGAACTGATCGTCCGGACGGCGATCGAGCTGGCCGACGAGGCCGGCCTGGAGGCGGTGTCGCTGCGCAAGATCGCCGGCGCGCTGGACGTCGGGCCGATGCGGCTCTACGGCTACATCGCCACCAAGGACGAGCTGCTCGACTTGATGGTCGACGCGGTGCACGCCGAAATCCGGCCGGCCGGCGACGGGTGGCGTGAAGTGCTGCGCTCCGTGGCCGAACTGACCAGGCAGGCCGTCCACCGGCACGAATGGTTCGCCGACCTGATCGGTGGCCGGCCGCAGCTCGGCCCGAACGCGCTGGCCAGGGGCGAGGCCGTGCTGGCCGCGCTGGGCGACGTCGACGTGGACATGGTCATGCCGCTGGTGACCGCGGTCGATGCGTACGTGATCGGCGCGGTGCGCCGGGAAATCGCCGAGCGCCGGGCCGAACGGACCTCCGGGATGGACCAGCGGCAGTGGCAGGCCACCTTCGGGCCCTACCTGGAACGAACCTTCGCCACCGGCCGGTTCCCGGCGCTGGAGAAGGTGGTCCGCGATGCCGCCCACCTGGACGCCGACGAGACCTTCCGCATCGGGCTCGACTTCCTGCTCGACGGCATCTCCGGCCGGCTGCAGCGTTGAGACGGCGCTACTTCGCCGCGCTCTCGGCTCCGGTCAGCAAGGCGACCATGCTGTGCGGTGCGTCCTCGCCGAACAGGATCGCGTAGATGTCCTCGTCCGCCATCTCCGCGGCCGCGCGCGGGAACATCGCCGCTTCGTACCCGGCGAGTGCGGCCTCCACGTCGCCGGGGTGCGCGGCGATGGCCTGACCGAGTTCGGCGCCGTCCTGCATGGCCAGGTTGGCGCCTTCGCCGTTCGGGGGCATGAGGTGCGCCGCGTCGCCGAGCAGGGTCACCCCCGGGACGCGGTCCCAGCGGTGCCCGGCCGGCAGCGTGCAGAGGCGGCGCACGACCGGCGGGGTGTCGCTGTCGGCGATCAGCGCGATCAGCTCGGGGGCCCAGCCGTCGAACTCCTCGACAACCCGCGCCAGCACGGTGGCGTCATCCGACCCGGCGAGCCAGGCCTGGGGTTTGTACAGCTGCGCATACGTGTGCAGAGTCCCGCCGCTCTCCCGATGCGCGACGATTCCCTTGCCCGGCGCGAGTGCGTAGAGCGCTCCGGCGCCGACTGCCTTCGCGGCGGCGGGATGGCGGGTGTCGCCGTCGAACAGGAAGGTCTCGACGACCGAGACGCCGACGTACTCGGGCGTGGCGCCGGAGAGCAACGGCCGAACGCGTGACCACGCGCCGTCCGCGCCGACCAGCAGGCTCGTGCCGAAGGTGGTGCCGTCGGCCAGGCTGACCTCGTGGCGGCCTTCCCCGAGGGTCCGCACGCCGGTGACCTTGTGTCCCCATCGGACGGTGCCGGGCGGCAGCGCATCGAGCAGCAGCTGCCGCAGCTCGCCGCGCTGCACTTCGGGACGCTCGCCGGTGCCGTCGTCGGGCTGGTCGAGCAGCACGGTCCCCTGGCGATCGAGGACGCGGGCGGACTCGCGGCCCGCCAGGACGAGCTCGCGGAATCCCTCGGTCAGGCCGGCCGCGGCCAGCGCCGGCTGGCCGTTCCACGGGTGGATGTCGAGCATTCCGCCTTGGCGGCGCGCGGCCGGCGAGGGTTCCGCCTCGTGGACCGTGACCGGGATGCCGTGCAGGTGCAGGACGCGGGCCAGCACGAGACCGCCGAGGCCGGCTCCGATGATCGCGACCGTCATGACTTCCTCCGGGAGGTTGGTTGGATCGTCGTTCCAATCACCACGCTAACACAAGTTTGGATCGACGTTCCAACCGTGCGATGATCGGTGCATGACGAAACGAGCCCCGCGCCGCACCGACGGGCTGTCCAAGGAGCTGATCGTCAAGGCCGCGGCCGAGATCCTGGACGAAGGCGGCGAGGCGGCGCTGACTTTCCGCGCGCTCACCGCGCGCCTGAGCACCGGTTACGGAGCGATCTACCACCACGTCGCGAACAAGAGCGACCTGCTCGCCGCGGCGACCGACGACGTCATCGCCCGCGTGCTGAGCGACGTGGTCGTCGACGCGGAGCCGCGGGAAGCCCTGCGCACGGTGGCACTGGGCCTGTTCGACGCGATCGACGCCCACCCCTGGGTCGGTGCTCAGCTCTCCCGGGAACCGTGGCGCCCCGCGCTGCTGGACATCTACGAGAGCATCGGCGGGCGGCTCGCCCGTCTCGATGTTCCGGACCGGGCCCTGTTCGACGCGGCGGGCGCGCTCGTGAACTACGTCCTCGGCGTCGCGGGGCAGAATGCCGCGAACGCCCGGCTGCTCGCCGCCGACGAGGCGGATCGAACGGCCTTTCTCACCAGCGTGTCGGACCGATGGGCATCACTCGATCCAGCGCAGTACCCCTTCGTGCACAAGGCGGCGACGCAGTTGCGCGAACACGACGACCGGCAACAATTCCTCGCGGGGGTCGACATCTTTCTGGCCGGTATCGCGACCCTTCACCAGACCCCATATTCGTGATCCGGGTGGCCGTCACGTTTGACCTGGAGCGCGCTCCAGGCCCTAGCGTCGTTCGAGACAAGATCGCTGGGGAAAGGAACCGACATGACCGACGAGCGCTTCGAGCGTGGCCTGAAGACCCTGACCGAGATCGACGGCGAGAGCGGGCAGCGGGTGATCGACGCGCTCGCCGACGTCTCCCCCGCGCTGGGCGAGGCCGTCGTTTCCTGGGGGTTCGGGGAGATCTACTCGCGGCCGGGGCTGGCGCCGCGCGACCGGCAGCTGGTGACCCTCGGCATGCTCACCGCCCTCGGCGGCTGTGAGCCGCAACTGGAAGTGCACGTCAACGCGTCGCTCAACGTCGGCCTCACGCCGGCGGAGATCGTCGAGGCGCTCCTGCACTCCGCTGTCTACTGTGGATTTCCGAAGGCGCTGAACGCGACCTTCACGGCCAAGAAGGTCTTCGACGAGCGCGGGTTGCTGCCGGTGAACGCGGAATAGGGATGCCGGGCGACCAACAAGAAAGGCGACAAGTGGTGAACAGCCGATTCGCAACGCACACAGAGCTTTTCGACCTGAGCGGTAAGCGCGGCCTCGTCACCGGTGGCACCAGGGGCATCGGGATGATGATCGCGCGCGGGCTCCTCCAGGCGGGCGCCCGCGTGGTCATCAGCTCACGCAACGCAGAAGCGTGCGCTCAGGCGCAGGAACAGCTGTCCGAATACGGCGACGTCCAGGCGGTCCCCGCCGATCTGTCCCGGCACGAAGAGTGTGAGCGCCTCTCCCACCTCGTCACGGCCGACGGCGGGAGTCTCGACATCCTCGTCAACAATGCGGGCGCAATGTGGGACGAGCCGTTGGAGACGTTCCCGGACGCGGCCTGGGACACGGTCATCGACCTCAACCTGAAGTCGCCGTTTTGGCTGGTGCAGGCGCTGCTGCCGGCACTTCGCAACGCCGGGACGGCCGATGATCCCGCACGGGTCATCAACATCGGCAGCATCGCCGCCATCCACATCCCCCAGCGGCCCAACTACTCGTACTCCAGCAGCAAGGCTGCGCTGCACCAACTCACCAGAGTGCTCGCCAAGGAACTGGGCCCGCAGCACATCACGGTGAACGCGGTGGCGCCGGGACCGTTCCCGTCGACGATGATGGCTGCCACCCTCGAGGAGCTCGGCGAGGCGATCGCGGCGGCGGCCCCGCTGCGCCGGATCGGCCGCGACGACGACATGGCGGGTGTCGCCGTGTTCCTCGCCAGCCGGGCAGGCGCTTACCTGACGGGCACCGTCGTCCCCGTCGACGGAGGGATCGCCACGACCGCGTGATCCTTTGGCAACAAGATCGGCGCGATGCCGGGCTCCGCAATTGCCCTCACGCCGGCGTGCAGTGAGGTGATCTCACCGATGATCAGCTTGGTGAGATCACCTCAGGCCCACCAGCCGCCAGACGTAGAGCGTGGCGACCTGGAACACGTAGGGCGCGCCGTGATGCCCCCCGCGACTTCACGGTACCCCTAGCCGGATGGGGCGGATATGGGACGTCCGGGCGATTCCCGGAATGGCTCTTCACCGTCCGGGAATTCGGGCGGTCGCGTCGATCACCTCGCGGACGCCGTGGGCGCCCAAGCCGCGAGTTCCGCACGGGCCGCGGCCAGCTGGGCCGCGGTCGGCGGCGTCGCCGGCTCGGTGATCAGGGCGTAGTGCAGGCCCGGCGTGGCAGGGAGCCGCAGGCGGTCGCCCACCGAGGTGACCCCGGTCAGGTCCGTGACCACTGTCGGGGTCATTCCGGCCGGTACGTGGAGTTCCGTCGGCGCACCGGCGGCGGTCCCCTGCCACACGAGGATTCCGTACCGCCCGGTGCCGGTCAGCGCCGCGGTCGCCGGCATCGTGGACGGCACCTGGTTCCACGTGAGCGTCTGGCTGCCGTCGCGCGAGCGGTCCTCGTAGGTGAACGCCAGGGTGTGGCCGGCGACCGCGGCCGGGTAGAGCCGGTCGAGCAGGCGCGCGTCCTGGCGGAGCTGGACCGTCCCGTCGTCCGCCGTGCGGGCCGAGGAGAAGTCCTCGCCGTTCCAGGCGTCGCCGTCCGTCTTGACCTTGTCCGGGTTGTCGTTCATCAGCTCGTGGTGGCGGCCGCTGTAGATGTCCCACTGCCACTGCGTCGCCGACAGCACCGGGCCCGACTGCGCCGGGCTGCGCCACCAGTTCGCGCCCGGCAGCCGCGAGTCGAGGGCCTGGTACATCGCCTTGTCCACCGTCGGGGTCTTGTCCGAGGTGTAGCCGGTCATCGGGTGCCCGAACTCGGTGACGATCGCCGCCGTGCCGAGTGCGGTCGCGCGGTCGCGGACCGCGCCGAAGTTCGCGCTGTACTGGCCGTCGCCCGCCTTGCCCGGCATGAACACGCCGGATTGGGCCAGCTGGTCGTAGAAGTGCGTGTTGAAGACGTACCGCGGCCCCATGACGCCGGTGTCCTGGAAGCCGCCGGGGTGGAGCTGGAAGGAGATGTTGGCGTTCCAGAACATGTTCGGCTCGACGAACGCGGGCTTGTCCTGCCAGCCGGCGGTGTCCATCGCTTCGCGGAACCGCTTGAAGAACGGCCAGAGCACGTTCTGTTCCCACGCCTTGCTGTCCTGGCCCTGGTCGTACCGCCCGGCGAAGGGCTCGTTGTACGGGTCCATGCCCGCGACGCCGGCGAACTGGGCGGCACTCAGGTTGGTCCGCAGATACGTCATCGTCTGGACGGCCTGACCGACGAACTCGTCCTGGACACCGCGGGCGTTGTGCCAGAAGTCCTTCGTGGCGTCCTGGACCGCGCCGTTCTGGGTGATGTTCTGGCCCCAGTGGGCGCAGATGCCGCAGCTCTCCGCGGGATAGCCGCCGAGGTCGACCACCCACTTCGGCGCGCCGTCGCCGGTGTACCAGCTGCCACGGTTGAACAGGTAGCGGGAAAACAGGTCCTGGTGGAAGTCGGGCAGGACCGTGAAACCCTCGTCCAGGAACGCCTTCAGCTGGTCGGTCAGCGCCGCCAGGTACCGGGTGTCCACCGGCCCGCGGACCGGCTGCGTCCCGGCCCACGCGATCGGGAACCGCACGGCGTTCGCGCCGGTGAGCGCCCGCATCGACCGGGCGGACCGGCGCGCGTCGGCCGCGTTCGCGAACGGCAGGAAACCGTTTTCTGCCAGCTTCGTCTCGCCCGAGACGTTGAAGCCGCGCAAGACGACTTCGCGGCCGTACTCGTCGACGAAGGCCGAACCGCGCACGGTCAGCCGGTGCGGCGGTACGTCCTCGGCCACCGCGGAGGCGACGACGCCGGACGTCAAAGCCACGGCGGTGAGCAAAGCCACGAGCATGCGCATGATGGCGGCCCCAAACATGAAGGAGTTTCGCAAAAAGCTAGCGAGCTGCCTCCCGGCCGTCAAGGGCCGAAGGTGCTGATCAAGCCGCCCGCCGGAGCCACTGCTGGTTCGTCACGCCGGTACACGGGTACTGCTTGACGGCGGCGCCGTCGGCCGTGGACCCGGAAACGACGTCCAGGCACTTGCCGCTGTGCCGGGCCGCGAGGCGGACGTACCCGCTGTCGGCCGCCTGGATCTGCCACTGCTGGTTCGTGCCGCCGTTGCACGCCCACTGCACCGCCGCGGCGCCGTCCGCGGTGGCGCCGCCCGAAACGTCGAGGCACTTTCCGCTGTGCCGGGCGACCAGGTTGTAGTACCCGTTGCCGAGGTCGAGCACGCTCCACTGCTGGTTCCCGCCGCCGTTGCAGGAGTACTGCTTCACCGCCGTGCCGTCGTCCTTGGCGGAACTCGGGATGTCCGCGCACTTGCCGCTGTGCCGGGCGACGAGGGACTCGTACGCGCTGCCGGAGCCGACGCCCGCGACCACGCCGGTGGCCGTGTCGATGTTCACCTTCGGGTACCAGTTCATCGCCATCGTGGTGGCACTGGGGAACGTCAGCGGCAGCCACACGTACCGGGACTCGTTGACGGGACGCTGCCAGGCACCCGCCCAGCGGTCGCCCATGAAGAGGTAGGAGGTCGCCTGCGTGCCCTGCAGGGGCAGCACGAACGCGGCCTGGCTGCCGTAGCCGGTGGAGTCCCCGAAATTCGTCAACCCGCTCCACGTCCCCGTGACGCTGGAGGCCGTGGCGTACTTCTGCTGGTTCGGCTGCCAGCCCGTGGCGCCCGAGGTGACCAGGAAGTAGACCCCGTTCCGCTTGAACATCGCCGGGGCCTCGCGGTACGAGCCCGGCCACAGCGTCTGCACCAGCGCATCGACGCCGGTGTAGTCGGCGGTGAGCCGGTACACGTTCAGGTCGGCGTTTTCACGGGCCGCGGAGGCCATGTACGCGGTTCCGTTGTCGTCCTTGAACAGCGTCAGGTCACGCGACATGTGGGTGCCGAGCGGGCGGAAGCTGCCACGGTAGGTGTAGCCGCCGTCGACCGTGGAGGAGGTGGCCACGGCCGCGCGCGCTTCGGCGTAGTCGGCGCCGTTTTCCTTGTGCATCCACATCACGTACTGACCGGTCGAGCTGTTGTAGATCACCTTCGGCCGCTCGATCTTGGCCTGGCCCAGCTCGGCCGCCGAGGACTGCGTGAGCACGTCGTTGCGGAACTCCCACGTCTTCAGATCGGTCGAGCGGTAGACCGAGACCGCGCGGAAGGTGTCGTCGGGATTGCGGTTCTCGCCGAACCAGTAGTAGTACGCACCCACCTTGAGCACGCCGCCGCCGTGGGCGTGCACCCAGCTGCCGGACGTGTCCGCGAACTGGCTCCCGTTGGTCACCGCGACCGCCGCGGCGTGCGCACCGGGCGCGCCGAGCAGCGTGGTGACGAGCACGAACAGGGACGAAATCACGCCACCTCGTCGTAGCATGACGGCTCCTTCCGCGAGCGGTCTCAGTAGCCGACGCGGAAAGTCGCGTCCTGTTTGTCCACAGTGGAGGATGCGCTGCCGAGCGGGTCGATCCGCAGCACGTAGTCGTGGTGCCGGAGGTAGCGGTCCGGGTAGTTGTGCGAGCGGAACGACGACCAGCCGGAGTCGGCCAGCCCCGGTGTCCGGTGGAAGGTGGCGTCCGCGGTGAACGTCGCCGAGCCGTCGTCGGCGGCCAGGCGCAGCTCGTAGTCGCTGTGCCGCAGGTACCGGCCGGGGTAGTTGACCGACTCGAACGACACGCCGGCCGCGTCCGCCAGCCCCGGCACCAGCTTCCACAGCTGGTCCTGGTACGGGTCGAACGGGTAGGCGTCGATGCGTCCCACCGAGTTCGCGTGCCGGACGTAGCGGTCGGGGAAGTTGTAGGACTTGAGGCGCCGCCAAGCCGGTGCGCCCCACTTGGCGACCAGGGCGGACCTCTCCGCGGCCGTGATCGGCGTGATCCCGGGGTGCTTGGAGTTCAGCGGCTGGGTGTAGGCGCGGTCGCCGAGCAGCGTCCAGTTCCCGGCGGCCACGTCGGTGGTCTCCCAGCAGAAGAACCGGCCGTTGGGGCTCCACGTGTCGCCCCAGAGGTACCAGCGGTTCCCGGCCGGCGCCGGGACGATCTGCGGTGCCTCGACGCCCCGCCCCGGGGCGATCCCGGTCTTGTAGGTGGTGAAGCTGCCGGCGGCGAGGGAGCCGGAGCGCTGGCCGACCAGGGTGCTGTTGGTGTTGTTCTTGACGTACAGGTAGTTGACGCCACCGATGACGGCCATCGTCCCGTCGATCGTCGCGTGGCCGGGGTCGAAGAACACCTGCGGCGCACTGACCGTCACGAAGTCGGTGGTGTAGTTGACCATGATGACGTCGTGGCCGCCGTACGCCGCCGAGTAGATGATCGCGTACTGGTTGCGCGAAGGGTCCCAGAACGCCTCCGGCGCCCAGCTGTGCGTGGCCATCGAATGCAGCTTGATCCGGCGGTACGCGGTGAACCCGCGCAGGTCCGCCGAATCCCAGACGTGGACGTACTGGTTCTGCAGCGACCAGTCGGTGCCCTTCAGGTCGGTCGCGAGCACCACGAACCGGCCGTCCTGCTTGCGCAGGACGAACGGGTCGCGCAGCCCGCCGGTGCCGGCCGACGGCGTCACCACCGGGTTGTTCTGGTTCAGCGGCATCCAGTCGAGGCCGTCCGCGCTGACCGCCAGGTGCAGCCCGTAATCGGCGCCCGTCATGGCCGGCGACTCGGTGAAGTACGCCATGACGTAGCCGTCGTACGTGGCCTGGGCGCGCGCCGCGGCCCGGCTGCCGACCACGCCGGCGACCGCGGCTCCGGCCACGCCCACCAGCAGTCCTCGTCGACTGATCATCGTCCACCCATCTCGTCCGAACGCCGGAAAGGCGTGCACCACAACATTGTTAGCGCTAACACACGAGCCGGGCGCCGGGTCGGGATGATCGGCCGCGGCCGGTGAAGGGATGTTCGCAGTGTAGGTGGCCTGCGCCACACCGTGTCAAGGTCCGATCGTCGGGCGGCCGGACGAACCGGGTGGGTGAATCGAGCCGATCAAGCGAACCGGATCCGCGTCGTGGCCGTATCCCCGAGCAGGACGGTGGACGGCACGGGAGGGACGGCGAAGTGGCGCACGAAGGAACCCTGATCGGCGAGCGGTACCGCCTGCTCGGCCCGGCGGGGCACGGCACGGTGCACGCCCGGGACGAACGGCTCGACCGGATCGTCACGCTCAAGCCGTTGTTCGACGAGCCTCCGGTGGCGCCGGGGATTCCCGCGCCGAGGACCGCCCTCTGCGACGTCGTCGACGAGGACGACACCACCTACCTGGTGCTGGAGTACCCGGGGGCGCGGACGCTGACCGAGCTGCTCGACGAGCACGGCACGCTCGCCCCGGGGCTGGTCGCCCGGTTCGGCGCCCAGCTGGCCTCGGCGCTGGCGGCCGCCCACGACGAGGGCGTCCTGCACTCCGCGGTCGACCCGGACCACGTCGTGATCTCGGCCGAGGGCCGCGCCGGGATCGTGGCCGGAGCGGCCGGCTCCGGTGCGCGCGCCTACCTCGCCCCCGAGGTGATCGACGGGGGCTTCCCCGACTTCCCGTCGGAGGTGTTCTCGCTCGGCGTCACCCTCTACGCCGCGCTGGAGGGACGTCCCGGCACCGGCGAGCACGAAGCGGCGCACCATCCGGTCATCGACGCCGTGCTGCGGCTGCTCCACCCCGACCCGGCGGCCCGGCCCACGATGGCGGCGGCCGAGGAGTTGCTGAGCGGCGTGCCGCCCCGCCATCCGGTGGCGCGGCCGGACGGCGGGACGGGGCGCGGCGCCGCGGGTGACTACCGCTGCGTGTAGACGAATCCGAGCTTGTCGACTCCGTCACCGCTCCGGCCGTGGAAGCCGGCGAGCTGCCAGCCGTCCGGCGCGGTGCGGGTCACGCAGTCCGCCGTGGTCGTACCGCCGGCCAGCGTGCGGCCGAGGTTGGTGGTGAACCGGGCCGAGAAGATCCGGGTCGTGCCGCTGTACTTGCCCTGGCACAGGGTCGCCGTCGTGACGTACTCGCCGGTGCCGAGCGTGAGCGACGCCGCCGTCCCGCCGGTCCCGCCGTGGGTCAGCGTGGTGCCGTTCTCCAGCGTCACCCCGACCTGGTCGACGCGGGACCCGCCGCGCAGCGAGAACGTCCGCGCCCGGGCGGCCGCGGGCACGCCGTCGACGTCGGTGAAGTAGTTCCCGTGCGGGCCGCCGTACTGGTCGGACAGCCGCAGCGCCGGGTTGCGCGTCCAGGTGAACCGCACGGTGATCGGGTCGTGGTCGGACAGCATCTTGCCCGCGCTGTCGAGGAACTTGGCGTGCTCGTTGTTGTAGAAGGTCGCGTCGAGCGACACGAGCTTGCTGCCGCGGTAGAGGACCTTGTCGACGACCTCGCAGTCGTTGGTGACCGCCTGCTCGTCGCACAGCAGCGCCGGGCTGCCCGGAGCCGGCGCGACCCCGCCGCGCACGAGCTTCACCCACGCGTCGGTCAGGCCGTTGTCCGAGGCGAACCCGGCGATCGTGTCGGCCGCGCGCGTGTAGCGCGTGTTCGTGTCGCCCATGACGACCACGGCGTTGCCCGCCGAGTGCGTCCGGATGAACGCGGTCAGCTGCGCCAGGTTCGACGCCCGGGACGCCTCGTCGCCGTCGTTCGTCCCGGCGTTGGTGTGCGCGTTGTAGAAGTCGACGTACACGCCCTCGGCCAGCCGGACCCGCATGAAGGTGAAGCCCTTCGGGGTCAGGCAGTCCCCGGAATCGAGCTGGCAGGACGTCCAGCGGGCGCGCTCGAAGTCGTCGGTGTCGTACGGCAGCGAAGACAGGGTGTTCAGCCCGCTCCCGATCCCCGCGCCGCCGCTGGTGGGCGTGCGGTACGGGTGCTGGTCGGCGGCGTAGAGCTTGGCGTGGTAGTTGAAGTCCTCCTCCACGTGCACGACGTCGTAGGGACCGATCCGCTGCCCGATCGCGGTCGTCGCGGGGTCGCGCGGCGTCGGCGCGCTCGAGATCGACTCCGGCAGGCCGGCGACGTTGTAGGCCAGGACGGAGAAGCTGCCGCCGTCGGCGGCGTGGGCGGCCGCCGGACTGACCACTGTGGACACGGCGGTGACGAGCACCAGCGCGGCCAGGCGTTTCTTCACGAGAACTCCCGCAGGATTCGGACGGACAAACCGGTGGACGTGTAACGCGCAACCACCCGGTGCCCCGGGCGGTCGACCTCGATCGCGGAGAACCGGCCACGCAGGCGCCGCGCGCGCAGCACCTCGACCTCGTGCGCCGGGCAGGAGCCGGTCAGCCGGATTACCAGGACGCTGCCGCGCTCGAGCGCGGCCTCGCCGCGGACGAGCAGCCCCGGCCCCGGGCTGACGGACAACGTGCCGCCGGTCTGCTGGTAGCCGCCGGCCCGGAGACCGGACACGCGCAGGGTGCCCCCGGCGAGTTCGACGTCCCCGGGGCCGAGCGCGCCCGGCGCCGCCGCGACGAGCGTGCCCGCCTCGA
Organism: Amycolatopsis sp. NPDC051045; assembly: GCF_040682955.1. Lineage (NCBI taxonomy): Bacteria > Bacillati > Actinomycetota > Actinomycetes > Pseudonocardiales > Pseudonocardiaceae > Amycolatopsis > Amycolatopsis sp. NPDC051045. The sequence goes on from NZ_JBFBCC010000006.1 coordinate 204,498, forward strand.
CCCGGGTGCCGCCGCGGTAGCTGTTGCCCCCGGTGAGCGTCAGCGTCCCGGTGCCCGCCTTGACGAGCCCGCCGTCGCCGCCGATGTCGTTGCGCCAGCTGTCGTTCGCGCAGAACCCGCCGCGAGCGGCGTCCATCGTGACGCGGACGCCGGTGTCGAACGCGCCGTAGCCGTCGGCGGCGGCGAAGAGGTTCAGCCGTCCCCACGGCTCCGGGCCGTCGAGCAGCGGGTGCCCGGCCGGGAACGCCGTCGTGCGCAGGACTTCCCGCCGCTGCGCCGCGTCGAGGTACGGCAGACGGGTTTCGAGCAGGACCTCGGCGCCCTTCGGCACGCGCATCGAGGTGCGCGCGGCCCGGTCCGGCAGGCCGTAGGTGGCCCGGCGGGCGACCATCGCCGCGTTCGCCCGGCGGTCGCCGTATTCGTCGGCGCCGGTGTGCGCCCGGGCGAACAGCGTGTCGGCGGTCGTGGCGGTCTTCGCCGTGAAGTACTTCAGCGCCTGCTCCCGCGCGTCGGCCTTGAGGGTGGCGTTTTCGGGGTCGGCGAGGGTGGCGGCGGCGAGCGCGGTGGCCATGATCCGGCCGCCGATCACGTCCACGGGCGAGTGCATCCCGGCGACGATCCGCGTGTCGGCCAGGTCGTAGGCCCGCGCCACCAGTTCCTGGAACCGCTCGGGGACCGCGTAGGCCAGCGCCAGGCAGGCCAGGTGGAACGCGTTGGTGTGGCCGCTGGGGAACCCGCCGTCGTCGACGGGGGCGGTGCTGCGCTGCCGCAGCAGCTGCGGTGCGACGACCACGTCGGACCGGTAGACCGGGTAGCCGAGCGCGTCGGTCTCGCCGGTGGGGACGACCCGGCTGTCGGCGCTCAGCCGCCACGGCCGCGGGTACTGGTAGGCGTACTTGCTCGGGTTGCCCGAGGCGAACGGGCCCCGCACGGTGTCCACGAGCTGCGCCACCAGGCCGAGCTCCGAGTCGTGCGAACCGGCGCCGAGCGCCGAGCCCGCCGGCGCGTCCACCGGGACGGCGTCGTCGATCTTCGCCGGCGGCGTGCCGTCGGGCGCTGAGGTGATGCCCGTGACGGCCTTGGCGCCGCTGCGGTAGAGGTCCGCGAGCGGGCCCAGACCGCCGATGGCCGCGTAGGACTGGTGCTGGCGGTCGAAGACGAAGGCGCGCTTGGCTTCGGCGTCGGTCCGGGCGCGGGTGACGGCGACGCAGTGCCGGACGTTCGCCCGCAGCACCGCCGCGTCGAGCACGACCCCACTGTCCCAAGTGGACCCGGTGCGCCAGAGCCGCTGCATCCCGGTCAGCATCCGCACCACCGCGTTGGTCTCCGGGGTGCGGTTCGCCGGGATGTTCGTGCGGTAGGCGTCGACGAACGCGGTCGACTCCGCCCACGCGGGCACGCCCAGCACGGTGGGCACGGCGGCGACGGCGGGGACGAGCGCGGACCAGCGCAGGAAGGTCCGCCGGTCCAAGGGCGCAGGGATCAAGTCGTTCTCCTGAGAAGGCGCCGGAAAAGCGCACGGGAATCGCTGGAATGATCAGTGCCCGGCCGACCCCGGTCAAGGAGCGTCCGGAGCAATTCGCCGAGCAGTAACCTGATCTTTTGCGGGAGTAGCGCGAATTCGACGAATTCACTCGATTCGGACTTCGACGGCGGGGCTGTACACGAGCCGCCCGTGGGCGGTCACCCGGACCAGAACCCACCAGTGCGCCCCGCGCCGGGCCGTGCGCGCCGCCCGGATCGTGATCGGCACCGGGGTGCTCTCGCCGGCGGCGAGCCGGAACGGCTGGAGCCGCGGGCCGATCGTCACCTCGCCCGCCCAGCTGCCGAACGGGCTGATCGCCGCGATCCCGCCCCGGATCTCGCTCTGGGCCAGGTTGGCCAGTGACACGACCAGTTCGGCACTGCCGCCCGGTGGCACCGCGATCGCTTCGGTCGCGAGACCGACGTCGACGAGGTCGTCGCGCGGTGGCGGCGCCCCGACCAGAATTTCCGCCGTGTCTTCGAGGATTTGCCCGCCGTCGGAAATCCGGGCGGCGACCAGGTACCGGCCGGGCGTCGCCGGCCCGCGCACTTCGACCGCCGTTTTCGCGTGTTCTCCCGGCTCGAGGTCGTAGTCCAGGTCCGGGAGCTGCTCTGTCCGCCACTCCGGTGGCAGCTCGAGTTCGACGCGCCCGCGGGCCCGGCGGCCACTACAGCTGACCGTGACGTCGAACCGGGCTCGCCCGTCGCTCAGCCGCAGCCGGGTCGGTGTCACGTGCACGCTCACCGGCAGGTTGCCGACCGGCGCCGGTCCTTCGTTGTGCAGCCAGTACCGCGTGGGGACCGGCTGCACGGGCTCCGCGGCCCGGACGAGCTCCCGGCCGCTCCCGTCACCGCGGACGGCCGGCTCCAAGCGCAGGGTCGCCACGTCCGCGGCCCCCAGGTCGACGCGCACGCGTCCGCCGTCGACTTCGATCGGCTCGCCCCGCTCTTCGAGGAGATCGGTGCGCCAGGCCGAGCGCACCCCGCCGTGCAGCGCGACGAACGCCGTGGCCGGGGACCCGGTCGACTCGTACACGCGCAGGGTGATCGCGTCCGAAGGGGCGATCTCCGCACCCGAGGCGAGGGGGTTGCCCGCGGGTTTCGCCGCGGTCAGCACGGCTTCCGCCGGTTCGACCGCGATCAGGCTCAGCGTGGGCGGCAGTGCGCCCTCCGTGGCGGGCACCTGCCGGGCCCGGAGCGGGTGCGCGGCCTCCTGGGCGCTGCGCGGGAAACCGGCGTCACGCCAGTCCCCTGCCCCGGCGACGACGGCGAAGTCGAAGGTGTGGGTCCAGTGCTGCCAGGCGAAGCTCGAGCCGTCCGGCGCGGTCCGGCGTTCGCCGTCGATCCACACCCCGCTGGGCCAGCCACTGCACGAGCGCATCAGCGACAGGTGCAGCGTGCCGCCCGGGTCGACGACGAACCCGGGCGTGCCGTGGTTGACGACCGCGACGGAGTAGCCGTCGGCGGGCTCGGCGGTCCCGGCCAGCCCGTCGGGGACCCGCACGGCGAGGGTGGCGCCGGCGCGCAGCTCGTCGACGGCGGCCGTGACGTCCTCGATGATCACCACCGGCAGGTCCCGGGGTCCCCGCAGGTCGGCGTCGGGCACCCAGGCTTCGCGGCGGGTCCGGGCGGCCGGGACGAACACCCGGCCGTGGCGGGCGAGTGCGGCGCGGTACCCGGGCTCGGCGGTGGAAAGGACCTCGGTGGCGAACGGGTTGCCACCGCCCAGGACGATCCGGACGTCGGGCAGGTTCGAATCGGCGTCGAGGGCGCCGTAGCGCGGGCCGCCGGGACGGGTGCAGGTCGCTGTCACTCCCTTCGCGGCCAAGGCCGCCACCAGCGCCCGGATCTCGGGCCCGGTGCCGACCGGCTCGACCACTTCGGCGACGCCGATGGCGTGCGCGGTCCGGGTGCCGTCGTCGCGGGTGAGCGCGATGCGGGCCGTCGCCGACAGGCCGGCCCAGGTGTGGGCCGGGGTGTCCAGCGTCCACAGGTGCTCGGCCGCGTCGACGTCCGGGAAGCCGAACGACCGGCCGATCGCGCCGAACCCGACCTCGGCCACCGGGAGGGCGCCGGGCACGGCGAAGTCGAACCGGGCCCGCAGCAGCCGGTCGCGGCCCAGCGAGCCGTCGACCTCGGTGCGGACGTCCACCCGGGGCACTCCGCGCCACAACGTCGTGCGCTGGGTGATCCGCAGCTCGGCCAGCGATGTCGTCGCGACGAGCCGTTCACCCACCGGACTGGTCTCGACGACCACCTCCGCCGCACCGGGGCCGTGGCCGGGCCCCTTCGGCAGCAGGTGCCACGGTCCCTCGCCCCACACCGGGTGCTCGGCGTGCTCGTCCTGGACCACCAGCCCGGCGGCGAGACCGCCGTCCCGCAGCAGTTCCCGGCCGGCCCGCCGGTCGTGGACGCGCCGGAGCGCACCGCCGCGCGCCGGGTCGGCTTCGACGGCGAAGACGTCGTTCTCGATCGACGGCGGCCCCGGCCGGACCGTCCACCCGGGCGGCACGGTGGCCGCGTCGAGGACCCGGTAGACCCGGTAGCCGAGCGCGGGCACCGCCGTCGCGAGGAAGGTCAGCGTGACCTCGGCGAGCGAGCCGTCGGGGTGGCGCACGACTGCGTCGGTGACGGCGGGGACCGGTCGGCCTTGCGGGTCGGCCACGCGCGCTCCCGTGACCCCCGGTTCCGGGTGGGTGACCGTCACCGTCGTCACCGCGTCGCGGGCCCAGGACAGCGTGTTGAGCACGAAGACGGCCACGCCGTCCCCGGTCGTGTCCGCGTGCCGGGCCAGCTCGGTGATCGCGCCTTCGAGCACCTCACCGCCGCGTTCGCCCGCTTCGCGCCAGCCGGTGAGCAGGTCCAGGTAGACCTGGTCGGACTCGGTTCCGGTGATCGCGTCGTGGTGGGCGCCGTAGACCAGCTGGCGCCACGCCTTGTCGAGGGCTTCGTGGGGGTAGCGCGCCCCGAGCAGGGCGGCGAGGGTGGCCGCCCGCTCCCCGTCGAGCACCGCCACCTCGGCGGCGCGCTGGGCCTGCTTGGTGTCGATGTAGGAGACGTCCTTGCCGGTGTAGACCGGGTTCATGTCCCGGGTCTGCACGCTGATCGCCGTGCCCCGCGCCGCCGCGTCCGCGCGGACCGCGGCGAAGAAGTCCCGGGGCAGGCCGACGACGAACCGGGGCCAGACGTAGCGGGCGTTCCAGGTGCGGTGGATCTCGGTGCAGAACCGCGACGGGATGTTGTGGTCGTGCCCGACCGGCAGCAGCACGTTGCGCGTGGCGGCCACCCGCCGCAGCGTGCTGAACTGCCGGTAGGCCTCCGCCATCGCCTCTTCGAGGGTGTCCTGGCGCTCGATGCCCCACCCCGCGACGTAGTGGTCGGCCATGTAGGCGGTCAGCAGTCCCCGCCCGCTCGGCGAGATCCACTCGAACTCCGACGGGAACTGCATCCGGCCGATGTCGCCGGTGTGCCGATTTGCCCCGACGTGGTGCCAGGGCCCGCGGGCCCAGGCGCTCGACTCCAGGCCGGCGTCGGCCATCAGCCCGGGGTAGGCCGGGTCGTGGCCGAACACGTCGAGCATCCACGCCGAGCGCGGGTCACCGCCGAGGACGTCCCGCTGGTAGCCCACGCCGTAGACGGCGTTGCGGATCGTCGATTCGGGGTGGGTCAGGTTGGTGTTGGCCTCGTTGTAGTTGCCGCCGACCAGCTCGATCCGGCCGTCGCGGAGGAACCGCACCAGGTCGTGCCGGTCCCCGGGGAAGGTGTCCCAGTGCGGTTTGAGGTAGTCGACCTCGGCCAGCACGAACCGGTAGTCCTCGTCGTCGCGGGCGGCCTCCAGGTGCGCGCGCACGAGGTCGAACGCCGACCGCTGGAACTGCATCCGCTTTTCCTGCGCCAGTGGCAGATCCAGCCAGGTGTCGGTGAAGCCCGCCTGGGTGTTCCACCACACCGGGTCGTAGTGGAAGTGCGAAACCATCCACATCGTCCAGCCGGTTTCCGCCACGACCAGGTCCGCCTCGGCCGTGACGCGCCGCCCGGCCGACTCCGCGACCACGGTGACCCGGTGCGAGGAGCCCTCGGGAGCCTGGAAGGTCACGCCGACTTCCACCGTCACGCCGTCCGGGCGGACGTCGGCGGTGACGGGCTCGGGTGTGACCACCCACTTGCCCTCGACCCGGACCCGCGCCGGAGCCCGGGGCCCGCTCAGGGTCACCCGGACCACCTGGCGGGCCGCGGCGGCGGAGCCGGTGAACAGGTCGGTGCCCCGCACGGCCGTGATGCGCACGGTTCCCCTACTTCGCGTTGGCGAGCGCCGCCTTGGCGTCGCTGAAGAACTGGGTGACGCCGGCGGCGATCGACATCTTGCCGAACGCGATCTGCTTGGCCGCCGAGTCGAGGGCGGTCTTGACGTCGCCGTAGCCCGGGGGCGCGGTCGGCGCGGTGGGGAGGGCGTCCTTGGCGACCTCCGCGGCCACGTACTCGCCGTAGTCCATGTCGGCCTTCTCGGTGGGCGTCGCCGTCGGCGCGAGGAGGTTCTTCGCCTTGTCCGACGGCGGAAGCCCGCGCTGCAGCTTCATCGTCTTGATCGCGTCGGCGTCGTTGAGGAAGAAGTCGATCAGCTTCGCCGCGCCCTCCGGGTTCCGGCTCTTGACCGGGACGCACAGCAGCACCCCGCCGCTGAGCGCCTGGCCCGTCTTGCCGTTCGTGCCGCGGGGCACGACGATCAGCTTCAGCTCGTGCTGGGTCAGCGGCTGCATCTGGGCCAGGCCCCAGCCGGTGGTCATCGCGATCTGGCCGGTGATCAGCGGGTGGTTGCCGGTCGCCGCGTCGGTGTTGCTCAGCAGCGTCGGTGGGCAGACCGCGCCGGCCTTGCGCAGGCCGTCCCAGAAGGTGAACCACTCGGTCAGGTCGTCGGGGCCGAACCCGAGGGACTGGTCGGCGGTGTAGAGGTCCTTGCCGCGCTGGCGCAGCCACGGCTGCAGCGCACCGGAGTCGTCCTTCGACGCGTCCAGCGCACCGTACTTGTCGGGCCCCCACGCCTTGGAGATCTCGGTGGCGATCGCGGCGAAGTCCGGCCAGGTCCAGCCGTCCACCGGTGGGGCGATCTTGAGCTGGTCGAGGACGGTCTTGTCGTAGAGGACCGGGGCGAAGCCGGAACCGGACGGGATGCCGTAGGTCTTGCCCTTCACCGCGCCCGCCGTGCGCACCGGCGCGTACAAGGTGTCCAGGCCGATCGTGCCGGGGATGTAGGTGCCCAGGTCGGTGAGCACGTTCCGCCCGGCGTAGGTGCTGACGTAGGCGGTGTCCATCTGGAAGATGTCCGGCGGGTTGCCGCCGGCGAACTCCGTGTTCAGCTTGTCGAAGTAGCCGTCGTAACCGGAATACTGCGTGGTGACGGCGATCCCGGTTTTGTCGGTGAAGATCTTCACCGCCTTCTGGTAGGCGTCGTTGCGGGCGTTGCCGCCCCACCAGCGGAAGGTCAGCGCGTTCCCCGCGGGGCCGGATCCGGTGCTGGGCGGCGCGAAACCGCAGCCCGCGAGCGCGGCCGAGGCCACCCCCGCCCCGGCGATCCCGAGGAACCCCCTCCTGGACAGGTGCTGTGCCATGGCGGTCTCACTTTCTGCTGGTGGAGTTGCGGGTTCAGCCTTTGATCCCGGTGTTGGCGACGCCGTCGACGAGCCGCTTCTGGCAGACCAGGAACACCACGACCGTCGGCACGAGCGTGACCACCGACATCGCGAGCATTCCGCCGTAGCTGGAACCGCTCGCCCGGTCGATGAAGGAATTGAGGCCCAGCGGGACCGTGTAACGCGATTTGTCGGACAGGTAGACCAGCTGGCGGAGGAAGTCGTTGAACGTCCAGATGAACGTCAGCACCCCGGTGGTCAGCAGGGCGGGCCGCAGGAGCGGCAGGATCACCGAGAAGAAGACCCGGGCGTGCCCGGCGCCGTCGATGGCCGCCGCTTCGTCCAGTTCGCGGGGAATGCCCCGGATGAACTGCACCATCAGGAAGATGAAGAACGAGTCGAACGCGAGCAGCTGCGGCACCACCAGCGGCAGGAACGTGTTGATCCAGTTCAGTTTGTAGAAGATCGTGTACTGCGGGATCATCGTGGCCTGGAACGGCAGCATCAGCGTTCCGAGCATCAGCCCGAACCAGAGCCTGCGGAAGGCGAAGTCGAGCCGGGCGAACGCGTAGGCGGCGAGCGAGCAGGAAACGATGTTGCCGATCACCACGCAGAGCGCGATGGTCGCCGAGTTCGTGAGGTAGACGGTGAACGACGTCCCCGTCGCGGTCCAGCCGCCGAGGTAGTTTTCGAGCGTGAAGTGCCACGGGATGGGGTCGAGCGTGCTGAAGATCTGGTTCTCCGGCTTGAACGAAGCCCCCACCAGCCACACCAGCGGGTAGATCATCACCACGACCCCGGCGAGCAGCACCGCGTGCGCGCGCCAGTGGGTCTTCGTGGTCTTGCTGGCCATCTCGGTCCTTTCGGCCGTGGTGTGTTCAGTCCGCGTAGGTGACCCAGCGCCGTGACGACGCGAAGTAGAGCGCGGTGAAGAGGCCGATCACCACGAACAGGACCCACGCCATCGCCGAGGCGTAACCCATCTGCAAGCTCGTGAATCCCTTGCGGTAGAGGTAAAGCGTGTACAGCATGGTCGAATCGATCGGCCCGCCGAGTCCGCCGCTGACCACGTACGCCGGGGTGAACGTCTGGAACGCGTTGATCGTCTCCAGGACCAGGTTGAAGAAGATCACCGGCGACAGCATCGGCACGGTGATCCGGAAGAACACCCGGATCCGGCCGGCCCCGTCCAGTTCCGCCGCCTCGTACAGCTCCTTCGGGATCTGTTTGAGCCCGGCGAGGAAGATCAGCATCGGGGTACCGAACTGCCAGCCCGACAACAGGACGAGGGTCCACAGCGCGAACCGCGGGTCCCCGATCCAGTCCGCGCCGCGGATGCCGAAGAAGCCCAGCACCTGGTTCAGCAGTCCCTGCTGCGAAAAGATCTGCCGCCACATCACCGACACCGCGACGCTCGCCCCGAGCAGCGACGGCAGGTAGAAGACCGAACGGTAGAACCCCAGCGCGCGCAGGCCCCGGTTCAGCACCGCGGCGACGACGAGTGCGGCCGCGAGCTTGAGCGGCACCGAAAAAACGACGTAGGTGAGCGTGACCTTGACCGAGTGCAGGAACTTCTCGTCCTGCCACATCGCCAGGTAGTTCCGGAAGCCCACCCACTGCGGCGAGCTCAGCAGGTCGAACTTCGTCAGCGACAGGTACAGCGAGTACGCCATCGGCAGCAGGACGAACCCGAAGATCCCGAGGAACCACGGCGAAAGGAAGGCGTAGGCCGCCCGGTTGTCCTTGTGCCGCTTCCGGCGGCGACGGGCAGGCGCGGGTTTCGCCGCCGGCGGGATCCCGGCACCCGCTTCGGCGGGCTGGGTTGCTGCTTCGGCTGACGGCGACATCGGCTGCTCCCGGGACTCCAGCGTGGACCGGCAGCACCGCTGCCGTGGCACATCTTCCGACGCACGCGGTTCCAGGAGTTCCGTCCCAGGGAGCTGGAAGCGCTTTCTCGGCACTCTAGGCAGCGCCCTCCGCCGCTGTCAACGACGGCTCGTTCACCCCTCGTCCAGCACCGCGCGGATGCCCGTCTCCCTGGCCAGGTGCGCGGCGCCGAGCACGGTCGCGCGGGCACCCAGCTCGCTCACCACGACCTCGGTCGGCCAGCTGAGCCGGTCGACGGCGGCGACGACGCCGGGCCGGAGCAGCTTGTTCCGCCCCACCCCGCCGCCCAGCACGATCAAGCCGGGGTCGACGACCGCGCAGATCGACACGGCCAGGTTTCCCACGGCTTCGGCGTGTTCCGCGACGATCTCGAGCGCAACCGGGTCCCCGTTCTCCGCCAGCGCGAACAGCGCGGCGGCCGTCCGCGGCGCCGGCTCCGGGCGTCCCGGCCATCGGCCACGGGCGCGGCGCAACAGCGTCCGGGAGCCGAGCCGCGCTTCCAGGGCGTCCCGGACCGGCAGCCGGTCGTCCGCCCACGGGTACGCCAAACGGGCGACCTCCCCCGCCGCACCGCTCGCCCCGCGCACGAGCCGGCGCCCGAGCACGACACCCGCGCCGATCGCCACGCCGACCTGCAGGAACACGAAGCTGTCGTGGTCTCTGCCCGCACCTTCGGCCAGTTCGGCGATCGCCGCGCAGTTGACGTTGTTCTCGGTGCGCACGGCCGCGCCGGCGGGCAGCCCGAGCGAAGCCACCGCGTCCCGGACCCGCGCCATGGTCGCCGGCTCACCGCGACCGGGCGGGGAGACCACATCGGACACGGCCACCACCACGGCACGAAGCGGGCCGCGCGCGCTCCCGCGGCGAAGCACGGCCTCCACCATGGCGGCTGCGGAAGCGGGCCGCGCGGTCTGCTCTTCGTCGAGCAGTTCCCCGCCGAGCGTGGTGGCCCGCAGCGCCACCTGCGTCGATCCCCGGTCCACCGCCAGCACGTACCCCGCCCGGGGGCCCAGCCGGTAGACCGCCGCGGTCCGCCCGGTCGCCCCCGACGAACGGCCGCTGCGCTCGGCGAGCCCCGCGGCTTCGAGCTCCGCCATCACCAGGGAGACCGTCGGCTTCGACAGCCCGCAGGCCACCGCGAGCTGCGGCCGGGTGGCCCGGCCGGCGGCCGCCAGGGCGGCGAAAACCTCGCCGGCGCGGTCACCGATGCCCGATTTCGCCATCTGCACCCCTGCTTTCGCGAAGTGAATTTGTCGAATGCCGTTCGCCGCTCGCGCCGCTGCGATCCGATCCGTTGACAACGTGCGGGTTCGTTTGTTTACTACTTAACCAAGTGCGGGTCCCAGCCGCATCACCGTTTTCCGGTCTGCAGTGGGCAAGTCGCCCGGAAAGCGCTTTCTGACCATGTCGACCGGTCCGGTGCCCAGGACGGCGGGGGAGCCTGCGAAGCGGATGGATCCGATCCTGCTGCCGAGCCAGCACGCGAGCTCGCACGACCTGCCCGACGACCCCGCTCATCTCGACGCCGTCCTGGACGCAGCGGCGGGTGCCGCGCTCGCGGCGCAGCAGCCGGACGGCAACTTCGAGGACCCCGCAGCCGACGACGACGTCGGAGACCTGGGCCTCGGTGTGCTCTCCTTGCTCTGCCTGGCCTGGCGGCGCCGCGCACCGGACGATCCCGCGTTCGCCGGTGCGGTGCGCCGCGGCCTGGACTTCTTCCTGGCGAACCGGGTGTTCCGGCACGACAACCCCGGGGAGCCGTTCCTGCGCGTCCGCAATAGCGGCCTGCCGTACGCGCGGTACCTGCCGGGGGACGGCGAGCACCCGTTCGGCGACTGGCCGAGCACGGTGTGGGCGATGCTGCACGCCGTCGACGTCCTGGAGCTCGGCGAGGGCCTGCTCACCGGCGCCCAGTACGCCGAGGTGACGGAACTGGCGCTCGGGTACTGGCGGTGGCTGACCGAAGCGAGCGTGTTCAACCCCCAGCAGACGGGCAACCAGGCACTCGGCGCGGTCGTCGCGGGCCTGATGCTCGGCCGCCACCTCGGCCGGGTTTCCCGGGACGACGAGGGCAACCGCGTCACCGCGGCGGCCATGCGGCTGTACACCGACGTGATCAGGCCGGCGCGGGTGACCGACCGCGGCTTCGCGCTGCCGGCGGAGCACGGCGCCGGCCACGATCAGAACTACCTGCCGATCTCGCTGTCCTTCCTGGCCCAGGCCCACCGCGTCACCGCGGACCGGCTGTTCCTCGACGACGGCGCGGAGATCGCCCGCCACCTCGACTGCCGTCTCTCCGCACGCGGCTTCGACTACGGCGGCCCCCGCTACAGCGAACAGCACTGCGGCGCCGAGGGCCTGCTCGGCCTCCGCTACTTCAGCGCGCACCTGGGAACCGACCTCGGCCGCTACCTCGGCGACCGCCGCGTCCCCTATTACCCGGTGGCGGAAACCGGGGCACCGAGCGGGCATTTCGCGTTCACGACGGTCTGGCTGTACCAGGACGGGAGCACGTGGCACGGCGCGCCCGCTTTCCCCGTCACGACGCCGTATTCGCTGCGCCACCGCACGACGTCGGTGTCGTTGACGGAAAGCCACACGCCGTACCTGATCGACGCCGGCCACGCCGCGGTGATCGAGTCCGTCGTGACCGGCCAGCACGGGATCGGACCGGTCCTGAGCTACGCCGACGGGCACCGGACGCTGCTCACCCGCCCGCTCGGCCCGGTCCGCCTCCGCGACGCACGGGACGGCGACCTCGCCGCCCGGCTGGTGACCAAGGCGGTGGTCACCCGGGACCAGGTCATGCTGAGCGTCCAGCAGCTGTTCGTGACCGACGGCACCCGGATGACGCTGTTCGCGGTGGTCCCGGCGGAGGCGTGCGACTTCCTCGCCGGGCTGCCGTACACGGAGGAAACGGAGGCCGGGCAACGCAAGATCCTCACGGTGGCCGAACCGGCCGGAGCACCGTTCGACCTGAGCACCCCCGGCGCGGTGCTGCACACCAACGGCACGCTCCTCGCGGGCCGCCTGGCCATCACCTCGGGAGCGACGTTGAAGGTGGTCAACCCACCGGCGGGCCGAACGAGCTTCAACAGCCCGGAAACGATCGGCCTGACCCAGGAGCAGCTGGCGTTTTCCCTGGCCGACGACCCCCGCGGCTACGGCAACCCGGACACGGGCTGGCACCGGGTGACGGAGACGAACCACGTCCTGGCGGGCCCCCTCCCCGATTCTCCGCCGGGAGCGTCGGTGTTCGCGGTGCGGTACGGGCCGCATCCCGATGTGCCGTTCACCGTCGGAGTCCGGGAGACGGCGGACGGTTTGGTGCTCGAGACACCGGGATTCTCGGCCGTCGTCGGCGATCCCGCGGGTGACGAAGCCGGGGAGCCGATCCTCCATTTGACGGCGCGTCCCTGACCGCCCGGCGAGCCGGGACCTCACCGGTCGGCGGACCGGTACCGCTGCATCTTCTCGCGGCTGCCGCACGCGCTCATGGAGCACCAGCGGCGCGCGCCCGCTCGTGAAGTGTCGAGGAACAGCAGCGAGCACTCGGGGTTGGCGCACTCGCGCAGGCGGGCGGCGTCGTCGCCGCCGAGCACCGCGATCGCGTCCGCGGCGAGCAGCCCCAGCAGGGACGGCACGGTCGCCGAGACCGGCTGCGCCCGCAGGCCCGCCGGGGTGGCGTGCAGGGCGGTGACGGGCGGCGGCTGCGCCGCCCACCGGTTCACGGTCGCGATGTCCTCGGGCTGCGCGAGGCCCTCGTCCAGCTGGGTGCGCAGCAAGCGGTAGACGGCTTCCCGCAGCTCGCGGGCCGCCGCCAGGTCCGCCGCCGAGCAGGCCGGATCAACCGGGGTCAGGCCCGCTTCGGTGAACCAGCGGCCCAGCGCCGCGGGGTCGGTCAGGCGCTCGAACCCGCCGTCGCGCCACCGCATGCCGACCGTGGCGGTGAAGTTCACCGACGGCCGCCCGCCGTGGAAGCGGAATCCCTGCTTGTCTCCCACGCCGTGGAGGTTACCGGCCTTCCCTGTTACCCCTTCAACCGGTAACGTAGGACGGGTGAAATTTGCGATCATCGGCGCGGGCGGTCTGGGCGGGTTCTTCGGGGCCCGGCTCACCGCCGCCGGACACGACGTCTCCTTCCTGGCCCGCGGCGAGCACCTCACGGCGTTGCGCGAGCGCGGCCTCACCGTGCTCGGCCCCGAAGCCACCACCCTGCCCGTCCACGCCACCGGCGACCCGGCGGAGCTCGGCACCGCCGACGCCGTCCTGCTGGCGGTGAAGACCTGGCAGCTCGATGCCGCCGTGGCCGCCCTTGCGCCCGTGGTGGACGCGGACACCGCCGTGATCACCCTGCAGAACGGGGTCGAGGCCCCGGCGCAGGTCGCCCGGGTGCTCGGCAAGGACGCGGTCCTCCCCGGCGTGGCGAAGGTGATCGCCGCGCTCGCCGGGCCGGGCACCATCCGGCACGTCGGCGGCGCGGGCTCGCTCGACGTCGCGGAGTGGGACAACCGGGCGAGCGAGCGGGTCGAGCGGATCCGCGCCGCGTTCGCCGGCGCCGGGATCGGCACCACTCCCCCGGCGGACATCTGGGCCGACCTGTGGGCGAAATTCCTGTTCATCGCCCCGGCCGGCGGGCTGGGCGCGGTCACCGGCGCCACGTTCGGCGAGCTGCGCCACCACCCCGAAACCCGGCGGACGCTGCACGCCGCCATGGCGGAGATCGAACAGCTGGCCCGCGCTTCCGGCGTCGATCTGCCCACCGGCGTCGTCGCCGCCACCCTGGCGTTCCTGGACGGGCAACCGGCCGAGGGCACGACGTCGCTGCAGCGCGACATCGCCGCCGGGCGTCCGTCCGAATCGGACGCTTGGACCGGCGCCGTGGTGCGGCTCGGCCGGGAAGCCGGCATTCCGACGCCCGTCAACGACGTCCTCTACGCGGTGCTGCGGCTTCGGGAAGACAGGTAGCCGGGGTGCCGCGGCCGGCCGCCGCACCCACCTGAGCCCTGAACCTCGCGGTCACGGCCGCGGGGTTCGTCCGGCGGAAGCCGACCGGCGGCCCGGTGCGCCGGCGGCTGAGCTGCCCGGACGGCGCGGAGTCTGGCACGATCAGCGGGTGGCCAGCAGCCGGCGGACGCGCGGACTCGCGATGGCGGCCGCCCTCCTGCTGGTGCTCACCGCCTGCACCGCCGGTTTCGACGGCCTCCGCCTGCGGATCGCCGCGGGCAACCCCGGTGGCGTCTACTACAAGCTCGCCCAGACCCTGGCCACCGCCTGGCAGACCGGCCTGGACATCGACCGGCCGCAGGTGCTGCAGACCCAGGGCTCGCCCGACAACATCGCCAAGGTGCTCGCCGGCCAGGCCGAGGTCGCCTTCGTCGCCGCCGACGTCGCCGCGGACCGGTACGAGGCCCGGCCCGACCTGGCCGCGCTCGCCCGGATCCACGACGACTACCTGCACGTCGTGGTCCGCGCCGACTCCCCCATCCGGTCGGTGGCCCAGCTGCGCGGGCACCGGATCGCGATCGGCTCGCCGGCGTCCGGCGTCGAGTACATCGCCAGCAAGCTGCTGGACGTGGCCGGCCTGACCCACTCGGTCACCAAGAGCACCCGCGGCCTCGAAGACTCCATCGCGGCGCTGCTGAACGGCGAGGTCGACGCGTTCTTCTGGTCCGGCGGGCTGCCGACGCCGACGCTCGCGGGCTACAAGAGCTCGGTGCGGCTGCTCGACATCGCCGACCTGATGCCGAAGATGCAGGCGATCACCGAGGTCTACGGCACCGCGACCATCCCGGCGAGCATCTACAACCAGCTCCTGCCGGTGACCACGCTGGTGGTGCCGAACTTCCTGGTGGTCCCGAAATCCATGCCCGACGACGTCGCCGAGGCACTGGTCCGCGGCCTGTTCGACGCCCGCAGCCAGCTCGCGCAAGCCAACTCGGCGGCGCTGTCGATCGACGTGCACCCGGGCATCGAGACCCAGCCGATCCCGCTGCACCCGGGCGCGCTGCGCTACTACCGGGCGCAGAAGACGTAGCCCGCGTCCTCAGGCGACCGGGAACGTCATCGTGATCCGCAGGCCGCCGCCCTCGGGCAGGGCCAGCTCCAGTTCGCCGTCGGAGTGCGCGACGAGCTCGCTGACGATCGCCAGGCCCAGGCCCGAGCCGGGCACGTTCTGGTGGGCCGGGCTACGCCAGAACCGGTCGCGTGCGCGGTCGAGCTCGTCGGGCCGCAGCCCCGGCCCGTGGTCGCGCACCGACAACCGCACCCGGTCGCCGTCCCGGGCCACCGCGATCCGGATCTCGGTGCCCGCCGCGGTGAACTTCAGCGCGTTGTCGAGCAGCGCGTCCAGGATCGTCTCCGCGCCGCGCGGCGGCATGCGCACCCGCGCGCCGTCGCCGGCCGTGTCGACGAGCAGCCGCACGTCCCGCGCCTCGCCGACCACCGTCCAGTCGGCGACCCGGTCGGCGACGACCTCGTCCAGCACCACCGGGTCCAGTTCGCCGCCGGACGCCTCGGCGCGGGCCATCGAAAGCAGCCCGTCCAAGATCTGGTGCAGCCGGCCCGCGTCGATCCGCGCGGCCTCCAGGTCGGCGGCGGCCGGTTCGTCGTCGACGTGGCCTTCAAGGTTGCCGAGCCGGATCTTCAGCGCGGTCAGCGGGTTGCGCAGCTGGTGGGAGGCGTCGGCGACGAACGCACGCTGCGCGGCCAGCGCACCGGACACGCTCTCGGCCATCCGGTCGAAGGAGCGGCCGAGCTGACGCAGTTCCGGCGGCCCGCCGCCCTCGCCCACCGGCTCGGCTTCCCGCCCGCCGATCACCGACGCCACCAGCGCCCCGGTCGCGTCGTCGAGCCGCTGCACCGGGCGCAGGATCCACCGGACCACCGGGACCGCCACGGCCAGCGCGAGCGTGAAGGCGAGGATTCCGCCCGCGGCCAGCAGCAGCCACCACCACAGCACGTCGGCGCGCTCGGCACCGGTGTCGGACACGGTGAGCACCGCGCCGTGCACCTCGCCGTCCGCCAGCACCGGCTCGGCGAGCACCAGGGGCGTCGAATCCCACGGCATCAGCACGCCGGCGGGCTGGGACCGGCGGCCGGCGAGCGCCTCGTTGATCGGCCCGCTGAACCGCTCCGCCTTCAGGTCGATCCGCGCCGCGGACGGCCCGAGCGCCGAGGTGACCAGCTTGCCGTCTTGGTCGACGACCGCCACCCGGACGCCGTACACCTCGTTGTAGCGGCGCAGGTCGGGTTCGAGCAGGAACGGCTTGTTGTCCAGCAGCGGGCGCTGGGCCAGGGACGCGAACCGGGCGGTGTCGGTGAGCCGGTCGAGGAACAGGTCCTGCTGCGCGCCGGCGGCGATGCTCCTGGCGAGCGGGACGCCCAGGCCGAACACCAGCAACGCGACCAGCGTCAGCACGATGCCCTGCAGCCGGACGCGCACGCTCCTCAGCTCCTGGTGACCTGGCCGCCGAGCCGGTACCCGACCCCGCGGACCGTCTCGATCAGCGCCGGGCGGCCCAGCTTCGTCCGCAGCGTCGCGACGTGGACGTCCAGTGAACGGCTCTCCGCCGGGCCGCGGTGCCCCCACACCTCGGTGAGCACGTGCTCGCGCGAGCACACCGCGCCGCGAGCACCCGCCACCAGCGCCAGCACCTGGAACTCCTTGCGGGACAGGGCGACCGCCTTCCCGTCGACCAGCACTTCGTGCCGGGACAGGTCGACGCTGACGTCCCCGACCCGGATCACCACCGGTTCGGCCGTGGTGTGCTCCCCCCGCCGCCGGCGCACGGCCTCGACCCGGGCGAGCAGTTCCTCGACGTCGTAGGGCTTGACCAGGTAGTCGTCGGCGCCCGCGCGCAGGCCCTGGATCCGGTCGTCGACCTCGCCACGCGCCGACACGACGATGATCGCGACGTCGCTGACGGCGCGGATCTGGCGGCAGAGCGTCACGCCGTCGATGTCCGGCAGGCCGAGGTCGAGCAGGATGACGTCGACCTCGTGCACGCGGTCGAGCACCCCGGCGCCGGTGGCCAGCCGGGCGATCGCCAGGCCGCGGCGGGTCAGCGCCGGGATGAGGGCGCCCGCGACCCGGTCGTCGTCCTCCACCAGCAGCACCCGCACCCGTCCGCCTCCCATGGTGACCTGCTCCACCGGCCGGTAGCGACGAACTCTAGGACGTCCGGGCCGGACCCGCACCGGCCACCCGGACGGTCACTCTCCGTGAGGAGAGGTGGCGCGGGCGGCGGGACACCCCGAACCGGACATCGATACTCAGTTGAAACCCTAAGTATTGCTCAAGCGGCCTTGCGAGCGGGTGCCGCAACGGTAGGTTCTCGCCATCGCGTGGTGACCCATGCCCGATTTGCACGAACGACCCGGGAGGCCAGATGACCGCGGAGGTGGCGGCGCCGATGATCAAGGCGTCCGCCGTGAACAAGTACTTCGGCGACCTGCACGTGCTCAGGGAGATCACGCTCGAGGTGCCTCGCGGCCAGGTCGTCGTGGTGCTGGGCCCGTCCGGGTCGGGCAAATCGACCCTGTGCCGGGCGATCAACCGGCTCGAGCCGATCAATTCGGGGGAGATCGCCGTCGACGGCGTCCCGCTGCCCGCCGAGGGCAAGGCCCTGGCCGCGCTGCGGGCCGACGTCGGCATGGTGTTCCAGTCGTTCAACCTGTTCGCGCACAAGACCATCGTCGAGAACGTCATGCTCGCGCCGACGAAGGTCCGCAAGACCCCGCAGGCCGAAGCCCGCAAGACGGCGATGGAACTGCTGGAGCGCGTCGGCATCGCCAACCAGGCCGACAAGTACCCGGCGCAGCTTTCGGGCGGGCAGCAGCAGCGCGTCGCCATCGCGCGGGCCCTGGCGATGCGCCCCAAGGTCATGCTGTTCGACGAGCCGACCTCGGCGCTGGACCCGGAGATGGTCCAGGAGGTCCTCGACGTGATGACCGGCCTGGCGAAGGACGGCATGACGATGCTCGTCGTCACCCACGAGATGGGCTTCGCCCGGCGGGCAGCCGATCGGGTGATCTTCATGGCCGACGGCGAGATCGTCGAGGACACGACGCCCGAAGAGTTCTTCACCGCGCCGAAGAGCGAGCGCGCGAAGGACTTTCTCGGCAAGATCCTTACCCACTGAGAAACGTTCCGCGGCGCCGTGCGCGTCTCGGGTGACGACACACAGGAGAGATTCACATGAGGATCCGCACCCTCGCGGTGGGACTGCTCGCCGGCGGCTTGGCGCTGACCACGCTGACCGCCTGCGGCAAGGAAGGCACGCCGGCCACGCCGGGCTCGGGCGAGCAGAGCGGCACGAACGCCGCGGCGCTGCCGACGTACCCGGTCGCGACCGGCGTCGACCTGGCCGGCTCCCCGGTGTTCGCGAAGATGAAGGCGGCGGGCGCGCTGACCGTCGGCGCCAAGGACGACCAGCCCGGCCTCGGCCAGAAGGACCCGACGACCGGCAAGTTCGGCGGCTTCGACGTCGAGATCGCCAAGCTCGTCTCGGCCGGCCTCGGCTTCGACCCCGAGAAGATCACCTTCCGCACGGTCGACTCCGGCGCGCGTGAGCAGACGATCGCGAACGGCGACGTGAACTACTACGTCGGCACCTACTCGATCACCGACAAGCGCAAGGCGCTGGTCTCCTTCGCCGGCCCGTACTTCGTCGCGGGCCAGGACCTGCTCGTGCGCAAGGACGACACGTCGATCACCGGCAAGGAGACCCTCAAGGGCAAGAAGGTCTGCTCGGTCACCGGTTCGACCCCGATCCAGAAGGTCCGCTCGGAGAACCTGACCGAACCCGGCAACATCGTCGAGTTCCAGAAGTACTCCCAGTGCGTCGAGAAGCTGCTGTCGAAGGACGTCGACGCGGTCACGACCGACGACGCGATCCTGAAGGGCTTCGCCGCCCAGGACCCGGACAACCTGAAGGTCGTCGGCAAGACGTTCTCGACCGAGAAGTACGGCATCGGCCTGAACAAGGACGACAAGGTCCTGCGCGACAAGATCAACGAGATCCTGCAGAAGTCGCTGGACGACGGCACCTGGAAGAAGATCTACGACGCCACCCTCGGCAAGTCGGGCTCGGACGCCAAGCTTCCGACCCTCGAGAAGTACTGACGTGACACCGAGGCCGGTGGATCGGGTTTCCCGGTCCGCCGGCCTTCCCACATCCACCACCTGACCACCGCTTGAAAGAAACGGACGCGGGAAGGCTCCATGGACGTCCTGCTCAACAACCTGGACCTGTTCGGTCCGTTCTTCCTCACCACGATCGAACTGTTCCTGCTCTCGGCCGTCGGCAGCCTCGTCTGGGGCACGATCCTGGCCATGCTGCGGGTGAGCCCGGTCCCCGTCTTCCGAGCCGTCGGCACGGCGTACGTGACGATCGCCCGGAACACCCCGCTCACCCTGGTGTTCGCGTTCTTCGTGTTCGCCTATCCGCTGCTCGACATCGTCAAGCTCGACTACTTCCCGGCCGCGGTGGTCGCCCTCACCGTGTACACCTCGGCGTTCATCTGCGAGGTCGTGCGCTCGGGCATCAACACCGTGCCGGTCGGCCAGGCGGAGGCGGGCCGGGCGCTGGGGCTCACCTTCGCCCAGATCCTCGGCCAGGTCGTGCTGCCGCAGGCACTGCGGTCGGTCGTCCCGCCGCTGATCAGCACCCTGATCGCGCTGCTGAAGAACACCACCATCGCCGCCGGTTTCTCCGTCGCCGAAGCCGGCGCGATCCGCTCGTACCTGTCCGAGCGGGGCGAGAACCAGCTGATCGGCCTGCTGTGGGTCGCCCTCGGCTTCATCGTCCTGGTCACCGTGCTGTCGTTCGCCCAACGCAGCCTGGAGAAGCGCTGGAGCGTGGCCCGATGAGCAACGTGCTGTTCGACGTCCCGGGCCCGCGCGCCCGGCTGCGCTACCGGACCTACGCGGTCGTCGGCACCGTCGTGGTCCTCGCGTTCCTCGCGTTCATCGGCTGGCGCTTCTACGACAGCGGCCAGTTCACCGCGCGGAAGTGGGAGTGGCTCCAGTACGCGCAGGTCCAGGAGGACCTCGCCAACGCGGTGCTCCAGACTCTCCAGGCGTTCGCGGCCGCGGCTGTGCTCGCCCTGGTCTTCGGTGCCATCTTCGCGGCGGGCCGGCTGTCCGACCACGCGTGGATCCGCCGGATCGCCGGGTTCGTCGTGGAGTTCTTCCGCGCCATCCCCGCGCTGATCCTGATGTTCCTGTTCTACTTCGGTCTGCCGACCGCCGGCGTGCCGACGACGCCGTTCCTCGGCGTGGTGCTCGGCCTGACGCTGTACAACGGCTCGGTGCTCGCGGAGGTCTTCCGCGCGGGCATCCAGTCGCTGCCGACGGGCCAGAGCGAAGCCGCGTACGCGCTGGGCATGCGCAAGACGCAGGTGATGTTCCTGGTCCTGCTGCCGCAGGCGATCCGGGCGATGCTGCCGACGATCATCAGCCAGCTGGTCGTGCTGCTCAAGGACACCGCGCTCGGCTTCATCATCACGTTCCAGGAGCTGCTGTACTACGCGCGCTACATCGGTTCGCAGGGCACGTTCGGGCGGCCGATCGTGCCGTCGACGATCGTGGCGACCGGCCTCTACGTCGTGATGTGCCTGCTGCTGACGGCGCTGGCGACGTACCTGGAGCGGCGCAACCGGCGCAACAAGAAGGTCGTGACCGGGCCGCCCACCGCGGCCGACGACCTCGTGGCCGCGTCGGCCTGAGTCACCCGTTCGAGGCCCCCGGGATCCGTCCCGGGGGCCTTGTCGTGTCCCGGCGTCTCCCCTAGCGTCGGCAGCATGGGTGTCGCACTGGTGACCGGCAGTTCACGGGGCCTCGGACGGGTGATCGCGCGGCGGCTGGCCCGCGACGGGTTCGCCGTGGCGGTGAACGCCCTGCACGACGATCCCGGCCTCGAGACCGCCGCGGCGGAGATCCTCGCCGAGGGCGGCAAGGCCGTCGCCTTCGCCGCCGACGTGACCGACCGGCACCAGGTGGGCGAGTTGGTCGACGCGGTGACGGCGCTGCTGGGCTCGATCACCGTCCTGGTCGTCAACGCGACCGGCCCCCAGCCGGACGCCTTCCTGTCCGATGTGGACTGGGCGGACCACCTGGGCCACCTCGACTTCTTCGTGCGGTCGCCGATGCTGCTGGGCCACGCGGTCCTCCCGGGCATGCGCGCCCGCGGGTACGGCCGGATCGTCCACATCGATTCGGAGGTGGCCGAGCGCCCGCCCCCCGGCCGCTCGGCCTACGCGACGGCCAAGGCCGCCCAGGTCGGCCTGGCCCGGGCGTGGGCCCGCGAGCTGGCCCCGGACGGCATCACGGTCAATTCGGTGGCCCCGGGTTTCGTCCCGGTGGAGCGCCACGCGGACGTCCCGGACGCCGAGCGCGCGGCCTACCTGGCCGGCGTGCCGGTGGGGCGGCTGGGCACCCCGGAGGACGTCGCCGCGGCGGTGAGCTTCTTCGCGTCGGAGGAGGCCGGGTTCATCACCGGCCAGCGCCTGCTGGTCGACGGCGGTCGCGCGCTCGGTTAGCTGTCGCGGGTCGGCCGGCGGGGTCTGAGGCGAGGGGGCGGATCTTTCGGCGGCTGGCTGAGTAGGGCGACCAACACATCCGCCGAGTGAAAGACCCGTCCAGGCACCACCGTAATGCTCCACTGTCGCTCGAGGGCCGCCGCCGGAAACCGGCCGATTCGATTCCGTAAACCGATTCCCTCACCCGGCGCGCTTTTCCTCCTCGCCAATCGCAGCTTTCGTTCCGACGCCTAAGCTCGCTTAAGAAAGCACGAAGCAGCTTCAGTGCGCGAAGCAGCTTCACAGCGCTTCGCAGGCGGATTCCGTTGTCACACAGCCAGAACAACGACCTCCTTGCGGTGAATCCGCGCGCGGCCTGCCCGGTTTTGTCGGAGGCCCCCTCTAGCGTGCGGGGCATGACCGAAAAGAGCACGGTGCGCACGCGCGAAATGGCCTTCGAACTCAAGAGCCAGCGCGAGCTGAAACGGATGACCCTGCGCGAGGTGGCCCGCCGCGCGGACTGGTCGGCGTCCAAGGTGTCGGCCTGGGAGAACGGCCGCAGCATCTCGCCGATCGACGCGGCGATCTACCTCGCCCACTGCGGCACCAAGGCCGCCGAACGCGCACGGCTCCTCGAGCTGACCAAGCCGCCCAGCGACCTGTACTGGGTGCGGCCTTCCTTCGACAAGCTCGTCGATCCGATGAAGTCCCTCGTCATCCAGGAAAACCTGGCCGACACGGTCGTCTCGCACAGCCCGACCGCCATCCCGGGCATGCTGCAGACCGAAGACTACGTGAAGGAGCTCCACGAACTGACCGGGCGTTACACCGCGGACCGCATCAAGTTCCTCGTGCAGGCTCGGCTCGACCGGCAGCAGCTCCTGCAGCGGCAGAATCCGCCGCGCTGCCTCTACTTCATCTACGAACGCAGCCTCCGGACCATCGTCCGCGATCCGGCGCTGATGCACGAGCAGCTGCAGTACCTCGTGCTGTCGACCAACCTGCCGCACTGCACCATCAGGGTCCTGCCCGAATCCGCACTCCCCTACCACCTCGTGGGCAGCCGGTTCACCATCTTGGAGTTCCCCGAGCATCCGCCGGTCGTCTACGAGGAAACCTACGCGGCGGGCCTGTTCATCGACGATCGGGTCGCGGTCGAGGCGTTCTACGTCCTGGCCACGAGGCTGGAACAAGCGGCCCTTTCCGAGGGGCAATCGAGGGAGGTGCTGATCCGGCTGGCGGACGAGTTCGAGCGCATGAAGGAGTGACCGGTGGCGGGCCGAGGTGGTTCAAGAGCAGTCACAGCGATGCCGGCACCGAACACAGCACCTGCGTCGAAGTGGCTCTCGACACCGGATCCACCGCGGTCCGCGACTCCAAGGCGCCCGGCGCCGGGCACCTGGCCGTTCCCCACCCCGCCTGGAGCGCGCTGCTCAGCTCGCTGCGCTGACGCGTCTCCCGTCGTGCCAGACCGCCCGGATCCGCCCGGGCAGGTCGGTCACGTCGAGATCCGTGCCGTCCAGCAGCACCAGGTCGGCCCGCAGGCCCGGCTCGATGCGGCCGCGGTCGTCGTCGAGGCGCAGCAACCGTGCCGCTTCGGAGGTGGCCGCCTTCAGGGCGGCCGCCTCGCCGAGCACCGCGGCCAGCAGCCGCAGCTCGGTCGTCAAGTCGACATGGGGACGCGGGGCGAGGTCCGAGCCCGCGGCGACGCGGACGCCCGCTTCCGCGGCCAAGCGAAGCGAGCGGCGGTGCGTCTCGGCGAACTCGCTGGCGCTGATCGGCGAGAGCGTCGGCACGTACCAGGCGTTCTCCAGCGCGGCCACGGCGTCGTCGTCGAGGAAGGTGCCGTGCTCGACGCTGCGCACGCCGGCGCGGGCGGCCGAGACGACCGCGGCGGAGGTGTGCGCGTGGGCCAGGACGTCCCGGCCGCAGCGGCGGGCCTCGTCGACGAGCGCGGCGAGCTCGTCGTCGGTCGGGCGGACGTCGGCCCGCTCGCGCACCGCCCGCATCGCGCCGCTCGCGCCGACCTTGATCCAGTCGGCCCCCGCGCGCACCATCCGGCGGACCGCCGCGCGCGCCGCGTCCGGCCCGTCGAACAGCGGGTCCGGCAGCGACGGGTCGCCGAAGTGGTCGACGGCGCCCGCGGGCGGCTCCCAGCTGTCGCCGAGCCCGCCGGTCGGGCCCAGCTGACGGAGGCTGATCAGCAGGTCGGGCCCGGCGATCCAGCCTTCGCGCAGCGCGTGCCGGAGCCCGGCATCGGCGCCCCAGGCGTCCCGGACCGTGGTGATCCCGCGCGCCAGCAGCCCGCGCAACACCGGCACGGCTTCGAGGATCCGCGCACTGCGGGGCAACGGCTCGGGCCGGGGAAAGGCCACGTGCACGTGGCAGTCGATGAGCCCGGGGATCAGCAGCCCGCCCGAGCAGTCGGCACGCTCGCCGTCGAGCCCCGGCCCGACCTCGGCGATCCGGTCGCCGTCCAGCCGGACGTCCGCGCGGGTGGTCTCCCCGGTTTCGGGATCGAACACCCGCGCCCCGGCGAGGACCGTCACGCGAGCTCCTTGCGGTAAACGAGGAAATCGCACGGCGTGGCCAGCGCGGGCGCGAGGTGCGGGTAGTCCTCGGCGAGGTCGGCGCGGTGCGTCACGCGGTAGCCGAGCCGGCCGTACCACTCGGCCAGGAACTGCTTCGACGGATGCGTCCATTCCCGCGGCACGAGCAGTTCGAGCTGCACTTCACGGCACCCGGCGGTCCGGCTCGCCTGCTCGGCGAACCGCACGAGTTCCCGGCCGACGCCGAGGCCCCGGCACGCCGGATCGGCGGCGAGCATGCCGAACTCGCCGGTCGCCTGGTCCAGCCGCCGGATCCGCACCGCTCCGGCGAGATCACCTTCCACGAAGGCGGCGGCGATCTCCCCGGCTCGCACGAACCCGGCCACCTCCTCGGCGGACGTCCGGTCGGTGCTCCCCCGCCAGAGCCCCTTCTCGGACTCGGCGTAGACCTGGTTGACCAGCCCCGCGACGCGTTCGATCACCGCGGAGCCGGCGGACGGCGGCAGCAGCTCGATCTCCATGCCCCCACCATGGCACGCCGACACGTGAAGACGCTCGCGAACCGGCCCGGAGCACGGTTCGCGAGCGTCGAGGAGAAAAGCCCTACTTGTCCCGGCGGAAGAGCTTGTTGCCCAGCCACACGATCGGGTCGTACTTGCGGTCCGCGACGCGCTCCTTCATCGGGATCAGCGCGTTGTCGGTGATGTGGATGCCCTCCGGGCACACCTCCGAACAGCACTTGGTGATGTTGCAGTACCCGAGACCGTGCTCGTCCTGCGCCGCGTCGCGGCGGTCGGCGACGTCGAGCGGGTGCATCTCCAGCTCGGCGATGCGCATCAGGTACCGCGGCCCGGCGAAGGCCTCCTTGTTCTCCTCGTGGTCACGCACCACGTGGCAGGTGTTCTGGCACAGGAAGCACTCGATGCACTTGCGGAACTCCTGCGAGCGCTCGACGTCCACCTGCTGCATCCGGTACTCGCCCGGCTTGAGATCGGCGGGCGGGGTGAACGACGGGATCTCCCGCGCCTTCGTGTAGTTGAACGACACGTCGGTGACGAGGTCGCGGATCACCGGGAACGTCCGCATCGGCGTCACCGTGATCACTTCGTCCTCGGTGAACGTCGACATCCGCGTCATGCACAGCAGGCGCGGGCGGCCGTTGATCTCGGCCGAGCACGAGCCGCACTTGCCGGCCTTGCAGTTCCAGCGCACCGCCAGATCCGACGCCTGGGTGGCCTGCAGCCGGTGGATGATGTCGAGGACGACCTCGCCCTCGTTCACCTCCACCGTGAAGTCCTGCAGCTCGCCGCCCGTGTCGTCGCCGCGCCAGACCCGGAAACTCGCCTTGTAGCTCATGCCTTGCTCCCGGGGTGCGCCTCGAGCTCGTCGTCGGTGTAGTACTTCCCGAGCTCGCCGAACTCGAACAGCTCCAGCAGGTCCTGCCGCAGCGGGAGCTGTTCCTTCACCGTGACGCTGACGTCCGGCACCACCGGGTTGTCCCCCGGCGATGACGCGCACACGAGGAGCTTGTTGCGCCACTGGGCGTCCAAGCCCGGGTAGTCGTCGCGCGTGTGCCCGCCGCGGCTTTCGGTCCGCGTCAGCGCGGCCTTCGCGACGCATTCGCTGACCATCAGCATGTTGCGCAGGTCGATCGCGAGGTGCCAGCCGGGGTTGAACTGCCGGTGCCCCTCCACGGTGACGCGCAGGATCCGCCGGCGCAGCTCGCCCAGCTTCACCAGCGCCTGCTCGATCTCCTCGGCCTTGCGGATGATGCCGACGAGGTCGTTCATCGACTGCTGCAGCTCGGTGTGCAGGGTGTACGGGTTCTCGGCCGACGCGCCCTCCGGCGGGTCGAACGGCGCGAGCGCCATCTTCGCCGCGGCGTCCACATCGGACTCCTCGATCGCGGGCCTGCCGTCGAGGCCGTGCACGTACTCGGCGGCGCCGAGCCCGGCGCGGCGGCCGAACACCAGCAGGTCCGACAGCGAGTTCCCGCCGAGCCGGTTGGACCCGTGCATGCCGCCCGAGCACTCGCCGGCCGCGAACAGGCCGGGCACGCTCGCCGCGGCCGTGTCGGGGTCGACCTCGATGCCGCCCATGACGTAGTGGCAGGTCGGGCCGACCTCCATCGGCTCCGCGGTGATGTCGACGTCCGCCAGCTCCTTGAACTGGTGGTACATCGACGGCAGCCGCTTCCTGATCTCCTCGGCCGGCAGCCGGCTGGCGATGTCGAGGAAGACGCCGCCGTGCGGGGAGCCACGGCCCTCCTTGACTTCGGAGTTGATCGCGCGGGCCACCTCGTCGCGGGGCAGCAGGTCCGGCGTGCGCCGGTTGTTGTCCGCGTCGGCGTACCAGCGGTCGGCTTCCTCTTCGCTTTCGGCGTACTGCCCCTTGAACACCTCGGGCACGTACTCGAACATGAACCGCTTGCCCTCGGAGTTCTTCAGCACACCGCCGTCACCGCGCACGCCCTCGGTGACGAGGATGCCCTTGACGCTGGGCGGCCAGACCATCCCGGTCGGGTGGAACTGGACGAACTCCATGTTGATCAGCTTCGCGCCCGCCCGCAGGGCCAGGGCGTGGCCGTCACCGGTGTACTCCCACGAGTTCGACGTCACCTTGAACGACTTGCCGATGCCGCCGGTCGCGAGCACGACCGCCGGCGCCTCGAAGAGGATGAACCGGCCGCTCTCGCGCCAGTAGCCGAACGCCCCGGCGATGCGGCCCTCGGTGGTGAGCAGCTCGGTGACCGTGCACTCGGCGAAGACCTTGATCTTCGCTTCGTAGTCCCCGGTCTCGGCGAAGTCCTCCTGCTGCAGCGAGACGATCTTCTGCTGCATCGTGCGGATGAGCTCGAGCCCGGTGCGGTCGCCGACGTGCGCCAGCCGCGGGTAGGTGTGGCCGCCGAAGTTGCGCTGGCTGATCCGGCCGTCCGCGGTGCGGTCGAACAACGCGCCGTACGTCTCGAGCTCCCAGACGCGGTCGGGCGCCTCCTTGGCGTGCAGCTCGGCCATCCGCCAGTTGTTGAGGAACTTCCCGCCGCGCATGGTGTCGCGGAAGTGGACCTGCCAGTTGTCGTTCGAGTTCGCGTTGCCCATCGAGGCGGCGCACCCGCCTTCGGCCATCACCGTGTGCGCCTTGCCGAACAGGGACTTGCACACGACCGCGACGCGGAAGCCGCGTTCGCGGGCTTCGATCACGGCGCGCAGACCGGCACCACCGGCACCGATCACCACCACGTCGTAGCTGTGCCGTTCGACCTCGGTCATGAAGAGATTCCACCTCGGAACTGGGGACGTCGTTGTCGGGAGCGGTCAAGAGTCAGTTCACGAACCTCAGGTCCGAAATTGCGCCACTGGCCACGAGCATGACGTAGAAGTCGGTCAGCACCAGCGTGCCGAGCGTCGTCCAGGCCAGCGTCATGTGGCGGGTGTTCAGCTTCGTGACCTGCGTCCAGATCCAGTAGCGCACCGGGTGCTTGGAGAAGTGCTTCAGCCGGCCGCCGGTCACGTGCCGGCAGGAGTGGCAGGAAAGCGTGTAGGCCCAGAGCAGGATCACGTTGGCGAGCAGGATGACGTTGCCCAGCCCGAAGCCGAAGCCGCCGGTCTTCCCGTGGAAGGCCGTGATCGCGTCGTAGGTGTTGACCAGCGAGACGATCAGGGCGACGTAGAAGAAGTAGCGGTGGACGTTCTGGATGATCAGCGGCAGCCGGGTCTCGCCGGTGTACTTGGCGTGCGGTTCCGCGACGGCGCAGGCGGGCGGGGAGAACCACACCGACCGGTAGTAGGCCTTGCGGTAGTAGTAGCAGGTCAGGCGGAAGCCGAGCAGGAACGGCAGCACGACGAACCCGAGCGGGATCCAGCCGGGCAGGTCGCCGAACCAGTGGCCGAAGTGGCTCGACCCCGGCACGCAGGACGTGGACAGGCAGGGCGAATAGAACGGGGTCAGGTAGTGGTACTCGGGCACCCAGTACGCGGTGCGCACGAACGACCGGACCGTCGCGTAGACGAGGAACACCGACAGGCCGAGCACGGTCAGCAGCGGCTGCAGCCACCACCGGTCCGTGCGGAGGGTGCGCTCGGCGATCCGGGCCCGTTCGGGGGCCCGGACGCCGGTGCCGACGCCGTTGTCAGCGGGAGCGCTCACCGCTGGTCGCGCAGGTAGCCGCCGACGCCTTCGTCATCGGCGCCGTGCCAGAGCGCCGGGTCGTAGGGGGTGTCGGGGACGGGGACGCGCTCCGCGGCCTTCGCCTGGGCGGGCACCGCGAGGGGCACGCCGTCGAGGTCCGCGGTGTCGATGTCGAGGCGCTCGACGTCGTTGGCGAGCCGGCGCACCGCCGACGCGTCGCCGTAGCGAGAGCGCAGTGCGCCGACGCACTGCCGGAGCTGGCCGATGGTTCGCCGCAGCTCGGCGATCTCGGAGGTGGACATCATGCCTCCCGGGTCGTGGGGCCGGCGGAGCCGGTCGGCGATCAACTCGCCGGTACCGACTCTGCCGCGCGTAGTGCAGTGTGACAAGTAGCACATTAGCCAACGAGAAGCGTGATCGGCGTCACGGGGGACGATCTTCTGAATCGATTTTGATTCGCAGTTCACGGCAGGTAGTGTGGCCAGAGTCACGACCCAGAGGCGTCAGCGCTGCCGTCCCGCGGACCACCACTGACCAGTGATCCGGAGCCGGACTTGAGCACCGTCCCCACCTCATCGTTGCACCCCGTCATCGCCGAAGTCACCGCCCGCATCGCCGCGCGCAGTGCCGCGACCCGCACCGCCTACCTCGACCGCATGGCCGCCGCGTACGCCGAAGGCCCGGTCCGCCGCGGCCTCGCGTGCAGCAACCTCGCCCACGGTTTCGCCGCGATGGACGGCGCCGACAAGGAAGCGCTGCGGGCCGCGCGCGCCCCCGGCGTCGCGATCGTGTCGTCGTACAACGACATGCTGTCCGCGCACCAGCCGATGCAGGAGTACCCGGCGTGGCTGAAGAAGTCCGTGCGCTCCGCCGGGGGTGTCGCCCAGTTCGCCGGCGGCGTCCCGGCCATGTGCGACGGCATCACGCAGGGCCGCGCGGGCATGGAGCTGTCGCTGTTCAGCCGCGAGGTCATCGCGATGTCGACGGCGATCGCGCTGTCGCACGACATGTTCGACGCCTCGCTGCTGCTCGGGGTGTGCGACAAGATCGTGCCGGGCCTGCTGATCGGTGCCCTGTCCTTCGGTCACCTGCCGGCGGTTCTCGTGCCCGCCGGGCCGATGAACTCCGGGCTGCCGAACAAGGAGAAGGCCCGCATCCGCCAGCTGTACGCCGAGGGCCGCGCCACCCGCGAAGACCTCCTCGACGCCGAAGCGGCTTCGTACCACTCGGCCGGCACCTGCACGTTCTACGGCACCGCCAACTCCAACCAGATGGTCGTCGAGGTGATGGGCCTGCACCTGCCGGGCGCCAGCTTCGTCCAGCCCGGCTCGGCGTTGCGCCGCGCGT
The DNA here is from genome assembly GCF_040682955.1 of Amycolatopsis sp. NPDC051045. Classification (NCBI taxonomy): domain Bacteria; kingdom Bacillati; phylum Actinomycetota; class Actinomycetes; order Pseudonocardiales; family Pseudonocardiaceae; genus Amycolatopsis; species Amycolatopsis sp. NPDC051045. Next base: position 234,082 of record NZ_JBFBCC010000006.1, read on the forward strand.
TGACCGAAGAGGCCGGGCGGCGGGTCGTCGCGATTTCGCGCGGCGAGGAGTACACACCGGTCTCGCGGATCCTCGACGAGAAGGCGTTCGTCAACGGCGTCATCGCGCTGCTCGCCACGGGCGGCTCGACCAACCACACGATGCACCTGGTCGCCATCGCCGCGGCCGCGGGCATCCAGCTGACCTGGGACGACTTCTCCGCCCTGTCGGCGGTCGTGCCGCTGCTGGCGCGGGTCTACCCGAACGGCAGCGCCGACATCAACCACTTCCACGCCGCCGGCGGCATCCAGTTCCTGGTGGGCACGCTGCTCGACGCGGGGCTGCTGCACGAAGACGTCCACACCGTGGCCGGGTTCGGACTGCACCGCTACCGCGACGAGCCGATCCTGTCCGACGGCGAGCTGGTCTGGCGGGAGGTGCCCACCCGCAGCCTCGACGAAGAGGTGCTGCGCCCGGCGTGGCGGCCGTTCGCCGCGGACGGCGGGCTGCGGATGGTCGAGGGCAACCTCGGCCGCGCGGTGGTCAAGGTGTCCGCGGTGGCCCCCGAGCACCGCGTCGTCCAGGCGCCGGCGCGGGTGTTCACCACGCAGGAGGGCTTCACGGCCGCGTTCGAAGCCGGCGAGCTGGACCGCGACGTCGTCGTGGTGATCCGGCAGCAGGGCCCGCAGGCCAACGGCATGCCGGAGCTGCACGGCCTGACGCCGGCGCTGGGCGTGCTGATGGACCGCGGGCACGCGGTGGCGCTGCTCACCGACGGCCGCATGTCGGGCGCGTCGGGCAAGATCCCGGCCGCGATCCAGGTGACGCCGGAGGCCGCGGCGGGCGGCCCGATCGCCCGCGTCGCGGACGGCGACGTCGTCCGGCTCGACGCTGCCGCGGGCTCGCTCGACGTGCTCGTCGGTGACGAAGAACTCGCCGGGCGTGCGCTTGTGGACTCGCCGCCGTCCGAAGCATCCTGGACCGGCACCGGCCGAGAGCTGTTCGCCGCGTTGCGCCGTGCCGTCGGCCCCGCCGACCAGGGCGCTTCGGTGTTCGGCGGTTTGACGCCGGAGCACTTCGGTATCCCCACGCACGCTTTGGAAACCCAGGAGGTCGGTCAGTGACCACCGGTCAGGACCTGCTCGAGCTGTCCCCCGTGATGCCCGTCGTGGTGATCGACGACGCCGACGACGCGGTCCCCGCGGCCCGGGCCCTGCTCGCCGGCGGGATCGGGGTCATCGAGCTGACCCTGCGCACCCCGGCGGCGCTGTCCGCGATCGAGCGCGTCGCCGCCGAGGTGCCGGACATCGTCATCGGCGCCGGCACGGTGACCTCGCCGGACCAGGCGAAGCAGGCGGCCGACGCGGGCGCGAAGTTCCTCGTGACCCCGGGCTGCACGGACGCGGTCGTCGACGCGTGCTTCGAGTCCGGGCTGCCGTTCCTGCCCGGTGCGAGCACCGTGTCCGAGGCGATGCGGCTGGCCGAGCGCGGGCTCTCGGCGTTGAAGTTCTTCCCGGCGGAGGCCAGCGGCGGGGTGGCGTACCTGAAGTCGATCGCGGGTCCGTTGCCTTCGCTGAAGTTCTGCCCGACCGGCGGGATCACCGCGGCTTCGGCGCCTTCGTACCTGGCGCTGCCGAACGTCGGCTGCATCGGCGGCTCGTGGCTGACGACCCCGCTCGCCACCCGCGATTTCGCCGCGATCGAGAAGCTGGCCGCGGAGGCCGCGGCGCTGTAGCGGAGATCACTCCGCGTCATTGCCGCACCCGAATGGTGGAATGCGCGTCCGCATTCCGGGAGCACCGTTCCAGCGCGCTGGAACGGTGCTCCGAGAGAGTGTGGCGCCGGTCATGAGAACCGGCCCGGTGCCGCTGAATGGCTCATCCGCCGCCCTGGTGAGTTATTTACCGGCCTGTTATCGTTCCTCTTCGCTATTTCCAGCGAGGAGAATCCGTGTCCCTGACCAGCGTGGTCGCGCCCAGTCCTGCCCCCGAGAGCGTGGCCGCGCTCGTCGGCGAACGCCTTTCGCTGTCCGCACTCCACCAGCTGGGCGGCACACTCGGCGGCTATTCCTTCGTCAAGGTCGTGGTCGACCGCGAACGGTCGATGATCCACTTCTTGAACGACGCGCGGCATTCCTTTCACGCGATCTATATCGGCGAAGAGATCCTCGGCGTCGGTGAAGAACGCGTGCGCGCCGAGATCGACTCGTACAACGAGGCCTTCTACCACGCGCCGGACCGCCGGTTCCTGCTCGGCATTCTCGCGCTGCACCCGCAGATGCTTTCGCTGGAGACGGTCGAGGTCGACACCATGCCGGCCGCGCTGATCCGGGAATTCCACGCCTTCGTCGCGCAGTACGTCGACCAGTCACTGCCGCTGCTGTTCAAACCGGCGAACCAGCTGCAGGAGCGGATCGTCCGGGAGATCCCGGCGAGCGAGCTGCCCCGCGTCTTCGCACACGAGCTGTTCTCCACGGCGCCGTTCGTGGCGCTGAACCCGGGCACGGTCACCGGCCGGCTGCGCGCGTTCCGCACCGAGGCCGAATACCGGGCCGCCACGCTGGACTGGACCGACATCATCGTGATGGACCGCGTGCCCGACGACATCCCCCGGCTGTCCGGGATCGTCAACGCCCGCCACACGACGCCGTTGTCGCACACCAACGTCCTCGCCACCGGCTGGCAGATCCCGAATGCCGTCCAGCTGGGCGCCCTGGCCGAGATCGAACGCCGCGGGCTCGACGGGCGGTGGGTCGAGTACACGGTGGCCACCCAGGCGTCGTCGATCTCGCTGCGGGAGGTGGCCGAACCGGCCGAGGCGACACCCCGGCCGGCGTGGTACGCCCAGCGCGTCACGCTGGAGGAACCCGAAGCCGACCACAGCCCGATCGTGAACCTCGCGCGGCTGCGCGCGTCCGACCGGCACCGCTACGGCACCAAGGCGGCCAACCTCGGCGAGCTGCACCACGTCCTGGCCTGCGGTTCGCAGCGGCTGCTCGGCTTCTACCAGGTGCCGCGGCCGCCGCGGGACAACCTGCTGCCGTACCTGGCCCGGCTGCTGGACGTCCCCGTCGACGCCGATCTGCTGGCCGCGGCCCGCCGCCTGCTCGACGAGCACGTCCGCGTGCCGCGCGGGATCGCGCTGCCGTTCTCGCTGCAGCGGCGGTTCCTGGAGTCGTCGCCGCGGATCCAGCAGGCCATCGGGAAGCTGAAGATGGCCCTCGAGCTGGACGCGCGGGAGATCGAGCCGTTGTGCGTCGAACTGCAGGGCCTGATCCGGTCGGCGCGCCTGCCGGGTGCGCTCGCCGGCGAAATCGACGCCGCGCTGGTGTCGCAGCTGGCCGGCGTGCGGGCGTTCGTCGTCCGCAGTTCGTCGAACGCCGAAGACCTCGCCGGGTTCTCGGCCGCCGGGATCTACGAGTCGCGCAACCACGTCACCACGGCCGAACGGATCTTCGCCAGCGTCAAGGAAGTCTGGGCGTCGCTGGTGTCCGTGCGCAGCGTCCGGCTGCGCCGGCAGGCCGGGATCTCCCTCGACGAGTGCTACATGGGCGTCGTGATCCAGGAACAGGTCGCGGCCGACTTCGGCGGCGTGCTGGTGACGACGAACCCGATGAACCGCGCGGACTTCCGCACGGTGTACGTCAACGTGTCGCCGGAGGTCACCGACGTCGTCGACGGTTCGGCCCTGCCGATGCAGTACCTGTATTCGACGGTGGAGGGCGGTGGGCGCACGGTGTCCCTGGGCGACGCGGCGTCGGACCTCGACGAGCGGGCGCACGCGCAGCTGCAGCGGCTCGCCATCGCCGGCCGCCTGCTGCAGGGGCACTTTTCGCCCGACTACACCTTCGATTCGCCGGTGGACGTCGAGTGGCTCGCCGACGGCGAGCACCTCCACCTCGTGCAGCTGCGCCCCTATTCGGCCTGACCATCCGGGAGACACGATCATGCTGGGCCTTCGCCTGCCCGCGAAACCCGCCGTTCAGCGCGCCGTCCGGCTGACCTACGGGTTCCAGTTCTTCTTCGGCCTGCTGCTGTGGGTACCGATCTTCTACTCCTACCAAAAGCTGGCCGGCCTGTCCGACGGCGAGATCTTCGGCATCCAGAGCATCTACTACCTCGTGTTCTGCCTGCTGGAGATCCCGACCGGGATGATCGCCGACCGCTTCGACTACCGCGCCTCGCTGACGGCGGGCGGCGGGGTGCTGGTGGCGGCGAACCTGGTGCCGGTGTTCCTGGGCTCCTACACCGGGTTCCTGGTGCACTTCGTCCTGATCGCCCTGGCGCGCTCGCTGGTGTCCGGTGCGCAGAGCGCGTACCTGTACGAGTACCTGCACGCCTCCGGCTCGGGCGAGCACTACCTGCACGTGGAAGGCGTCGGCCGCGCGTACAGCCTGGTCGGCAAGATCGTGTTCTGGCCGGTGATCGGTCTGCTGATGGCGTGGAACCTCCCTTCCCCGTACTGGCTGACGGCGATCAACGCGGCCGTCGCGCTCGTGTTCGCGCTGAAGCTCCCGCCGATCCCCGGTGGCCGCCGGGCGACCGGCAAGACGGCGTCCCTGCTCGCGGGAGTGGGCGGCGCGTTGTCGGCGCTGCGCTCGTCCCGGTGGCTGGCGCTGCTGATGGTGCAGGGCGTCGCGATGTTCACGCTGGTGCGGATCTGCCAGGTGAACCTGTTCCAGCCGATCCTGGCGTCGAAGTCGCTGTCGGTGAACTGGTACGGCGCGGTCTTGGCCGCGATGACGGTCTTCGAGGCACTGGGCGCGGCCCGCCCCCACCGCCTCCGCCGCGCGATCGGCCCGGTGGGTTCGGTGTTCACGTTGACGATCGTGATGGCGTTGTGCCTCGGGGTGACGGTCTTCGTGGGCTCCTTCCCGGCGGTGGTGCTGCTGTGCGTCTTCGCGGTGGCAACGGGCATCGCGTTCCCGGTCCAGAAGCAGCTGCTGAACGACTCCATCCCGGACTCCCGGTACCGCGCGACCCTCCTGTCCATGGAGTCCATTGTGGACCGCGCGGTGTGCGCACTGGTCGCGGTGGCGTTGGGCGCGTACCTGGCGGCCGGGCAGCTGGACGAGTTCCTGGTGCTGACGGCGGTGGTGACGTGCGTCGCGATGGGACTGCTCGCGGTGCTGCTGCTGGCCGTCCGCAAGCACCGCTCGGACCGCCGGGTGCCCAGCGCCCGCCGTCCCGGCCAGGTCTTCGCGAACCACCCTCCGGCCGACCGGGAACTCCGCGCGCAGCGGCAGCGGGGAGAAGTCCGCCACTGACCGCCGCGGCCGCCTCAGGGCCCAGCGCCACCGCACGACCCTCGCCCCGACGGCGCGGAGCCGGCAGGCGCGGTCAGTCGATGACGGCGTCGTCGAGCAGGGTGGACTCCGCGCCGTACTCGCGGAGTTCTTCCTTGATCACCGTGTACGCCAGCCCTTGCGGGTAGCCCTTGCGCGCCAGGAAGCCGAGCAGCCGCCGCAGGGCCGTCTGCTCGTCGACGTTGCCGAGCGAACCGAGGCGCTTGCGGACCAGTTCCCTGGCCATCTGCTCCTCGGACTCGCGGTCGACCTCGCCCGCCGCCTGCGCGGCGATCTCGTCGTCGACGCCCTTGCGCCGCAACTCGGCCATCAGCGCGGTGCGGGACAGGCCCTGGGTGGTGTGGCGGGACTTCACCCACAGTTCCGCGAACTCCGCGTCGTTCACCAGCCCGGCCCGGTCGAGCTTGCCGAGCAGGGTCTCGCTGGTCTCCTCGTCGAAGCCTTTGCGGTGCAAGGCCTGCCGGAGTTCCTCTTGGGTGCGCGCACGCACGGCCAGGAGATCGAAGCAGATCTCCTTGGCCTTCTTGTACCGCTCCTCAGGAGAAAGCTCAGCCGGCGGCACCTTAGGCGCCCTGGCCACCCGAATCACTCCTCGTTCTCACAGCCCAAACCGCACGTCACCACCCGCACGTCACCCAAGCCGCGCGTCACCACCCAACGCAACCCCGTCGGGGGTCCAGGGGGCCCGCCCCCTGGCGGGGGTCCGGGGGTTCGACCCCCGGGAAACACGGCGAAGGGATAGAGGCGAGCGCGTTCCGCAAGCACACCTCACCCAATCCCGAAGCCCTCACCCAATCCCGCAGCCACTCAGAAGTCGACCGGCGCCGGGACGGCCTCGACGGCTTCCGCGTCGAGCTGCGCGCCGATGCCGAGCTTCTCCTTGATCCGCTTCTCGATCTCGTTGGCGATGTCCGGGTTGTCGCGCAGGAACTTCCGCGCGTTCTCCTTGCCCTGGCCGAGCTGGTCGCCCTCGTAGGTGTACCAGGCGCCGGACTTGCGCAGGATGGCCTGGTCGACACCCATGTCGATGAGCGAACCCTCGCGGGAGATGCCGTGGCCGTACAGGATGTCGAACTCGGCCTGCTTGAAGGGCGGGGCCATCTTGTTCTTCACGACCTTGACGCGGGTGCGGTTGCCGACCGGCTCGCCGCCGTCCTTGAGCGTCTCGATGCGGCGCACGTCGAGCCGGATCGAGGCGTAGAACTTCAACGCCTTGCCACCGGTCGTGGTCTCCGGGGAGCCGAACATGACGCCGATCTTCTCGCGCAGCTGGTTGATGAAGATCGCGGTGGTGCCGGAGTTGTTCATGGCACCGGTTATCTTGCGCAGCGCCTGGCTCATCAGGCGGGCCTGGAGGCCGACGTGCGAGTCGCCCATCTCGCCCTCGATCTCGGCGCGCGGCACGAGCGCGGCCACGGAGTCGATGACCAGGATGTCGAGCGCGCCGGAGCGGATCAGCATGTCCGCGATCTCCAGGGCCTGCTCACCGGTGTCCGGCTGGGAGACGAGCAGCGCGTCGGTGTCCACTCCGAGCTTCTTGGCGTAGTCCGGGTCCAGCGCGTGCTCCGCGTCGATGAACGCCGCGATGCCGCCGTTGCGCTGCGCGTTCGCCACCGCGTGCAGGGCGACCGTGGTCTTACCGGAGGATTCCGGGCCGTAGACCTCGACGACCCGGCCGCGGGGCAGGCCGCCGATGCCGAGCGCGACGTCGAGGGCGATCGCGCCGGTGGGGATCACGGCGATGGGCGCACGGCCCTCTTCGCCGAGGCGCATGACCGAGCCCTTGCCGTACTGCTTGTCGATCTGCGCGAGCGCGAGCTCGAGCGCCTTGTCCTTGTCGGGTGCTGCAGGCATGGAAGTCCACCTCGCTGGTCGGAGCCCCGTCGAGGGCTCTCTGTGTCGGTTCTTCAGCTGTCCGGTCCGACGCTAGCGGCGGGGACCGACAATTCCAGGCGCGGCGCCCAATCTGTGGATCGCTGGACCCGATGTGGACAACACCTTAGACGAACACCTGTTCGAGGCCCGCAGCGACACACCCTTGCGCTAGGGTTTTCGCCCGCCCGGGTCGGTGCCGACCGCATCGGCCCTGGTCAGCGTCGTTCCGCCGGGACGTCGAAGGCGTCGCAGACCTCGCGCCAGATCTCTTTCACCGGAATTCCGGCGGTCAGCGCCTGGTCGACGGTGCGCCCGCCGAGCGCGCTCAGGACGTGGTCCCTGGCCAGCACCTGGGCCCGCCCGGGGCCGAACTCGTCGGCCATCAGCCGCCGGAAAACCGTGATCCGCATCGAACCCACTCTAACCGGCGGGCGCGAACGGCCCGTTCGCGCCTACTCCCCCGGCTGGACGCTCGCCTCGAAGTAGTCGGCCAGCGTGCCCGGCGTCGTCACCTGGGCCTGGCCGCTCGTGTTCAGCTGGTAGATGAACCCGGCCAGCGGCCGGTCCGACACGGTGAACACGAGCACCGCCGACGTCTTGCCCGCGGCCGAGGAGTAGTGCCCCTTGAGCCCGTTGCCGCCCCAGTCGGCCTCGGTGCGGTCGCCGCCCGCCGAGGCGAGCAGGCCGTCGGTGTACTGCTTGAGCGTGTCGGCGCTGTCGCCGTGGACGTAGGTCACCTGGGTGCCCGCCCGGCCCGGCGCGGAGCAGGTCGAGGCGGCCCCGAGGCTCTGCGGCGGCGCCGCCGGGCCGTTGCCCATGCCCGGCTTGCAGTCGCCGGTGTCGGCGATCTTCCCGGCGAGCTGGCGCAGGCAGCCGGTGAGGCCCTTGACGTCGGCCTGACCCGGCGTCCGGCACTGGTCCGCGGTGTAGGTGGTCACCGAGGACGACGACGTGAGGACGAAGGTCAGGCCCGCCGCGAGCAGCACGACGACCGCGGCCGCGATCCCGATCAGCAGCTTCTTCTTCCCGCCCGGCTTCGGCTCGGCCTTCTCCGGCGCGGGCGAGTACGCCGGGAAGTTCGACGGCATCGGCTGCGGGCCGCCGGCCGGGAAGTTCCCGTAGTACTGCTGCTGCGGCGGAGGCGGCGGCGCGTACTGCGGCCGGTGCGGCGGCGCACCGGCGGCCACCGCCCCTTCGACGTTCTGGGTGCGCACGGACAGCCCGTCACGGGCCACGTGCTGGGCGCCGAGCGCGACGGCGGTCTCCGGCTGGTCGAGGCTGCCCGGCACGACCCCGAGCTTCTCCGCGATCATCGTGCCGACCAGCGGCAGCCGGCTCGACCCGCCGACGAGGTAGATGCCGGCCAGCCGGTCCGGGGTCAGCCCGGACGACCGCAGCGTCCGCGCCAGCAGTTCGACGCTGCGCAGCATCGCCGGGCGGACCAGGCCTTCCAGTTCGCCGCGGGTGACCAGGACGTCCTTGAACGGCTCGGGCATCGGCACCTCGGTCTGCGGGTGCCGCGACAGCGCCTCCTTGGCCGCCTTGACGTCCTCCTGCAGCGCGCGCCGGGTGCGCCGGTCGGCGGTGGACTCCGGCCGCAGCAGCCGCTGCCAGCGCTGCGGGTCGGAGTGCGAGACCTCGCGCCCGACGTGCACCATCAGCGCCTGGTCGACGTCGAGGCCGCCGAGGTCGGGCAGGCCGTCCTCGGCGAGCACGGTGAACCCGTTCTGCGTGGCGCCGACGACCGCGACGTCGAAGGTGCCGGCGCCGAGGTCGTAGACGGCGAGGGCCTGGCCGGGCGCGAGCGACTTGCCGGGGAACGACGCGAAGTGCGCCGCCGCGGCGACGGGCTCGGGCACCAGGAGGATGTGGGGGCCCATCCCGGCGAGCCGGGCGGCGGACATCAGGACGGTGCGGCGGGTCTGGCCCCACTGCGCGGGGTGGGTCAGCCGGACCTCGTCGGGCTGTTCACCGCCGAGCTGGCGGGAGGTCTCTTCGAGCACCCGGCGCAGGATGGCGGCGAGCACTTCGGTCACCGGGACGACGTCGGTGCCGAGCAGCAGGGTCTGTTCGTCGATGCGGCGCTTGGGGTTGGGCTCGAAGCGCGTCGGGTCGAGGCGGGCGCGGCGCTCGGCGTCGCGGCCGACCATGATCGTGCCCTCTTCGGTGGCGAACACCGCCGACGGCATGTTGGCCGAGCCGTCCACCTCGACGACCCGGGGCGGCATCCCGTGCGCCGAAAGCACGGCGACGGTGTTGGACGTCCCGAGGTCCACCGACAGGATCCGCACAGCACTCCCCTTCGCGAAAACACGCCGGCACGGCGTTCGCGGTGATGCTGCCATGCGCGCGGTCACGGTGCGTGCGGACCCGGGAAAGTCACTGCACCTTGACGCGGACGTCGATCAAGGTGCACGATAGTTGCGCAGTTCGGTCAACCGAGTTGCACAGACTGCGCAAGGAAGGGAGTGGGCCGGTGCCGAAGCTGCTCGTCCTCGGGGACGACCTGACCGGCAGCAACGCGACCGGAGCGCTGTACGCCCGCTTCGGGCTGCGCGCGGTTTCCGTCAACGTGCCACTCGAACCGGACGCGCCCTGCCTGCGCGCGGAGAGCGGGATCGACGCGCTGGTCGTGAACCTGGGTACCCGGCACGCTTCGGGACCACACGCCGCGCAGGCGGTGCGGGCGGCCATCGAGCTCGCCGGGCCCGTCGAGCTCACGGTGAAGCGCGTGGACACGACACTGCGCGGCAATGTCGGCGCGGAGACCGAAGCCGTCCTGGGCTCGGCGCCGGCCGCACGGGCCTTGGTCGTGCCGGCGTTTCCGGACGCCGGCCGCGTCACCCTCGGCGGCCTGCACCTCGTCGACGGCGTGCCACTGGCCGAGAGCCCCGCGGCACGCGATCCGCTGACCCCGGTCCGGTCGTCGCGCATCCGCACGCTGCTCCAGCCGACGCGCCGCGAGATCGCCGAACTGCCGCTCGACGTCGTCGAGGAGGGGGTGGACGCGGTCGAGGCGGCCCTGCGCCGGCCGGCCGGGATCGTCGTCTGCGACGCCACGACGAACCGGCACCTCACCACCGTCGCCCGCGCCGCGGCCCGGCTGGCGGCCGAAGGCACGCGGTGGATCTCCGTGGACTCCGGGCCCTTCGGCGTCCGGCTGGCCGCGGCGCTGGGCCTCGCACCCGGACACGGCACCGTCCCGCCGGTACTGGCGGTGGTCGGCAGCATCACCGGGCAGACCCACGACCAGCTGCTGGAGACCGAGCTGGTGCTGGACGCGAGGTACGTCGACGTCGACCCGGAGCGGCCCGATCCGCCGGCGACCGCCGCCGCGGTGCGTGAACTCCTCGACGCCGGGCACCGTGTGGTGGGCGTGCGGGCCCGGGCACCGGCGCCCGGGACGCCGGTCGATCCGGAGGTGGCGGCGCGGCTTCCGCCCGCCCTCGGGGAGGCCGCCCGGCTGGTGCTCGGCACGCACCGGATCGGCGGGCTCTACGCCACCGGCGGCGACATCGCCGTCGGGGTCACGAAAACGCTGGGGGCCGAAGGTTTCGAAATCGACGCCGAAATCGTGCCCCTGGCGGTCGCCGGCCGGCTGTCCGGCGGCCCGCACGCCGGGCTGCCCTTCGCCACGAAGGGCGGGCTGATCGGCGGGCGCGACGCCGTGACCGCTTTTCGGGGGTCCGGGTGGCGAAGCCCCCGGCCCGAGGCGAAGCCTCGGTTGTCACAGTCGCCTGCCTGGAACACCTCAACCACGTCCTCGCCACCGGAAGGAAGAACCCGTGAGCGACCTCCCCGTCCTCGCCGTCACCCTCGGCGACCCCGTGGGCATCGGCCCGGAGATCACCCTGAAGACCCTCGCCGAGCCCGAGGCCCTGCAGATGGCGCACGGAGTGGCGGTGGGTGACGCGATCGTGCTGGAGCGCCTGGTCCGGCACCTGGGACTGCACCTCGAGATCAACCCGATCGCCACGGTCGCCGACGCGCGCTTCACCACCGGCGTGATCGACGTGCTCAACCTCGGCGTGGTCCGGGAGGACCTGCCGTGGGGCGAGGTGAACGCCACCGCGGGCGCCGCGGCCGTCGGGGCGATCGAGGTCGCCACCCGGCTCGCGCTGGCCGGCGAGGTCGACGCGGTCGTGACCGCGCCGATCAACAAGGAGGCCATCTGGGCGGCGGGCTCGCAGCACCTCGGGCACACCGAGATGCTCGGCGAGCTGACCGGGTCGACCCGGTTCAACACGATGTTCTGGGTCTCCGGCCTGAAGATCTTCTTCGCCACCCGGCACCTTTCGCTGCGCGAAGCGCTCGACCAGATCACCCGCGAGAACATCGAGCACGCGATCCGGGAGGCATACACCGCGCTGGAGGTCTTCGGCACGGAGAAACCGAGACTGGCCGTGGCGGCGCTGAACCCGCACGGCGGGGAGAACGGCAAGTTCGGCGACGAGGAGATCGTCGCGATCGCCCCCGCGGTCGCCGCCGCACGGGCGGCCGGGCTCGACGTGGTCGGCCCGATCCCCGCGGATTCCGTGTTCCACCAGGGGATCCAGGGCCGGTTCGACGGGGTGCTCTCGCTCTACCACGACCAAGGGCACATCGCGTCGAAGACGTACGACTTCGACGGCACGGTGTCGGTCACCGTCGGCCTGCCGATCCTGCGGACGTCGGTCGACCACGGCACGGCGTTCGACATCGCCGGCACCGGCCGGGCGTCGCACGGCACCATGCGAGCGGCGTTCAAGGCCGCGGCCACCCTGGCGCCGTACGCGCGGAAACTGCCCGCCATCTACCCGCCGACCCTCCGGTGATCCCCCGCAAGCGCTGGGCGTACGTCATCCCGGTCGCGGTCGTCATGTACATGCTGGCCTACCTCGACCGCACGAACGTCGCGGTGATCCTGCCCTACATCGGCGCCGACTTCCCGTTGTCCGCCAGTGCGAAGGGGCTGGCGAGCGGGATCTTCTTCGTCGGCTACCTCGTGCTCCAGATCCCCGCGGCGGTGCTGGCGGCGAAGTGGAGCGCCCGCAAGACCGTGCTGCTGCTGATGATCGCGTGGGCGGTCGCGGCGGTGCTGTGCGGGCTGGTGCGGAACGAGACCCAGCTGCACCTGGCCCGGCTGCTGCTCGGGCTGTTCGAGGGCGGGGTGTGGCCCGCGGTGCTGATCCTGCTGGCGTCCTGGTTCCCGCAGGCGGAACGGGCGCGGGCGAACGCGCTGTGGATGACGTGCCTGCCGATTTCGGCGATCCTCATGTCGCCGCTGTCCGGCCTGATGCTCGACCACATGTCCTGGCGCTGGGTGTTCGTCCTGCAGGGGCTGCCGCCGCTGCTGTGGGCGGTCGTCTGGTGGTTCGCGGTGGCCGACCGGCCGGCGCAGGCCCGGTGGATCTCCGCGGCGGAACGCGAGTACCTCGAAAGCACCTTGAAAGCCGAGGAGGACGCGAAGCCGGCGTTCGGGAAGCAGGGCTACCGGCGAGCGCTGGCGAACCGCCAGGTGCTGCTGCTGATCGGGATCTACTTCTTCTGGGTCACCGGCTTCTACGGTTTCAGCCTGTGGTTGCCGTCGGTGGTGAAGACGATGACGGGCGGGTCGGCCACCGCCGTCGGGTTCCTGTCCGCCGTGCCCTATGTGCTCGCGCTGGCCGGGATGGTCGCGTGCGCGCACTGGTCCGACCGGACCGGCAACCGGCGCCTCGCGGTGACGTTGCCCCTGCTCGTCGCCATCGCCGGGCTCCTGCTCGGCAACCTCGGGCACTGGCCGCCGGCCGTGCAGCTCGCCCTGCTCTGCGTCGTGGCGACCGGCGTGTACATGCCGTACGGGCCCTTCTGGGCGATCCCGAGCCGGCTCCTCGGCATCGAGGTCGTCGCCGTCGCGATGGGTCTGATCAACGCGCTGGGCAACCTCGGCGGGTTCGCCGGGCCCTACCTGGTCGGCTGGCTGACCGACGTCACCGGCAGCGCGACCACCGGGTTCGTCGTACTGGCCGCGTTCCTCGCCGTGGCCGCCGCGCTGGCGTTCTTCGGGCTGAAACCCGTCCCTGTGGAAGGCTTGGCGCATGTCCCAGCCGCGACCAGGAACCCGTGACCGGCGCGCGATGCTCCTGGAGGCCGTCCGCGACGGCTCGGGCGGCATCGCGGAGCTCGCCGAGGAATTCGGGGTCTCGGAGTCGACGATCCGGCGCGACCTGGCCTCGCTCGCCGGCGCCGGGCACGTCGTGCGCACCTACGGCGGCGCGCTCGACACCGAACGCAGCCCGCACGAGAAGGACCGCGAGCACGCGGCGGCGAAGGACGCCATCGCCCGGGAAGCCGCCGCCCTGGTCCGGGACGGCGAAGTGGTGCTGCTCGACGCCGGCACGACCACCGGCAGGCTGGCCCGGCACCTCGCCCACCGCGAGGGGCTGACCGTGGTCACCAACGGCGTCAACGCCATCCGCGAGCTCGCCGGCTTCGCCGGGATCGACCTGATCGTCCTCGGCGGGCGGCTGCGGCACCCGAACGAAGCGATCCTGGGCGAGAGCGTGCTGGCGCAGCTGCGGCACATCTCCCCCGATCGGGTGTTCTTGGGCGCGGACGGTGTGGTGGCCGAGCGGGGCCTGTGCTGTCCCTCACTCGAGCAGTCGGTGGTCAAACACGCGATGCTCCACGCCGGCGCCGAAGCGTATGTGCTGGCCGACCACGCCAAGCTGGGCCAGTCACCCTTCTCCTACTGGGCCCCGCTGGACCGCGACTACCGGCTGATCACCGACGAACCGAAGGTCGACGTCCTGTATCCGCAGTTCGCCCAGAGCGTGATCCTGGCGGGCACGCCGGAAACTGTCGGTGGTGCCGCGCATGATGGACGACGTGGCAGTTGACGTGCTCGACCTCTTCTCCCCCGCGACCCGGGACTGGTTCGCGGGGGCCTTCGCCGCGCCCACCGCGGCGCAGGAAGGGGCCTGGCGGGCCGCGCACGCGGGCGAGCACGCCCTCGTCGTCGCGCCGACCGGGTCCGGCAAGACGCTGTCCGCGTTCCTCTGGGCGCTGGACCGGCTGTCGGTGGAGCCGCCGCCGGCGGAGGCGACGAAACGCTGCCGGATCCTCTACGTCTCGCCGCTGAAGGCCCTGGCGGTCGACGTCCAGCGGAACCTGCGGGCCCCGCTGGCCGGCATTTCGCAGGCCAGCCGCCGGCTCGGGCTGCCGGTGCCCGGGATCGAAGTGGGCATGCGCACCGGCGACACCACCACGGCCGAGCGCCGCGCGTTCGGCAAGACCCCGCCGGACGTGCTGGTGACCACGCCGGAGTCGCTGTTCCTCATCCTCACGTCGTCGGCGCGGGAGTCGCTGCGCGGCGTCGAGACCGTGATCGTCGACGAGGTGCACGCGGTCGCCGGCGGCAAGCGCGGCGCACACCTCGCGCTCTCGCTGGAGCGGCTGGACTCGCTGCTCCCGAAGCCGGCGCAGCGGATCGGCCTGTCGGCGACCGTCCGCCCGGTCGACGAGGTGAGCGCCTTCCTGGCGGGCGGCCGTCCGGTGCGGGTGGTCCAGCCGAAGCTGGCGAAGACGATCGACGTGCGCGTCGAGGTCCCGGTGGAGGACATGGGCAACCTCGACGCGCCGCGCGGCCCGGCGCCGAGCCCGCTCGACGCACTGGAGTCGCTGGAGTCGCTGGAGTCGCTGACCGAGGCGTTCCCGCCCGGGGGCATCGCGCCGGGCGGCCTGGGCACGCTGGAAGAGATGGCCGGCAACCCGGTGCAGCGGCCGTCGATCTGGCCGGCGGTCGAGGAGCGGGTGCTGAGCCTGATCCGCGCGCACCGCTCGACGATCGTCTTCGCCAACTCGCGCCGGCTCACCGAGCGGCTCACCGCCCGGCTGAACGAACTGGCCGCCGAGCAGACCGAGCTCACCCCGGCCGACGCGTTCCCGGCGGAAGCCGTCGGGCAGTCCGGCGTGAGCACCGGCGCGCCGCCGGTGATCGCCCGGGCCCACCACGGGTCGATGTCGCGGGAGCAGCGCACGCACGTCGAAGAGGCGCTCAAGTCCGGGCAGCTGCCGTGCGTGGTGGCGACGTCGTCGCTGGAGCTGGGCATCGACATGGGCGCGGTCGACCTGGTGGTGCAGATCGAGGCGCCGCCGACGGTGGCGTCCGGCCTGCAGCGGGTCGGCCGGGCCGGGCACCAGGTCGGTGCGGTGTCGTCCGGGGTGATGTTCCCCAAGTTCCGCGGTGACCTCGTCTCCTGCGCGGTCGTCGCGGAGCGGATGGCGAGCGGGGCGATCGAGGCGGTCCGCTACCCGCGCAACCCCCTGGATGTCCTGGCGCAGCACGTCGTCGCCATGGTGGCGCTGGAGCCGTGGACGGTGCCGGACCTGGCCTCGCTGGTCCGGCGGGCGGCCCCCTTCGCCGCGCTGCCGGACGACGCGCTGCACGCGGTGCTCGACATGCTCGCGGGCCGCTACCCGAGCGAGGAGTTCGGCGAGCTGCGGGCGCGGATCACCTGGGACCGCATCAGCGGCGAGCTGCGCGGGCGCCCCGGCGCGCAGCGGCTGGCCGTCACTTCGGGCGGCACCATCCCGGACCGCGGCCTGTTCACCGTGATGACGCCGGGCGGGGAAGACAAGCCCGGTTCGCGCGTCGGCGAGTTCGACGAGGAGATGGTGTACGAGTCGCGCGTCGGCGACACCATCCTGCTGGGCACTTCGTCGTGGCGGATCACCGACATCACGCACGACCGCGTCATCGTGGTGCCCGCGCCGGGCGAACCGGCGCGGATGCCGTTCTGGAAGGGCGACGCGCCGGGCCGCCCGCTGGAACTCGGCCGGGCGCTCGGGAAGTTCGTCCGCGAACTGTCCACTTCGGACGACACGAAAGCCCGCGAACGGGCCGAAGCGGCGGGGCTGGACGAGCGGGCGTGCGACAACCTCCTCGCCTACCTGGCCGAGCAGAAGGCCGCCACCCGGCACGTCCCGAACGACCGGACGATCCTGCTGGAGCGCTACCGCGACGAGCTCGGCGACTGGCGGATCGTCCTGCACTCGCCGTTCGGCGCGCAGGTGAACGCGCCGTGGGCGCTGGCCATCGCCGCGCGGCTGCGGGAGAACCGCGGGGTGGACGCGCAGGTGGCGCACTCCGACGACGGCATCGTCCTGCGGCTGCCGGACGCACTGGACGCCGACGGCGGTGACGTCACCATCGGCGCGGACGACGTGCTGCTCGACCCCGAGGAGGTCGAGCAGCTGATCGTCGCGGAGGTCGGCGGGTCGGCCGTGTTCGCGGCGAGGTTCCGGGAGTGCGCGGCACGCTCGCTGCTGCTGCCGCGCCGGGACCCGCGGCGCCGGACTCCGTTGTGGCAGCAACGGCAGCGCGCGTCACAGCTGCTGTCGGTCGCGGCGAAGTACGAGCGCTTCCCGGTCGTGCTCGAAGCGATGCGGGAGGTCCTGCAGGACGTCTACGACGTCAGCGGCCTGCGTGAGCTGATGGCCGACGTCCGCGCCCGCAAAGTCCGGCTGGTGGAGGTCGAGACACCGGCCGCGTCGCCGTTCGCGCGCAGCCTGCTCTTCGGCTACGTCGGGATGTTCCTGTACGAGACCGACGCGCCGCTGGCCGAGCGGCGGGCGGCGGCGCTGTCACTGGATTCCGGGCTGCTGGCCGAGCTCCTGGGCACCGAGGCGATCCGGGAGCTGCTGGATCCCGACGCCCTCACCGAGGTGGAACGGTCGCTGCAACGGCTCGACCCCGAGCGGCACGCGCGCTCGGCCGAGGACGCCGCCGACCTGCTGCGGTTCCTCGGCGACCTGTCCGTCGAGGAGGCCGCGGCGCGCGGGATCCAGGCCGAGTGGCTCACCGAGCTGGAAGCGGCCCGGCGGGCGATCCGGGTGCGGATCGGCGGCACGGAACGGTTCCTGGCCATCGAAGACGCCGGCCGCGTGCGTGACGCGCTGGGCACCGCGCTGCCGGTGGGCGTGCCCGAGGCGTTCACCGAACCGGTGGCGGACCCGCTCGGGGACCTGCTGTCGCGTTACGCCCGGAGCCGGGGCCCGTTCGCCGCGGCGGACGCGGCCGCTCGGTTCGGGCTGGGCACGGCCGTCGTCACCGGCGTGCTCGACCGGATGACCGGGGAAGGCCGCCTGGTGCGCGGCGAGCTGAGCCCGGTCGGGCATCCGGACACGCACGGGGTGGGCACCGAGTACTGCGATGCGGCGGTGCTGCGGCGGCTGCGCCGGGCGTCGCTGGCGAAGCTGCGGGCCGAGGTGGAGCCGGTCGAACCGGCGGCGCTGGGCCGGTTCCTGCCTTCGTGGCACGGCTTCGGCGGCCGCGTCCGGGCGGCCCCGACGGCGGACGACGTGCTGTCGGTGGTCGAGCAGCTCGCCGGGGCGCCGTTGCCGGCGAGCGCGGTGGAGTCGCTGATCCTGCCGGGGCGGCTGCCGGGCTACTCCCCCGCGCTGCTGGACGAGCTGACCACGGCGGGCGAAGTCACGTGGGCGGGCTGCGGCGCGCTGTCCGGCGGCGACGGCTGGATCGCCCTCGCCCCGGCCGACGTCGCCGACCTCCTGCTGCCCGACGTCGTCGAGGACATTCCGACCGGCCCGCTGCACGACGCGATCGTGTCCACTTTGGAGGGTGGAGCGCTGTTCTTCCGCCAGCTGGTGGACCGCGCGACCGTGCTGGTGGACAAGGCACCGAACGACGCCGAAGTCGTGGCGGCGCTGTGGGACCTGGTCTGGGCCGGGCTGGTCACGGGCGACACCCTGGGGCCGTTGCGGGCCCAGGTGGCCGGGCACGGGGCGCACAAACCCCGGCGCCAGGCGCCCCGCGGCCGCTACGCGCGACTGCGGGCCGGGCGGCCACAGATGCCGTCGCGGTCCGGGCCGCCGACGGTCGCCGGCCGGTGGGCGCTGACCCCGGCCCGCGAAACCGACGCGACCCGCCGGGCCCACGCACGCACGGAGGCGTTCCTGGAACGCCACGGCGTCCTGACCCGCGGCGCGCTGGACACCGAACGCGTCACCGGCGGGTTCTCCGGGATCTACAAGGTGCTCCGCGGCATGGAGGACACCGGCCAGGTGATCCGCGGCTACGTGGTGGAGGGCCTCGGCGCGGCCCAGTTCGCGGCGAAGGGCGCGGTGGACCGCCTGCGCGCCCTGTCCGGCCCCGGCCGCCCGGCCCCCGGCCGAGCGGTGGTCCTGGCGGCAGCGGACCCGGCCCAGCCCTACGGCGCGGCCCTCCCCTGGCCGGCGGCCACGGGAGATACGAAGCACCGCCCAGCCCGCAAGGCCGGCGCACTGGCCGTCCTGGTCGACGGGGTCCCGGCCCTGTACGTGGAGCGAGGAGGCCGATCACTGCTGAGCTTCACGGAGGAACGCCCAGCGTTGTCGGAGGCGGCCCGGGCCCTGTCGGCAGCGGTCCGCGAGGGCTGGCTGGGCCAGCTGTCGGTCCAACGCGCGGACGGCGAGCAGGCGCTGACCTCGGAGCTGGCGGAAGTCCTGCAGGAGGCGGGCTTCCGGGCCACCCCATCAGGACTGCGCCTGCGCGCCTGAGGTCACGGGGCCAGCCCGCCTCCGGCGGGATGCGGACCTGCCGGCGGGGTGATGCGCACCACGGAAACCCCGGCGGGACGCAGGATCGCGAGCCACGGCAGCTCGCCGACAGCACCCACACCCCGGCCCGGCCACCACACCCTCCGACAGGACGCAGCATCACGAGCCACGGCAGCTCGCCAACACCACCCACAACCCGCCCCGGCCGCCGCGTGCCGGCCCGGTTCGCGTGCCGGCTTGGCGATTCCCGCGCAGCGCTGATCCGGGCTGGCCTAAGCTGCCAGTCCGACACCGCACGAAGGATGTTCTGCTCATGGCGATGCGCGAACTGCGCTATTTCGGGGACCCGATCCTCAAGTCCGTCTGCGACCCGGTCACCGTGTTCGACGAGAAGCTCGAGGCGCTCGTGCGGGACCTGGTCGACTCGGTGAAACCCGCCGGGCGGGCCGGGCTGGCCGCGCCGCAGATCGGGGTGGGGCTCCGCGTATTCAGCTACGACGTCGCCGGCCTGACCGGGTACGTCGTCAATCCCGAGATCGTCGAACTGTCCGAGGAAACGCACGAGATCGACGAAGGCTGCCTGTCGGTGCCGGAACTGTGGTTCCCCACCAAGCGGGCGAAGCACGCGAAGGTCCGCGGCGTCGACGTCCACAACGAGCCGATCGAGGTCGAAGGCGAGGACGTGCTGGCTCAGTGCCTCCAGCACGAGACCGATCACCTCGACGGCGTTCTCTACCTCGACCGGCTCACCGCCGAGCGCAAGAAGTCCGCCCTGCGCGATGCGCGGGAAAAAGACTGGTTCTGGAAGCGCTGAGACCGCTCACGCGGGCAGGAACAGCCTCAGCTTGGCGCCGTCCTCGATGCTGCGTTCCGTGCGCAAGCCGGCGCGGGCCGCGGTGCGGGGCAGGATGTCGTCTCCCTCAAGGCAGTTCGCGAACAGCTCCGTGATGCCCTGTGCCTCCGCGAGCTCCGCGAGCCGCGCCAGCATCGCCGTGCCGATCCCCTGCTGCTGCCAGTCGTCCTCCACCAGCAGCGAGATCTCGGCGCCGCCCGAGAGCAGCGGGATGAGCTGCGCCAGGCCGATCACCTCGCGGCCGAAGACGGCGAGCACGCTCGTGCCGCGCGGTGGCACCAGCAGCCGGTGCAGCCGGCGGCGCGGTACCGTCCGCACTCCCGTGTGGTAGCGCCGGAACAGCGTCGCCATCGAGCAGCGGCGGTGCAGTTCGGACACCGCGTCGGCGTCGCCGGGGACGCCCTTGCGCAGGACGATCGCCGCGCCGTCCGGGCGGTCGAGGACCACCGGGCCGGCCACGTTCCGGGCCGCCGCGGCGAGCAGCGTCACCAGCGCTTCGGCGCGGGTCAGCTCCAGCTGCACGAACGGCGCCCACTGGCGGCGCGCCACCAGCGCGCTGCCGTCGGCCAGCGCGAACACCGCCCGGTGCCCGCTCTCCGTGCGCGCCGGGTTCGCCTCGGCGGCGGGGACGAGCGTGACGACGTCCGCGGCCAAGACGTCCTTCAGCACTTCGGCGAGGCGGGCCGGGTCGTCGATCGCGCGGCGGGCCGCGAGCAGCGTCGACGAGGACGGGTCGACCAGCTCGTGGACGTCGGCGTCGATGATCGCCGTGCATTCGCAGCCCTCGGCGCGGATGGCGTCGGCCAGGTGCCGGCGGGGCAGACCGGTCGCGGGGCGCACCACGATCTCGTCGAGCACCCCGCCGGGCACCGGCAGCACGGACAGGCCGAGGATGTTGCACTCGAGGTCGGCGAGCCGGATGGCGATCCGGGCGAGGGTGCCCGGGTGGTCGTGCATCCGGACCCGCACCCGCCACGCCGACGGCGCAGCCGGCTCCTCGGCGACGGCCGTCCGGCTCGGCTGGGGCAACGCTCTGGAGGTCTCCATGCCTCCACGGTCCCCCGGGGTTGTTGCCGCTCCAGGACGCCGGTGTTTCGCGCAGATCAGCGTTCGACGCGTCCCGGCAACGCCGGCGAAACACTCGGCCACGACCGCGGCTCTTTCCTCCTGGCAGAACACGGCCACCGGCCCTGGTCCCCGGCGCTCCCGCCGGTGGAAATACCCAGCCGGGTCAGCGCGGAGTCAGCACGCAGAACTCGTTGCCCTCCGGATCCGTCAGCACGCGCCACGGCAGCGCCGGACCGCCCAGGTCCGCCGGCGCGGCACCGGCCGCGACGACCTCCGTCACCGCCGCGGCGTGGTCGCTGCCCGCCGGAGGGGCGACATCCAGGTGGACGCGGTTCTTGACCCGCTTGACGTCGTCGTTGCGGAGGAATTCCAGCCACGGCCCCCGGCCGGACGGCGCCCGCAGTCCCACCAGGACGTCACCTTCCCGGGCCTGGACCGGCCAGCCGGTGATCCGCGTCCAGAAGCCCGCCAAGAGTTCCGGGGCGTGGGCGTCGACCAGGATGGAGGCGACCGCGCCCGTGTCCGCGTACTGCTCGCGGGGTTCGAGAACGCAGAACTCGTTGCCCTCCGGATCCGCCAGCACCACCCACGGCACCGCGCCCTGCCCGAGATCGACCCGGCGGCCGCCCAGCTCCAGGGCGCGCGCCACCAGCTCGGCCTGGTGCGCGGGGGTCGTGCTCGCCAGGTCCAGGTGGATGCGGTTCTTCACCTCCTTGGGTTCGGGTACCGGCACGAAGACCAGATCCAGGCCCCAGCCGTCGCTCTCCGGGGCGCGCACGTCGACCTCGTCGGCCTCCTCGACGGCGACGCGCCAGCCGAGCAGCGCGGCCCAGAAATCCGCCAGGACTTCCGGCTGCGCCGCGTCGATCACCAGGTTCTCCAGGCGCGTGTTCATGCGCCGCAGGCTAACCGCCACCTCCGACGATTCCGGTTCGGCTTCCCCACCGGCCGGGTCATCGGGTCGCGAGCCGCAGCAGCGCCCAGAGCTGGGCCGCCTGGTCGTGCACGCCCCGCACGGTCACCGAGGTCAGGGACGCCCGCCCCCAGAGCCACAGGTAGATCTGCGCGGGTGGAGCCGTGACCACGTCGTCCGCGGCCTCGGCCTCCTCGGCCGAACAGCGCCAGGCGTCCGTGGTGACGGGTCCGGCTCGCGCGATCCAGCTGTGCGCACCGGCCCGGACGCCGACCGAGCCCGCCTTCGTGCCGGTCAGGCCGAGCATCGGCAGCTTCTGCCCGAACCACAGGGTCAGCACCTCGTCGATGCCGTCGATCGCGACGTCGTCGGGCACGCCGTGCGAGTCCCCACCGGCCGCCTGTTCGACGTCCACCCGGTGGACGACGGTCTCGTGCAGCATCCGCCGGCGCCAGAACCCGTACGTCCGGTCCGCGGGCCACCAGGTGTCGGCGCGCTCCTCCGGGTCGTGCGCGGCGAGCTCGTCGAGCAGTTCGGACAGGCCCGCTTCCAGGAACTGCTGCAGGCTCTGGCCCGGCTCGGGGTCGCGCGGCCAGTCGTCGGGGCTCCGGCCCTCGGCCAGCCGGCGCCGGATCATCCGGTAGATGCTCCCGACGTGCCGGGCGACCTCGCCGATCGACCAGCCCGGGCAGGCGGGCACCGGGGCCTCGGTCGGCGCCGCGTGCACGGCCTCGGCCAGCAGCCTGCCTTCGATTCCCAACGCCGTGAGCAACCGCCCCTGGTCGACCGGGCCGTGCTCACGCGACATGGGCTTCCCCGGTGATCGGCAGGCCGTGCACCAGACGGCGGACCAGTTCCAGGAACGGCGCGGCGGCCCGCACCAGCCCGGCGGCCGACTCCGCGGTGACCTTGCCGGTGATGCCGGCCTGCGCGGCGGCGCGCGTGGCCGAGTTGCTCGCGAAGAAGGCGGACCACTCCCGCAGTTCGGGAGCGACGGAGTCGAGCAGCACCCAGGTGCTGGCGGGACGCGCCCGCCCCCGGTGCGGACGTCCTCGCGCGGTGAGCACCGCGGCGGCGCCCCGAAGCGCGGCGAGGTAGGCGCCGATGAAACGCTCGGCGGGCTGGGTTTCCCGCTCGGCCTCGGCGAGCCCGCGCCGCGCCTGGGCGAGCAGGCCGGCGGCCGCCGGAGAAGCGGGCGGGCGCAGGGACATGGGGAGCTGGGACTGGTCGGAGTCCGCGCCGGGCGGGCGCAGCGCCATCGGCAGCTCGGGCTGCTCGGAGCCGGCGGCAGCGGAAGTCGACGCCACGGACGGCCGGGCCTGGCCCGGGTCGGCAGGGATCGGCAGGTCAGAGGCCGCGCCGACAGCCACTGACCGGGCCGCCGGAGACGACGCCACCGCGGACCGGGCCTGGCCCGGGTCGGCAGGGATCGGCAGGTCAGAGGCCGCGCCGACAGCCACTGACCGGGCCGCCGGAGACGACGCCACCGCGGACCGGGCCTGGCCCGGGTCGGCAGGGATCGGCAGGTCAGAGGCCGCGCCGACAGCCACCGACCGGGCCGCCGGAGACGACGCCACCGCGGACCGGGCCTGGCCCGGGTCGGCAGGGATCGGCAAGTCAGAGGCCGCACCGGCAGCCACCGACCGGGCCGCCGGAGACGACGCCACCGCGGACCGGGCCTGGCCCGGGTCGGCAGGGATCGGCAAGTCAGAGCCCGCGCCGACAGCCACCGACCGGGCCGCCGGAGACGACGCCACCGCGGACCGGGCCTCGCCCGGGTCGGCAGGGATCGGCAAGTCAGAGGCCGCACCGGCAGCCACCGGCCTGGCCGCCGGAGACGACGCCACAGGCCGCCGAGACTGCGCCGAGCCCGCAAGGACCGGCAGCTCGGACTGACCGGAGTCCGCACCGGCAGCCACCGGACGGGACTGCCCCGAAGCCGGCCGCTCGGACCGGACGGAAGCCGCATCAGCAGCCACCGGCCGGGACTGCCCGGATTCCGCAGCAGGAGTCGACGAGCACAGCAAGATCGGCAGCTGGGGCTGCCCGGAGTCCACCGCCGGGGCCGACGAACGCGGCCGGGGCTCGGCCGACAAGCACTGCCGGGACCGCCCGCGGTGCGGGCCGGCCGGGGCCGGGGCCGGCTGCGGGCGCAGCGACATGGGCAGCTCGGACTGCCCGGGATCCGTGGGGGACACGACCTTGACGGACATGACGACCCTCCTCCTGCGCGGGGTGAGCCCGATCGGGGGCCCGGTGCCGAGACGCTTCCCCCGTCCCGGTACCGGGCACCTGACCGGTGCGCGCTCACCAGATGTCGAACGCTTGTTCGAACAATTTCCAGAGTAACCCCGGACCCGGTGCGCGCTCAACCCCAGGGGGCCATCCCCGGACGTGGTGCGGGACACCGGATCGGTGGCGTGATCTCATAGGGTTCATGAGTTCGCTGGAGCACCCCGCCGTCGCCAAGGTGGCGGCCGCGCTGGCCGAAGCCGGGCAGCACGCCGCCGCCGAGGGCATCCGTGTCCTGCCCGCCGAGGTCCGGACCGCCGCTCAGGCGGCCGAAGCACTCGGCGTGCCCGTCGGGGCCATCGCCAACAGCCTCATCTTCCGCCTGGGGTCCGACAAAAACGCGCTCCTCGCGCTCACCTCCGGCGCCCACCGGGCGGATCCGGCGACCCTCGCCCGGCTGGCCGGGGCCGAAATCGGCAAGGCCGACGCCGACTTCGTGCGGGCGCACACCGGGCAGCCGATCGGGGGCGTCGCCCCGGTCGGGCACCCCGAGCCGCTGCCGACTCTCGTCGACACCGCGCTGCGCGCCCACGACGTCGTGTGGGCCGCGGCCGGGCACCCGAAGGCCGTCTTCCCCACGACCTTCGCCGAACTGGTGGCGTTGACCGGGGGCACCCCGGGCGCGCTCGCCGGCGGCGAGGAAGATGGGCAGCCGTGACCGCGATGCCCGCCGGCTGCTCCCGCTACGTCCAGCTCTCCGCGGAGGAGTTCCGCGCCCGCCTGCCCGAAGCGCTCGACATCTACGTCCGGGCGATGCGGTACCCGGCGGGCACCGCCGAGCAGCGCGCGCCGATGTGGCTCACCCACGCACTGCGTGAGGGCTGGCGCTGCATGGCCGCGCTCGACGCCGACGACGTCCTGCTCGGCGTGGCCTACGGCTACCGCGGCCGGGCCGGGCAGTGGTGGCACGAGCAGGTGCGCCACGGACTGAGCCGCCGGTCCGGGGCCGCCGAGGCCGACCGCTGGCTGTCGGACTACTTCGAGCTGACCGAGATCCACGTCCGGCCGGAGAACCAGGGCCACCAGATCGGCGAAGACCTGCTGCGCAGCCTGCTCGAGGGCGTCCCGAACGCGAACGTGCTGCTGTCGACGCCCGAGGGCACCAGCCGGGCGTGGAAGCTCTACCGCCGCACCGGCTTCGTCGACGTCCTGCGCGACTACCACTTCGCCGGCGACCCGCGGCCGTTCGCGATCCTGGGGCGGGCGCTGCCCCTCGACCCGCGCTGAGCCGAGGGGCAGCGAGCTTCAGCGCGGTTCCGGGCGCCAGTAGCCGACGACCAGCGCCGCGACCAGCACGGCGGCGCCGCACCACGCCGTGACGCTCAGCCGTTCGCCGAGCAGCGCGGCGGACAGCACCGCGGCCGTCAGCGGCTCGAGCACGGCCGACAGCGCGCCGAGCACCGGGTGCGCGTCCGCCAGTCCGCGCAGGTACGCGGCGTAGGCGAGCGCGGTGGGGACCGCGCCGAGGTAGCAGACGACCGCGAGAACGTCCGCGTGCAGCGGGATCGCCATGCCGGACCAGCTCGCGACCGGGAGCAGCAGCAGGCCGCCGGTGAGGCAGCCGAACGCCGTCGTCGGCAGCGGCTCCAGGCCTTCGACCGGCTTCGCGGTGACCAGGGTGAGGGTCGCGAAGCCGGCCGCCGCGAGCAGCGCGAAGCCGAGGCCGCCCAGCAGGTGCGCGGGTGCCTCCGGCGACCAGCGGAGCAGCACCAGCCCGGCGACGGTGCCGGCCACCGACACCAGCGTCCAGCGACGGGGTTTCCGCACGCCGGCGAGGGTGACGATGACGGGCGCGGCGCCGATCGTGGTCATGGTCGCGATGCTGACGGAACTGAGCGCGACGGCGGCGAAGTAGCTCGCCTGGAACAGGGCGAAAAGCCCGCCGACGGCGGCGATGCGCTTGGCCGCGCCCGCGGTGCGCGGGAGGGCGCCGCCTTTCAGGACGACGAAGAGGGTCGCGACGCCACCGCCGACGAGCAGCCGGTAGGCGGCGACGGCGAGCGGGTGGAGGCCGGCGAGTTCGCCGAGCAGCGAGCCGGCGAGGCCGCCGGTGCCCCACAGGACACCGGCGAAGACGAGCGCGGCCGAAGAACGGGCGCGCGTGGGCAAAGACAGCAAGGGAACGCTCCTGCGTCGAAGGAAAGGGAGATCGACGACGCGGGGCGGTGCGCAAGACGAAGCAGCCGCGGGCCCTGAAGACCACGCGGCGAGGGACCACCCCGCTCAGGCGCGAGGCGGTGGGGTGACGAAAAGGATTCGGCGCACGGAGCAAACCTAACGGGGATACGCGAAGCGGGGCCACCGGTTTTCCGGTGACCCCGCCCACGAACACTCAGTCCAGTCCGGCCAGCTGCTCCCGCAACGTGTCCAGCCCCATCCCGCCCATCTTCAACGCCTCCGTGTGGAACCGCTTGATGTCGAACCCGGCCCCCGCCCGCGCCTGGGCCTCCGACCGCGCCGCGAGCCAGAGGCGCTCGCCGATCTTGTACGCCGGGGCCTGGCCGGGCCAGCCGAGGTACCGGTCGATCTCGTCGCGGACGTGGGCCTGGTCCGTGATCGTGCGGGTCAGCATGAACTCCAGGCCCAACTCCGGCGTCCAGCGCGATCCCTCGTGGAACCCCGTGCCCGCCGGAATGGTCAGCTCCAGGTGCATGCCCAGGTCGACGACCACCCGGGCCGCGCGGAACAGCTGCTCCGACAGCATGCCCAGCAGGTCGCCGTCGTCGGACAGGTAGCCCAGTTCCTCCATCAGGCGCTCCGCGTACAGGGCCCAGCCCTCCGCGTGGCCCGACGTGAACGCCATCAGCCGCTGGTACTTGTTCAGCCCGCCCGACTGGTCCACCGCCGTCGCGATCTGGAGGTGGTGGCCCGGAGCTCCCTCGTGGTACACCGTGCTCGTCTCGCGCCAGGTGACGAACTCGTCGCGGCCGGCGGGCAGGGACCACCACATGCGGCCCGGGCGGGCGAAGTCTTCGCTCGGCGCCGTGTAGTACGCGCCGACGCCACCACCCGGCGGGGCGATCTTGCACTCCAGGGCCATCACCCGGTCGGAGATGTCGAAGTGCTTGCCGCGCAACGACTTCAGCGCGTCGTCGGACAGGCGCTGCATCCACGCCTCGAACTCGGCGCGGCCGCGGACGCGGTAGCGCGCGTCGGCGTCCAGGATCGCCGCGGCCTCCGCCGGGGTCGAGCCCGCCTTGATCCGGTTCGCAACCGCGCGCATCTCGGCCTCGATCCGGGCGAACTCCGCCCAGCCCCACTCGTAGGCCTCGCGCAGGTCCAGGGCGGCGCCGACGAAGTACCGGGACCACAGGCGGTAGACGTCCTCGCCGACGGCGTCCTTGACCGGGGCCTTCGGTGCCAGCTCGGCCCGCAGGAACCCGGCGAACTCCGCGAACGCCTCCTCGGCGGCCCGCGCGCCGCGCGCGAGATCCGCCTTCAACGCTTCGCCCTGCGCAGACGCGCCGTCGACGAGCTCGGTGAAGAAGCCCGTCTCCTCCTGCAGGCCTGCCCACGTCTCACACTGCTCCGCGACCTTCGCGACCTGCCGCAGCGCCGCGACGTGCCCCGCGTCGGCCGCCGAAAGCAAGCCGCTGCGGAGGCCCGCGAGCGCGCGCGGGACCTCGCCGATCCGGGCCGAGACGACCGACCAGTCCCGCTCGGTGTCCAGCGGCATCAGGTCGAACACCATCCGCAGGTCCTGCACCGGGCTGGCGATGACGTTCAGGCTCGCCACGTCGAGGCCGGCCTCGTGGATCTCCAGCTCCAGGCCGACGCGCTCGGTGAACACGGCCTTCGCCGCCCGCTCGGCGGCGTCCCGCGGCTCGGCAGCGGCGACGGCGGCGTGCGCCCGCGCGGCCAGCCCGGCGCGTTCGGCGAACCCGTCCGCCGAATAGTCGGTCAGCTGGTGGTCGTGGCCGAGGACGCCGTGGACGGTCGCCGCGACCGGGTCCACGGCCACGTAGTCGTCGACGTAGCGGTCACAGATCTCGTGCACGCCTTCGGAAGCAGTAGAAGCCATGCGCCGCACGCTACCGGGCCCCCTGTGCCCGGTGGTACGGACTTCAGTCGGAGCGCGGGTCGTCCCGGCCTCAAGCGCGAGCCGGGACCAGCCCCAGCCTCGCGATCACCTCGCGCGTCGCCTTCGACCGGTTGAACGTGTAGAAGTGCAGGTTCGGCACCCCTTCGGCGATCAGCTTCTCGCACAGCTCGGTGACGACGTCGATGCCCTCCGCGCGGAACGCCTTGGGGTCGTCGGCCAGCGGTTCGAGCCGGTCTAGGAGCTTCCGGGGCGCCGGCGCCCCGGACAGCTTGATCGTCGTCTGCAGCGTCCGCAGCGTCGTCAGCGGCATCACGCCGGGCAGGACCGGCACGTCGCAGCCGGTCGCGGCCACCCGGTCGCGCAGCCGCAGGAAGTCCTCGGCGTCGTGGAACAGCTGCGCGATCGCGAAGTCCGCGCCCGCCCGCAGCTTGCGGACCAGGTACTTCGTGTCGGTGTCGAGGTCGGGCGAGCGCGGGTGGCCGTAGGTGGACGCCGACACGCCGACGCAGAAGTCGCCCAGCTCGCGCACGAGCTGCACCAGCTCTTCGGCGTAGTTGAGGCCCTCGGGGTGCGGGATCCAGTCGCCGTAGACGTCGCCCGGCGGGTCGCCGCGCAGCGCGAGGATGTTGCGGACGCCGACCGAGGCGTACCAGCCGATCACGTTGCGCAGCTCGGCGACGGAGTGGTTGACCGCGGTCAGGTGCGCCATCGGCACCAGCGTCGTCTCGGTCGCGACACGGGCGATGCTGCGGATCGTGCCGTCGCGGCTGGAGCCGCCGGCGCCGTAGGTGATGGACATGTAGGCCGGGTCGTACGGCTCGAGCTCCCGGATGGCTTTCCAGAGGACGGCCTCGTCCGCCGTGTCCCGGGGCGGGAAGAACTCGATGGAGAACTTCGGCCCTTCTCCTCGCAACCGCTCGATCACCGACGTCATACCCGCATGTTAAGGGCCACCGCCCGGTATCCGGGAGCCCCCGTCCGCCTCGCGAGACAGTCATTCGAGTCACCTTCGACGACTAAACTGGAGCGGTGAGGGACGACGACACGAGCTGGGACGAGGATGTGCGCCTCGCGGTCTACCACGCCTTCGCCCGCCACGGCCGCGCGCCGGCCGCCCCGGAGCTGGCCGACGCCGCGGGTGGGTCGCTGGCCGTCGCGAAACAGGCCCTGCACCGCCTCGCCGGCGCCCACCACCTGGTGCTCGACGAGTGCGAGCACGTCGTCCTGGCCCACCCGTTCGCCGCGAAGTCGCTCGGCTTCTCCGTGATGGGCTCGGCCACGCTGTGGTGGGGCGGCTGCGCGTGGGACTCGTTCGCCATCCCCCACCTGGTCGACGGCGAGCCGGAGGTGCTCGTCGCGACCCGCTGCCCCGGCTGCGGGCAGCCGCACGCGCTGGTGGTGAACCGGACGGCGCCGCCCGAGGGCGGCCAGATGGCGCACTTCCTGGTGCCCGCGGCGCGGATGTGGGACGACGTGCTGCACACCTGCGCCCACCAGCGCCTCTTCTGCCGCGAGTCCTGTGTGGACGCCTGGCTGGCGGAAACCGGCCGGACCAAGGGAGCGGTGCTGGACCTGGCCACGCTCTGGCAGCTCGCCCGCGGCTGGTACGCGGGGCGGCTGGAGCGCGGCTACCGGCGGCGCGAACCGGACGACGCGGCCGCTTACTTCGCCGAAGCGGGTCTCACCGGGCCGTTCTGGGCGGCCACGGCCGGAGTCTGATTCGCCACATCGGGGTGCCCCGGCGGCTCCCGCGCCCGCGGGTTCGGCGAGTATTACGGGCATGAACGCGCCCGCCGCCGACACCGACCTGCCCGTCCACGTCGAGCGCGCGCTGGCCGGGTTCCTCGATCGGGCGGGTACCGCGATCCTGGCCACCGAGCCGACCGTGGCCGCCGGGATCGACGCGCTGCGCGGGTTCGTGCTGAGTGGTGGCAAGCGCTTGCGCCCGACGTTCGCGTGGTGGGGCTGGCGCGGCGCGGGCGGCGATCCGGCCGGCGCGGACGCCGAGGGCGTGCTGCAGGCGGTGTCCAGCCTGGAGCTGATCCAGGCGTGCGCGCTGATCCACGACGACCTCATCGACTCCTCCGACTCCCGCCGCGGCTTCCCGACGGTGCACATCGCGGGCGCGAAGCTGCACGCCGACCGGGGCTGGCTCGGCTCGCCCGCGACGTTCGGGCTGGCCACCGCGGTGCTGGTCGGCGACCTGGCGCTGGCCTGGGCCGACGACATGTTCGCCGAGGCGCCGCTGCCGGCGCAGACCCTGGCCGCGGCCCGCCCGGCCTGGCGCGCGATGCGCACCGAGGTGCTCGCCGGGCAGTACCTCGACGTCCGCACGCAGGCCACCGGGGACGCCTCCGTCGAGGCCGCGCTGAAGATCGACCGGCTCAAGACCGCCGCCTACACCGTGCAGCGGCCGCTGCACCTGGGCGCCGCGCTGGGCGGGGCGTCGGAGGAGCTGATCGCCACGCTGCTGGAGTTCGGCGGCGAAGTGGGGGTGGCGTTCCAGCTGCGCGACGACCTGCTGGGGGTGTTCGGCGACCCGTCGGTCACCGGCAAACCCGCCGGCGACGACCTGCGCGAGGGCAAGCGCACCCTGCTCGTCGCGCTCGGCCTGCAGCTCGCCGCGGAAAAGGGCGAGCACGCCGCGGCGACGGTGATCGCGGACGCGATCGGCGACGCGGACCTGTCCGACGAGGGCGTCGAAACCGTCCGGATGGCGTTGCAGCAGGTCGGCGCGATCGACGCCGTGGAGCGGCGGATCGACGAGCTGACGACGGCGGCGATGGCCGCGCTCGAGCGCGCGCACCTGGCCGAGCCCGCGCCCGAGGCGCTGACGGGGCTGGTCGTCAAGGCCACCCAGCGGACGTACTGACGTGCGGCGGATCGACGGTCCGGCCGACCACGTCGTCGTGATCGGGGCCGGGCTGGCCGGGCTTTCGGCGACGCTGCACCTGCTCGGCGCGGGACGCCGGGTCACGCTCCTGGAACAGGCGGACGTCCCGGGCGGCCGGGCCGGGCAGCGGAGCTTCGACGGCAACGCCGTGGACACCGGTGCGAGCGTGTTGACCATGCCGGAGCTCCTGGCGGAGGCGTTCGCCGCGGTCGGCGAGCCCCTGGCCAAGAACCTGCGCCTGACCAGGCTGGATCCGGCGTACCGGGCGCGGTTCGCCGACGGTCGCGAGCTGGCGCTGCGCACGGACGGCGACGCGATGGAGGCCGAGATCCGCGCCTTCGCCGGCGCCCGCGAAGCAGCGGGTTACCGGGCGCTGCGGCGCTGGCTGACCGAGCTGTACACCGTCCAGAAGGACCACTTCCTGGCGGCGAACTTCGACTCGCCGTTCGACCTGGCCCGCCCCGAACTGGCGAAGCTCGGCGCGCTGGGCGGGTTCGCCCGGCTCGGCCCCCGCGTCGCCCGGTACCTGCGGGACGAGCGGGTCCGGCGGCTGTTCACGTTCCAGGCGCTCTACGCGGGTCTCGACCCGGCCCGCGCGATCGGCGCGTACGGCGTCATCGCCTACATGGACACCGTCGGCGGCGTCTACTACCCCGAAGGCGGGATGGGCGAGATCGGCCGCGCGATGACCGGCGCGGCGGCCCGGGCGGGCGCGGACGTGCGGTTCGGCACCGAAGCCGCGTGGCTCGAGCGGGTGTCTTCGCGGGTGCGCGCGGTCCGGACGCGCTCGGGCGAGCGGATCGCCTGCGACGCCGTCGTGCTGGCCACCGAGCTGAGCACGGCCTACCGGCTCCTCGGGGCGCGGCCCCGCCGTCCGTTGCCACTGCGTTATTCGCCGTCCGCCGTGGTCCTGCACGGCCGCGCCGCCAAGGCGTGGGACCTCGGCCACCACACGATCTTCTTCGGCGACGCCTGGGAGCGGACGTTCGCCGAGATCATCCGCGAGGGGAAGCTCATGAGCGACCCGTCGCTGCTGGTCACCCGGCCGACGGCGACCGACCCGGGGCTCGCCGGGCGCGGCGGCGAGATCGTCTCGGTACTCGCGCCCGCGCCGAACCTGAGCCGCGGGCCGATCGACTGGGACCGCGTCCGCGGGCCGTACCGCGAAGAGCTGCTCCGCACGCTCGAGGCGCGCGGACTGGCCGGCTTCGGCGACGAGTTCACCGTCGACGAGACGATCACCCCGGCGGACTGGGCGGCGCGCGGGCTGGCCGCCGGGACGCCGTTTTCGCTGGCGCACACGTTCGCGCAGACGGGCCCGTTCCGGCCGGCGAACCTGGTGCGCGCGGCGGGCAACGTGGTGCTCGCCGGCTGCGGCACCACCCCGGGCGTCGGCATCCCGCCGGTGCTCATCTCCGGACGGCTCGCCGCGGGAAGGATCACCGGCCGGTGAACGAACTCGACGCCGCGGGCATCACCGACCCGGCCCTGCGCGCCGCCTACACCGCGTGCCGCGACATCAACGCCCACTACGGGCGCACGTTCTTCCTCGCGACGCGGCTGCTGCCCGCCCGGGCCCGGGCGGGCGCGCACACGCTGTACGGGTTCGCGCGGATGGCCGACGAGCTGGTCGACAACCCGGCACCCGGCAGCGATCCGGCGGCCGAACTGGACCGCGTCGCGGCCATGGTCGACGTCGTCTTCGCGGGCGGGACACCGGACGACCCGGTGCTGGTGGCGCTGTCGGACACGGTGCGCCGGTACGGCCTCCCGCGGGACCTGTTCGACGCGTTCCTCGAGTCCATGCGCAGGGACCTCGAGCCCACCGAGTACGCGACCTTCACCGACCTGGGTGAATACATGTACGGCTCGGCCGCGGTGATCGGGCTGCAGATGCTGCCGGTGTTCGGCACGGTCGGCCCGCCGGCCGACGCTTCGCCGGGAGCGATCGCGCTCGGTGAGGCGTTCCAGCTGACGAACTTCCTGCGCGACGTCGGCGAGGACCTCGACCGCGGCCGCCTCTACCTGCCGCTGGAGGAGCTGGCCGCGTTCGGCGTCTCGCGTGAGCTGCTGGAGCAGCGGCGTCCCGACCCGCGGATCCGGGCGGCGCTGGCGTACTTCGTCGCGCGGACGCGGGCGGTGTACCGGCGCGCCGAAGCCGGTGTCGCGTTGCTGCGCCCCGAATCGCGGCCCTGCGTGCGGGCGGCGTTGACGCTGTACGAAGGGATCCTCGACGAGATCGTCGCGCTGGACTACGACATCCTGACGCGGCGGGCCGTGGTGCCGAAGCGGCGGAGACTGGTGGTCGCACTACCGCCCTTGGCCGCGACGTGGGCGCGCGAAACGTTCGGCGCCGGTCGTAGGCTGTGATCATGACCGAACGACGCATCCGGATCGGCCTGCAGCTCCAGCCGCAGCACGCCGACTACGACACCATCCGGCGCACCGCGTCGGCCGCCGAAGACCTCGGCGCCGACATCGTCTTCAACTGGGACCACTTCTACCCCCTCTACGGCGACCCGGACGGCATGCACTTCGAGTGCTGGACGATGCTCGGCGCGTGGGCGGAATCGACGTCCCGCGTGGAAATCGGCGCGCTCGTGACGTGCAACAGCTACCGCAACCCCGAGCTGCTGGCCGACATGGCCCGCACGGTCGACCACATCTCCGGCGGCCGGCTCATCCTCGGCATCGGCTCGGGCTGGTTCGAGAAGGACTACGAGGAGTACGGCTACGAGTTCGGCACCGCGGGCGGCCGGCTCGACGACCTGGCGGAGTCGCTGCCGCGCATCGAGTCGCGCCTCGGCAAGCTGAACCCGGCCCCCACCCGCAAGATCCCGGTCCTGATCGGCGGCGGCGGCGAGAAGAAGACGCTGAAGCTGGTGGCCAAGCACGGCGACATCTGGCACGGCTTCGGCGACCCGGAGGTCGTCGCCCGCAAGGTCAAGATCCTCGACCAGCACTGCGCGGACGTCGGCCGCGACCCGGCCGAGATCGAGCGTTCGTGCGGCGTCGAGGGCGAGCCGGACGAGCTGGGCCCGAAGCTCCTGGAGCTGGGCGTCACGACGTTCACCGTCGGCGTGGGCGGCCCGGACTACGACCTGGGCGCGCTGGAGAAGTGGATCGCCTGGCGCGAAAAGACCAACAGCTGAGCGCAGCCGGCTCCCGCTGACCCAAAGCCGTGAATGCCACCTTCAGGACTTAGCGTCCCTCAAGGTGGTATTCACGGCTTTTGCGCCCGGTACGCGGCGACGCGTTCGCGGGTCGCGCAGCGGGGCGAGCAGAACCGCCGCGGGCTGCCGCCGCCGGTGTGGGCGAACGGCTTCCCGCACGACGGTGACGCGCACAGCCCGCCCGGCACTCCCTGACGCTCCGCCAGCAGCGACGCCAGCCCCAGCGCCGACGACGTCACCAGCCACGCTCCCCACGGCCCGTCGTCGGCCGCGTCGATGTGCAGGTGCCAGCCGTACCCGTCTTCGTGGTCGGTCAGGCGCGGTGGACCCGCGTACTTCAGGAACAACGCGTTCAGCGCCGAAGCCGCCGAAGCGACGTCAGGCGCTGCGAACACTTCGCGCAGCTCCAGGGCCGCCGCGCGCAGCTCGACGACGTCTTCCGGGGACAGCGGAAGTTCCGGTTCGCCGTGCTCACGCAGTACCCCGGCCACCGAGGCCGGGTCGGGGGACGGGACCAGCAGCACGGCCAACAGATCGACAGCGCGCTGCACGGAATCCCGGTGCGGAAAAGCCATCCCCCACTGTAACGTCTCGACCATGTCAAGCCGTTACGCGGGGTACCTCGTCGGCGCCACGCTCGCCCGGACCGGTGACGAGCTGTCCGGACCCGCCCTCCTCCTGCTCGGGCTGACCTTGAGCCCGCACGCCGGCTCGGCGTTGCTCGCCGGGCTGACCGCGGCGGCCGCCGTCGGCGGGCCGGTGTTCGGGGCGCTGCTCGACCGCAGCCCCGCTCCGGGACGGCTGCTCGCCACCGCCCTCGCGGGTTACGCCGGCGGGATCGCGCTCGTCGCCGCGGTCTTCGGGCACCTGCCGCTCGAAGCCGTCGTCGCGGTGGCGGTCGGGACCGGCCTGCTCAACCCCGCCATCGCGGGCGGCTGGACCGCCCAGCTGCCCGCGGTCGCCGGGCCCGCGCTGCCGCGGGCGAGCCGCCTCGACGCCATGACCTTCACCGCCGCCGCCCTCGCCGGCCCCGGCTTGGCCGGGTTGCTCGGCGGGTCCGCCGGGCTCGTCGCCGCGGTCGGCCTGGTCGCCGTCGCGGTCCCGGTGGCGTGGTCCCTGCCGAAGCGGACACCGACGAAGACCCGCCTCAAGGACGGCTTCAGAGTCCTCGTCCGCAACGCCCCGCTGAGGCGGGCCACCCTCGCCTCGACGATCTCCTGCGCCGGGATCGGCATGGTCACCGTCTGTTACCCGCTGCTGGGGGCGAGGCACCTGCGCGGCCCGGCGGACGGCGCGCTGCTGCTGACCGTCCTGGCCGTGGCGTCTCTGCTGGCCAACGCGGTCTTCGCGAAGAAACCGCTGCCGTGGGCCCCCGACCGGACGGTCTGGCTCAGCACCCTGATCCTCGCCGCCAGTGCCGCGCTGGCCGCGAGCGCCCACGACGTCACGCTGCTCGTGGCGGCGGCCGTGCTGGCCGGGTTCGCCGAAGGCCCGCAGCTCACGGCGCTGTTCGCGATCCGCCACCGCGAAGCGCCCGAGCACGTGCGCGCGCAGGTGTTCACGACGGCGGCGAGCGTGAAGATCACCGGTCTGGCGGCCGGAGCGGCCCTCGCCGGACCACTCGCGACGTGGTCGCTCCCGGCCTGCCTGCTGATCGCCGCCGCCGTCCAGCTGACGGCCGCGGCGACCTTTCTCCGCAGGTCAGAACGCCATGGCCTGGGCGCGCCGCTTGACCTCGGTGCCGTGGCTGGTCCGCAGCGCGTTGACCGGCGTGTTGCCGGGCAGCGTGTCGTCCGTGGTGAACAGCCACCGCAGCATCTCCGTGCGGCTGAACCCGGAGTCGGCGAGCACGGTGATCGTCCCCGCGAGCCCCTTGACGATCCCGTCCTTGACGAAGAAGGCGCTGGGCACGCACAGCTCACCGCCGCGCTTCAGCGCGATCAGCTGCCCGTCGCGCAGCATCTGCCGGACCTTGTTGGCCGAGGTCCCGAGGACGCGCGCCACCTCCGGCACGGGGAGGACCGCGATGGCGGTGTCGAGAATGTCTTTGGCGACAGGAATCCCACTCACAGGTGACACTGTGCCACATTGCGTCCCCTCACCCGCTAGTACGCACGGGTGACCCGCCAGGTCTCCTCCACGAGGCGTGCGCGGTTCCGTACGATCCATACTCGTGACACGCACCCAACCCAGCCTGGTCGGCACGCTCCTCGAGCGCCGCTACCGGGTGGACCGGCTGCTCGCCCGCGGCGGAATGTCTTCCGTCTATCGGGGG
The DNA here is from genome assembly GCF_040682955.1 of Amycolatopsis sp. NPDC051045. Taxonomy (NCBI): domain Bacteria; kingdom Bacillati; phylum Actinomycetota; class Actinomycetes; order Pseudonocardiales; family Pseudonocardiaceae; genus Amycolatopsis; species Amycolatopsis sp. NPDC051045. Next base: position 270,267 of record NZ_JBFBCC010000006.1, read on the forward strand.
ACGGACACCCGGCTGGACCGTCCGGTCGCGATCAAGATCATGGATCCGCGGTTCGCGGACGACCGGTCGTTCGTGGACCGGTTCGTGCGGGAGGCGCAGTCCGCGGCGCAGCTGCACCACCCGCACGTCGTGGCCGTGCACGACCAGGGCTTCGACCTGCCCCAGGGTGCGGAGTCGGGGCTGGCGTTCCTGGTGATGGAGCTGGTGGACGGCGGGACGCTGCGCGACCTGCTGGACGACCAGGGCCCGCTGGACGTCGCGCTGGCGCTGAGCGTCGCCGAACCCGTGCTGTCGGCGCTGGCCACCGCGCACCGGGCCGGGCTCGTGCACCGGGACGTGAAGCCGGAGAACGTGCTGATCGGCCGGGTGGGGCAGCAGACCGGCGGGGCAGTGAAGGTCGCGGACTTCGGCCTGGTGCGGGCCGTGGCGAGCGCGGGCACGACCAGTTCGAGCGTCATCCTCGGCACGGTCGCCTACCTCTCCCCCGAGCAGGTCACCACCGGCGCGGCCTCCGCACGGGGCGACGTCTACTCGGCCGGGATCCTGCTCTACGAAATGCTCACCGGGCGGGCGCCCTACACCGGGGACACGGCGCTTTCGGTGGCGTACCGGCACGTGAACGACGACGTGCCGCGGCCGAGCGAGCTGCGCCCGGACCTGCCGCCGGCCCTGGACGAACTGGTCATGCGCGCGACGCGGCGGGACCCGCAGCTGCGCCCGGCCGACGCCGGGGAGTTCCTGACCGAACTGACTGCCGTGCGCGCCCAGCTGGGCCTGCTGCCGGTGACCGTGCCGATCCCGGTCTCCCACGGCCAGGGCGACCTCGCCGACACCGAGCGCACGCTGCCGCGGATCCCGCAGGTGCCGGACAACCAGAAGACGATGCCGGTGCACCGCCCGAACGCGACGCGGGCGCTGACCCACGCCGCTCCCCCGGTGACCGGCCAGGTGCCACCGGTGCACCCGGCTCCGCCGCCGCGGCGGCGGAGCCGGCCCGAGCCGGAGAAGCCGAAGGACAACCGGAAGCGGATCTTCGTGATCGCCGCGGCGGTGCTGCTGCTCGGCGGACTGATCGGGGCGTTCGTCTTCATCCTCACCGACACCGGCGGGGACAAGACCGCGCGCGTGCCGAGGCTCGTCGGGCTGAACCAGGCCGCGGCCGGCGACGCGCTGCGGGCGGTGAAGCTGACCCCGCAGTTCAGCCAGGAGTACGACAACACGGCGCCGTCGAACACCGTCCTGCGCGCCGACCCCGCCGAGGGCACGCCGCTGTCGCCGAACGCGACGGTGTCGGTGGTGCTGTCGAAGGGCCGCCCGGCGGTGCCGGACATCCGGCCGGGTACCGCGCTGCCCGACGCCGAGCAGGCGATCAAGGCGTCCCAGCTGACGCCGGTCCGCGGGACCGACGACTTCGACGCCGACGTTCCGCAGGGGGCGGTCATCCGCACGTCGCCGTCGGCGGGCAGCCAGCTCACCATCGGCGGCCAGGTCACGATCATCGTGTCGAAGGGCCCGATCCCGCTGCCGCCGGTCCCGGACGTCACGGGCCGGTCCAAGGACGAGGCGTTCCAGCTGCTGCAGCAGGCCGGGTTCGAGCCGTTCCAGGCGGGCGAGGAGTTCAAGCAGGAAGTTCCGGGCGGCGCCGTCACCCGGACCGACCCGCCCGCCAACTCGCAGGCGAAGGCGAAGCGGATCGGCGTGTTCGTCAACAACGCCGTCCAGGTGCCGGACGTCCGGTTCAAGTCGTTCGAGGACGCCCAGCGGATCCTCGAGCAGGCCGGCCTGAAGGCCGACCGCGACGGCGGCCGCGGCCGCGGCAACGGCGGCGGGTTCGACTTCGTCTTCCAGCAGGACCCGGAGCCGGGCACGTTCGTGGCGAAGAACTCCAAGGTCAAGCTGAAGGGCTTCGGGGGATGATCGGCAGCCGAGGCCGCGTGACCGGCAAGATCGGCCCCGGCCTCGTCGGCGAAGTGCTCCTGAACGTCCGGGGCGGCACGGAGGCGTTCTACGCCTACCCGGCCGACCCGGACGAGACCTTCGCCTCCGGTACCCAGGTGCTCGTGGTGGACTTCGAACCCCCGCGGACGGTTTACGTCGAACGGTGGCAACCCCTGAGGCGCTGACGGCGTAGAAGAGGCACCAACACGCACAACAGAAAAGAACGAGGGGGTCGGTGCCATGAGTCTCGTGGAAATCCTGCTGTACGCCGCGGGCGGGCTCGTCGCCGTGCTGATCTTGATCTTCGGGGTCCTGCGGCTGCTGTACAAGGTCGCCGAGCCGAACGAAGCGCTGATCATTTCCGGGCTGGGAGTCCGGGTCGACCGCGCGGACACCGCGGACAGCCTGGGCTTCAAGATCATCACCGGCCGCGGGGTGAACGTCATCCCCGGCTTCCAGACCGCCCGGCGGCTGTCGCTCGACACCCGCGGCGTCAACCTGCAGGTCTCCTGCGTGACCAAGCAAGGGCTGCCGGTCACCGTGCGGGCCGTCGTCATCTACAAGGTCGGCGACGACTTCGCCTCGATCGCCAACGCCGCCCGCCGGTTCCTGGACCAGCAGAAGGGCATGAACGACACGATCCACGAGCTCTTCTCCGGGCACCTGCGCTCGATCGTGGGCGGGCTGACCATCGAGGAGATGATCCACAACCGGGACGCGCTCACCGGCGAGGTGCGCCAGTCCTCGGCCACGGAGATGATCAAGCTCGGGCTGATCGTGGACTCGCTGCAGATCCAGGAGATCGACGACGAGTCCGGCTACATCCTCAACCTCGGCAAGCCGCACGCCGCCGCGATCGCCGCGTCGGCCCGCATCGCCGAGGCGCAGCGTGACCAGGAAGCCGCCGAGGTCGAGCAGATGTCCGCGGCGAAGAAGGCGGCCGCGGTCCGCGAAAGCCAGATCCAGCAGGCCGGCTACCAGGCCGAGGTCGACCAGGCGCGGGCGAAGATGTCCCAGTCGGGTCCGCTGGCCGAGGCGACCGCGCGCCAGGAGGTCGTCGTCCAGGAGACGCGGGCGGCCGAGCTGGAGGCGGCACTGGCCGAGCAGCGGCTGCAGTCGCAGGTCCGCAAGCCGGCCGACGCGAAGGCGTACGACACGCGGACGGCGGCCGACGCCGCTCGTGACGCTTCGATCGCGAAGGCCCAGGCCGAGGCGAAGGAGACCGAGCTTCGGGCCGCGGCGGACGCGACCCGCGTGAAGACGGCCGCCGAGGCCGAGGCGCAGGCCACGAAGGCGCGTGCCGAGGCCATGGCGGGCGCGACCCGGGCGACCGGTGAAGCCGAGGCGGCCGCGGCCAAGGCCCGTGGTCTCGCCGAGGCGGAGGCCGCCAAGGCGAAGGGTCTCGCCGAAGCGGAGTCGGCGCGGGCGAAGGGCCTGGCCGAGGCGGACGCCATCAAGGCGCGCGCCGCGGCGCTGGCCGAGAACCAGGAAGCCGTCGTCGCGCAGCAGCTGGCCGAGCGCTGGCCGGAGATCGTCGAGGCGGGTGCGAGCGCGTTCGGCAATATCGACCACATGGTCGTGCTCAACGGCGCCGACGGCATGTCCGACATGTTCGCGAAGGCGCTGTCGCTCGGCGGGACCGGCCTCGGCCTGGCCCGCCAGCTGATGGACGCCATGGGCAAGCCGGCGGACCCCGAGCCGGCCGAGAGCGCCCGGCGCAACGGCGAACTCAAGCTGAGCGACTGACCAATTACTCTCGGTGTACGGCCTCTGTGTCCCGGATCACGGGCCGCAGGGGCCGTACCCCCGTTCGGGGGCGGAAATTCCCGCTCGCTTGTCCTACCGTGGGCGCATGGTTCCGGACCGTGCGTCCCGGGCCGTCCGATGAGCTTCTTCGCCGGCGGTCCCCGTGAGCGTCCCCTGTTCCCCGTGCCGGAGCAGGAGCTTTACGCGTTCAGCGGCCGGCACTGGACCGATCCGCCGCGCGAGTACATCGTCCCGGCCGTGCTGCCGTGGGCGCAGCCGCTGGGCCGGTCCGAGCGCACCGTGGTCGCGCTGCGGGTCATCGAGGTGTGGCCGGAGGCGCTGACACTGCGCGTCACGGTCTACTCCCGCGACAGCCTGGTCGAAGACCCCGCCGAGGGGCTGATCGACCACCGGCGCAAACCCGACTACAACGGGCTGCTCCTCGGCGTGCTCTACGCCGACGGCAGCCGGGCGAGCTCCGAGACGATCTCGGTGCCGTCCGCGTCCGAACCGGACGCCCCGGTGCTGCGGGCGCACCCGGTCGGCGGCACGCGGTTCGCCGTCGAGCACGAGGTGTTCCTGTGGCCGCTGCCCTCGGCCGGCCCGCTGAAGCTGGTCGTGCAGTGGGCGGACCGGGAGATCCCGGAGACCCGCACGACGCTCGACGGCGGCGCGATCCGGGCCGCGGCCAAGGGCGCTGCGGAGATCTGGCCGGGGCTCGGCAAGCGGCAGGTGAACGGCCTGCCGGTGCGCCGCGTCGGCAAGCAGGTCGCGCTCACCCCCGATTGGGGCACGCCGGTGGCCCGGGCGGAAGAACCCGGGCATGCTCCAGGGGAATGAGCCCTTTCTTGAGCTGTGAGCCGGGGCACCGTGGCCCGGGGTGTCTCGAATGGCGGAACGGGGTCGCTCGTTAGCGTGGTGGAAACACTTCGACCACCCGGCCGTCACGTCGGGCTGGTGCAGTGGGTTCCTTCCCTTCCGACGCACGTGGCCGTGCGCCCCCGCGAACCCGGAAAGGTCGCCCATGGCAGGCTCGCCGCTCAGCGCACTCGACGTCGCTTTCCTTTGCCTGGAAAGCGAAACCTCTCCGATGCACATGGGTGCGGTGGTCACCTTCACCGCCCGCGGCCCGGTGGATCCGGCCGCGCTGACGGCGCTGCTCGCGCAACGGGCCGCCCGGTTGCCGAAGCTGCGCCAGCGGGCACGCGCGGAGCTGTTCCCGCCCGGCTCGGCCAGCTGGGCCGACGACCCGGATTTCGTTGCGGCCGAACACGTTCACCACGTGCCCCTGAGCTCCCTGTACGAACCGGACCCCCTCGCGGCGTACGCGTCGCAGTGGATCGCCGAGCCGCTCGACACGTCCCGGCCGCTGTGGGACCTGACCCTGGTCACCGGCCTGCCGGGCGGGAAGTTCGCGCTGCTGCTGAAACTGCACCACGCGCTGACCGACGGCGCCGGGGCGTACGCGATCGCGGCCGGGCTGCTCGACGGCGTCGAACAGCCCGCGAGGACCTCCGCGCCACCCCGCTCGATCCCGGCGCCACGCTCCACTTTGGACACGGTGAAGGGCGCGCTGGGCTCGGTGTGGGGCCAGGCGAACGAAGCCGCGGGGATCGCGTCGTCGGTCGTGCGGGCCGCGCGTCCGCCGCTTTCACCGATTTCGGCACCGCTGTCCGCCGAACGGCGCCTCGGGTTCGTGCGGCTGCCGCTGCCCGAGCTGCGCCGGGTGCGCCGCGCACACGGCGGCACGACCAACGACGTCGTGCTGGCGGTGCTGTCCGGCGCGCTGCGCGAGTGGCTGGTCAACCGCGGCCAGCGCGCCGACGGCCGCACGCTGCGCGCCCTGATCCCGGTGAGCGTGCGCGGCCGGGCGGGTACGCAGCTCGGCGGCAACAAGCTCTCGGGCTACCTGTGCGACCTGCCGGTCGGCGAGGACGACCCGGTCGAGCGCCTGCGGGTGGTCCGCCGGGCGATGACCCGCAACAAGGCGGCGGGCCCGAGCCGGGGCGCCGGCGCCCTGCCGCTGCTCGCCGACCGCGTCCCGCCGCTGCTGCACCGCCTGGGCACCCGCACGGCGGGCCGGGCGGCGCCGATGCTGTTCGACCTGGTGATCACGACGGTGCCGGTGCCACCGGCCCGGCTGTCGCTCGACGGCGTCCGCGTGGCGGAGATCTACCCGTTCGTGCCGCTGGCCCCGCGCCACGCGGTCGGCATCGCGGTCGCGACGTACCGCGACTCCGTCCACGTCGGCCTGCAGGTCAACGGCAAGGCGGTGCCGGACGTGGGCTCACTGCGGGACGCGGTCCTGAAGTCCACCGCCCGGCTCCTCGACGCCTCCTGACCCCTCCGGGCCCGGCTCAGCCGCGGAGCATCTCCGCGACCAGGAACGCCAGCTCCAGCGACTGCTGCGTGTTCAGCCGCGGGTCGCAGGCCGTCTCGTAGCGGCCCGACAGGTCGACGTCCGAGATCTCCTGGGCGCCGCCCAGGCACTCGGTGACGTCCTCGCCCGTCAGCTCCACGTGGATGCCGCCCGGGTAGGTGCCCAGCTGGTTGTGGACCTCGAAGAAGCCCTGGACCTCGTCGACGATGCGGTCGAAGTGACGGGTCTTGTAGCCGGTGGACGACTCGTGGGTGTTGCCGTGCATCGGGTCGCACTGCCAGATGACCTTGTGCCCGGACGCCTCGACCTTCTCCACGATCGCCGGCAGCACCTCGCGGACCTTGCCGTTGCCCATCCGGGCGATCAGCGTCAGCCGGCCCGGCTCGGCGCGCGGGTCGAGCCGCTCGACGTACTCCACGGCCTGGTCGGGCGTGGTCGTCGGGCCGATCTTCAACCCGATCGGGTTGGCCAGCAGCTCGGCGAACGCGATGTGCGCGCCGTCCAGCTGGCGGGTCCGCTCGCCGATCCACAGGAAGTGCGACGACAGGTTGTACAGCTTCGGGTTCGCCGCGTCCGCGTTGTCGAGCCGCAGCATGGAGCGCTCGTAGTCGAGCAGCAGCGCCTCGTGGCTGGCGAAGATCTCGGTCGACTGCAGCGACGTGTCGGTGACGCCACAGGCGCTCATGAACCGCAGGCCGCGGTCGATCTCGTTGGCCAGCGCCTCGAAGCGCTGCGCCGCCGGCGACGCGGACACGAAGTCCTTGTTCCAGTCGTGCACCTGGTGCAGGTCGGCCATGCCGGCGCCGGTCAGGGCGCGGACCAGGTTCATCGCGGCGCCCGCGTTCGCGTAGGCGCGGATCATCCGGCCGGGGTCGGGCACGCGCAGTTCGGGTTTGGCGACCAGCGAGTTGATGATGTCGCCCCGGTACACCGGCAGGCCCAGCGCGTCCGTCGCGGCCGACCGCGGCTTCGCGTACTGGCCGGCGATGCGGCCGACCTTGACCACCGGCAGGCTCGCGCCGTAGGTGAGCACGACCGCCATCTGCAGCAGGGTGCGCAGGTTGGCCCGGATGTGCGGCTCGGTGTTGGACTCGAACGTCTCCGCGCAGTCGCCGCCCTGCAGGAGGAAGGCTTCGCCGCGGGCGACCATCGCCAGCCGGCCCTTGAGCCGGTCGATCTCGGCCGGGACGGTGATCGGCGGCACGCTCTCCAGCACGCCGCGGACCCGCCGGGTCGCCTCGGGGTCGGGCCACTCCGGCTGCTGCGCGGCCGGGAGGGCCAGCGCCTTGTCGAGCCGCGCCCGCAGTTCGGGCGGCAGCGGCGGCAGCTCGGGCAGTGTGTCGACGGGGACGTCCACAGTCCAGTTCACACCGACCAGGATAAGGTTCCCGCCGTGCGTCGCTTCGCCCGGTTGGCCACCGAGGTCCTGGCCCCCTGGGTGTGGGTGCTCACCCTGCCCCTCGCTGTCGCCTGGGCCGCCACCGGCCACCGGCCGCTCCCCACGCTGAGCTGGGGACTGCTGATCGCCGTCACCGGCTCGCTGATCCCCATGGCGGTGATCGTCCGCGGGGCGAAACGCGGCAAGTGGGACGGCCACCACGTGACGAACCGGGCGGGGCGCCGGGTCCCGTTGCTGGTCGCCGGGGTGTCGCTCGGCCTCGGCTTCGCCGTGCTCCTGGCCGGTGGCGCGCCCGCGCAGCTGGTCGCGCTGGCCGCGTCGATGCTGGCGAGCCTGGTGGTCGCGGTGGCGATCACGTTCGGCGCGAAGTTCAAGATCTCGCTGCACGCCGCGGTCGCCTCGGCCGCGGTCGTGGTGCTGGCGCTGACGTACGGCCCGTGGGCGCTGCTGCTCGCGGGGGCGGCCGCCTGGGTGGCGTGGTCGCGCGTCGAGCTGCGCGACCACACCACCCAGGAGGTGCTGGCCGGGCTGGTGATGGGCGTCGTCGTCGGCGGAGGCGGCTACTGGGCGCTGCTCACCGCCTTGACCTGACCCCGGTCCTCAGCAGGGCCGCGCCGAGGCGACCGTCACCCGCACGTTGGCCCCCGAGAACGCCGGGATCCGCACCGCGAACCCGGCATAATCCGGCCGGGAGAACAGGCACCACGCGTCTTGGCTGCCGTTGCTTTCGGAATACGCGGCGAACGGCGGCGTGATCGACGGATTCGGCGCCGCCATGCAGATCGCGGTCCCGTCCGTTCCGCGGAGCCAGAGGGCTTCCGGAATGCAGATCGGTCCCGGACGCGCGGGCTGTGCGGACGCCGGCGACGCGGCCAGCAGGACCGCGGCCAGCGCGGACACGGCGAAGAACACCATTCTTTTCATGATTTTTCCCCTCGTTTTTCGCAGAGGGGGAAACGACCCCCTCACCGGCCAGATTGGCAGGAACCATCCGCCGCGGGGAAGACCCCGTCACGCAAATAGCTCAGTACCACCGCGTTGCCGCAAGCGTTTTCCCGGGTGAAGACACCGTGCCCCCCGGCGTCGACGGTCACCATCCGCGCGCGGGCCCCGAACGCCGCCCGGGTCTCCCGTGCTCCGGACAACGGGGTCGCCGGGTCGCGCAGGTTCTGCACCAGCACCACGTTCGCCGGGCCGGGACCGCCCACGCGCACCGGCGGTTCCGCGCGCTCGACGGGCCAGAACGCGCACGGGTTCACGTTCGCCGCGGCCGGGCCGAACATCGGGTGCCGCGCCCGTTCGCGTTCGACCGCGCGCTGGTAGTAACCGACCTGCTCCGGCCAGTCGGAGTCGTTGCAGAGCACCTGGAGCTGCAGAGCGGCGTGGTTGTCCCCGTCGAGCGGCCCCGCCGCGGCGCGCGCGGTGCCCGCCCAGTCCCGGGCCAGCGCGGGGAACGATCCGTCGTCGTAGAGCCCGTTCCACGTGTTCGCCCGGAACTCCGGCCCGCGGACGGCGGCGAGCTCGAAGAACTTCGCCGTCACCGCCGCCGGCGTCCGGCCCAGGTGGTAGCTGTCGTCGCGCTGCGCGGCCCACGCGGCGAAGTCCGGGAAGCGGTCGTCGAACCCTTCGGCGAAGCGCTGGTTGGCGCGGACGTCGAGACCCCGCGGGCCGAGCACGCTGTCGAGCACGATCCGGTCGCCGCGGCCGGGGAACATCGACGCGTAGGCGGCACCGAGGTAGCTGCCGTACGAAACGCCGTAGTAGGAGATCTTCTTCTCCCCCAGCGCTTCCCGGATCCGGTCGAGGTCACGGGCGGTGTTCGCGGTCGTCATGTGCGGCAGCAGGTCCGTTGTGGACGCCCGGCCGCATTTCTCCGCCACGACGCGCGCTTTCGCCGCGGTGGCCACGACGTCCCGCGGCGAGTCCGCGTACGGGCCGAGGACCGCGCCGCCCTGCTCCGGCGTCATGTCGCAGGTGACCGGCGTGCTGTAGGCGGTGCCGCGGGGGTCGAACCCGATGACGTCGTAGGCGTCCGGCAGGCCGGAGCCGCCCATCCGCTGCAGCAGCTGGGCGGGCATGGCGAGCCCGGGGCTGCCCGGCCCGCCGGGGTTCATCAGCAGCACGCCGCGGCGTTTGCCGGGGGTGCCGGCGTGCCGGGAAAGGGTCAGCTCGATGGTGCGGCCGGGGTGCGCGTAGTCGAGCGGCACGCGCAGGGTGGCGCATTCGAGCCCGGCGGTCGGGGACGGCGACATGCCGTAGTCCGGGCAGGGGGACGTCCACTCCAATCCCGGTGCCGCGTCCGCCGGGGGCGTGGCGAGCAGGGGCAGTGTCAGGGAAACCAGCGCGACCAAGGTTTTTCGCATGCCCCGAGCCTGGTTCACCCGGAGCGCGCGAACGTCAGCCCAGGGACCGGAACCACGGCTCCGCCCCTGGGCTGACGTGGGGTCACGCGGCTTGCGCGCGGTTGTACAGGTTCTGGGCGTCGGTGCCGAAGTACGGCCCGAACATGTAGCCGGGCAGGAAGTTGTAGCCGAAGCTGTTCACCGAGGCCTGCACGCCGGTGCCGGTGCCCTCGTTGAACGAGAGGAACCACGGCCCGCCGCTGGAGCCGCCGGTCATGTTGCACTGCATGCCGTGGTCCTGGGTCAGCAGGAAGTCGGTGAACGTGGTGCCGCTGCAGTAGATCAGCTTCGTGCCGTCGTAGGGCGCGGCGGCCGGGTAGCCGAAGGTGTACATGCTCTGGTTCTTCGGCTGGTTGAAGGCGATGCCCTGCGCACCGACGACGTCGGTGAGCCGCTGGCTGTCGAGCGGGTTCACCACGGCCATGCCGACGTCGTAGTTGATGTCCTCACTGGCTTCCCACTGCGGCGTGGTGAGCGTGGTCTTCGCCGTCCACTGGCCGTAGGGAGCGTTGCCGTTGTTGTAGCCGGGCACGAACACCCACTGGGTGTGCCAGGTGCCCTGGTACTTCACGCAGTGCCCGGCGGTGACGACGACGCTGCCGTTGGTGCTGGTGACGGCGTCCCCGGAGCAGGATGCCTTCTGGCCGTTGAAGAGGAAGAACACCCGCCCGGCGGTCTGGGTGACCTTGCCACCCCCGGTCCAGGCGCCACCGCCGTTCGGAATGCTCCGGATGACGGCGCTCTGCCCGCGCGCGACGTCTTGGGGCGTGAAGGCCGGGCTCTTCACGAGCGAGTCCATCGGAACGGCCGCCCGCATGGCATCGGACGTCCAGAAGGGTTGCGGCCCGGCCTGGGCGGGGGTACCGACCAGGGCGAACGCGAGCGAGAGGACGGCGGTGACCACCGCGGCCCGGAGTTTCGTGTGCTTCAAGACGCCCCACCTTCCGCAGAAGTGAATCGTCGCAAAGGCGACACAGCTACTCGAAAGTAATTGCCTCGCCACAGAGCGCACACCGCTGTCCGGCGTAACGGGCCCGCTCGGTCAGCTGTCTTCGGAGCCGAGCCCCACCCGGGCCTCCTGCATGCGGATGTACTGGTCGACGATCTCCGTCGCGCCGGGGTACTCGTCCGGCCGGAGAGCCGGCAACACCGACGGCCATTCACTCGACTGCGCCACCTCCGCGAGAATGCGCGATCGCGCGGGCTCCGCCAGGCGCCGGGCCATCGCCAGCAGCACCGAACTCCGGTCGTAGGACCGGAGGGAAGTGCTGACGAGGTGCAGCGCACGTTCGGTGTCGTGCTCGGCCAACCGTTCGAGGAAGGCCGTGGCTATCGTCGACCGCTGTTCGACGCCCAGGCTCGCCAGCACTTCGAGGCCGTCGCCGTAACCGGCGGCACCCATCGCCTCGGCGAGTGGTCCGGCCAGCCGGAACGCAGCTACCCGGTCGCCGGCCTGGGTTCGCACGACCTCGACCGCCGACTCGATCCGGCCGGCTGCGCAGAATTCCCTGATGACGGTACCGAAGGCCAGCTCTTGCTGATAAGAGTTCTCGATCTTCCCGGCGAACGCGAGCGCTTGATCCGGAAGCCCGGCGGCACAGTAGAAGTCGACCAGACGAGTTCCTTCGAAGTTCCCGAGAGAACCGTCGGCAACGCGTTCGCCGAACTGACCGACAATGCGACGTATCTCTTCCTCGGCCCCGGCGGCACGGTGGCGGCGCAGCAGCGGCACCATGGCCTCGGCCACCACCGAAGTCCGCTCCAGCCGCAGAATCACCCGCTCGGCCAGTTCCACGTCACTGAAATGGGCCAGCAGTTCGGCGATCCCCGAGAAGTCATGCCGTTGCACGCCAGAGGCGATGAGAATGCGGGCGAGCCGTTCGGCAGCGGCTACATCATTCGCCGCGATCACGAAATCCGTGACCCGCCGAAAAGAACCTTCATACCGGTAGTCCTCACCCAGGCTGCGCGCGGCGGATTCGGCCCGCCGGGCCAAGGTCTCCGCCGTGGTGGTCTCGCCGCACTTCAGGAGGCCTTCGGCTAGCGCGGTCAAAGCAGCCGCACGCACCTCCGGACCGACACGGGCCCCCGGCTTCCCGAATTTCGTTTCGAGTAGTTCCATCGCCCGCGCGTACCCGTCACGTGCGGCAACCGACTCGAGAACCAGGGACAACCCACGCTTGCCGTAAGCGGACGAGAGGGAGCCGACGAGCGATTCGGCGAAGTCGACGTGGCCTGCTCCGATGGCGAACTCGATGAGATCGCAGACGTACTGCTCACGGCGGTTCGAGTCGCCGACGCCGAACACCTTCTCCTTGGCGAGTTCGAGGTCGACACAAGCCAAGCCTTCCAGCTCCGTTCGAAAAGCAATACTCGGCGCGAACTCACCGGCTGACACAGCAAAGTCGTAGGCGGCCTTCGGATCTCCACCCTCCCGAAGATGGCGCGCGGCCCGCTCGATCACGTCAGCGCGGAACGGCAAGTCGAAATCCTTGGATATGGCAACTGCGCGGTCTATTTCTCCTTGCTCGATCAGCCGAGCGGCGACGAAGTAGCGGACGCTGAACCTCGCGTTGCCGTTCTCCATGGTTTCGGCGGCGGCCAACACCGAATCCGGATCGGTCAAGGGGCCGTCGATCGACAAGGTGAGCAGTGCCCGGCTTCGCCAGCCCGCATCTTCGATGGCGTCGGCCATCACCCTGGCGCGCGTGCGGTCGCCACCGGCCGCGAGCTCACGGACGAGACGCTGTCTGACGTACGGATACAGCTTTTCGTCGACCACCTCGGCCACGATCCGATCGGCACGGTCGACCTGCCCGGCACGGACCAAGACCGGGATCAACTCGGAAACCGCATCAGCCCTCCGGGACGGCTCGGAGATCGAACGCGCGAGAGCCTCGGCGCGGTCGAAGTTGCCCAGCCGAGCCCAGAGCGCAGGCAAGCGCGCCGGCGTCCGGGCGTTGCGTGCCCCCAGGTCGTCGCGGTGCATCGTCAGCTTGAGCAGACTCAGCACGTCAGGTCGGGCCGACGCGGAAACCGCCGCGTGTGTTGCCGTGATCTCGGCCTGGGCCGACGCTTCCCCACCGGAGACCTCCAGCATGCGCTCCCGCCGCACCAGATCCGTGACGCATTCGACCATCCGCTGGAGTTGCCCTGCCTCCTGGAGGAGCCTCGGATAGCCCAGCAGGAGATACTGGGGCGTCGAAGCGGGCCAACCCCGGTCCCGGTATTCATCAGCCCAAGCGGTGATCCGGTCCCGGTAGGCGCGAAGAGCGTCCGAGCCGAACCGGCTCACGGCTTTGTCTTGGAGACCCTCGTGCCCCAGTAGGTAGACTTCCGGCGCCGAGCCGGGATTCCAGCGAGCACGCCGGCGGCCGAACACCCTGCTTTCGACGCTGTTCAAGACCGCGCGGACTCGCGACTCGACCCGGTCAGGACGACCGGAGCCGGACAGGGCACCGTCGCCCGTCCCGAGTACGGCGCTCCCCCGTCCGACGAGTTCGACGAGATCTTCGCGGCTGAGCCCACCTCGGGCAGCGACCAGCAAGCCCAGCGCATCCCGGGCCTCGCCCGCCTCCACATCGAGTAACCGGTCGAGGTCGCGTTCCATGGCCTGGCGAACCTCGGAAGCCGCGGACGAGGGCTCGAGTTCGCAGATGACCGAAGGATCGTGGAGGGGGTGGTCCTGCGGAAGAGCGGGCGGAACGCCGGGATTCGGCCGCCCGGTGACGATGACCCGCATGCCGTGAACGGGACGGCGAGGCAACATGGCTGCGATGCTCTTGGCCCCGTGGTCCTCCCCTGCGTCTCGGTCCTCGTCGAGCCCGTCCACGACCAGGATCAGCCGTCGGCCGCGGTGCGCACTGGCTTCCGCGGCCGCGTCGAGCAATCCCGGGAAGTCCGACGCGCCGGATTGCTCCGGCATCGGGATCTCCAGCACCTCGGCCAGCTGCGGGATCATGGCGGCCAGGAAGCCGGCTCGCGTGTCGGATCCCGCGTCCCGTGCGGTGATGAAGAACGAGACCAGCCGGACCTCCTCGGGGGGATCCAGCACGAACGACGCCATGAGTGCCGTCTTGCCGCTCCAGGCGTCAGCTCTCCACCACGCGTACGACGGCGAGGGCTCGGGGTCCAGGCAGAATCGTTCGAGCTTGGCCAGCTCGTTCTCACGCCCCACCAAGTGCTCAGGCGCAATCCTCCGCACCGTCCCCCGGTACCAGGACTTGGCCACGCCACGCGGGCTGTAGTGGAAGCTGCCCGCCACGTGCCCGACCTGGAGGATGTCACCGGTCACGTCGCCGTCGATCGAAACCGAGTTCACGACGCTGCTCGGCTCGTCTTCCACCGGCTGGGTCATCGACGATCCTCCCCGTCACCGTCCGCTGGCTCTCCCAGCGTCGCTGCGAGGACGCTCCTCGTTACGGCGATTCCGCCCACGAACCACCGAAGGCCCCCTCGCCAGCGGCGAGGGGGCCTTCGGACGAACGGACTCAGACGACGGCGAGCGGCAGGGCCGTCGGGTGGACCGGCGCCGGGAGGTCCGACGCGCCGGTCAGGAACGCGTCGACCGCGTTCGCCACCGATCGGCCCTCCGCGATCGCCCACACCACCAGTGAGGCGCCTCGGTGGGCGTCGCCGCAGACGAACACGCCCGGCGACTCGGTCTGCCAGTCCGCGCCGCACGAGAGCGTTCCGCGGCGGGTCAGGGACAGGCCCAACCCGGACAGCAGCGGCATCTCCTCGACGCCCTCGAAGCCGATCGCCAGCAGGACCAGGTCCGCCGGAAGGGTCTCCACCTCGTCGTTGACGGGGATGACCTCGCGGCGGCCCGTCGCCGGGTCCTTCTGCACCTTCACCTGCTGCAGCTCGACCGCCGTGACGCGGCCCTCGGAGCCGACGAAACGCTTCACCGCCACCGCGAACTTGCGCTCGCCCGCCTCCTCGTGCGCCGCGTACGTGCGCAGGATGTACGGCCACGTCGGCCACGGCGAACGCTCGTCGTCCCGGGTCGTCGGCGGCATCGGGTACTGGTCGAGCTGCGTCACCGACAGGGCGCCCTGGCGGGTGGCCGTGCCGTACGAATCCGCACCCGTGTCGCCGCCGCCGATGATCACCACGTGCTTGCCGCCGGCGTCGACCGCGGGCGGGCCGTCGCCCTCGACGTACTTGTTGGCCGGCACCAAGTGCTCCATCGCCAGGTGGATGCCCGCCAGCTCGCGGCCCGGCGTCGTCGTGTCGTCGCGGCCGCGCAGCGCGCCGACCGCGAGCACGACCGCGTCGTACTGCGCGCGCAGGTCCTCCACCGTCAGGTCGACGCCGACCTCGCACCCGGTGACGAACCGGGTGCCTTCCTTGCGCAGCTGCGCCAGGCGCCGGTCGAGGACCTTCCTCTCCATCTTGAACTCGGGGATGCCGTAGCGCAGCAGCCCGCCGAGCCGGTCGTCGCGCTCGAAGACGGTGACCTCGTGCCCGGCGCGGGTCAGCTGCTGGGCGGCGGCCAGCCCGGCCGGCCCGGAACCGACGATCGCGACCCGCCGTCCGGTGGACACCTCGGACATCTGCGGCTGGACGTAGCCCGCTTCCCAGGACTGGTCGGCGATCGTCTGCTCGACGCGCTTGATCGACACCGGGCCGCCTGAGGCCGGCGAGATCGACAGCACGCAGCCCGCTTCGCACGGCGCCGGGCACAGCTTCCCGGTGAACTCGGGGAAGTTGTTGGTGGCGTGCAGCCGGTCGCTCGCCGCGGCCCAGTCGCCGCGGCGGACCAGGTCGTTCCACTCCGGGATCAGGTTGCCCAGCGGGCAGCCGGAGCCGCCGGAGTGGCAGAACGGGATGCCGCAGTCCATGCACCGCGACGCCTGCTTGCGCACCTTCGCGTTGCGCTCGCCGGGGTCGACGTCCGCGTAGACCTCGCCCCACGAAGAAAGCCGTTCCTCTTTGGACTTCTTCGAGGGCTCTTCGCGGTCGTACTTCAGGAAACCCGTCGGATCAGCCACGAGCGGCCTCCATGATCGCCTCGTCGACGTCGCGGCCGGCGGCGCGGGCCGCCTTCGCCGCGTCCAGAACCCGCTGGTAGTCGCGCGGCATCACCTTCGTGAACGCCGCCGAGCGGCGCGGCCAGTCGCCGAGCAGCGACGCCGCCACCGCGGAGCGGGTGAGATCGTAGTGCTGTTGCACGATTTTCTTGAGCCACGCCATGTCGTCGGCGGTCGGCCGCAGGAGGTCCACCATGTCCTGGTTGACCTTCCTGGCGTCGACGTCGAGGACGAAGGCGATGCCACCGGACATGCCGGCCGCCAGGTTCCGCCCGGTCGGGCCGAGCACCACCGCGCGGCCGCCGGTCATGTACTCGAAGGCGTGGTCGCCGACGCCCTCGGCGACGACCGTGGCGCCGGAGTTGCGGACGCAGAAGCGTTCGCCGACCTGGCCGCGCAGGAAGATCTCGCCGCCGGTCGCGCCGTAGGCGATGGTGTTGCCCGCGATCGTCTGCGCCTCGGCGGCGAAGCTCGCCTCCGGGTCGGGCCGGACGATGATCCGGCCGCCGGAGAGCCCCTTGCCGACGTAGTCGTTCGCGTCGCCGACCATGTCGAGGGTGATGCCGCGCGGCAGGAACGCGCCGAGCGACTGGCCCGCGGAGCCGGTGAGCGTGACGTTGATGGTGCCCGCGGGCAGGCCGTCCCCGCCGTAGCGGCGGGTGATCTCCGAACCGAGCAGCGTGCCGACGGTCCGGTTGACGTTGCGCACCGGGAGCTCGATGTTCACGTGGTGCGCGTCTTCCAGCGCCGCCTCGGCGAGCTGGATGAGCGTGCGGTCCAGCGCGTGCTCGAGGCCGTGGTCCTGGCCGCGGGTGCGCCGCTTCGCGCCGCCGTACGGCGTCTCGGACGGCACCTCGAAGATCGGCGCCAGGTCGAGCCCGGACGCCTTCCAGTGGTCGACGGCCTCGTCGGTGTCCAGCAGCTCGGCGTGCCCGATGGCCTCGTCGAGCGTCCGGAAGCCCAGCTGCGCGAGGGTTTCCCGGACTTCTTCGGCGACGAACTTGAAGAAGTTCACCACGTGCTCGACCTGGCCGGTGTAGCGCTTGCGCAGCTCGGGGCTCTGCGTGGCGACGCCGACCGGGCAGGTGTCGAGGTGGCAGACGCGCATCATGATGCAACCCGCGACGACGAGCGGGGCCGTGGCGAAGCCGTACTCCTCGGCGCCGAGCAGCGCCGCGATGACGACGTCGCGCCCGGTCTTCATGGCGCCGTCCACCTGCACGGTGATCCGGTCGCGCAAACCGTTGAGCAGCAACGTCTGCTGGGTCTCGGCGAGCCCGATCTCCCACGGCGTGCCCGCGTGCTTGAGCGAATTCATCGGGGACGCGCCGGTGCCGCCGTCGTGGCCGGAGATGAGCACGACGTCGGCGTGCGCCTTGGACACGCCGGCCGCGACCGTGCCGACGCCGAGCGAGGACACCAGCTTCACGTGGATGCGGGCGTGCTCGTTGGCGTTCTTGAGGTCGTGGATCAGCTGGGCCAGGTCCTCGATGGAGTAGATGTCGTGGTGCGGCGGCGGCGAAATCAGCCCCACGCCCGGCGTCGAGTGCCGGGTGCGTGCGATCCACGGGTACACCTTGTTCGGCGGCAGCTGGCCGCCCTCGCCGGGCTTCGCGCCCTGCGCCATCTTGATCTGGATGTCGTCGGCGTTGACCAGGTATTCGCTGGTGACGCCGAAGCGGCCGGAAGCGACCTGCTTGATCGCGCTGCGGCGCTCGGGGTCGTAGAGCCGCTCCGGGTCCTCGCCGCCCTCGCCGGTGTTGGACCGGCCGCCGATCCGGTTCATCGCGATGGCCAGGGTTTCGTGCGCTTCGGCCGAGATCGAGCCGTAGGACATCGCGCCCGTGTTGAAGCGCTTGAAGATCGCCTCGGCGGGCTCGACCTCGTCGAGCGGCACCGGCTCGCGGACGCCGTTCCGGAAGGCGAACAGCCCGCGCAGCGTGCCACCCTCGCGGTACAGGCGGTGCACCTCGTCGGTGTACTTGCGGTACACCTCTTCGCGGCCGGTCTTGGACGCGTGCTGCAGCAGGAACACCGTCTCCGGCGTGAACAGGTGCAGCTCGCCCTCGCGGCGGTAGGCGTACTCGCCGCCGGTGTCGAGTCCACGGTGGACGCGGTCGGTCGGGTTGTCCGGGTACGCGCGGCGGTGACGCGTCGCCACCTCTTCGGCGAGCACCTCGAGGCCGACGCCGCCGAGCTTCGACGACGTCCCGGTGAAGTACTCGTCGAGCAGGTCCTGGCTCAGGCCGAGGGACTCGAAGACCTGGGCGGCGGTGTAGGCGCCGACCGTGGAGATGCCCATCTTGGACATGATCTTCAGGACGCCCTTGACCAGCGCCTGCACGTAGTTGCGGATCGCCTTGGCGGCCTCGATGCCGGTGACCGCGCCCTGCCCGATCATGTCTTCGATGGTCTCGAAGGCCAGGTACGGGTTGACCGCGGCGGCGCCGTAGCCGAGCAACAGCGCGATGTGGTGCACCTCGCGCGCGTCGCCGGACTCGACGACCAGCGCGACGCGCAGGCGTTCCTTGGTGCGGACCAGGTGGTGGTGCACCGCCGAAACCAGCAGCAGCGACGGGATCGGCGCCATCCGGTGGTCGGAGTCGCGGTCGGACAGCACGAGCGTGCGCGCACCGGCGGCGATCGCCTCGGACGCCTCGCGCCGGACGCGCTCGATCGCCGACGCCAGCGCCGCGGCGCCACCGTCCACTTCGTACAGTCCGGAAAGGACGCTGCACGCGAAGCCGGGGAGGTCGCCGTCGTCGTTGATGTGGATGAGCTTGGCGAGCTCGTCGTTGTCGATGACCGGGTACGGCAGCTTCAGGTGCCGGCAGGACGCCGGCCCGGGGGCCAGGAGGTTGCGTTCCGGCCCCATGATCCGCGCCATGCAGGTGACGAGCTCTTCGCGGATCGCGTCCAGCGGCGGGTTGGTCACCTGGGCGAAGTTCTGCTTGAAGTAGTCGTAGAGCAGCCGGGACCGCTTCGACAGCACCGCGGGCGGGGTGTCGGAGCCCATCGAGCCGATCGGCTCGGCCCCCTTCTCGGCCATCGGCGCGAGCAGGATCTTGAGCTCTTCTTCGGTGTAGCCGAAGGAAAGCTGGCGCCGCAGCACGGAGTCGTGGCTCTGCACGACGTGGTCGCGGTCGGGCAGCTCGGCGATCTTGAGCAGGCCCGCGTGCAGCCACGAGTCGTAGGGCAGCTCGGCGGCCAGCGCGGACTTGACCTCTTCGTCGTCCACGATCCGGCCGGCCGCGGTGTCGACCAGGAACATCTTGCCGGGCTTGAGCCGGCCCTTGGCGACGACGTCCTTCGGAGCGACGTCCAGCACGCCGGCCTCGCTGGCCAGCACGACGCGGTCGTCGGCCGTGCGCCACCAGCGCGCCGGGCGCAGGCCGTTGCGGTCCAGGACCGCCCCGACCAGGCTGCCGTCGGTGAAGGTGACGCAGGCGGGCCCGTCCCACGGCTCCATCAGGCTGGCGTGGAACTGGTAGAAAGCGCGGCGCTCGGGCTTCATGGTGGCGTGGTTCTCCCACGCCTCCGGGATCATCATCAGCACCGCGTGCGGCAGCGACCGGCCGCCCAGGTGCAGCAGCTCGAGGACCTCGTCGAAGGACGCGGAGTCCGACGCGTCCGGCGAGCAGATCGGGAAGAGCCGCGACAGGTCGCCGGGGATGACGTCGGACTCCAGCAGCGCCTCGCGGGCGCGCATGCGGTTGCGGTTGCCGCGGATGGTGTTGATCTCGCCGTTGTGGGCCACGAACCGGAACGGGTGCGCCAGCGGCCACGACGGGAAGGTGTTGGTGGAGAAGCGCGAGTGCACCAGCGCGATGGCGCTTTCCAGCCGCTCGTCACGCAGGTCGGCGAAGAACGCGGGCAGCTGCTCCGGCGTCACCATGCCCTTGTAGACGATCGTCCGCGAGGACAGCGACGGGAAGTACGTGCCGCAGCCGGCGTTCGCGCTCTCGTTCTCGACGCGCTTGCGCAGGCAGAAGGCGAGCCGGTCGAGGGCCAGGCCCGACTTCCCGTCCGCCGTCACGAACAGCATCGCGAAGTGCGGCATGACCGAGCGGGCGGTCGGGCCGATGTCGGCGCGGTCGGCGTCGACCGGGACCTCGCGCCAGCCGAGGATCTCGAGGCCCTCTTCGACGGCGATGCGTTCGGCGAGCCCGACGGCCTTGCGGCGCTGCTCGGCGTCTTGAGGCAGGAAAGCGATCCCGGCGGCGTAGGTGTGGTGGCCCCGCTCGTCGGGTTCGGGCAGGGCGAACCCGGCCTCGGCGCGCAGCAGGGCGTCGGGCAGCTGCAGCAGGATGCCGGCGCCGTCGCCGCTGGTGGGCTCGGCGCCCGCGGCGCCGCGGTGGTCGAGGTTGGTCAGCGCGGCCAGGCCGTCGGTGACGATACCGTGGGAGCGGCGCCCGCGGATGTCGGCCACCATGGCCACCCCGCAGGAGTCCTGTTCGGTCTCCGGATCGTAAAGACCCTGTTTGCCGGGCATGGCGGAGAAGATCATGAAGGGACCTCCTTCGTCGTCTTGTCGTGCGGGGCCGGGCTACCGGCCGGGGAGCGCACGGGACGACGATGGCCCGCTTGTTAGCGCGACTTTAACACCTGGGAAACACGCCAGCAGCACTTCAGAGCGCCCCGGACGGCGGCGGACGGTAACGATCTGGCTGCGCGGAACGACGTAGTTCCTGATGGGTTCCCGGTAGTTCGTTCCGCTAAGTATACGGCCCGGAAACGCCGGTCAGGCCAACGTGACGGGGTTGACGCCCTGTGTCCCCGGTCACTAGAACGTGTTACATTTCGCCGCATGATCCTCGACCGGTTCAAGCTCACCGACCAGGTCGCGGTGGTCACCGGCGCCGGACGCGGGATCGGCGCGGCCACCGCCGTGGCCCTCGCCGAAGCGGGCGCCGACGTGGTCATCGCCTCCCGCACCGAAGCCCAGCTCTCGGAGATCGCCGCGCGCGTGTCCGAGGCCGGCCGCCGCGCCCACGTCGTCGCGGTGGACCTCTCTTCGCCCGAGGCCGCGGCGGCACTGGCCGCGACGGCGGTGTCGGAGTTCGGGCGCCTCGACCTGGTGGTCAACAACGTCGGCGGCACGTACCCGCGGCCCCTGCTGGAGAGCTCCGTGGAGTTCATGGAGGAGGCGTTCCGCTTCAACGTCGCGACGGCCCACGCGCTGACGACGGCGGCGGCGCCGGCCCTGCTGGAAACGGGCGGCTCGGTGGTCAACATCTCGTCGGTGCTGGGCCGGGTCAGCGGCCGCGGCTTCGCGGCGTACGGAACGGCGAAGGCGGCCCTGGCCCACTACACCCGCCTGGCGGCGGCCGATCTGGCGCCGAAGGTCCGGGTGAACGCGATCTCGGTGGGTTCGGTGGCGACCTCGGCCCTGGAGATCGTGGTCGGCAACCCGGAGCTCCGCTCGAAGATGGAGGCGGCGACGCCGCTGAAGCGGATCGGCGACGCGGAGGACATCGCGGCGACGGTGATCTTCCTGGCCTCGCGCGCCGGCGGCTACCTCACGGGCAAGATCCTCGAGGTCGACGGCGGCCTGCAGACGCCCAACCTCGAACTGGGCCTGCCCGACCTCGGCTGAGCCCCTCCGGCCGCCCGAAACTGTCGGCCCTCCCCCGTAGCGCGGAAAACGGGGGCTGCTCAGCACGGTCCCGCTGCTGTCGACCGGCGGCCAGCGCCCCGAGGCGGCCGGGGCTCAGCTCTCTTCGGGCTTCTTCGGCTCGTCGGCCGGGGCTTCCGCAGCGGGCTTCTCCACGGCAGCCGGGGCATCGGCCGTCACCTTGGCGTGCTCGGGCTCGTCGGCGACCACCGGCTCAGCCGGCTCAGCCTCCGAAGCCGACTCTGAAGCCGAAGCCGAGTCCGAAGCCGAAGTCTCCGGAACTTCGTCCGGACCAGGCGCGTCCTTGCTCCGCAGGGACTCCGGCGCCTCCCGCGGCCCTCGCTTCCCGGCGGCCACGAAGTACACCACCGCACCCAGGAACAGCAGGATCGACGTCCACACGTTCACGCGCAGCCCGAGGATGTGGTTCGCGGTGTCGGTCCGCATCATCTCGATCCACCCGCGGCCCACGGTGTAGCCGGCGACGTACAGCGCGAACGCCCGCCCGTGGCCGAGCTTGAACTTGCGGTCCGCCCACACCACCAGCAGCGCGACCAGCAGGTTCCAGAGCAGCTCGTACAGGAACGTCGGGTGGACCGGGCTCTCCGGCAGCGGGATGTGCCCCGTCGCGACGCCGTTCAGCAGGTTGTTCGGGTCCTCCGGGTTGAACCGCTGGAAGACCTCGAGGCCCCACGGCAGGTCGGTGTGCGCGCCGTAGAGCTCCTGGTTGAAGTAGTTGCCGATGCGCCCGATGGCCTGCGCGACGACGATGCCGGGGGCGACCGCGTCCGCCATCGCCGGCAGGGGCACCCCCTTGCGGCGGCAGGCGATGAGCGCTCCCACCGCGCCGAGGGCGATGGCGCCCCAGATGCCGAGGCCGCCGTCCCAGATCGCGAACGCGTTCCAGGGGTTGCGGCCCTCGGTGAAGTACAGCTCGGGGTCGGTCAGCACGTGGTACAACCGGCCGCCGACCAGGCCGAACGGCACCGCGAACACCGCGACGTCGATCACCGTGCCCTGGGTGCCGCCGCGGGCGGCCCAGCGCCGTTCGCCCCACCAGATCGCCACGATGATGCCGGCGATGATGCACAGGGCGTACGCACGGAGCGGGATCGGTCCCAGGTGCCAGACCCCCTGGTCGGGGCTGGGGATCGTCGCGAGGTAGGCGCTCATCACGCGGCCACCGTAGCGCTACTGTGCCGTGCGTTACCAACCCGGCCGCAGTTAACGCACCGGAGCGTCCAAGGCGGCCAGGTAGCCCGCCACCAGCGCGTGCGCGACCTGGGTGACGGCTTCGTCACGTGGGAGGAACCGTTCGTCGTGCAGACTCGGCACGCCCGCCGTGTCGCCGAGACCGACGAACAGCATCAGGCCGCGGGTTCCGCCGCCGCAGTAGTGGGCGAAGTCGTCGGCGCCGAACGACCGGAACTTGCCGTCGACGGCAAAACCGGCGTGCCGCAGCCAGCGCTGCGCACCCACCGCCAGCTCGGGATCGTTGTTCAGCACCGGCTCGCACGGGTTGATCTTCAGCTCGGCGTCGCAGCCGTGCGCCCGCGCCGTGCCGTGCACGATCTCCCGGAGGGTCTCGAGCGCGCTTTCGCGGTCCTTCTCGCGCATCACGCGCAGCGAGCCGAACGCGGTCGCGCTGTTCGGGACGACGTTGGCCGCGGCGCCGGCCTGGATCCGGCCGATCGAGCAGACCGCGCCGAACACCGGGTCGATCCGGCGCGACGCGATCTGCTGCAGGCTCACGACCACCTGGGACAGCGCGAGGATGGGGTCGCGCAGCAGGTGCGGGTAGCCGGCGTGGCCGCCCTGGCCGTGCAGCGTCACCTCGAACTCGTCGGTCGAGGCGTTCACCGGGCCGGGCGCCGCCGACACCACGCCGTGGGCGATCCGCGGCTGGACGTGCGCGCCGATCACGGTGTCCACCCCGTGTTCGGCCAGCACCCCGGACTCGACGACGTCGAGCGCGCCGGGCGGGGACGTCTCCTCCCGTGGCTGCAGGAGCGCCAGGATCGGCCGCGGCACGCCGACGCGGATCGCCGCGCGGCCGGCCGCGACCAGCGCGGCGAGGTGGACGTCGTGGCCGCACGCGTGCATCAGGTCGGTCTCCGACGCCCACGGGACGCCGGTGCCTTCCAGCACCGGGAGGGCGTCGAGCTCGGCCCGCAGCGCCACGGCCGGGCCGTCCGAGGTGCCGGCCAGCCGGATCGCGCGGCCGGTCTTGGCGACGCGGGTCCCCTCGCCCGCGCCGAGCGCGGCGGTCACCAGGCGGGCGGTGTCCTCCTCGTCGCCGGAACCGCGGGGGTCGGCGTGCACCGCGTGCCGGAGCTCGACGGCGGCGGGCAGTTCCTCGGCGATCGCCTGCGTCCACCGGGTCCACAGATCACTCACACGTGCTCCAAGCGGTAGATCCTCTTCGCGTTCTCGTGTCCCACCAAAGCACACAGCCGGACGGCGTCCTTTTCGGACATCGCATCGGCCGCCAGCGCGGCGCGCACGAAGTCCGACAGACCCTGCCGGAACAGGGCCGTACCCAGGTGGTACAGCTCGGCCGGCCCGAACGCGTCGGTGGAGAAGAGCACCTTCCCGAACGGCGCGAGCTCCAGGAGCTCGGCCAGCACGGCCGGCGCCCGGAACCCCGCGTTGTGCGTGATGAGCCCGGCGTCGACGAACACGTGCGCGAAGACCTGCGCCAGATACGCGGCGTGGCGGTGGAACGGGTAGTTGTGCAGCAGGAGGATCGGCACGCCGCGGTCGCGGGTGGCCCGCAGCAGGCCGGTGAGCAGCAGCGGGTCGCAGCGGTGCAGGTCGACGTCGGAATCGCCGTAGCCGACGTGGAACTGCACCGGCAGGCCCAGGTCGAGGCCGGTGAACACGAGGTGCCGGTGCAGCACCTCGTCGGCCAGGCGGACGGCTTCCCCGGCCTCGATCCGCGCCAGCCAGCGGCCCGCCGCGGCTTCGACCTCGGACGGCGACGGCTGCTCCCCCGCCAGTTCGAGGCCGACGCGGTAGGCGGCGATCGACTTGAGCCCGACGGCGGCCGCGGCGCGTTTCCCCAGCTCGTCGGCGAAAGCGGCGGCGAACCCGTGGGCCGTCGTCCGCTGGATCACCGCTTCGGCGACCTGTTCCAGCCGGACGACGTCGTGCGCACGGGTGCCCGCCAGCTCGGCGAACTCCCGGGTGGTGGTCAGCGAGTCCGGGAGGAAACCGCCGTCCAGGAGGAAGTCGGTCGTGCCGGTGGCGCGGAGAAAGCGCCGGGCCACCTCGGCCGCACCCAGTGCGGCGCGGCGCTCGAGGTAGACGTCGGGCGGTGCGTGCTTCGGCAGGTCGAGGACGGGAGCGCAGCGTTCGCGCACGGCCAGCCCGATGAGCGAGTCGAACAGGCTCGTGCCGAGCGGCGAAGGCGCGTCGGCCTCGGTGAGCATCGCCTCGAAGTCCGCGCGGGTGAGGTCCCGGGTGACGACGCCGTGGCAGTGGTGGTCCACCAGCGGCAGGTCCGCGACGAAGGGGAGCAGGTCGGTCATGCGCCTCCGTCCACCTCGGTCAGCCTTTCCCCCACCCTACGAGCGATGCCGGGCGCGGACAGCACGACGGTCAGCCGGGGCAGGACGAAACGAGGTGGTGGCCCTGGACGGGTTCCGGCGGCGTCTGCCAAGATCTTCACCTCTTTCCCGGGGTGAGCAGACCCGGGTGACCAGCGACGGGGGGCAGGATGAGTGGGCTCGATCGGGCGGAACTCGCGCAGCAAGGGGCCATCCGGGCCGACGGCCTGCGGGCCGCCGGCGTGGAGCTCGTCGCGCTGACCTTCGTGGACAACAGCGGGATCACGCGGGTGAAAGCCGTGCCGGTGGACCGGTTGTGGTCGGCGGCGGCGTGGGGGGTCGGCGCGTCGACCTCGTTCGACTTCTTCCTGGCCACCGACGACATCGTGGACGGCACCCATTCCCGCGGCCCGGTCGGTGACCTGCGGCTGCACCCGGACCTCGACGCGCTCGTGCCGCTGGCCGCGCAGCCCGGCTGGGCGTGGGCGCCGGTGTGGAGGTACGACCAGGAGGGTGCGCGGCACCCGCAGGACGCGCGGGCGCTGGCCGCGGCCGCGACGGCCCGGCTCGCGACGCTGGGTTACAACGCGCGGACGGCGTTCGAGATCGAGTGGGTGATCACGGCGGCCGACGCGCCGGACGACCCCCGCTCCGCCACCGCCGGCCCGGCCTACGGCTACGCGCGGCTCTCCTCGCAGGCGCGCTACCTGCGCACGCTGGTGTCCACGTTGACCGCCCAGGGTGTCGCGGTGGAACAGATCCACCCGGAGTACGCGGCCGGGCAGTTCGAAGTGTCGGTGGCGGCCGGCGACCCGGTGCGCGCGGCGGACGTCGCGGTGCTGACGCGCGAGACGATCCGGACGGTCAGCGAGCAGCACGGGCTGCGTGCGTCCTTCACGCCGAAGTTCGCCCCGGACGGCGTCGGCAACGGCGGCCACGTCCACCTGAGCCTCTGGGACGGCGACCGCAACCTGTGCGCGGGCGGCGACCGGCGATTCGGGCTCACCGAGACGGCGGAGGCGTTCGGCGCCGGCATCCTCTCGCGGCTGCCGGCGCTGCTGGCGATCGGCGCGCCCTCGGTGGTCAGCTACCTGCGGCTCGAACCGCACCACTGGGCCGGGGTGTACCGCGTGTGGGGCCTGGAGAACCGCGAGGCGCCGTTGCGGCTGGTCCAGGGGCCGGCCGGGCAGCGCGAACGGGCGGCGAACTTCGAGGTCAAGTGCTTCGACCTGACCGCCAACCCGTACCTGGTGGTGGCCGCGCTGATCTTCGCGGGCCTGGCCGGCGTGGAGTCCCGGGCGAGCTTGCCGGAGCCGGCCGACGTCGACCCGGGAACGCTCCCCTCGGCCGAGCGGCTGCCCACCGGCCTGGCCGAGGCGGTGGCCGCGTTCGAAGCCGACGCCGCGCTGACGTCGGCGTTCGGCCCGGAACTGGCGACGACGTTGATGGACATCCGCCGCGGCGAGCTCGACCGGCTCGGCGCCCTGCCGCCGGACGAGCTGTGCGCCGTGATGCGGTACCTACATTGACTTGAGCGCCTTGGCCACCTCGCTGCGCAGTTGCGGCAGTTTGGCGTAGAGGCGGTCGCCCGGGCATTCGGTGTTGTAGAAGTCGCGGTGGCCCTTGATCTCCTCGACCGGGATGCCGTACTGGCGGCAGATGTAGGCGCAGAAGACGACGAGCGAAGCGAACTGCGTCTCGGGCGGTTCGACGCTGGTGTAGAGGCCTTCGTTCTCGATGCCGATGGCGTTGGTGTTCTGGCCGGGGCAGTGCGCGCCCTGGACCATGGTGGTGCGGCCGCGCAGCGCGTCGAGGCTGCCGTGCCGGCCTTCCAGCCGGTAGCCGCCGCGGCTGACGGTGAAGTGCTGGCCGGTGTCGGACCAGCCGTTGTTGTCGATGTGGTCGTGCTGGTCGTCGCGCGCGACCTGGAAGGCGTGCGCGAGGGAGTAGTCGGTGCTGTTGGCGCTGGCGATGTGGTGGATCAGGATCCGGTTGGCGGGGTGGTCCAGCGTGGTGAGCGCATCGGCGGCCGGCCGGGCACCCCACTCGGCACAGCTGTAGATCCGCGGCTCGGTGGCGGCCAAGGCGGCTTGGGCGGCTCTCGGGAGTACGAGCCCGGCCGCCCCGGCGACGGCGAGCCCGGCGGCACCGCGGAGGAAGGTGCGCCGCGGAAGAGGTGCGATGTCCATGGGCCGGACTTTTCCGCGGCGATGTACAGCTTTCGTACAAAAGGCGGTCAGGCGAGGCGGATTGTGGCGTTGAACGGCCGGATGAGCTCGATATCCGCTTCATCGCTCTGGGCGATGGCTGCGTACTCGTCGCCTTGGAGTTCGAACAGGGTCGCCGCGATCGGTTCGCCGGGTTCGACCAGCAGGTAGTACGGGATCAGGGCTTCGGCGTAGAGGGCCCGTTTGAGGATCCGGTCCTGGATCTTGGTCGACGGAGAAACGATCTCCGCGGCCAGCAATGGATCACACACGGGGAGTACGCGGACCGCCACCGACAGTTCTGAATCGGGCGATGGGTGTCACACGGGTGTGACAGCGCACCTCAGCCCGCCGGCACCATCTCCGGCGCGCCGCTGTACAGCCGGATCTTGAACCGGATGTGTTCCTGGTGCTCCTTCAGCCGCTCGATCTGGGCCTCGACGCGCTGCTCGTGCTCGCGCAGCACCTCGACCCGTTCCTCGCGCGTCGCCTCGCCGGAGCGCAGCAGTTCCACGAACCGGAGCATCTCCGCCACCGGCAGACCCGTGTACCGCAGGCAGCGCAGCAACTGGAGGAACTCCACGTCCTGCTCGGTGAACACGCGGCGGCCGCCGGCCGTGCGGCCCACCTCGTGCAACAGGCCGATGCGCTCGTAATACCGCAGCGTGTCGATCGTGAAGCCGGTCTTTTCGGTCACCTGGGCCGGGGTGTAGGAGGTCACGGAACCCAGACTGGCACCTGGAGCCCGCTCCGGGTCAAGCGGTCGCGACCGCCCGGCGGACGCCCTCGGCCAGCTCGGCAGACAGCGCACGCACCCCCGAAGGACCCTCGGCCGCCGCCGTGACCAGGGCCGATCCCACGATCACCGCGTCCGCGAAAGACGCCACCTGGGCCGCCTGCTCACCGGACCGGACGCCCAAGCCGACGCCGATCGGCAGGGCCGTGTGCGCCCGCGTGCGGCGGACCAGCTCCTCGGCCCCCGCGCCGACCTGGTCGCGCGCGCCCGTCACGCCCATCACCGCGGTCGCGTAGATGAAGCCCGACGACGCCGAGGCCGTGAGAGCGAGCCGCTCCTCCGACGACGAAGGCGCCACCAGGAAGGTCCGGTCCAGGCCGTGGGCCTCGGAAGCTTCCATCCACAGCCCGGCTTCGTCCGGGATCAGGTCCGGCGTGATCATGCCGAGCCCGCCCGCCGAAGCGAGATCACGCGCGAAGCGGTCCACTCCGTAGCGGTTCACCGGGTTCCAGTACGTCATCACCACCGCGCGGCCGCCGCGCGCCGACACCGACTCGACCACCTCGAACAGGTGCTTGATGCGGAAGCCGTTGTCCAGCGCGGTCACCGACGCGGCCTGGATGGTCGGGCCGTCCATCACCGGGTCCGAATACGGGACGCCGACCTCGATGAGGTCCGCGCCGCCGTCCACGCACGCCGCAATCAGGTCCTGGGACCCGGAAACCGTCGGGAAGCCCGCCGGGAGGTAGCCGATCAGGGCGGCGCGGCCCTCGGCGCGCGTCGCGGCGAAGAGGTCGTCCAGCCCGCTCATTCGTTCACCAGTCCGAACCACTTGGCCGCCGTGTCCATGTCCTTGTCACCGCGGCCCGACAGGTTGACCACGATCAAGCCGGCAGGGCCCAGTTCGCGGCCCAGGTCCAGCGCGCCGGCCAGTGCGTGCGCCGACTCGATCGCCGGGATGATGCCTTCGGTGCGCGAGAGCAGCTTGAACGCGTCCATCGCCTGGGCGTCGGTGATCGGGCGGTACTCGGCGCGGCCGGTGTCCTTGAGCCAGGCGTGCTCCGGGCCGACGCCCGGGTAGTCCAGCCCGGCCGAGATCGAGTGCGACTCGACCGTCTGGCCGTCCTCGTCCTGCAGCAGGTACGTCATCGCGCCGTGCAGGCTGCCCGGGGTGCCCTTGGTCAGGGTCGCGCCGTGGCGGGTGCCCTCGATGCCCTCGCCGCCCGGCTCCAGCCCGACCAGCCGCACGGACGGGTCGTCGTAGAAGCCCGAGAAGATGCCGATCGCGTTGGACCCGCCGCCGACGCACGCCGCGACGACGTCGGGCAGGCGCCCGGCCTGCTCCAGGATCTGCTCCCGGGCTTCGGTGCCGATGACGTGGTGGAAGTTGCGCACCATCGCCGGGAACGGGGCCGGCCCGGCCGCCGTGCCGAACAGGTAGTGCGTGGTGTCGGAGTTGGTGACCCAGTCGCGCAGCGCCTCGTTGATCGCGTCCTTCAGCGTCCGCGAACCGGTCTTGACCGGGATCACCTCGGCGCCGAGCAGCCGCATCCGGGCCACGTTCAGCGCCTGGCGCTCGGTGTCGACCTCGCCCATGTAGACGACGCAGTCGAGGTCGAGCAGCGCGCACGCGGTGGCCGTCGCGACGCCGTGCTGGCCCGCGCCGGTTTCGGCGATGACGCGCTTCTTGCCCATCCGCTTGGTGAGCAGCGCCTGGCCCAGCACGTTGTTGATCTTGTGGGACCCGGTGTGGTTCAGGTCTTCCCGCTTGAGGAACACCCGTGCGCCGCCGGCGTGCTCGCCGAAGCGCTTGGCCTCGGTGAGCAGCGACGGGCGGCCCGCGTAGTCCTTCAGCAGCCGGTTGAACTCGTTCAGGAACTCCGGGTCGTGGCGGGCCTTGTCGTACTCGGTGGCGACCTCGTCGATGACGCCGATCAGCGCCTCCGGCATGAACCGGCCGCCGTACGGGCCGTAGTAGCCGCGCTCGTCCGGGTCGTGCTTGCCGTGCTCCTCCGTCACCGCGACGGCCTCGGGCAGGCGGGGTGCGAGCCGGCGGTGACCAGCTTGACCAGGGCGCCCTTCGGGTCACCGGAGGCGACGAGCCCCTCGCCGACCAGCACCGCGTCGGCGCCGTGGCCGGCGTAGGACATCAGGTCGCCCGGCCCGCGGACCCCGGATTCGGCGACCTTGTAGACATCCATCGGCAGGCCGGGGGCCAGCCGCGAGAAGACGTCGCGATCCACCTCGAGGGTGTGCAGGTTGCGCGCGTTGACGCCGATGACCTTGGCGCCCGCCTCGAGGGCCCGGTCGGCCTCCTCGGCGTTGTGGATCTCCACCAGCGCGGTCATCCCGAGGGACTCGACGCGGTCGAGCAGCGAGACGAGCGCGTTCTGCTCCAGCGCGGCGACGATCAGCAGCACCATGTCGGCGCCGTGCAGGCGGGCCTCGTGCACTTGGTAGGGGCTGACGACGAAGTCCTTGCGGAGGATGGGGATGTCCACCGCGGCGCGGACCGCGTCCAGGTCGGCCAGCGAACCGCCGAAGCGGCGCTGCTCGGTGAGCACGCTGATCACGCGCGCACCGCCGGCTTCGTAGTCCTTCGCCAGCGCGGCCGGGTCGGGGATGTCGGCCAGGTCGCCCTTCGAGGGGCTGCGTCGCTTCACTTCGGCGATCACGCCGATGCCGGACTCACGCAGGGCGGCCATCACGTCGCGGGGCGCCGGGGCGGCGGCCGCGCGGATCTTCAGCTCGTCGAACGGCAGCGCGGATTCCCGCACGGCGAGGTCTTCCCGCACGCCGGCGACGATGTCTTCGAGCACGGTCACCGGACGCCCCCGCCTGGGTACGTGCTCACGGATTCACTCGCAAGGTCGCTCACAAAAACCTTCCCCTTCCCGCCGAAACGATGCTAACCCCCGCATCCGAACCGCCCGGTTCCGGGTGTGCGCGTTACTCCGAATGCCTGCCCCGGACGTCCGTGGGGTCTTCCCCCTCGGACAGCGCCTCCCACAGCTCGGCGTCCGGGTCACGCACCTTCTTCCGCGTCGCCGGAGCCGCGTACTTCGCGCCGAGCCGCGCGGCCCGGCCCGCGCCCTTGAGGGCTGCCAACCCGCCGGCGGCGACGAGAATTCCCCCGAGCACGGCGAGGCCGCGGCCCAGCAGCATTTCGGTCACCGGCAGCCCGTCGGCGTAGCCGCCGAACCGGACCCCGGCGACGCCGGTCCAGACCGCCGCGGCCCCCGCCAGCGCGAGCACGACGCCGAGCACGCGCCGCGCCCAGCCGCCCGTGGCCACCAGCCCGGCCACGCCGGCCAGGGCCAGCAGCGCCAGCGGCACGAGCGCGGTGGCGCGCTGCTCGCCGGTCTCGCGGTAGAGGACCGTCCCCCGCACGCCGCCGTCGCGGAACTCGGCGAACCACGTCAGCCGTGACGCACCCCACAGGGCCAGCGCCCCGAGCAGCAGTGCGGCCACGATCATCCACAGTGGACGGCGAGACGGCGGCTCAGACACGGGCGGCGTCCGCGGCCGGGTCGAGCGCGCCGGCCGCCGCCATCGTCTGCGCGGCGGCCACCGCGGAGAGCACGGTCCTGGCCTTGTTCAGCGATTCGGTGTCCTCGTAGTCCGGGACCGAATCGGCGACCACCCCGCCCCCGGCCTGGACGTGCGCGATGCCGTCCTTCACCAGCGCCGTGCGGATCGCGATCGCCGTGTCGGCGTCGCCGGCGAAGTCGAGGTAGCCGACGACGCCGCCGTACAGCGCGCGGCGGACCGGCTCCAATTCTTCGATCAGTTCCATCGCGCGGACCTTCGGCGCGCCGGACAGCGTCCCGGCCGGGAAGCACGCGGTGACCGCGTCGAACGCCGTCTTGCCCTCGGCCAGCTCGCCGGTGACGGTGGACACGATGTGCATGACGTGGCTGTAGCGCTCGATCTGGAAGAAGTCGACGACGCGCACGGTGCCCGGCTTGCAGACCTTGCCGAGGTCGTTGCGGCCGAGGTCGACCAGCATCAGGTGCTCGGCGCGCTCCTTCTCGTCGGCGAGCAGGTCCTTGGCCAGCTGCGCGTCCTCCTCCGGGTCGGCGCCGCGCCAGCGGGTGCCCGCGATCGGGTGCGTGGTCGCGCGGCCGTCCCGCACGGTGACCAGCGATTCGGGGCTGGAGCCGACGATGTCGAAGCCCTCGAGCCGCAGCAGGTACATGTACGGGCTCGGGTTCGACGTCCGCAGCACGCGGTAGATGTCGAGCGCGTCGGCGGCGGTGGGAATCTCGAACC
This sequence comes from Amycolatopsis sp. NPDC051045, assembly GCF_040682955.1. Taxonomy (NCBI): domain Bacteria; kingdom Bacillati; phylum Actinomycetota; class Actinomycetes; order Pseudonocardiales; family Pseudonocardiaceae; genus Amycolatopsis; species Amycolatopsis sp. NPDC051045. Next base: position 302,544 of record NZ_JBFBCC010000006.1, read on the forward strand.
GTTGCGACGGCACGATCTGGAACGCTTCACCGGCCTTGATCGCCTCGACGGCCTTCTCGACCGCGGCGTGGAAGTCCGCCTTCGAGCGCTTCCGGGTGAATTCCGGTGCGGGGCGGTCGAACGCGGCGATCGTGGCGGGCGCGGCCACCTGCAGCTGCTCGGTCATGGCGCTCAGCCGGGCGACGGCGTCGTCGTAGGCCGCGTCCACGCGCTCGGGCGAGTCGTCCCAGTTGACGGCGTTCGCGATGAGCGTGACCGTGCCCTCGTGGTGGTCGAACGCCGCCAGGTCGGTGGCCAGGAGCATGGTCAGCTCGGGGATGTCGAGGTCGCGCTCGGCCAGCTCCGGCAGCTTTTCCAGCCAGCGCACGGCGTCGTAGCCGATGTAGCCGACCATGCCGCCGGTCAGTGGCGGCATGCCGGGCAGCGGTTCGGTGTGCAGGGCTTCGATGGTCTCGCGCAGCACTTCCAGGGGGTTGCCTTCGCTCGGCAGGCCCACCGGCGGGGTGCCGGTCCAGACCGCTTCGCCGTCGCGGACGGTGAGGGCGGCCGGGCTGCGGACGCCGATGAACGACCAGCGGGTCCAGGACGCGCCGTTCTCGGCGGACTCGAACAGGAAGGTGCCGGGCCGGTCGGCGGCGAGCTTGCGGTACACCCCGATCGGCGTCTCGCCGTCGGCGAGGACCCGGCGCACGACCGGGATCACGCGGCGGCTCTCGGCGAGGACGCGGAAGTCCTCGCGGGACGGGCTGACCGTGCCGGGACCGGTCGAACCGGCGGATGCGCTGACCATGGACCTCATTGTGCCGCCCCGGCGGAGCGCGGCCTCGGCGGGCCGTAATTCAATGGGTGTTGAATTCGGTGGGGGCTTGGGTCATGATGAGGCCGTGAGCACCACGGACAACACCGAGACTACCGCCCGCCGCCGCGGGCGCCGGCCCGCCGGCCAGGACACCCGCACCGCACTGGTCGAAGCCGCGCGGGCCGTGTTCGCCGAAAACGGCTACGACGGTGCGACCGTGCGCGCGATCGCCACCCGCGCCGGCGTCGACGCGGCGATGGTCAACCACTGGTTCGGCAGCAAGGAGGGCCTGTTCGCCCAGGCGGTCCTCGAGCTGCCGTTCGACCCCATGGAACTGCAGAAGATCCTGCGCCACGGCCCCGACGACGAGCTGGGCGAGCGGATCGTCCGCACCTTCATCACCCGCTGGGACAGCGCGGGCGGCGGCGTGTTCGTGGCCCTCATCCGCAGCATCACCGGCCACGAACAGGCCGGGCACGTGCTGCGCGACTTCTTCCAGCGGTTCTTCAGCTCGCTGATCTCCTCGATCGGCTCGGACCGCATCACGCTGCGCATGAACCTCTGCGCGAGCCAGATGGTCGGCCTGGGCATGGTCCGGTACGTGGCGAAGTTCGAGCCGCTCGCCACCGAGGACGTCGAGGTCCTGGTCCGGGCGATCGCGCCGAACCTGCAGCGCTACCTCACCGGCGAGATCGGCTGAACCCGCGGCCCGGCGGCCCGCACCGGACGACGTGCGGGCCGGGCTCGTCCGGGAACACGACCGCCGGCTGCCGTCCCCGGCCGCCGATCCCCGCCCGGCGGCGGCACGCCACTCGGTCTCGGCCACCGCGGTCACCGGCGGCCCCGCCCTCGGTGCGCAGCATCATCGCGGTCGCCGGAACCGCGTACGGCCCCGGGCGGCGCGGGCCGTTCGGGAAGAGGACGACCACGTCCCGCCCCCAGCCGCCCACCCACGCGAGCCGGTCGGTGAAGTCCGCGAGCGCGTTGGCCCCGTGCGTCGAAGACACGGCGCGCAGCACGATCCCGGTTCCCTCGCGGTAGCGGACGTGGATCTCCGGCGGGGGCCGCCTCAGGACCGTGCCGGAAAAGACGCGCATCGACGGAATTCGCATTCCGACTCGTGAAGCGAACGTCTTCGGAGGCGCTGCTCTCGACCGGTGCGCCGATCTACCGCTTGGGCAGCCACCGGTAGGTCTTGGTGCGTGCCCCGAACAGCACCGGCTTCTCGCGCCAGGGCAGTTCGGGCAGGACGAGCACGGTCATCGCGGCGGGCCCGGACCCGGCGACGACGGCCGGCAGCCCGGGCAGGTCGCCCAGCGCCAGCACCGTTCTGCCGCCCTCCCACGGCCGGAGATCGATGCGGCTGCCGTCGGAGAACCGCACGACGACGGTGCTCGGCAGCCGTGTCCCGGTCCCCCCGGTGAGCGTCACCGTCGCGGTGCGCCACCCCGTCCGGCGGGCGGCGTCCGCTTGCCTCGCACGGGCGAAACTCCAGTAACCGGGAACACCGGCGACGGCCAGGATCGCGACCGCGGGCACCACGAGACCGGAGAACAGGAAGACCGCGGCGAACAGCACCCCGAGGACGGTGGCGATCACGGGCCACCGCAAACGCGTCTCCAGCATCACCGTGCCCCGCGCCGCCCACGCCGGCTCGCCCGGCTCCCTCGGCGGCAGCCAATCCCCCATGGGATGAAGATTAGCCGCTCCGGAACCCCTACCGCGCCAGCAGCAGCGCGATGAGCGCCAGCGCGCCGGGGAGCACCTGCACGAAGAGGATCCGCTTGCTGGCCGTCGCGGCGCCGTAGAGACCCGCGACGATCACGCAGACGAGGCCGTAGAGCTTCAGCTGGAACCCCGTCGGGTCGCTCGCGATGAGGCCCCACACGAGCGCGAGCGCCAGGAAGCCGTTGTACAGCCCCTGGTTCGCGGCGAGGGTCTTGCTCTCCTCCGCGAACTCCTCGGTCGTGCCGAAGGCGGCGCGGGCGCGGGGCGTCGTCCAGAGGAACATCTCCAGGACGACGATGTAGACGTGGATCAGGGCGACGAGCCCGACCAGGATGTCGGCGACGATGGTCACGCGTGCTCTTTCTCATCGGCCAGGAGCAGGCGCTCCTCGGTGTCGAAACAGGTGTGCGTGCCGGTGTGGCAGGCCGGGCCGGTCTGGTCGACGCGCAGCAGGACCGTATCCCCGTCGCAGTCGATCCGCACTTCACGGACGTGCTGGTAGTGCCCGGACGTCTCGCCCTTGACCCACAGCTTCTGCCGGCTGCGGGACCAGTACGTGCCGCGGCGGGTGGCCAGGGTGGCGGCGAGGGCGTCGTCGTTCATCCAGGCCATCATCAGCACGTCCGAAGTGGCGTGCTCGACGACGACCGCGGCGATCAGGCCGTCGGCGTTGCGCTTGAGGCGCGCCGAGACGGCCGCGTCGAGGGTCATGCTCGCACTCCCAGGATGTGCCGCTTGAGCGGCATCGAGTTCAACAGGACGAACGCGTAGCCGTAGCCGGCGAAGGACAGGCCGGAGAACAGCTTGTTCCACCACAGCTCGGCGCCGATCAGCAGGAACGCGTGCAGCAGCGCGAACACCACCACGACGACCAGCCCGCCGATCCGCGCACTGCCGTGCTTGAGGACCAGCCCGGCGGTCACGACGGCGCCGAGGATCAGCGCGAGCGCCGGCATCCGGTAGATGGCCGGGCCCGCCCCGGCGCCGAGCACGGGGATCAGGTCGAGCAGCGCCCACGCGATCGGCAGCCCGACCAGCAGGACGGCGGTGACTTTCACCTCGACGGGTGCCCGCCAGGACTTCACCGGACCTCGACCCCGCCTTCGCGCAGCGCGCTCTTGACGTCGCCGATCTTCAGCTGTCCGAAGTGGAACACGCTGGCGGCGAGCACGGCGTCGGCGCCGGTCCGGATGGCGGGCAGGAAGTGCTCGACGGCGCCCGCTCCCCCGCTGGCGATCACCGGGACGCGCACGGCCTTGCGCACCAGCTCGATGAGTTCGAGGTCGAAGCCGTTCTTCGTGCCGTCGGCGTCCATGGAGTTCAGCAGGATCTCCCCGACGCCCAGCTCCTCGCCCCGCGCGGCCCACTCGACGGCGTCGATCCCGGTCCCGCGGCGGCCGCCGTGGGTGGTGACCTCGAAGCCGGAGGGGGTCGGCTCACCGCCCTCGGGCACGCGCCGCGCATCGACGGACAGCACGATGCACTGGGCCCCGAACCGCCGGGAGGCCTCGCTGAGGAACTCCGGCCGGGCGATGGCGGCGGTGTTGATGCTGACCTTGTCGGCCCCGGTCCGCAGCAGCCGGTTGACGTCGTCGTTGCTGCGGACGCCGCCGCCGACGGTGAGCGGGATGAAGACCTGCTCGGCGGTGCGGCGGACGACGTCGTAGGTGGTCTCGCGGTCGCCGGAGGACGCCGTGACGTCGAGGAAGGTGAGCTCGTCGGCGCCTTCGGCGTCATAGCGCCGGGCCAGCTCGACGGGGTCGCCGGCGTCGCGGAGGCCGGCGAAGTTGACGCCCTTCACCACCCGGCCCGCGTCGACGTCGAGACAGGGGATCACCCGCACCGCGACAGACATGCCACCAGCGTAGTCAAGAGGGTCCGGACCTCAGGCAATGGCACGGCCGGGAGCGTGCCGCGGCATCCGCCGTTCACGTCCCGGCCACCCGGTCCGGCTAGGTTCCACGCGTGCGCAGACTCCTCCCGGTGGCCGTCGCCGCCCTTTGCCTGCTGACCGCCGTCCCCGCTTCCGCCGTTGCCCGCGATCCGGCGCCGCTGCTCCAGACCCAGGCCTTCGTCGACGACCCCGGTGCGGTCCCCGCCGATGCCGACGCCGACGATCCCGCCGTCTGGGTGCACCCGCGCGACCCGGAGCGCAGCGTCGTGCTCGGCACCCTCAAGGAAGGCGGCCTGGCCGCGTTCGACCTCGGCGCGCGGACCCTGCAGCTCGTCCCCGCGGGCCCGGGCGGGCGGTTCAACAACGTCGACGTCGTCGGGGACCTGGCCGTCGTCAGCGACCGCGGCCGCGACCGGGTCCGCGTCTACCGGATCGACCCAGCGGGCTCGGCGGCCGGCGCGCGCGTGCTGCGCGACGTCACCGACCCCGCCGCGGCGCCGGTGTTCTCCGCGTCGGAGTCCGAAGTGGACGAGCAGCGGACCGCGTACGGCCTGGCCGCGGGCCGTGACCCGCGCACCGGCGTCCGGTGGGTGGCGGTGACCCGGCGGCACGAGACGCGCGTGGCCCTGCTGCGGCTGGTCGACCGGCCGGGCGGCACGGTCGGCACCGCGCCGATCTCGGTGATCGACCTGCCGTCGCGGTTCCGCCTGCCCGGCGGCGCCACCTGGTCGCCGTGCGAGGAGCCCGGCGAGCGGCCGCAGCTGGAGGGTTCGGTGCTCGACGGCCGCGTGCTCTACACCGCCCAGGAGGACGTCGGGATCTGGCGGATCCCGCTGACCGCGTCGGGCTTCGGGCGACCCGAGCTGGTCGACCGCGTGCGCTCGTTCGGCGTCCCGCAGCGCTGGGACGCAGGCACCGAGGAGTGCGTCCCGGACGGCCCCGACTCCGGTTACGGCGGCCGGTGGCTGACCGCCGACGCGGAAGGCCTGGCGGTGGCGGACGGCACGCTGTTCGCCTCCAGCCAGGGCGACTCGCGGTTCGTCGTGTACGGCAAGCACCCCCGTGACCTGCGGATCGTCGCGGGCCGCGGCACGGACTCGGTCGAGCACTCCGACGGCTCGGCGATCACCACGGCCCCGCTGGGCCGCCGCTTCCCGCACGGCCTCCTGGTGGTCCACGACGGCGAGCGCCGCCCCGTCGCAGGGCCCTTGCCGACCACGGGCTTCGCCTTCGTCCGGCTGGAGGACGTCCTCTCGCGATAAATTTTCGCCCGGGGTGCAGCAGCCCGGCCGGCTCATGCGTCCACAGGGGTGACGGAGAGGACGCGTGTGAGCTTCGAAGAGTTCGTGGCGGAGCGGCTGGACGGGCTGCTCCGCTACGCCACCGTCCTGACGAACGACCCGCACCTGGCGCAGGACATCGTCCAGGACGTGCTGCTGCGCGCCCAGCAGCGGTGGGACGGCATCGCCACCCCGCCCACCTACGTGCGGCGGATGGTCACCAACGAATACCTGTCGTGGCGGCGGCGCGCGGTGCGGCGGATGGTGCCCAGCAGCCACGACGTCCTCGACGCGCTCGGCCCGCCGGAACCCGATCCGGCGGCCGCCTACGACGAGCGCGACGCGATGCTCGGCCTGCTCGCCACGCTGCCCCGCAAGCAGCGCGCCGCCATCGTGCTGCGCTACTACGAGAACTATTCCGACGCCGAGATCGCCGCGGTCCTGCGGTGCGGCACCTCCACCGTGCGCAGCCAGATCGCGCGCGCACTGGCCACCCTGCGCCAGGCCCCGCACCCCGCGGGGTCGCCCCCCACCGTCATCACCGCCGGAGCCCCCGAATGACGCGCAGCGAGCACGAGACCGAGACGCTGATCAGGGAGAGCCTGGACCGCCTCGCCGCCCGCGCCCCGGACGGGCGGGCCGTGCAGGAAGCGCTCGCCCGTGCCGGCCGGCGGCGGCGCGCGCCCGCCCGGCTCGCGCTGGTGGCGGCCGCCGTGGTCGCGCTGGTCGTCGGCGTCGTCGCGGGCGCCCAGCTGCTGACCAGGCCGGACCTGGTGCCGGCCGCGGGTCGCCCGGTACTCGCCTACGGCCCCGGCTGGCTGCCGGGCGGCTTCACCGAGCAGTACCGCGAAGGCGGGCCCGGCATCACCCCGCAGGTCCGGCGGTGGTTCGCCGGCCCGGGCTCGATCACGCTGTCGGCGTACTCCACCGCCGACCCCGAGTGGTCGCAGACCGCGCTGAAGATCGCGTCGATCCGGGACCAGGCCCTGGTGCACGGCCGGGTCGCGATGCTCACCGGCTCCGGCGGCGCCGCGCAGCTCACCTGGCTCGCCGACGACGAGCACGTGCTGTGCGCGTCGATCGCCGGGATCCCGGAGGCCCGCGCGGTCGCCCAGCGGTTCGCCGACGCGGTCACCGCCGAACCGGTCGAGGTCCGCGGCGAGCTGCGGTTCGGCCCGCTGCCGCCGGGGCTGGCCGAACGTTCGGCCGCGGTGCAGGGCGCCGGCCCCGCCGACGCGAGCACCGAGCTGACCGCGGCGGACCCGGCCCGGCCGTCGATCGCCGTGGTGCGGGCCACCGTCGGCCCGAATCCCCTTGGGATGACCGGCGGCGCACCGGTGATGGTCCGCGGCGGCCAGGGCTTCTTCGTGGCGCCGAAGAACGGAAGCGACGCGATGGTCGCGGTCCGGCTGCCGTCGGGACGCTGGCTGAGGGTGTCGGGGTCGCGGCCGGAGGCCGAGCTGATCGCCGTCGCGGACGGCGTCCAGCTCGACCCCGCACCGGACTACCGGTGGCTCGGCCGGGCTACCAGTTGATCATCGGGAACCAGATGATCCCCAGCCTGCCGAGCACGCGGACGTCCCAGTAGAGCAACGTGAACGTGCCGCCGACGAGCAGGGCCACGCCGGTCACGGTCGCGATCCGGGCCGGTTTCGCGGCCAGCCAGCGCTGCACGCGTCCGCCCGTGGCGTGGGTCAGGATGAGGAACAGCACCGCCATGACGACGATGTTGCCGACCGACTGCAGCGCGAACGCGGCGGCGCCGTAGAGCACGTTGTGCTGCTCCGCGGCGCTGCGGAACATGATCCGGAACAGCGGGTACGGCCGTCCGATGAGGAACCCGCCGATGAGCGCGCCCATCAGGACCAGCGGGGCCGCCGGATGACGGCGGGTGAAGCCGGCCAGGGGGTTGCGGACGATGCCGAGGGCGATCAGGCCCATCAGCAGGAAGACCAGGCCGACGACGCCGAAGGCGACCATGGACTGGACGCTGCGCGGCGACAGCCCGGTGGTCTTGGCGGTGGAGAACTGCGGCATCCGCGTGCCGACGAGCGCGACGATCACGCCGTAGACCACCGACACGGCGAGCATGCCCGCGGCGATCCAGCCGAGCGGCTTGAGCGCGTTCCGCTTCCCGCCCGCCTGCTCGCCGACCAGCGGGGCGACCGCGCCGAAGGCGGCGATGTTGCAGGCGGTGAACGACCCCGCGAGGCCGGAGACGAACGCGAAGAGCGTGCCGGCGAGGACGCCGCTGATCGGGGTGGCCTTGGCGTCGTAGCCGAGGAGCCCGTTCGCGACGCTGTCGCCGATCACGGAGTCGACGAACGGCGCCGACCAGATCGCGGTCAGCGCGAACCCCGCCAGGACCGCGACGACGGCGATGGCGGCGCGGCGCGCGGGATACGGCCCGGCGCCGAAGAACCCCGCTTGCGGATGAACCGGTACTTCGTGTGTGACCGCCATCTTCGCCCTCCAGTGTGCGGGATGATCGAGCCCACAAAGCGTTTCAGACATCGGTGTCGAAACGCTTCGGCCGGCCGTGTGGGGTTTTGGCGCCGAAAGGCCTAGGCATTTCCCACCCGGCTACGGTGAGCCCATGACCTCCGAGACCGACCGGCTCGCCACCGAGCGCTACGTCGTCCTGACCACGTTCCGGCGCGACGGGCGCGCCGTGCCCACCCCGATCTGGGTGGCCGGCGAAAGCGGCGAACTCGTGCTGTGCTCGGTGCGGGAGGCCGGCAAGGTCAAGCGCATCCGCAACGACGGCCGGATCGAGGTCCAGGCCTGCGACGTGCGCGGGCGGAAGACGCACGGCGCGAAGGTGTCCGGCCAGGCCCGGCTCTTGGACGCCGCGGGCACCGAGCGGGCCCGGCGCATGATCGCCCGCAAGTACGGCATCGTCGGGCGCGTCACGATGTTCTTCTCGAAGCTGCGCGGGCCGGCGGACCGGACGGTCGGGATCGCCGTCAAACTGGACGGCTGAAGCTGCGGAAGCCGCGCCGCAGGTAGTTCGGCAGCGCGTTCGGGTGATCGAGCGTCGAGGTGTGCAGCCAGACTCGGCGGGTGCCGGGCAGCTTCCACGCGTCGGCGACGACAAGGGTGAGCGCGTACCCGCCGAGCCCTTTCCCGACGAACCCGGGCAGCAGGCCGAACGTGGTGATCTCGACGTCGTTCTCCCGCTGCGGCTCGAAATCCGCGGCGCCGGCGACTTCCCCGCGGTATTCGATGAGCCGGTACTCCCGCCCCGGTTCGGCGAGCCAGCGTTCCCACTCGCCGTCACCGCGGGACGCACTCGGCCACCGGTGGGGCGTCCCGATCCGGACGTGCAGGTCGCGGATCAGCGGCCCCGGCTCGGTCGCCCGCAGCGAGACGCCGTCGACGAGCGGAGCGGGGTTCAGCTGATCGGCGGCGGTCATTTCGAGCTGGGTGACGATCTCCTCCACCGCGGCAACCTACGGCCCCCACGGGCCGCTGTCAGCCGCTTTTCGGCCTCATCCGGCGGCGCGCAGCTCGGCCGCCATGGCGGCCGAGTCGTGGTCCGGTCCGCAGCCCTCCACGAGGATCAGATCGCCCGGGATGTGGTCCGCGCGCAACTGCAGGATCTCCTGGTAGGCGGGCGAGCCGTACCACTCGTGCGCCGCGGCGAGGCTCGGGAACTCGATGATCACGAGCGCGCCGGGCCAGTCGCCTTCCAGCACCTGCACCGGCGCGCCGTGCACGACGAACTTGCCGCCGTACGGGTCGAGCGTGGCCTGGATGCGTTCCAAGTACCGGAAGACCTCTTCCGGCAGCACGGCGGGCGGGCGCAGGTGGGCGAGTCCGTAGGCGGTCATGGCGATCCTTTCGTTGTCCCGAAAGGAATCCTGACCCACCGCCGGCACGGAGTCGATTACCCCGGAGGTAAGGCCGGCTGCCCGGCCAGCAGGCGATCCACCAGCGCCGTGACGAGGTCGTGGCGCTGCTCGTCGGTGAACAGATCGGGCAGGGTCAGCCGTTCCATGATCAGCCAGTTCAGCGCCAGCCACAGCAGGACCACCATCGTGCCGTCGCCGGGGAGACCGGATTTCTCGTGGTAGGCGACGTTGAAGTCGACGTCCGCCCGGATGCGGCGGGTGAGCACCTCCCGCAGTTCCGGCCGCCGCGTGGCTTCCAGCCGCAGTTCGAGCAGCGCCAGGAAACCCGTCGGGAAGGCGGCCACGCGGTCCACCAGCGCGTGCATCAGCTCGGTGACGCGAGCCCGGTCGCGCGGCCCCGCCAGGCCGTCCGCGATGACCTGTTCGTCGACCAGCCGCTCGTACACCCGCTCCCCCGCGTGCTTGAGGATGTCGTCGCGGCTGGAGAAGTAGTTGGACGCCGTGCCGACCGGCACCCCGGCCTGCTGGTCGACCGCGCGGAAGGTGAGCCCCCGCGCGCCCTCGTTGGCCAGGACTTCGATCGAGGCGTCGAGCAGGGCGGCCCGCCGCTCGGGGTTGCGTCGCACCATGATCTTGACACCACTCCAGACGTAGTACTATGGTCTCGACCACTTCAAGCAAAGTACTACATTCGAAGTTATTTCGATAGGGGGACACCCGTGCGCAAGCTCGTGTACTTCATCGGCGTCAGCATCGACGGCGTGATCGCCGGACCGGACGGCGAGACCGACTTCCACCCCCTCGCTCCCGACATGGTCGCCCACGTGCGCGCCGAGTTCCCGGAGACCATGCCGTCGTCAAGTCCTTCCCGGTGGTCGCGGGCGGCGGGCTGCCGATGTTCAGCGGCGGCTTCGGGCCGCGCGGGTTCGCGCCCGTGGAGGTCCTGCCGTTCGGCCACGGCGGCACGATCACGACTTACCGTCCGACGCAGAGCTGACGACCACGCGTCGCCCTTCTGAGCGCGCACCACTCGGTGGCGTGCAGGCCGGCGGCCATCGGCCGGACAGCCGTCACCACCGTGCTCACCGCGTCACGGGGCTGCTGCCGCGCCGGGCCGCGGTGTCCCTGCCCGGTCAGACCTTCGCGACCGCGGCGAGGGCCTCCGGCAGCGTGAAGGCGCCGGCGTAGAGCGCCTTGCCGACGATGGAGCCCTCGACGCCGTCGGACGCCAGGCCCGCCAGCGCGACGAGATCCGCCACGCTCGACACCCCGCCGGAGGCGATCACCGGCGCGTCGGTGCGGGCGACGACGTCGCGGAGCAGTTCGAGGTTGGGGCCGCGCAGCGTGCCGTCCTTGCTGACGTCGGTCACGACGTAGCGGGACGCGCCGTCGCGGTCCAGGCGCTCCAGGACGTCCCACAGGTCGCCGCCGTCGGAGGTCCAGCCCCGGGCCGAAAGCCGGTGGCCGGCCTCGGTGATCCGCACGTCCAGGCCGATCGCGACGCGGTCGCCGTACTCCCCGATGACCCGGGCGGTCCACTCCGGGTCCTCGAGCGCGGCGGTGCCGAGGTTGACCCGGCGGGCGCCGGTGTCCAAAGCGGCCTTCAGCGACGCGTCGTCGCGGATGCCGCCGGACAGCTCGACCCGGACGTCCAGCTTGCCGACGACCTCGGCGAGCAGCTCACGGTTGCTGCCCTTGCCGAAGGCGGCGTCGAGGTCGACCAGGTGGATCCACTCGGCGCCGTCGCGCTGCCAGGCGAGCGCCGCTTCGAGCGGGCTGCCATAGGAGGTCTCGGTACCGGCCTCGCCCTGGACGAGTCGCACGGCCTGGCCATCGGCCACATCAACGGCGGGAAGCAGCGTGAAAGTCACGCGGGTAACTCTAGGGCGGCGGCCCGGATCACCCGGTCAGAGGGTCGCCAGCCAGTTGCGCAGCAGGTGCGCGCCGGCGTCGCCGGACTTCTCCGGGTGGAACTGGGTGGCCCACAGCGGCCCGTTCTCGACCGCGGCGACGAAGTCTTCGCCGTGGTTCGCCCAGGTCACCTTCGGCTCCTGGCCGGGCAGGCCGTCCAGCTCCCACTTGCGCGCGGCGTAGGAGTGCACGAAGTAGAACCGCTCGTCCGGGTCGAGGCCGGCGAACAGCTGCGAGTCCGCCGGCGCGCGCACGGTGTTCCAGCCCATGTGCGGCAGGACGTCGGCGTGCAGCCGGTCGACGACCCCGGGCCACTCCCCGGTGCCTTCGGTCTCCTCGCCGTGCTCGACGCCACGGGAGAAGAGGATCTGCATGCCGACGCAGATGCCGAGCACCGGCCGCCCGCCGGCGAGCCGCTTGCCGATGATCCGGTGGCCGTGCACGTCCAGCAGCCCCGCCATGCAGGCGGAGTAGGCGCCGACGCCGGGCACGACCAGGCCGTCGGCCTCGATCGCGGCATGGGGGTCGGCGGTGACCTCGACGTCGGCCCCGGCGCGCGCGACGGCGCGTTCGGCGGAGCGGAGGTTGCCGGAACCGTAATCGAGAATCACCACACGAGACACGCCACCCAGCGTAGCCGCAGGACTCAGCGGCGCTCGAACGAATAGACGTCGGTCACGGTGTTGCAGGGCGACGGCGGCACGACCTCCACCCGCAGCACGCCGTCGTCGTAGTCGACGCCCTCGGGGGTGAAGGTCCCCGTGCAGGTGCCGGTCAGGGGAACCTGACCGATCTCGTGCACCCGCGCGGTGACGTCGTGGCCGTTCAGCGGCCTCGCGAGGTCGATCTGCAGGAGCTGCAGGTTCGTCGGGTACAAGTCGTTGTACGGGTCACTCGTGGCGCAGATCAGGCGCGTCGCGGTGACGAAGTCGCAGCCCTGGGCACTGCGGATGTGGTGGTCGAGGTGGATGCGGGCGGCGACGGGGAGGTCGCCGGCCGCCTTCGGGCCGCGCGGGTTGAGGAAGGGGGCCGGCGAGACGTAGAGGCGGTCGATCTCGCCCAGCGGGCCGGAGACGAGCCATTGGCCGTCGGGCGTGGCCGCGACCTGGGCGTTCGCGTTGGCGGCCGGCTCGTCGGGCTGCAGGGGATGGACGAACTCCGTCGTCGTCCCGTCGGGCCGGGTGACCAGGTACATCTTCGTGGTGGGCGTCGGGGTGCGGGTGTCCTGGTAGACGTCGAAGACGTAGCCGCGCAGCGAGTCCGGGTCGCCGACGTGGCCCCAGCCCTCGTCCTTGAGCGGCTGCGGGATGGTGGCCCCGTTGCGGTAGACGATCCCGGGCGCGTGGCCCGGCAGCCGGAGGGTCGCGAGGCCCTCGCCGCTGATCCGGTTCTCGGCGGTGGTGTGGCCGGTCTGCCGCCAGCCGGTTCCGTGCGCGTCGGCGACGCCGGTGGCCGCGAGCAGGGCGGCGGTGGTGAGGGCGAGCAGACTTGCCGTCCGCAGTGCGCGCACGTGCGCTCCTCGGGAGTTGAGGCCTTGGCGGCGGCGACGCCATCCTGCCACAGGCGCGCCGCCCGCCGGAAAAATCTTGAAGAAGGCCGTTTGAGTGTCCCGCTCGCCGGGTATCACTTCACCCGATCGTGTGGGTTCGGCCCGGCACGACCGGACGCCAGGGAGGCGAAGATGGCCGAGGACGATCTGCTGTCCCAGATGCTGCACGCCTGGCGCGACGACATCGAAAGCGTGCCGTTTCCGCAGTTCGGCGAGCTGCTGATCCCACGCCAGCAGACCCGCCCGCGGTGCACGCCGAGCACGTCTGCTGCCTGCGTGACGAACGCCACGCGGAGGACAGACGCCTGACTGTGGTTTCCTGCGGTGGCCGCATCGACGCGTCCCCCGGGAGCCCTCATGAGCCGCACCCCTGACCCGCACGACTTCCTCGACCTCGACGCCGGGCTCGCCGAGGAGGAACGCGCCATCCGCGACGCCGTCCGCGCGTACGCGAAGGACAACCTGCTGGACCACGTCGCCGACTGGTACGAAACGGGCGCACTCCCCGCCGCGGAGCTGGCGAAGGGCTTCGGCTCGCTCGGCGTGCTCGGCATGCACCTGGAGGGCTACGGCTGCGCCGGCACCAGCGCCGTCGCGTACGGCATCGCGTGCCGCGAACTCGAGGCCGTCGACTCGGGCCTGCGCAGCTTCGTGTCGGTGCAGGGCTCCCTGGCGATGTACGCGATCCACAAGTGGGGCAGCGAGGAGCAGCGGCAGGAGTGGCTGCCGCGGATGGCGACCGGCGAGGCGCTGGGCTGCTTCGGGCTGACCGAGCCGGACGCGGGCAGCGACCCGGGCTCGATGCGGACGCGCGCGGTGCGCGACGGCGCCGACTGGGTGCTCTCGGGCACCAAGATGTGGATCACCAACGGAACCGTCGCCGACGTCGCGGTCGTCTGGGCGCAGACCGACGACGGGATCCGCGGCTTCGTCGTCCCGACGTCGACGCCGGGCTTCACCGCGAACGAGGTCAAGCACAAGCTGTCGCTGCGGGCATCCCTGACCGCGGAACTGGTCCTGGACGGCGTCCGGCTGCCTTCGTCGGCCGCGTTCCCCGAGGTCCGCGGGCTGCGCGGACCGCTGTCGTGCTTGAACGAAGCCCGCTACGGAATCCTGTTCGGCGTCGTCGGCGCGGCGCGCGCGTGCTACGAAGCGGCGTTGGAGTACACGCTGTCGCGGTCGCAGTTCGGCAAGCCGCTGGCCGGGTTCCAGCTGACCCAGCGCAAGCTCGCCGACCTGGTCGTCGAGGTCAACCGCGCCGGGCTGGTGGCGCTGCGGATCGGGCAGCTGAAGGACGCCGGGCAGCTGCACCACAACCACGTCAGCTTCGGGAAGATGGCGAACGTCCGCTCGGCGCTGGACGTGGCCCGGACCGCGCGGTCGATGCTGGGCGCGAACGGGATTTCGCTGGAGTACCCGGTGATGCGGCACATGGCGAACCTCGAGACGGTGCTGACGTACGAAGGCACCGAGGAGATGCACGCGCTGTCGCTCGGCCAGGCGGTGACGGGGCTGGCGGCGTTCCGCTGATCGTTTTTGTCGGTGGTGCCCGCTAGCTTCTGCTCCATGACGTTTTCCGAGTTCGAAACCGTGGTGGAGCTGCGGCGCTACACCTTGCACCCCGGCCGCCGCGACGAGCTGATCGAGCTGTTCGAGCGCGAGTTCATCGAGCCACAGGAGGCGGCGGGCGCGCACCTGTTCGGGCTGTTCCGAGCACCGGCGGCCCCGGACGAGTTCGTGTGGCTGCGCGGGTTCCGCTCGATGGAGGCCCGCAAGGAGGCGTTGGAGCAGTTCTACTTCGGCCCGGTTTGGAAGGAGCACCGAGCCGCGGCGAACGCGACGATGATCGACTCGGACAACGTCCTGCTGCTGCGCCCGGTCCGCCGCGGGCTCAGTGCCCCACCTCCGGGCGCGGGCGTGCACGTGACGGTGTCTGCTCAGTCGCCCCCACCGGAGTCGGCGTTCGCGGCGTTCGAGACGGAGCCGTCGCCGAACACGTTCCCCCAGTTGCCGGTCCGCACGGACGGCCCGTTTTCGGTGTGGTTCAGCCGTGCCGCGTCGGCTTCGTCCGTGGAACTCTCACCGACGGCCCGGTCCCTGCTGCGCTGAGAGGAGGTCGACGAGCCCGTGGGGGTAGAGGATCTTGCTGCCGTCGCGGAAGTGGCGCACGTCGACCCACCGCGCGGTGGCGGGGTCGTCGAGGATTTTCATTTCTTCACGCCCGTAGAAGCTTTCGTCGGTGAACCGGGCGTCGTAGAGAAAGGCGATCTCGTGACCGGGCCGGTCTCGCCAGGTGAAGACGTTCTCGAGCACCCCGAGCTGTTTCCCGACTTCGATCTCGGCACCGAGCTCTTCGAGGAACTCGCGCTTCAGGGCATCCTTGCTGCTCTCACCGAACTCGACCCCACCCCCGAGCGGCCGGTAGTAGGTCTCGTCCTTGAAGTCGTCGCGCCCGTCGAAGACGAGGAGTGCGTCGCCGCGCCAGATGACCGCCAACGCGAGCGGCCTGATCGAGTGCCCCATGGGCGTCACGTTATCGGTCCGCCGCTCGCGGAGCACCAGCAAGCCGACCCCTCCGGCGCCGGTCACCGCCAGCACCCCGACGGCAAGCCAAGCCCACGCACCCCCGAAGACCCCGGCGAGGGCGACGACCACAATGCCCACGGCGGGCACCGCCCAGGGCGACGGGCCCATGATCACCTCGTCCTCGCTTGTCGACTCGGCCTGAATGCTGGCCTAACATGGTCGGATCCTGGAGGGCGGGGTGAGGGCCATGGGCCTGCTGCGGCTGATGTTCGGCACCGCCCGGACCGCGCCCTTCGCTCGTTACGAGGATCCGAGCTACCGGCAACCCGGCGATCGCGAGCGCGACCCCGAACCGGTTGACGACGACGAGCCGTGCCCACGGCCCCGCTGCAAGGGGCGCGTCAAACGGAACAACCACGGAGGCCGTAGCTGTTCGAAGTGCGGCTTCAACCCCTCGGCGAAGTCCCGATGACCGCCGGGACTTCGCTGACCGACGCCGCCACGTCGACCGGCACCCGGGTCGGCCGCTACTTCGGGATCGTGGGAATGATCCCGTCCCTGTTCCTGGTGCTGTGGGGCGCCGTCTTGATCACGAGCAACTCCTGGCGCGGCCGACCAGACCTGCGTCAGCTGCACAACGCGCTATCCGGGTGGACTCCGAGCAGCTACGCCGGAGCACTGCTGTGGATCCTGCCGGCGTCCTTGATCGTCGGCCTGGTCCTGAATCCGCTGCAGTTCGGGATGACGCGGCTCCTCGAGGGTTACTGGGGGAGCTCGGGGCCGGCGCGGCTGATACTGCGCTGGCGGATCGACCGCCATCGCCGCCGGTTGGACCTGCTCGACGAGCGGCGAAAGGCCCTTCGCCGGCGCCGGATCGCCGGACTCGACCGACTCCTGGAAGACCTCTACGACGAAGATCCGCGGACTTGGGATGCCAAGACCAGGGAGACACGCCGCAACGAGATCTTCGATTCCGCCGCAGGCGCGAACTTCGCGGGCTTACGAGCGGCCGAGGACGCGCTTTTCGGGGTCATTCATTCCTATCCGGTCATGGCCAGAACGATGCCCACGCGCTTGGGCAATGTGTTGCGTGGCTCCGAGGACCGCGTCGGCAAACAGTACGGGCTCGATGTCATCCTCACTGCTCAGCATTTCTCCCTCGTGGCCGAGCAACGGCACCTGGACCACTTGCGAGACGCTCGCCAGCAGTTCGACCTGACCGTGCGGCTCTGCGTGGTCTTCATGGTTGCCACCGTGATGACGTGTGGCTTCCTCGCGACCGATGGCCTGTGGTTGCTGGTGGCCCTGGTCCCGTATGCCCTCAGCTGGCTGGCTTATCGCGCTACAGCGGCATCCGCAGCCGACTACATGACCATCATGGCCACTGTCGTGGATCTCAATCGCTTCAAACTCTACGAAAGCCTCCACACGGAACTGCCGCGCAACAGCATCGAGGAACGCCGGAACAACGAGAAGCTCATGAAGTTGATAGAGCACGACCGTACGGTCAATGTCCGCTACAAGCACCCCGCCGCCGGTACCCCCAGCACCGGCGACACCCCGCCTACTCCCCCAAAAACTCCCTGATGGACAACCCCAACGACCCGGCGTCGAGCCCGTGCGCCAGATCGTGGTCCGCAATCCCGCCGTACGTCCGGACCTCCGCGTCCCGCCGGACTCCCAGCGCCTTGAGCCGGTGCGGCACATCGGAAAGCGCCTCCGTCACCCAGTAGGCCGACGTCCCCGCCAGATACGGCTCCACGAGAACGACCGAAGCGGAAGCATCGAGAACCGCCGACCGCAGACCGGCGCCGTCGAACGGGCGGATCGTCGACGCGTACAGCACCGTCACGTCCAGGCCCGCCGTCGCCCGCAGGACGCGGTCCAGCACCGGGCCCACCGCCACCACGACGCCGGACGAGCCGGACCGCAACCGGGTGAAACCCACCCCCAGGTGTGGGGAAACGTTTTCCTGCGCCGAAAGCCGCAGGTAGACGCGCCCGTCGCCGGGGATCGACTCCAGCAGCAACCGGCGGGCCTCCTCCGGGTGGCCCGGCACGTGGACCGTCCAGCCCGGCAGCGAATCGATCAGGGCGACGTCGCCCGGGGACTGGTGCGTACGGCCCGCCGTCGACATGTCGTACGACGCTCCCCACGACACCAGGACGCCACCGACCTCCTGGTGCGAGAAGTCCAGCTTGATCTGTTCGAAAGCGCGCTCCACCAGGAACGACGGGAACGTGTGCACGATCGGCCGCAGCCCCGCCAGCGCCAGCCCGGCGCCCGTGCTGACCAGCAGCTGCTCGCGGATCCCGACGTTGATCACCCGGTCCGGGTGCCGGCGCGCCGCCCCGGCGAGCTGGGCGGCCGAGATGTCCGCCAGCACGACCGCGACGTCCGGGTCGGCGTCGATGATCCGTTCGGTGGTGGCGAGGAACGTCTCGCGCATCGGCAACATGTTCAGCCCTTCGGTTCGACGACGGCGACCACGGCCAGCGGCCGGCCGGGGTGCGCGGTGGTGAAGGCGTCGTACAACGCTTCGTGGTCACGGCCGGACACCGTGCGCGTCTCCCAGCCCTCGACAGCGAAGCGGCGGGCGATCCCGCCCGGCCAGCCGCGCGTCGACGACTGGTTGTCGATCACCACCGTGGTCAGGTTTTCGAGGCCGTCGCGCGCCGCGACGACGATCGCCTCGTGGTTCGAACCCTCGTCCAGCTCGGCGTCGCCGACGAGCGTCACGACCTTCGCGCGCGTCAGGCCGCGGGCCCGGAGGCCGAGCGCGGTGCCGAGCGCGATCGGCAGGCCGTGGCCGAGGGATCCGCTGGAAATCTCGACGCCGGGAATCCGCCGCCGGTCGGGGTGGTGGCCGAGCCGCGACACCGGGTCGGACCACGTCGGCAGCTCCGCCTCGGCGAGGAAGCCTTTCGCGGTGAGCACGGCGTAGTACGCCATCGGTCCGTGCCCTTTCGACAGCAGGAAGCGGTCGCGATCGGGCTCGCGGAAGTTCTCGGGCGTGACGTCGAGGACGCGGTCGTAGAGCACCCACAGGACGTCCAAAGTGGACTCCGCGGCGGCGCTGTGTTTTTCGTCGCCGGTCATCAGCGAAATCAGCCGGGGCAGGTCGGCGTAGCCCGGTTCGGTCACAGTGGTCATGCCCCGACGATGCAACCTCGACTAAACTCGAAGTCAAGGATAGCCTGACCTGGTGACCAGGCTCGCTGAACATCTCAGCATCGGACAGGTGGCGGAACGCAGCGGGGTTCCGCACACGGCACTGCGGTTCTACGAAGAAAAGGGGCTGATCAGTTCGGAGCGGTCGGCGGGCAACCAGCGCCGCTACGCCCGCTCGGTGCTGCGCCGGATCGCGTTCATCCGTGCCGCGCAACGGGTCGGGCTCTCCCTCGAGGACATCAGCGCGGCGCTGGCGACGCTGCCGGTGGACCACGCCCCGACGAAGGCGGACTGGGCACGCCTGTCCCGCGACTGGCAGCACGAGCTCGACGCGCGGATCGACGCCCTGCAACGGCTTCGCGACCGGCTCACCGGCTGCGTCGGCTGCGGGTGCCTCTCACTGCGCAGCTGCGCGCTGTACAACAACGACGACCAGCTCGCCCGGTACGGACCCGGCGCCGGCAAACTGCGTCCCGCGGTCGAGGGCGGCATCTGAACCGATTGCCATCAACGAAAAGAATCGCTCCGCATCTCGAGCGGCCGGCTCGGCACGCGTGATCAGCGGGGCATCTCGCGTGATCGGAAGGGCATCTCGCGTGATTGGCGGGACATCTCGCGTGATCAGAGGGTCGACACGGGGTTCAAGGCTCGGCGGCGGGGGCGGCCCAGGAGGCGGCGGGCCACGTCGAGGAGTTCCGCGCGGAGCTCCTCGTCGCCGAGGCCGGCCAGGTCCGGGGAACCGCCTGCCATCGCGATGCCCGTCAGCGTCACCAGGGCGTTGACCCGGGCCGTCGTGTCGGGGTCGGGGCCCGAAAGGATGCCGAGCAGCGCGCGGCCGAAGCCCTCGGCGCCGCCGTAGGCCGACTTCTCGATCGCGCGCGCGATCCCCGGGTCGCTCGAAAACAGCGCCACCAGCACCCGGTGGCGGATCACCAGGTCGACGAAACCCTCCAGCAGCAGGTCCACCTGCGCGCCCCGGCGCTTCTGCGCCGCCGCTCGCCGCACCAGCTCGTCCAGGTCGCGGACGCCCGGCTCGGCGACCGCCTCGGTGATCTCCGCCTTCGTCTTGAAGTGGTAGTAGACGGCCGCCTTGGTGATCCCCAGCGCGTCGGCGATCATCTGCAGCGACGTGCCCTCGACCCCGTGTTCGGTGAACAGGCGCAGCGCGGTCTGCAGCAGTCGGGTCCGGGTGTCCTCGGCCGGGCCGGCGGTCATTCTTCCTCCTCAGCAGCCGTCGGAGCCTACGTCACGCCCTGTCGATCAGCAAACCGCTTCACTAGCCGATCGGCCAGGGATAAACCTTGCTGTTCGGCAAGTCACATACTTGCCGATCGGCTTGGAGACACCCTTGCCGATCGGCTAGCGTGGACCTCACTTGATGGAGTGAATGAACCCCATTCAGGCGAAACGGAGCTGACTCGTGGCGACATTCCTCTACCGGCTGGGCCGGTTTTCCTTCCGGCGCCGAGCACTGGTGGCGGCCGTCTGGGCGGCAGTCCTCGTGGGGCTGGGGCTGGGCGCGCTGACGCTGTCGGGCCAGCTGTCGAACTCGGTGACGATCCCCGGCACCGAGTCGCAGCGGGCGATCGACCAGCTCACCGAGAAGTTTCCGCAGGCCAACGCCGGTGGCGCCACCGCGCGCGTGGTGATCGAGGCCCCGGCCGGGACCACGGTGACCGACGCCAAGGGCGAGGCCGCCGTCGAAGCCCTGGTCGGGCAGCTGAAGACGGCACCGAAGGTCGCCGCCGTGGTCAACCCGTTCCAGGCGCGGTCGATCTCACCCGATCAGCGCGTCGCGCTCGCCCAGGTCAGTTACGGAGCGAAGGCGTACGAGCTGACCGACGAGGACCGCCAGGCCCTGCTGGACACCGCGACCGCCGCCCGTGCCGCCGGGTTCACCGTCGAGTTCGGCGGCGACGCCGTGCAGGGCGTGCCCGCGACCGGCGCCACCGAGGGCCTGGGCGTCGCGGTCGCCGCCGTCGTGCTGATCATCACGTTCGGTTCGCTGCTCGCGGCCGGGATCCCGCTGCTCACCGCGCTGATCGGCGTCGGCACGGGGATGGCGGGCATCTTCCTCGCCTCCGGGTTCCTCGAGCTGAACTCGAACACGCCGGTGCTGGCGCTGATGATCGGCCTGGCCGTCGGCATCGACTACGCACTGTTCATCGTGTCGCGCTACCGCCACGAGCTGAGCCTCGGACGCGACTCCGAAGAAGCCGCCGGACGCGCCGCGGGCACCGCCGGGTCCGCCGTGGTGTTCGCCGGGCTCACCGTCATCGTCGCACTGGCCGGCCTCACCGTCGTCGGCATCCCGTTCCTCGGCCAGATGGGCGTCGCCGCGGCCGTCACCGTCGCGATCGCCGTGTTCATCGCCCTGACGCTGCTGCCCGCGATCCTCGGCTTCGCCGGGTCCCGGGTCGCCGGCGGCCGCATCCGGCTGCGCCGCAAGCCGGTCGAGCCGACGCACGGCGAGCGCTGGGCGCGGTTCGTCGCCCGTCACCGGATCCCGGTGCTGCTGGTCGCGCTGGCCGGGATGGCCGTCGTCGCGCTGCCGGCGCTGGGCATGCAGCTCGGCCTGCCCAACGACAGCACCGCGGCGCCGGAGTCGACGCAGCACAAGGCGTACGAGATCGCCAGCCGCAGCTTCGGCGAAGGCTCCAACGGGCCGCTGCTGGTCGTCGTCGACGTCTCCGCGAGCACCGACCGCCAGGCCGCGCTCGGCCAGGCGGCGGCCGACATCCAGAAGCTGCCCGACGTCGCCGCCGTCACGCCGCCGCGGGTCAACCAGACCGGCGACACGGCGTTGCTGACGGTGATCCCGAAGAGCGGCCCGAGCAGCACGCAGACCGAGGACCTCGTGGCCGCGATCCGCACCGAATCCGGCGCGCTGACGAACGCGACGGGCGCGAAACTGTCCGTCACCGGGCAGACCGCGGCGAACATCGACGTCTCCGAGAAGCTGTCGGACGCGATGCTGCCCTACCTGGCACTGATCGTCGGGCTGGCGTTCGTGCTGCTGATGCTGGTGTTCCGCTCGGTCGTGGTGCCGCTGAAGGCGACGATCGGCTTCCTCGGCTCGGTCGCGGCGACGTTCGGCGCGGTGGTCGCGGTGTTCCAGTGGGGCTGGCTCACGGACCTGCTCGGCGTCGAGTCGACCGGCCCGATCATGAGCATGCTGCCGATCCTGCTGATCGGCGTGCTGTTCGGGCTGGCGATGGACTACCAGGTGTTCCTGGTGACGCGGATGCGCGAGGAGCACGTCCACGGCGCGGAACCGCAGGAGGCGATGGTCACCGGCTTCCGGCACGGCGCGCGCGTGGTGGTCGCGGCGGCGCTCATCATGATCAGCGTCTTCGCCGGCTTCGTGCTCGCGGAATCGTCGTTGATCCAGTCGATCGGCTTCGCGCTGGCGTTCGGCGTGCTGGTGGACGCGTTCGTGGTCCGCATGACCCTGGTCCCGGCCGTGATGTCCCTGCTCGGCCGCGGCGCGTGGTGGCTGCCGAGGTGGCTGGATCGCATCTTGCCGGACGTCGACGTGGAGGGCGAGAAGCTCACGAAGCACCTGGACGAGTCCGAGGAGCGCGAGCTGGTCGGCGCGAACCGCTAGCGAATACGGAAAAGGCCCCCTCGCGAGAGGGGGCCTTTTCGCGTCTCAGCCCATGAACCAGAAGATGGCGCCGCCGATGGCGAGCAGGGCCGCGACACCCAGCACCACGGCGAAGGCCTTCGCCGTCTTCCAGGTCGAATAGACCCCACCCACCAGGAAGCCGCCCAGGGCGAGCAGAAGCACGCCGACGACTCCGTTGTTCACAGGACACCCTTCGTCGACGGGATGCCGCCCGCTCGCGGGTCCGGCTCCGTCGCCGCGCGCAAGGCCCGGGCCACCGCCTTGTACTCCGCCTCCGCGATGTGGTGCGGGTCGCGGCCGTGGATCACCCGGACGTGCAACGCGATCTGCGCGTGGAACGCCAGCGAGTCGAACACGTGCCGGGTCAGCACGAACGGGTAGTTGCCGCCGATCGTGAACGTGGTGAACTGCTCCGGCTCGCCCACGTGCACGCAGTACGGCCGGCCCGAGACGTCGATCGCCGCGTGGGCGAGCGTCTCGTCCATCGGGATCCACGCGTCGCCGAACCGGCGGATGCCGCTCTTGTCGCCCAGGGCCTGGCGGAGCGCCTGGCCCAGCACGATCGCCGTGTCCTCCACCGTGTGGTGCGCGTCGATGTGGACGTCGCCGGTCGCCTCGACCTTGAGGTCCAGGGAACCGTGCACGCCGAACGCCGTCAGCATGTGGTCGTAGAACGGCACGCCGGTCGAGATCTCGACCTCGCCCGTGCCGTCGAGGTCCAGCTGGACGGAGATCGAGGACTCCTTGGTGGTCCGTTCGACCTTGCCGATGCGGGTCATCGCGAGACTTCCTTACTCGCCTCGAGGAAGGCGTCGTTCTCTTCCGGGGTGCCGATGCTGACGCGCAGGTGCCCTTCGATACCGGGGTCGCGGATCAGCACCCCGGCGTCCAAATAGGACTTCCAAGCGTCCGCGGGCGAGGAAAACCGTCCGAAGAGGACGAAGTTCGAGTCGCTCGGCACCGGGTCGTAACCCAGGCCCGCCAATGCTTCCACGACCCGGTCGCGTTCCGCGGCCAGCTTGTGCACGCTGTCCAAAGTGGCGTCCGCGTGCCGCAGTGCCGCCCGCGCCGCCGCCTGGGTCAGCCGCGAGAGGTGGTACGGCAGGCGCACCAGCTGCAGCGCGTCGACCATCGCCGGCGCCGCCGCCAGGTAGCCGAGCCGGCCGCCCGCGAAGGCGAACGCCTTGCTCATCGTGCGCGAGACGATCAGGCGGGCCGGGTAGTCGGCCAGCAGTTCCACCGCGCTCGGCTGTGCCGAGAACTCCACGTACGCCTCGTCGACCACGACGATCCCGGTGGCCGCGTCCAGCACCTCGCGCAGCCCGGCCAGGGGGATCGAGCCACCCGTCGGGTTGTTCGGGCTGGTGACGAACACGACGTCCGGACGCCGTTCGCGGATCACCGCGGCCGCCGCGGCCGTGTCGAGCGTGAAGTCGGCGCGGCGCGGCGCCGGTACCCACTCGGTGCGGGTGCCGGAGGAGATGATCGGGTGCATCGAGTACGACGGCTCGAAGCCGAGCGCGCTGCGCCCGGGTCCGCCGAACGCCTGCAGGATCTGCTGGAGCACCTCGTTGGACCCGTTGGCGGCCCAGACGTTCGCCTCCGACAGCACGACCCGCGTCGACACGCTCAGGTAGTCGGCCAGGTCCTGCCGCAGCGCCACCGCGTCGCGGTCCGGGTAGCGGTGCAGCTCGGCGGCCTCGGCGCGGACGGCCTCGGCCACGTCCGCGACGAGCTCGGGCGGCGGCGGGTACGGGTTCTCGTTGGTGTTGAGCCGGACCGGGACGTCCAGCTGCGGCGCACCGTACGGGGACTTGCCGCGCAGGTCCTCGCGCAGCGGCAGCGCGTCCAGGGTGACCTCTTCGCCGATGGTCATCGAGCCTCGCCTTCGAAGCGCGCGGCGACGGCCTCGCCGTGCGCGGGCAGGTCCTCGGCGTCGGCCAGCGCGACGACGCGGCCGGCGACCTCGCGCAGCGCGTCCTCGGTGTAGTCCACGACGTGGATGCCCTTGAGGAAGCTCTGCACGGACAGCCCCGAGGAGTGGCGGGCGAACCCGCCGGTGGGCAGCACGTGGTTGGACCCGGCGCAGTAGTCGCCGAGCGAAACCGGGGCGTACGCGCCGACGAAGATCGCGCCGGCGTTGCGGACCCGGGCGGCGACCTCGCGCGCGTCCGCGGTCTGGACCTCCAGGTGCTCGGCGGCGTAGGCGTCGACGACCCGCAGGCCGTCCGCCACCGTGGACACCAGGATGACGCCGGACTGCTTGCCGGCCAGCGCTTCGGCGACCCGCTCGGTGTGCCTGGTCGCGGCGACCCGGTTCACCAGCTCCTTGTCGACCGCGTCGGCCAGCGCCGGCGACGTCGTCACCAGGACGCTCGCGGCGAGCGGGTCGTGCTCGGCCTGGCTGATCAGGTCGGCGGCGACGTGCACCGGGTCGGCCGTCTCGTCGGCGAGGATGGCGATCTCGGTCGGGCCGGCCTCGGAGTCGATCCCGATGAGGCCGCGAAGCAGGCGCTTCGCCGCGGTGAGGTAGATGTTGCCCGGCCCGGTGACCATGTCGACCGGGGCCAGCTCGGCGCCGTCGGTGTCCGTGCCGCCGTACGCCAGCAGCGCCACGGCCTGCGCGCCGCCGGCCGCCCACACCTCGTCGACGCCGAGCAGCTCGGCCGCGGCGAGGATGGTCGGGTGCGGCAGCCCGCCGAACGCGGCCTGCGGCGGCGAACACACGACCAGCGACCCGACGCCGGCGATCTGCGCCGGGACGACGTTCATCACCACGGTCGAGGGGTACACGGCCAGCCCGCCCGGCGCGTACAGCCCGACGCGCTCCACCGGCACCCACTTCTCGGTGACCGTGCCGCCCTCGACGACGGTGGTCGTGACGTCGGTGCGGCGCTGCTCGGCGTGCACCTTCCGGGCGCGGGCGATCGACTCCTCCAGCGCGGCGCGCACCTGCGGGTCGAGCTGCGCCAGCGCCTGCGTCAGCTCCGCCCCCGGCACGCGCACGGCGGCCGGGCGGACCTTGTCGAACTTCTCGGTGTACTCGAGGACCGCTTCGACACCACGATCGCGGACCGCCTCGACCACCGGGCGC
Source organism: Amycolatopsis sp. NPDC051045 (assembly GCF_040682955.1). Lineage (NCBI taxonomy): Bacteria > Bacillati > Actinomycetota > Actinomycetes > Pseudonocardiales > Pseudonocardiaceae > Amycolatopsis > Amycolatopsis sp. NPDC051045. The sequence goes on from NZ_JBFBCC010000006.1 coordinate 327,978, forward strand.
ACGTGATGCAGCGCCGCGTCCACGTCGTATTCGGCGCGGGGGAGCGTGGCGCGCAGTTCGGCGGCGGTCGGGACCTGCCCGCGCAGGTCGGTGCGGTTCAACATGCCCACCAGGGTACGAGGTCACGCCCAGCGGGTTTTCAGCGATACTCCCCGGTGACGGCCGATCCCAGCATGCAGGAGGCAGCGGTGGCGCGAATCGCGTTGTGCCAGGTCAACTCGGGTGACGATCCGGAGGCGAACCTGAAGCTGGTTCGCGAAGGCGTCGAGGCCGCGGTGGCCGACGGCGCGCGGATCGTGGTGTTCCCCGAAGCGACGATGGCGCGCTTCGGACGCCCGCTGGAGCCGGTCGCGGAGCCCCTCGACGGGCCGTGGGCGTCGGCGGTGTCGGCCATGGCCGCCGAGCACGACGTGGTCGTCGTCGCCGGGATGTTCACCCCGGCGGACGACGGCCGGGTCCGCAACACGCTCCTGATCACCGGCGGCGGGCACCACCGCGGCTACGACAAGATCCACCTGTACGACGCGTTCGGCTTCGCCGAGTCCGACACGGTGGCGCCCGGTTCTTCGGCGACCACGTTCGAACTGGACGGCGTCGTCTACGGCGTGGCGACGTGCTACGACGTGCGGTTCCCCGAACTGTTCCGCGCGCTGGCCGACGACGGCGCCGACGTCGTCCTGCTGCCGACGTCGTGGGGCGCGGGCGCGGGCAAGCGCGACCAGTGGGAGGTCCTGGTGCGGGCAAGGGCCCTGGACTCGGGCTGCTGGGTACTGGGCTGCGGCCAGGCCGACCCCGCGGCGACGGGCGTCACGGTCAACCCGAAGGCACCGACGGGCATCGGGTACTCCCTGGTCGCCGACGGCTTCGGCCGGATCATCGCCCAGGCGGCCGCTGCCCCGGAGACCTTGCTGGTGGACGTGGACCCCGCGATCTCGGCCCAGGCCCGCGCGGCCACGGGCGCCCTCGCCAACCGCCGCCTCTGACCCCGTATCTCGCGTGATCAGAGCCGTGACTCGCGTGATCAAGGCCGGAACTCGCGAGTTCCGGCTTTGATCACGCGAAGTACGGCCTCGATCACGCGAGTTCGGGTCAGCGGAGCAGGCCTTCGCGGATGGCGACCCGGACGAAGCCGGCCCGGCGGCGCTCGCCGGTCTTGTCGCGGATGCGGTCCAGGTAGGACCGGACCGTCCGGACGCTGATGTTCAGGATCTCCGCGACGTCGACGTCCCGCTCCCCCGCCGCCACCAGCCGGAGCACCTGCTTTTCGCGCTCCGACAACACGATCTTCGGCCCCGCGTGCCGTTCTTCGCTGTCCTGGATGATCATCCCGGCCAGCGTCGGCGACACGTACGCGTTGTCGTCGGCGATCGTGCGGATCGCGCGCAGCAGCTCGTCGCCGTCGACGTCCTTCGACAGGAAGCCCTTCGCACCCGCCTGCATCGCGCCGAGGACCTCCGGCTGCTCCGCGTGCGCGGACACCACCAGCACCTTGTGCCCCATCTGCCCCACTTCCAGGACCGCGGCCGCGTCCTGGACACCGCGCAGCTTGAGGTCGAGGACGACGACGCTGCCCGCCGGCTGGTCCTGGACCGCGAACCGGGCCACCGAGTCGGCGACCGCGCCGAGCTCGATGTCCGGGGCTTCGGTCAGCACGCGGCTCAGCGCGTACCGGTAAAGGGGGTGGTCCTCGATCACGCCCACGCGGATCCGCCGCGGAGACGGCGCTTCGTCGCTCATTTGCGGCCGCCGCGCCGCGGGCCCGCGCCGCCGATCAGGCCGCGCCGGATGGCCTCTTTGACCAGCCCCGGCCGCCGCCGTTCGCCGGTCTTGTCGCGGATCCGGTCGAGGTAGCCGCGCACCGTGCGGACGCCGATGCCGAGGATCAGCGCGATGTCGACGTCCCGCTCCCCCGCCGCCACCAGCCGCAGCACCTGTTCCTCGCGCGGCGACAGTTCCGCTTCGGCCGACACGGCAGGCCGGTCGGCGTTGTCCTTCATGATCATCCCGGCGACCACCGCCGAGACGTACGCACCGCCGCCGGCGACCGTCTTGATCGCGATCAGCAGCTCGTCCGCGTCGACGTCCTTCGACAGGAAGCCGCGCGCCCCGGCCGCGATCGCGCCGAGCACGACCTCCGGCTCGGCCTGCGCGGAAACCACGAGCACGTGGTGCCCGAGCTCGCACACCTCCAGCACCGCCGCCGCTCCCGCGACGCCCGGCAGGCCGAGGTCGAGCAGGACCACGCTGCCCGGCGGCTGCCGGTGCACGTGGAACCGGGCGACCGAATCGACGACCGCGCCGAGCTCGACGAAGTCGGCCCCGGCCAGCACGCGTTCGACGGAGACGCGGTACAGCGGGTGGTCTTCGATGACCGCGACCCGGACCCGCCCCTGGCCCAGTTCACCCTCGGTCGAACGCTCTTCTGTCATGTGCACGACTTTCACCCCGTTCCACCCGACGGGGCCGGCCGCCCGGCCGTGGCCGGGTCCAGCGCGGGGCCCATCGGCACCAATGCCAGCAAACTACCTGCGACCGGCGGCCTGGCGACTCCTCCGTAGCCGAGCGAGACCAAAGCCTGCGCGTTCACCACCGGGTACTTCCGGCCCGTGTCGGTCACCAGGTAGGTGGTGACCGAGCCGGCTTCGACGACGACGGCCCCTCCCGAAGGAGGGACGAACACCTCGTCCGCCACCCTTGCTTCGGTCCGGGTGGCGACCTGGATGGCTTTGGCCCCGGCGGGAAGCGGGAATTCCGCCGAAACGAGCAACCGGCTGCCCTGAACGCACAGCGCCACGGAGTTCCCGGTGATCGGCGCCTTGCCGGGGATGCGGTCGGGATAGGCCGCCGGGTCGGCGCCGCCGGTGCGCGGCGCGGCGACCTTCGGCGCGGCGGCGACGTCGGCCGCGCGGACCTCCACCGGCGCGGGCGGCCCGGGGTAGGCGGCGGCGTTGGCTTCCGTCGTCACCAGCAGGCTCGCCTCGGTCTGCCCGACCGGCTCGAGACCGTCCCGGCGGACCAGGTAGTACGACGTGGCGGTGCCGGGCGCGGCCATCGCGTCGACGACGGCCAGTACTTCGCCGACGCGGGTGGCGCGGCCACCTACCGCGGGCCCCGGGTCACCGGCGCCGCCGACGGGCAGCGCGGTGAGGTCGCGTCCGGCCGGGACGGTGTCGATCCACCGGGAGGACACCGCGATCGTCGGGTAGCTGTCGAACTGCAGCGCGGTCGCGGCCTCGTCGCTCAGCTTGTAACGCCGGCCACCGGCGAGCAGGAACCGCTCCCCCCGCGGCAGCCGCACGATCACGCCCTGATCCCGCGGCAGTTCGACGCCGGACGCGGGCGCGGCCAGCAGGACGGCGGTGCGCGGCTCGGCCGACGCGGGCGCGTCCTGGGTGGTGCGGCTGCAGCTCGTCCACGCGGCACTCACGAGCGCGCCCGCCGCGGGCAGCGAGTCGGGCGCACCCGGGATGCCGATCTGGGTGCCGCGGCCCGCCTTGCCGAGGTTCTCCGGCGACACGGACACGGTCGCGTCGCCGTTCCCGCCGGCCAGCAGCCGCGCGGACGCGTAGTTGAGCACCGGGTGCAGCACGCCGTCGGCGCCGAGGACGAACCGCGCGCCGGTGCCCTCCTCGACGATCACCTTGCCGCCGGCCAGCCAGTCCTTGCCGCCGGAGGGGTTCAGCAGGCCGATGATCCCGAAGACGGCGGTGACCAGGAGGGCGGCCACCACCCCCAGCACCGTGCCCAGCACGAGACGGCGGCTGGGCGAGACGGGGTGGTTGGCGTCGGCGGCGACGAGCGCGGAGACGAGCCTGCGGCGGAGGAACTGGTACGCCTGGATCTGGTCCCGCTGCGTCCACACGCTGCTGTGCCCCCGGCTGTGTGTGTCAACCCTCCGAGCGCCCGATGCTAGGCACCGGACCGGCGGGCGGCGAGGGTAATTTTTACGCCCACGCCGGATCCGGGGAGGCAGTAGCGTCGGGGCCCGGGGAAAGGGGAACCCGTGTCCGTCGATACCGCCGGCGCCGTCCGCCCGGCACCGTCCCGATCCACCGCCACGCCGGTGCCGTGGCTGCTGCCGGTCCGGCCGCTGCAGGCCGCGGTGTGGGAGATCGCCGCGATCGCCGTACTGCTGGCGTGGCTGGTCGACACCGTCCCGCAGCCGACGCGGATCGGCGTGAGCGTGCTCGCCGGTTCGACCGTGTTGCTGACGTCGGTGCGCTTCGCGGGCCGTCACCTGGCGGGCTGGGCGCTGACCTGGACGGCGTACCGGCTGCGGCGCCACGACACGCGCCGCGACAGCCCGGACCCGCTGCTGTGCGTGGCCGGGCCGGTGAAGGTCCGCCAGCACGTCGACCGGGCGGGCAACCGTTTCGGCGTCGCGGAGGTCGACGGCGGGTGGAGCGCACTGGTCAGGTTGACGCCGGGCACGGGGACACCGGATTCGCTGGTGGACGTCCTGTGTTCGGCGTATCGCCGGACGGACGTCCCCTTGGCCTCGGCGCAGCTGCTGACGTGGGCGATCCCGCGTGGCGACCAGGTGCTGCGGGTGCGGTGGCTGGCGGTGCGCTACCGGCCGGACCAGGCGCCGATCGCGGCGCTGGCCCGAGGCGGCGGCGATCTCGGGGCGTTGCGGAGCACGGCGTCGGCGGCGTTGAGCCTGATGGGCGCGTTGGCCGAAGCCGGTTACCAGAGCACGGTGCTGGAGGCCGGCGAGCTGGCGAAGGAACTGCGGGTGGCGCTGGGGGTCCAGGGGGCCGCTTCCGGTGCGCCCGAGGGCTGGCGCTCGTGGACGTGGGGTGGCGCGGCCCAGGTGTGTTTCACGCCGCGTTCGCCGCGGGTGCTGGAGGTGTCGGTCCCGGGCGCGGCTTTCACGGCGACGTCGTACACGCTGACGCGGACGCCGGGTGGGCGGGAGAAGGCGGAGGTGACGGTCCGGGTGGGGGCGCGGCCGGGTGCTCCGGTTCCCGCGCCGAACCTCCCGGTGGTCCCGCTGCACGGCCGGCACGGCGCCGGCGTGCGCCGCACCCTGCCCCTCGCGCTGGACAGCTGAAAGTCCGGTCGAACCCGGGTCGCCTGCAGCACCGCACCGACCTCGGTGGATCACTTCGCTATGGCAACGGCGTCGACCTCGACAAGCTGGCCCCGGTAGCCGAGCACCGTGACGCCGAGCAAGGTGCTCGGCGCGTCGTGGCCGCCGAACCGGGCGCGCACCACGTTCCAGGCTGTCACGAGGTCCGCCTGGTCGGTGCTCGCCACGTAGACGGTCGTCCGCACGACGTCGGTCAGCGCAGCCCCTGCCGCCTGCAGCGCCACTTCGAGATTGTCCATGACCTGCCGGGCCTGCCCGGCGACGTCACCGAGCGCTACGACCCGGTCGTGCTCGTCGATCGGACACGCGCCGGCGGTGTGCACGAGCCGGGCACCGGCGGGTACCACCGAGGCGTAGGCATACGGGACAGCATCGGTCAGGCGGCCGGCGCGGATCAATTCCACAGACATGAGGCCGACGATGCCACGTCCGCCGGCCGCCCAACCACCGAATTCACGCCGGCACAGCGGACAGCTCAATTCACGACGAATGTCCGGATGCTGCGGGCCGGCAACTGAGCGTTGAACGCTCCGTTCGCCATGGTGACGTCGTTGTAGCGCGCGAGGGTCGCGCTTTCGTTCGTCAGCCAGGTCTGGGCGGTCGCGGAACCGGTGTCCCGGATGGTGAACGCGAGGTCGACCGCCGAGGTGTTCTTGTTGACGGTGACGATGACGATCCGGGATCCGCTCTTGTACGCCGAAATGTAGACGTTCGATTGCGGGTTCGCGGTCGCGGTGATCCGCGAGTAGCCGGGGCGGACCCACTTCGAGAAGTGCGCCATGGTGGCGCCGCGCTTGCTGATCTGCCCGTCCTCGCGCAGCGGACCGTACGAGCGGCGGATGTACCACCACACGTAGGTCTGGAACCGGCCGTCCACCAACGCGCGGTGGATGTGTTCGCCCACGTCGAGCGCCTGCGGCCACAGGTCGGCGGAGTCGGTGCTGTTGGGGTGGTAGACCTCGGTCATCCACAGCTCTTTGCCGCCGCCCTTCTGCTGGAAGAGCGGGTAGGGCAGGTCCGCGGACCGGGTGCCGTAGAGGTGCGTGCCGATGATGTCCACGTTCGCCAGTGCGGTGGCGTCGTTGAGGATGGGATCGGAGAGGTTCTTGCGGTACTGGAACGACTCGGGCGCGATGACCCTGGTGCTGATCGTGCCCGCGTTCTCGCGCAGGAACTTGACGATTTCGCTCGCGGTCCACGCTGTCCATTCCTGCGCGTAGTCCGGCTCGTTCTGGACCGAGATCCCGTACAGGTTCACCCCGTTGTTCGCCATGAACGCGGTGAAGTCGTTCAGGTGCTGCGCATAGGCGCCGTAGGAGTTGTACCGCAGCCGCTTGCCTCCGGAGAAGCTCTCGGTCATCGAGGCAGGCGGGTTCCACGGCGAAGCGATGACCTTGGCCCCGAGCTCACTCGCCCGCCTGGCCGTGGCGACCTCGCGGCTCCAGTTGGCGCGGTCCTCGTGCACGGGAATGCGCAGCACGGTGAATCCCAGCTGCCCCGTACCGTTGCCGAACGCCGTCTCACGCTGAGCGGCGGTGAGATCGCTGATCCAGACGGTGTGGTTCATCCCGCCGAAGCCCAGGATCGTCTGCTGCACGTTCGACGGCTCGACGACCACCGCGGTGGCCGCCGCGGCCGGTGTCCCCGCCGCCAGCACCGGCAGTGCGGCGCCCGCCGCCAGCACTGTCCGCCGGCTCAGGAGCGGCGAACCCGCGATCTCGGACCGGTTTCGACGTGGTGTCATGACATCTCCCTGAAGTCGGCTGCGGACGTCGAGAAACAGCCTGGGAGCGCTCCCAAAGATCAGTCTTAACAGGGCCCGAGTGTCGCCGTCAAGGGGACCTCGGGCCTGCTCAGCCGCGGACGGCCTCGTAGACCCCGGCGATCATGCCCACCAAGGGGACCAGCGAAAGCAGCACCAGGAACTCCGAGACGTCCAGCAGCCTCGACCAGTAAGGCGAACGCAGCCCTCGCGCCACCCGCGTCGCGTACGCCAGGCAGAGCACCGCCGCCAGGACGACCGCGCAGCCCGCCGCGAACACCGCCGTCCGCTGCCCGGAAGCCACCAGCCACACCCCGGCGCACACCAGCGCCGGAACGCCGAAGCCGATCAGGACCAAGCGCTGCGCGCGGCGCGCATACGACCGCGACCGCAGGATCCACGCCACCCCCAGCAACGCGGCCAGCCCCGCTTCCCACGGCCCTCCCGAAGAAAGCACGACGGAAGCCGCCAGCACCACCAAACCCAGTGCCACCAGCAATCCCGTCAGCACCGCCTGGGCGTGGGACGTCCGGCCGATCATCTCCGTGCCCAGCGACGGCTGTTCGTCCGCGCGGAACGCCGCCATGTCGTCCGGCACGCGTGGCAGCGGCAAGCGGGCCAGGCGCAACGCCACCATCGGGGCCACCGCCGCCAGCGCCGTGCAGAGCACCGCGACCACCGCCGCCGCCGACCACGGTGAAACGCCGGCCAGGAGCACGACCCCGGAAGTCAGCGCGCCGAAGCCCGCCGCGCCGGTGATCGCCACGAACCACGGCAGGCGGTCGGCCACCGAGACCGCCGCGAGCACGCCGTACACCGTCACCGCCGCGAAGCCCGCCGCCAGCGGGCCTGCCGACAGGGAGAACAGCGGATGCGGTGGCAGCACCGACATTCCCGCGAGCAGCGCGACGCCGACGCCGGCCAGTGCCCCGGCCGCGCCCGCTTCGGCGTCGCCGTACGCACGGCTCAACGCGCCGCCGCCGAGCAGCAGGACCAACGCCAGCAGGCCCGTCCCGATCGGCGCCAGGACGCTGCCCGACGCCGCCGCCTGGACCAGCAGGCCACCGGCCAGCAACAGCACCACCGCGGCGACCAGCCCGGACCGCCGCGCGACCGACGGGCCCCAGCCGCCGTCGGCGTCGGCGACGCTGGCGATCGAGTCGACGACGTCGTCGAACAGCAGCGGGCCCCGCGGGCGCTCCCGCGGGGTCAGGTGCAGCACTTCGCCGTCGCGGATCTGGGCCGCGGCGACGCTCAGTCCCAGTGCCAGTGGCGCGCCGCCCAGCCGGGACAGCACCCAGCCCGGATGTTCGGCCGACGCCTGCCCGGCGGCTCCGGCCAGCCGGACCAGCTGCGGCACCAGCTCGGCGAACGTCGACTGCTGCGGCAGGGCGACGTCGACGCGGGCCCTCGGGGTCACCACGGTGACCCGCCGCGTCGTCCCCGTGAGAGAGGCTGTGCTCATGCCGCCTCCGCGGGAAAAAGAACGTCGGCGGTCATCAGGCGTTCTTCGCGGCCGCGATCACCGGCGCGAACTTGGCGCTCGAAGCCTCGGCGAGCTTCTGCAGCCCGGCGTTCACCGCCTCCAGGACGATCTCCGAGAGGTTGCGGGCGTCGTACTCGCGGATCGCGCGGGGGTCGATGTCGATCGAGGTGAACCGGCCGTCGCCGCGGAGGGTGACGGTGACCTCGTTCTGCCGCGAGTGCGCCTTGACCTCCATCGCCTCGACCGTGCGCTGGATCCGCTGGACCTCTTCGGTCTGCTTGCGCACCTGGGATAGGAGCTCGTCCATGTCCGGCACCGCGTGCGGATCGGTCACTGTTGCGTCCCTTCGTGCTGGCGGACGTGGACACTGGCCACGAACCGCTGGAAACCGGGTGAGAGCCGCCGGGCGGTCGCGGGCGCGGCCGTGCAGGCGAGCTCGAGCACCAAGCGGTCCTCCGGCGTGGCGCCGGGGACCGTCAGGTGCACCTGGGTCTGGATCAGCTCGCTGCCTTCGCCGGTGCGCAGGCGCAGCAGCTGCATGACGGCGGGCGCGGCCGGGTCGCCGACGTCGCGGCGGCTCAGCACCTCGAGCCCGGCCAGCGTGCGCGCCAGGCGTTCGACGGCTTCGGCGGCGACGGCGTCGATCGAGACGTCGTCGGGTCGCTGCTGCACGCTCACCGTGATGTTCGGCGTGAAGTCCTCGCCCGGCACCGGGTGCACGGCGACGAACACCGCGCCCGAGCCGCCCGGGTCGACGGCGGTCCAGCCGTCCGGGATGACGAAGTCGAGGGGGAGCGTCATCACAGCCCCACGTACGCAACGGCGTCGTCCCAAGCGGAGCCGACGGCGTCCGCGGCGTCGCCGGCCGCGTGGCTCACGGCGTCGGCCGCCGCGCCGCCGTACTCGCCGATCGTGTGGCCGAGCTTCGGCAGGTCGATGTCGATCTTCGCGCCCACGCCGGCGCCGAGGCCGAGCGCCGCACCCGCCTTGAAGCTCACCTTGAGGTGCCCGGCGTCGTAGACGGCCTGGGCGTCGAGCTGTGCGCCGAGGCCGTACTGCAGCGTGCCGTTCGCGCCGACGCCGATGCCCGCGACGTCCGCGGCGAGCTCGCCCTCGACCTTCCCGCCCACGAAGGCGTTGGCGTGCGCGCCGACACCGTGCGCGCCGATCGTGCCGGACGCGCTCACCTCGCCGCCGGCGAACACCGTGCCCTTGGCGTGGGCTTCGGCGACGCCCCACTCCTTCTTGCCTTCGAGTTCACCGTGCAGCGCCGCGAGCTCCGCGTGCCCGGACGCGCCGGCGTCCCAGCCCTTCGACGTGATCTTCCCGTCGTACTCGGGGGAAAAGCCGTCCTGCTCGTGCTGGAACTTGTAGTACGTGATCTCGGTGTTGCGGCCGATCTTCTCCTTCAGACCCGAAGCCTCCGGCTGCCCGAACGGCGTGTCCGCCTTCTTCGGCGCGCGGGTGCCTTCCAGGCCGTCCCAGGTGAGTTTCTTCCAGCCGGAGTTGCCGAACCACGACGGCACGGTCCGCGGCCGCTTCCGGCCGTCCAGCGGCTCGCCGTTGAGCCAGTGCAGCGGCCCGCGCGCCCACTTGCCCAGCTCGTGCTCGAGGCGTCCGACGCCTTCGGGCGGGAACAGCTCGGCGAGGGCGTCGGAGAACTCGTCGACGACCTGGCGGGCCGCGGCGACGCTCTGTTCCCCGAGCTGCCGCGCGGCCTGGATGAACGCGCCGACCGAAGCGGAGTTCACCGCGCGGGCCTGGGCGGTCAGCTGGGCCCCGTACTGGTCGAACTGCGCGAGCACCGAGCCGACGGCGGCCTCCGCGGACTGCACGAGCCGGGCGGCGGTGCCGAGCCGGTTCGCCTGGTCGCCGAGTTTCGCGGCGACGTCGGCGAGTTCCCGGCCGAGTTCGCCCGCAGCCGCCGCGAAGGCGGTGTAGGCGTCGCCGTCCCAGTCCGCGTGCAGCGTCTTCGCGGACTCGTCGATTTCGCGCGCCCGGCCCGAAACGGTCGCCGCCCGGGTGGCCACGCGCTGCGAGGCGGCGCTCAGCGCCCCGGGATCACCGGTGACGCGTCGGCGGCACTCGACGAGCACGCGGCGGTACCCGGACAGCACGGAGCTGACCACGCCGGATGCGTCGACCACGCCCGAGCCCGCCATCGGCTAGTTCCCGGCCGCGTCGTAGCCGACGTGCTGGCTGAAGTGCCTGCCGTTGTAGTCCAGGTCGATGTCGAGGTCGAAGTCCTGGCCGCCCGGAGCCTCCACAGTGGACTCACCGGTGGTGAGGTTGGTGTGGATGACGACCTCGTCGGCGTGCCCGGCCGCGGGAGCGGGCACCGGCGCGGGAGCGGGCACCGGCGCGGGCGCGGGCACCGAGCCGGTCGAGGGCGCCGTCGTCACGGGGTGGTCGACGGGGATCCAGCTGTTCGACGGGTTGCCCGCGCCGATCGCCGCCGGGCCGCTGGAACCGCCGCCGGTGGCGAGCGCGGGCGGGGTGTAGTCGGTGAACGCAGGCTGCTGCGGGATCCCCCCGCCGCTCCCGCCCGCCACCGCCTGCTGCCCCGACGGGCTCGCCACCGGCGGCGGGGTCTGCGGCGCGGTGACCGGGGTGTTCCCGATCGACGGCGTCGTCGCGCCCGAGCTGCCGGAGCCGTGGTGGAAGAGCTTCTCGATCTCGCCGATGACCTGCGCCAGCGTGGTGACCTGCTGGGCGAGGTCGGCCGCGCCCAGCGCCTTGAGCAGCGCGCCGATCGAGGTGATGAACGCCCGCAGCGACGCGCTCGTCGCGGTCGACAAAGCGACCGCCGCGCCGTAGGTCCACCAGTTCGACATCAGGGCGGCCACCGTGGGGTTCACCGCGGAAACCACCGCGCGGTAGGCCTCCTGCGCGGTCTTGATCAGGGTGCCGGAGACCCCGAGCAGCTCGGCGCCCTTCTGCACGACGTCGATGATCTTCGTCAGCTGGTCCAGCGAGTCGCTGATCTTCTTCAGCGCCGATTCGCTCGCCGCCCCCGACCAGATCTTGCCGAGCTGGTCGGCGGCCTTGCTCAGCTCGTTGTACATGGCGAGGAACTGCTCGGCCTTCTTGACCAGGTCGGCCACGTGCTTCGCGATCTGCTCCGGCCGGCCGGTGACGATCTGCGGCAGGACGGTGATCGGCCCGCCCGAGGACGCGGTCGCGTCCATCGCGCTGGAGTTCGGGAAAGTCAGCATCGATCCTCACATAAGTTCGAGGGGCGGACGATCAGACGACGGAAGCGGGCCGGTAGACGCTGACCTTCGCCAGCCCGCCGGTGCGGGCGTCGAGCAGCCCGTGGTTGTAGAGGCGGCCGCCGTCGCCGGCGACGCCGATGACCGGCCGGCGGTCGGAGAACAGCAGCGGCTCGACGACCACGACGTCGCCGCTGTGCACGCCGCCGGGCACGTCGGAGAACGTGCGCGCGGTGCCCGCGTAGACCTCGATCAGCCCGACCCGCGCCTGGTTGCCGGCGTCGCCGGCGAGCCAGTCGTTGAAGTCGGTGACGCCGTGGAAGCGGGCGTCGGTGATCGGGTGGTCGCCGAGCCTGCCGAGCCGCGCGTCCCCCAGGTAGCGCAACACGTTCCCGACCGACGACGGCTCGCCGTGGGCGCCCGCGCTGTCGTTGATGGCCAGGGTGGCGAGCTCGGAAGCGTGCGAGCTGCCCCAGATCGACGACGCCGGGCTCGTCGGAGCGTGCCCGCCGCCGTAGCCGGCGGCGGCGTCCCGGTCGGCCGCCTGGTAGGCGTCGGCACTGGCCTTGACGAGCCCGTTGATCTGCTGCAGCAGCTGCAGGAGCGTCCGGACGGCGGTGATCTGACCCGAGTGCAGGGCCGCGTTCGCGGCGGCGACCGCACTGCCGAAGCTCGCGAACGACATCGGCGGCACGACGAGCTTTTCGAGGTCGCCCACGGCGTTGATGCCGTGGGCGATGATGCCCCCGACGTTGCCCACGGCGGAGCGCATCGCCTCGGGCTCAGCCCGGTACTCGCCGGCCATGGGTCTCCTTCCGGGGTGGCGTGCTCGGCTGAGCGTAAGTTCGGCCCCGGAAGCGGGCGGACGGCAAAAGTACCCACCGCGGCGTGGCGGCAAGTGGCCAAAATACCGGTCAGACCGCCCTCGAACTGGAGCAACCTGTTCAGATGAGCCTGCCGTCCGACCGACCGAGCGAGATCGTGCTGCAGTCCCCGCCGATGCTCCCCAAGAGCTCGTCCGGCGGCATGGTGCAGCTGATGATGTTCCTGCCGATGATGCTCGGCATGGGCGCGATGTCGTTCGTCTACATCGGACGCGACGGCGGCGTGATGACGTGGGTGTTCGGCGCCCTGTTCCTCTGCGCCATGGGCGGCATGGTGGTGATGTCGCTGGGCCGCGGCGGGATGGCGAAGAAGGCGCAGATCAACGACGAACGCCGGGACTACCAGCGGTACCTCTCCGGGCTGCGCGCCCAGGTCCGGGACATCGCCGACGGCCAGCGCGCGGCCATGATCGCCGTCCAGCCGGACCCGGCCGACCTGTGGGCCTACGTCGAGGCCGGGAAGCTGTGGGACCGGCGGCGCGGCGACTCCCAGTTCGCGCAGGTGCGCGCGGGCACCGGGCCGCAGCGGCTCGCGACGCCGTTGAAGGCGCCGCAGACCGTGCCCTTGGAAGACCTGGACCCGGTGTCCTCCACCAGCCTCAAGCACTTCATCCGCACCTACTCGACGGTGGACGGCCTGCCGGTCGCGTTGTCGCTGCGGTCGTTCGCCGCGGTCACCGTGGCCGGGCGGCGGCCGGACGTGCTCGGCCTGGTGCGGGCGCTGCTGTGCCAGCTCGTCACCTTCCACTCCCCCGCGGACCTGCGGGTCGCCGTCTGCGTGCCGCCGGACCGCCGGCACGACTGGGAATGGGCGAAGTGGCTGCCGCACGCGACGGCGGCCGGCGCGGCCGACGCCGTCGGCTTGCGGCGGCTCGCGGCCGACACCGCGGCCGGGCTGGCCGAGCTGCTGGGCACCGACCTGGGCGAACGCCCCGCGTTCAGCCGGCGCGCGGCGGCCGAGCTCGACCTGCCCCACCTCGTGGTCGTCGTCGACGGCGGCACCGCCCACGGCGAGCCCCGGCTGATCGGCGAAGACGGCCGGCTCGGTGTCACGGTGATCGAGGTCGGCCAGGAGCACCCGCGGGCGTCCTCGACCGAGAAGCTGCTGAGCCTGCACACCGCACCGGGTTCCCTCGGCATGGTCGTCGGCGACGGCGGCGAGCAGCGGCTCGGCTTCCTCGGCCGCCCGGACGTCCTCGACCGCGGCGCCGCGGAAGCCCTCGCCAGGATGCTGGCGCCGTTGCACACCCCCGCCGCGGTCGTCGGCGAGAAGCCGATGTCGGCGACGTTCGGCCTGGCCGGGCTGCTCGGCATCGGCGACCCGCGCGACACCGACACCGCCGTCACGTGGGCGCCGCGCGCGGCGCGCGACCGGCTGCGCATCCCGCTGGGCGTCAACCCGGAGGGCCGTCCGGTCGAGCTGGACCTCAAGGAGTCGGCCGAGGGCGGGATGGGCCCGCACGGCCTGGTCATCGGCGCGACCGGGTCCGGCAAGAGCGAGCTGCTGCGGACGCTGGTGACGGCGCTGGCCGTGATGCACTCGTCGGAGACGCTCAACCTGGCGCTCATCGACTTCAAGGGTGGCGCGACTTTCGCCGGGATGACCGGGCTGCCGCACACGTGCGCCGTCATCACCAACCTGTCCGACGACCTCGCGCTGGTCGACCGCATGGCCGACGCGCTCAACGGCGAGCTGCTGCGGCGGCAGGAACTGCTGCACGCGGCCGGGAACTACGCGTCGGTGCGCGACTACGAGAAGGCCCGGGCGGACGGCGCGGCGCTCGAACCGCTGCCGTCGCTGCTGGTGATCATCGACGAGTTCAGCGAGCTGCTGTCCTCGCGCCCGGAATTCATCGACCTGTTCGTCGCGATCGGCCGGCTCGGGCGATCGCTGGGCATTCACTTGCTGCTGGCCTCGCAGCGGCTGGAGGAAGGCCGGCTGCGCGGGCTGGACTCGCACCTGTCGTACCGGATCGGGCTGCGGACGTTCTCCGCGGCGGAAAGCCGGGCCGTGCTGGGCGTCGCGGACGCCTACCACCTGCCGCCGGTGCCGGGTTCGGCGTACCTGAAGTCCGACACCGAAACGCTGGTCCGGCTCAAGGCGGCCTACGTTTCCGGGCAGCTGCCCCCGCGGAGCACGGTCGTGCGCGAGGACGGGCAGGAACTGGGCGTGCTGCCGTTTTCCCTGGCGGCGGTGGAAATCCCGGTGACGACCGAGATCGCTCCGGCCCTGTCGGCCGAGGGCACGGGCGAAACGATCATCGGCGCGATGCTGTCGCGACTGGAGGGCCGCGGCCCGGCCGCGCACCAGATCTGGCTGCCGCCGCTGGCCGAGCCGCCGACGCTGGCCCAGCTGCTGCCGCCGCTGGGCGAGGACGCGGCGCGCGGCCTGTGCCCGCTCGGCTGGGGCGGCAACGGCAAGCTGACGATCCCGGTGGCGCTGGTGGACAAGCCGTTCGAGCAGCGCCGGGACATGCTGTGGGCCGACTTCTCCGGCGCGGCCGGGCACGCGCTGATCGTCGGCGCGCCGCAGAGCGGGAAGTCGACGCTCATGAAGGACATCGCGGGCATGCTGGCGCTGACGCACACCCCGGCCGAGGTTCAGCTGTTCGTGCTGGACATGGGCGGTGGCGCGCTGGCGCCGATCGCGGGTCTCCCCCACGTGTCCGGCTACGCCACCCGCCGTGACGCGCAGCGCTGCCGCCGCGTCGTCGCCGAGCTGACGACGTTGCTGGAGCAGCGCGAGGAGTTCTTCGCCGAGCGGGGGATCGAGTCGATGGCGACGT
Source organism: Amycolatopsis sp. NPDC051045 (assembly GCF_040682955.1). Lineage (NCBI taxonomy): Bacteria > Bacillati > Actinomycetota > Actinomycetes > Pseudonocardiales > Pseudonocardiaceae > Amycolatopsis > Amycolatopsis sp. NPDC051045. The sequence continues at coordinate 343,200 of NZ_JBFBCC010000006.1, forward strand.
TCCGCCAGCGCCGCTCGGAGTTCACCGAGAGCACCGACGGCCGCGAGTTCGGCGACGTGTTCCTGTTCGTGGACAACTGGACCACGATCCGCCAGGAGTACGAGCAGCTGGAGGAGCAGATCACCGGGCTGGCGGCGCGCGGGCTCGGGTTCGGCATCCACGTGATCGTCTCGCTCAACCAGTGGATCGGCGTCCGCGCCCAGCTGCGCGACGCGATCGGCACGCGCTTCGAGCTGCGCCTGGGCGACCCGATGGACTCCTCGATCGACCGCAAGGTGGCGGCCAACGTCCCCGCCGACCGCCCGGGCCGCGGCATCACCGCGGAAAAGCTCCACTTCCTGGCGGCGTTGCCCCGCATCGACGCCGACCAGCGCCCGGAGACGATCGGCACCGGCGGCGTCGACCTGACCCGGCGGATCTCGGAGGCGTGGCAGGGACCGCGCGCCCCGCAGGTGCGGCTGCTGCCGCCGGAAGTGCCCCTGGACACGCTGCCCGCGGCGCCGTCGCGCCAGGTGACGTTGGGCATCGCGGAATCGACGTTGCGCCCGGTGTACCTGGACTTCGCGGCGGACCCGCACTTCGTGGCCTTCGGCGACGTCGAGTCCGGGAAGACTTCGCTGCTGCGGGCTGTCGCCGCAGGAATCAGGTCGGCGTACACGCCGGAGGAAGCGGCGATCATCGTGGCGGACTACCGCCGCGGTCTGCTCGGCGCGGTGCCGGAGCCGCACCTGCTGGGGTACGCGGGCGCCGAGGGCAAGCTGACGGATCTGATCGCGGAGTGCGCTCAGGCGATGCGGAACCGGCTGCCCGGGCCTTCGGTGACGCCGGAGCAGCTGCGGAACCGGTCGTGGTGGCGGGGGCCGGAGCTGTTCGTCCTGGTGGACGACTACGAGCTGGTGGCGACGGTGGGGCGGAACCCGTTGCAGCCGTTGCTGGAGTTCTTGCCGCAGGCGCGGGACATCGGGCTGCACCTGGTGATCGTCCGGGGTTCCGGCGGCGCGGGCCGGGCGTTGTTCGAGCCGGTCCTGCAGCGGCTGCGGGAGCTGGGCTCGCCGGGGTTGATCATGTCGGGGACGAAGGACGAAGGGGCGTTGCTGGCGGACGTGAAGCCGTCACCGCAACCGCCGGGGCGCGGGACGCTGGTGTCGCGGCGGCACGGGACGGGGCTGGTTCAGGTGGCTTGGACGAAACCGGTGGAGTCTTGAGCCTCGTCCAGCGGGTCGTCGTCCGACCGGACCGTCGGTCGGCTCAGCGCGCGGACGCGGTCATGTCGGTGGCGAAGCGGTAGTAGCAGACCGCCCGGTGTTTGCCCTGGTCCCAGCTCTCGGTGGCCGGCGTGATGACCTGGACGCGGGCGCCGGGGACCGGGCGGGCGCCGGCCTCGCACCGGGCCAGGGTCCGGTGGTAGACCTCCACGATGTCGGGCATCGCGCCTGGTTCCAGCGGAAGCACCTCGAACGCCTCGGCGTTGTGCCGGTCGGTGCACGACCTCCGCACCACATCGGTGGCGCCGGAAGCCGGCGGGGACCAGAAGCAGTCACCCGCGACGAGATCGGACCCGTGCGCCACTCCCTCGGGCAGCCGTTCCGGTACCGCCTGCTGTGCTTGCGGCTGCCACCACGCCGTCCCGGTGCCGACCTTGTACGCGGCCACGCCCACCCAACCGGCGAAAGCCACCAGCCCGCAGATGACCAGCGCCCAGCCCCGCTGCCGGTGTTTCCTGATCCGCACCACCGCGACGGCCGCGAACACCGGGGCGAACAGCCCGCCGAGCAGACCCACCACGAGCGTGGCGATCGCGTACCGGCTGACCGGCTGATGACGGAGTTCCTCGCGCATCAGCTCGTCGAATAGTTCAGGATCGTGCTGTGGTGCGGACATGGTTCCCCCTCGCGGCCTCGCCCCGCGAAAACTCTAGTTGTGGAGTCCAGCGGGATTGCACCGGGTTCCGTGCCTCGGCCGGGAACAGCGATGGCGACCTGCCATGCAGGCCCTCCGTCACCCTCGGGCGATGACGGTCCAGCCCTCCTCCGAAGCAACGTATGCATCGTCCGACAGCGGTCGCGGGCGCGAGCGGATCGAGTAGCTCATGCAAGCCACCAACCCGTCCGGCCCGCTCGACTTGAGGGCCAGGGTGACGACGTCGGATGCACGATCCACGCCGATGCCGGCAACTTCGAGGATCTCCCGCGCCTGGTCGTCGTCCGCACGCGCGATCTCCAACGGCGAATACACCGTCTTCAACTTAAGCCCGAGCACCCCGTAGAAGGTGATTTCGACGGAATCTTCCACCGAAGCGGGGTCGAAGCTGCGGAGACTGAGCTCCGAATGGCTCAGGTGATAACGCCACGGCCTGAACTTCCGCTCGAAGGAGATCGGGAGCCGCTCGATCGGTTGCATGTCCACATCATCCGATATTGCCGAAGCCGGGCTTCACCGGGCGAGGAACCGCCGGCGACTCCAGCGCGTTGCGCAGCGATTCCGAGCCGATCGTCGGGGAACACTCATCTCGCGGGCGCCGTCATTTCAGTGGCGAAGCGGTAGGAGCAGACCGCGCGGAGCTGCCGGGCGTCGGCCTTGCACCGGCCAGAGTGCGCTGGTAGACCTCGAGGATGTCGGCATCGGGCCCTCGCCCAACGGAAGCACCTCGAAGGCCTCGGCGGTGTGCGGCTCGGTGCACGACCTCTGCACCACGTCGGTGTTGCCCGATCCCGGCGGAGGCCGGAAGCAGTCACCCTACGGCCTCGAAAACGTCGGCTCGGCATCGGTGTACGCGCCGAACCGGCCCACCAGCGTACTTTGGTCCACCGTGACCTCTGGTCAAACCGCATCTGGCACACATGTGGCCGGGGCGGGTTACCGACTTCGGTAGGTTCCGAAAATCCTTCACGGCTCTTACGTTGGGCTGGTCGTCCCGTTCGGGACGGATATCCGGATCACCTGGGCCGAAGGGCATTTTCATGCGAATGTCGAGGGCTGTAGCCGCGGTGGGAGCTGCCGCCGCGGCGCTGAGTCTGGTCTCAGCGGGGGTTGCGGACGCCCAGCAGGACATCATCGGCGGGAGCACGGTCTCCTCCGCGCCGTGGGGCGCCCAGATCTACTGGAACAACGTGACGACGTACGGCGGTTTCGAGTGCTCGGGGACGATCATCGCCCCGCAGTGGGTGCTCACCGCGCGGCACTGCCTGAACTCGCCGGGCATGCACGTCAAGGTCGGCAACGTGACGCTCCAGCAGGGCACCAACGCCAACGTCGACCAGCAGAAGGCGTCCCCGAACGGGGACATCGCGCTGCTGCACCTGGCGACGGCGGTCACCACCACCTACATGAAGCTCGGCACGGGCAATCCGCCGACCGGGTCGACCAACCAGATCTACGGCTGGGGCCGCACGCAGGGCAGCAGCCCGCCGTCGAGCACCCTCAAAACCGCCAACGTGCGCGTGACGGGCCTCAGCTCGGACGCCTACGGCGGCACGGCGATCGCCAGCCAGGGCGTCAACGGCTCGGCGTGGCACGGCGACTCGGGCGGCCCGCAGCTCTCCAACGGCGTCCAGGTCGGGGTGTGCTCCACGGGGAACAACTCCGGTTCGAACCCGCAGGGCACGCAGAACTACGCGAGCATCGCCTCGAGCCGCAGCTGGATCCGCACCACGACCGGCGTCTGACGGGACCACACCGCGTGCCGGCGGCCACGGCGGCCGGCACGCGGCACACTCGCTCCATGAAGTTCCGCACGAACGTGCTGCTCGGCGGCAAGATCGCGACCGGCCTGCCGGTGCCCGCCGACGTCGTCGAGGCGCTCGGCGCCGGCAAGAAGCCCGCGGTCACCGTGACGCTCGGCGGCCACACCTACCGCACGACGGTCGCGAGCCGCGGCGGGCAGTTCCTGGTGCCGCTCAGCGCGGAGAACCGAGGACGGGCCGGAGTCGCCGCCGGGGACGACGTCGAGGTCGAGATCGCCCTCGACACCGCGCCACGGGAACTCGACATCCCCGCCGACCTGGCGGAAGCGCTCGCCGCCGACGACACCGCACAGGCCCGGTTCGAAAGTCTTTCCTACACGCGAAACAGCGCTTCGTGCTGCCGATCGGCCAGGCGAAGACCGAGGAGACCCGGCAACGGCGCGTGGCCAAGGTGATCACCGACCTGCGCGCCGGGAAGTGACTAGTCCACAATAGACGCCCGCAGCGCCGCCTTGTCCGGTTTCCCCGACGGCGCCACCGGAACCGAGTCCACGAAGCTGAACCGCGCCGGGACCGCCGCCTCCCCCAGCTCGGCCGCCACCGCCTTGCGCACCTCGCCGAGGTCCGGCTCCCGCCCCGGCACCGGGACCAGGAACGCGTGCGCCGCCTCCCCCGTCAATGGGTCCGGCACCGCCACGACGTACGCCTGGTCGACGTCCGGGCACGCGGCCATCGCCCGCTCGATCGGCCCGGTGTAGTGGATGATCGCGTTCACGATCACGACGTCGCGCGCGCGGCCGGACAGGTGCAGGTAGCCGTCGGCGTCCACGAAACCGAGGTCCTGCGTGCGCACCCAGCCGTCGCGCAGCACCTCGGCGGAACCGGAAGGATCGCGCCAGTAGCCCGCGAACGCCGACGGCGTGCGCACCCACACCTCGCCGTCCCGCACGGAGATTTCCACCGTGTCGCAGGGCTTCCCGACCGAGCCGAGCCCCTCGTCGGCTCGGCAGATCGTCAGCATCCCGGTCTCGGTCTGCCCGTACGCGTGGTGCATCGCGGGCCCGATCCGCTCGGCCGCCTCGGCGAGTTGGTGCGGCGGCACCGGCGAACCGGCCACGATCAGCGTCCGCAGCGCACTCAAGTCGACGTCCGAGCCGCGCAGCACTTCAAGGATCCGGTGCAGCCGCGGCACCGTCGTCAGCGCCGCCGTGACGCGCAGCCGCGGCAACACCCACGGGAAGTCCGGCAGCCCGTCGGGGATCACCGCGGTGCCGCCCGCGAACAGGCACACCGCCAGCTGCTCGACCATCACCGCGCTGGCCAGCGACCCGAACAGCAGGTACCGCCCGAACCCCGCGCCCAGCCGCTCGTGGGCCGAGCCCGGCACCGGCGGCCGCCACACCCGGCCTTCGGTCAGCGCGCGATAGGGGTAGGCGACCCCTTTCGGGACGCCGGTGCTGCCGCTGGTGAACACGACCGTCGCGATGTCGCCGGGCTGTCCCTGCGGCACCGGCTCGGCGTACGCCGCCGACAGCAAGCGCCGCACCGACAGGACCGGCACCGCGGTTTCCACCGGCTCGTCGGCGACCAGCGCCGTGACGTCGCCGAGGATGTGCCGCAGCTGCGTCTCCGGCAGCCCGGAGCGCACCGCGACCGCACGGGCACCGAGCACGTGCACCGCCACCAGCGCCGCGAACCCCTCCGGCGTGACGGCGGTGGCGATCCCGACGCCGTCCCCCGGCCCCAGCCCGGCCGCCCGCAGGCCCGCGGTGAACCGGCCGATCAGCTCCCGCAGTTCGCCGCGGGTGGTGACCCGCGAGCCGTGTTCGAACGCGGGGACCTCCGGGGTGCGCGCCAGCTCGTCCAGCAGTGCCTGCGGGTGGACCATCTCGACTCACCTCTCGCCCGGGGCGTCCCGGTCTACCGGGCGGATCTCAGAATTTCGGCAGAGAAGACGCGGGGCTGCTCGCGCACCGACAGCGAGCCCGCGACGGCGACCGCCGCGACCAGGCCGGTGGCGGCGGCGAGGGTCAGGAAGTCGGGGTGCACGATCGACTGGCCGCGCTCGGCCTGCCAGGTGAGCAGCGCGATGAGGCCCGCGTAGCCCGCGCCCGCGGTCCGGACCAGCCGGCGGCGGACGACGTCGGACTCGAGCACGGGGTACCGGCGGGCCAGCAGGAGCAGCCCGAACGCGACCAGCGGCAGCACCTGCAGGGCGTGGATGCCGACGAAGTGCGGGATCCGCAGGTCCCCGCCGACGGTGCTCCAGCCGACCACCGGCAGCCCGGGCCCGCCGTCCTCCACGCCGACGGAGTGCGCGCCGAACGTCGAGAACTTGCCGTTCGCCTCGAGCACCGCCTGCTGCGCCGGCGAAGGCGAGAACATCAGGGTCGCGACGTACATCCCGACGACCGCCAGGGCCGCGCCCCAGCGCAACGCCGAGCTCAGGGCGCGGTCCGGCAGGCGCTGGAACAGCAGCAGGACGGCGACGGCCGCGGTCATCAGCCACGCCGTGTACGCGCCACCGGCGACGAGGTTGTTGATCGCGTCGTCGGCCGGGGTCGCCTGGTTGAAGTGCAGCGTGCGGCCGCGGAAGATCATCTGCCACACCAGCAGGACGAAGTCCATGCCGATGCCCGCGGCGAACACCGTGCCGAACCACCAGCCGGCGCGCCGGCCGCGGCGCACGTGCGTCAGCAGCCACGCCAGCGTCAGCGCATACATCCCGAACGAGAGCGAAAACTTGACCGGCTTGAGCCAGATCGGCGCGTTGACCAGCGTGCGATCATCGAAGAGGAGCCCGAGCAGCGAGATCGCGCACAGCACCCCCATCGCCCCGGCGAGCACCACCAGCGGACGGTGCCACGCGCGGAGCGTGACCAGCGGATTTCCCTTGTCTGCCATGGCCCCAAGCCTGGCGCCGGAGCGATCCAAGATCACTGGAGTGCGCCACCGTCCCGAGGTGGGGTGCGCCCTACCGCCGTCGACGTGGGTAATAGTGCCGTCAGCACGACCGGCAGTTGTGCCGTTTGACCACACAGGCCTTCTTTCTAGCGTGACTTTCACACCGCGCGGACCACCGCGCCAGGGGGAATTCGCTTCAGGAAGGAGGTGGCCCGTCGATGTCCAGTCCGGGATTCCAGGCAGATTCCGCTGCCATGACGCGCGCCGTCCAGGGTTTCGAGGAAACCGCGACGAACGCCAAGTCCACGATGGCCAGCTTGGAGTCCGAGCTGACCGAGGCCCTGCGCAACTACAAGGGTGACCAGGCCGTGGCCTTCTGGGACCTCCAGCGGCGGCTGCAGGAGAAGATGACCGCGGCGGTGAAGGAACTCGACACCATGTCGCAGCTCGTCCACACCAGCCACGCGAACTACGGCCGCGGCGACGCCGACGTCCACCAGAGCTTCCAGGGGGTCGGCAACACCCTCGAGGGCTCGGGCGTGCTCCCCCGCCTCAACCCCTGACCCGAGAGGACGCCCACCATGGCCGACGTCGTCGAAATCAACTTCGCCGCACTGCAGCACAGCTCGGCATCACTGGCCGCCAAGGCCAAGGCCCTCACCTCGCAGCTGGAGCAGCTGCACCAGAACCTGCAGCCGATCACCGCGACCTGGTACGCCTCCGGCAGCTCCGCCGGTGACGCCGCCCGCCAGGCCGAGACGCGCCTGCGCCAGGCCACCGCGGACATCGTCGCGATCATCGCGCAGTTCGGCGGCAAGGTCGGCGAGGCGCACGACCTCCAGCAGTCCCTGGAGAACCGCAACCAGGGGCTGTTCGCGGGCTGATCCGCGCCACGACGTCGGTCGGCCGGTGCGAGAAACCCCCCGCTCGCACCGGTCGACCGGCTTTCCCTTCCGCGTCCGTGCGACAAGAGAGCCGGGACCCGATGCACGACCAGTCGTACTACGTCCACCTGGAATCGCTGAAGGACTTCGTGCGGGAGCTGGAGACCCAGATCCACGCGATGGCGAAACCGAACGACTTCCTGCTCACCCTGGGCGAAGAGCCGCTGCTGTTCGGCGAATTCGGCGAGGCCGGGTCGCTGGCCGACGCCCACCGCGCCGCCGTCTCGGAGATGCAGGGCCTGCTCGACCAGGTCCGCAGCGCGATCGGGTTCGCCCAGGACGTCACCACCACGGTCGCCGACGGCTACCAGAACGCCGACCAGGCGGTGGCCGGGGACCTGCACGCTTCGGGCGCCGTCACCGGCCTGCTCGACCCGGTGCTCGGCCTGCTGGGCGCCGGTGATCCGGAGGGGAGCCGCAAGGGATGACGAACACCGCGCACACGAACTTCGCCGCGTACAGCCACCAGCAGCTGTACGCGATGCTCCAGGCCGGCGACCCGAACAGCGCGCGGCACGCCGCCGACAAGTGGAAGTCCGCCGCGCTGCACCTGCACGAGCAGGCCCACGACCTCAACGCCGAGCTGACGGACTTCAAGGAGCAGTGGACCGGCGGCGCGGCCGAGCAGTACCAGCGGATGATCATCGACCTCGCGAACGGCATCTCCAAGGTGGCGCAGACCGCGGAGGCGATGAACGTGATGCTCGGCGACGCCGCCGACGCGCTGGTGAAGGCCAAGAAGGAGATGCCGCCGCCGGTCGCGGTGCCGGACGTCGCCCCCGCCGACGTCGCGCTCGCGGTGAACCCGCCGCTGCTGCCGCCGGACGCCTCGCCCGCCGTCGTGCAGGCCGCGGCGCAGCAGCGTCAGCAGGCCATCGCGAACGTCGAGGCGCAGCAGGCCGCCGCGAACGCCGCGGGGTCCGCGCACGGTAAAGCGATCGTCGTCATGACGCAGCTCGCCGGGGAGTACACCGTCGCCGAGGAGTCGATCCCGGCCTCGCCGAACGCCGTGCCGACGCCGACGACCCCACCGGCCGGTGGGGGTGCGGGCAGCGCCGGGTCGCCGGGGCTCGTCGGCAACGGCGTCACCGGTCCCGGTGTGGTCGTCACGCCGACGGACGGGCACCCGCTGCCGTCGACCGGTGGCACGACGCCGCAGCCGGGAACCACCGTGCCGACGTCGAACCCGCTGTTCGGCGACATGTTCACCGCTGGGCTCGCCGCGGCCTCGGCCGCCGCGTTCGGCCGGTTCGGCTCGATCATGCCGAAGGTCCCGTCGTGGGCGACCGGCAAGGATCCCAAGGAGAAGAAGGAAGAGGCCGCCGGCACGAAGCTCGGCGGGGGCGGCGCCGGTGTCGAGGGCGGGTCCGGGGGCGGTATCCCGATCGGCGGGGGTGACGCGCCGTCGCTCGGCGGCGGTGGCGGCGGTGTCCCGATCGGCGGCGGTGGGCTCACCGGCCCCGGCGAGGTCCCGGCGGCGCATTCCGGTTTGGCCGGCGACGGCGGCGCGGGCAACGCGCTGAGCGGGCTCGCCGGCGGCGCGGCCGGGGCCGCGGGCGCGGCGGCCGCCAAGGGCGCGATGCCGATGATGCCGATGATGCCGATGGGCATGGGCGGCGGCGGTGACATGGGGTCCGGGCGGCGGATCCCGGCGTGGCTGGTGGAGACGGAGAACGTCTGGGGCCAGTCGGCTCCGGTCGCGCCGCCGGTGATCGGCGAAGAGCCCGACGTCTACTGAGGGGAGTGGCCCGGTGACGGCTGCTGGATACCGCGTGGCTCCCGCCCGCCTCGACACGGTGGCCGGCGAATCCGGCTCCCGCGCCGAGGCGCTTTCCACGGCGCAGTCCGCGGTGGACGGCGAGAAGGTGCCCGCCACCGCGTTCGGTCAGGTCAGCGCGTCGGCCGCCGCGGCCAAGACGTTCGAGAAGACCATGACGGAGCTGGGCGGGAAGCTCGGCTCGCACGTGACACGGCTCCGGACGATCCAAAGTGGACTCACCGCGTCGGCCGCGGGGTACCGGCGGGCGGACGCGCAGGTCGCCGCGATGTACCGGGCGCTGCTGCCGGAGGACCCCCTGCCCCGTGCCGGGAACCCGGCCGGGATCGGCGGCGCCGCCGACACCGGTGCGTGGGCGCCCGCGATCGCGGGCAACCGCGGGAAGGTCGCCGACGCGCTGACCGCCGAGCGGTCCCGGCTGGCTGCTTTGACGGACGGCGACGAGATCGCGCGGTCCCGCGCGCGGATCAAGCTGTACGAGGACATCCTCGCGAACGACCGGCAGATCCTGAAGTTCGACCCGGCTGGCAACGGGCGGATCGTCGAGCTCGTCGGGCACATCGAGCCGGGAACGCGGAACGTCGGGCTGTTCGTGCCCGGCGTCAACACGCAGATGGCGAACTTCGACGCCTACGCCGGTCTCGGGCGCAGCCTGGTGGCCGCGGACCCGGCCGGACGCACGGCGGTGGTCGTCTGGGCCGACGGGGTGTTCCCGCAGAACCCGGTGGCGCAGGGGCCGGACGCGGGTTACGCGCAGACGATGGCGCCGGACCTGAAGAACTTCGCCGACGACCTGCGTGGCGAGATCGCGAGCCACGCGGGTTCCGACGTCACGCTGACGGCGATCGGGCACAGCTACGGCGGCGCGACGGTCGGGCTCGCCGAGACGCACGGCCTCGACGTCGACCGCGTCCTGCACGTCGAGTCGGCCGGCATGGGACACGGCGTGTGGTCGCCGGCCGACCTGCCGCCGAGCCAGGCCGGCATCCAGCGGTTCTCGATGACGGCGCCGCTCGACCCCATCGTGCTCGCGCAGGGCAACGCGTGGGGCCTGGAGTGGACCGGCATCGGGCACGGCGCGGACCCGGACGTCTTCCCCGGCGTCACGGAGCTGGAGACCGGTCACGACGCCGCCGGTTCTCCGCTGTGGGGGGTCTCGTCGCACAACGACGTGCTGAAGCCGGGCTCGGAATCGTGGACGAACATCTACCGCGTGCTCACCGGTGGTGGGAGTGTGCAGCCATGACCCCCGAACTGAACCGCCTGGCGGGCGAGCTGACCTCGGTGATCGACGACGTCGCGGCGGCCTTCGGCGTGCCGGCGGACCGCACGGTCGACGGCGAGCTCGACTGCGACCCGACCCGGCCGGGGCACGTGCTGTGCTGGCAGTACGGGGTCCGCGTGGAGCACCCGGCCGAGCCGGAACGCCGTCTGTCCGAGGTGGTCCTCCCGGCACTGCGGCACCACGGCTGGGAGTCCCACGACCGCAGCACGCCCCGCGAGCTGATCACCCGCTTCACCCGGGAAGGCGCGGACTTCACGGTGCACGTGGCCAGGGCGGTCACCATCATCGGCTCAACCCGCCCGGTCCCCGCCTGACCGACTTCCGCCCCCAATCACGCGAGTCCCGCCTCCAATCACGCGAGTCCCGCCTCCAATCACGCGAGTCCCGCCTCCAATCACACGAGTCCCGCCTCCAATCACGCGACTTCCGCCTCCAATCACGCGAGTCCCGCCTCCAATCACGCGAGTTCCGGCGAACCGACCCTCCGGGTACGCGAGTTCGCCGTCCCGGTACACCGAACTCGCGTGATCCGACACGTCATTCGCGTGATTGGGGACGGATCTCGCGTGGTTACGGGGTGAAGCGGGTGGGGCGCCAGCCTCGGCGGCGGGCGCGGCGGACCGCCGCCACGGCCACGCCGGCGGCCGCGGCCAAGGCGACCCCGGCCAGGGCGATCGTGCCTGCCGCGACGTCCGGCGGACGGGACGTGGGGGCGGCGGCCGGGACCACCGCCGGAGCCGAGGACGGCGAAGGAACGGAGCCGGGCGGGGCGACGTCGGCCGGGAGGGTCGAAGACACCGCCGCGTAGGCGTCCAGGACTCCCCAGCCCAGACGCGGGTCGTGGCCACCCGAAGGCGGGCGGTGGGCGGTGAGCGTGAGCCGGGTGACGACCTGGTCGCCGGTCAGCTCGGGGTGGTAGGCCCGCACCAGCGCCGCGACCCCGGCGACGTACGCCGCCGCGAGGCCCGGGTCGGTCACCGGCCAGCGGTGCGCGACCGCGCCGCCCGCTCCGGCCGACGTGCTGACCAGCTCCGCGCCGGGCGCGGCGACGCCGACGTGGTCCCCCGCTTCGGTCTGCACCGGCTCGCCCGCGGCGTTCACCGAGCTGACGGCCAGGACCCCGGACGTCGCCGTCGGGTACGTCCGCGCGCCCTGCTGGGTCGCCGACGCCGCCGAGACGACCACCGCGCCTTCCGAGCGCGCCCGCGAAACCGCCGACGACAACGCGGGACTGTCGAACGCCACGGGCACGGCCACCAGGATGACGCCCGCGTGCCGGTCCACGGCCGTGTCGATCGCCTCGGCGAGCGCGCCCGGGTCACCACCGTCGGCCGAGGTGTACCGGATCGGCAGCAGGTGCGCGCCGGGCGCGACCCCGGCGAACGTCGTCGACGGATCCGGTTGCGCGCCGACGATCCCGGCCGCGATCGTGCCGCGGCCGTCGCAATCGGTCCGTTCGGTGCCGGCGCCGCCTTCGAGCTGTCCGGGCGCGAACTGCGTGTTCTGCCCGTCGACGCCGGTGCCGAGCACGGCCACCAGCTGGCCGTCCCCCCGCGTCAGCGGCCACAGCCGCGCCGGGTCCACCAGACGCTGGCCCCACGGGACTTCGCCGGCGTAGGTACCGGACGGGTTCGCACACTGGCCCTGGGCGAAAGCGAGCGGCGCGCCGGACACGCCGGTGACCGCCACCAGGCCCGCCGCCGCGAGCACCGCCGGTAACCGCACCCGAACCCCCGAACCGAAAGACGGTGGCGGAAAAGGACTTCCGCCACCGTCAGTCTAGCCGGGAAGAGCCGTTCAGCGAAGGTCCATGCCCAGATCCAACGCGGGTGACGAGTGGGTCAGCCCACCCACCGACAGATAGTCCACACCGGACTCGGCGTAGGCCCTACCACGGTCGAGGGTGAGGCCACCAGAGGATTCCAGCCGCGTCTTGGGGGAAACCTCGTCGCGGCGGACGACGGCCCGCCGGCACTCCTCCGGGCTGAAGTTGTCCAGCAGCACCTCGTCCGCGGACGCCGCCAAGGCCTCCTCCAGCTGCGAAAGCGAGTCGACCTCCACCTCGCACGGCAGTTCCGGCGCGTGCGCACGGGCCGCGGCCAGCGCCGCGGTCACCGAACCCGCGGCGACGACGTGGTTGTCCTTGATCAGCACCGCGTCGCCGAGGCCCAGCCGGTGGTTGGCCCCGCCGCCGCAGCGGACGGCGTACTTCTGCAGCAGCCGCAGCCCCGGCAACGTCTTGCGTGAGTCCCGGATCGCGCAGCCGGTACCGTCCACTTCGGACACCCAGGCGGCGGTCGCGGTGGCGACGCCGGAGAGGTGGCACAGCAGGTTCAGCGCCGTGCGCTCGGCGGTGAGCAGCCCGCGGACCGGCCCGCGCAGCACCAGCGCGGGTTCCCCCGCGACCAGCCGATCACCGTCCTCGCGCCGGGCCAGGACCTCGTAGTCCGGGCCCAGCACCACGTCGAACACCGCGAGCGCCACCGGCAGCCCGGCGACCACGCCGTCGACGCGCGGGGTCAGCTCGGCGACCGAGGTCGCCGCCGCAGGCACCGTCGACGCCGTCGTCGCGTCCGGCCCGTACCGCAGGTCCTCGCCCAGCGCCGTGGTGACCACGCGCTCGACGTCGGCGACGTCCAGCCCGGCCGCGGCGATCAGGCGGCGGACGGGTTCGGAGATCGGGAACGTCATGCCACGCCCTCCAGGGGGATCGGGTCGGCCAGCACCGGCTGGCCGGACGGGCTGAGCCGGATGTGCTGGCTGCGCCGCCAGCCGTCGTCGCGCGACGGGAAGTCGGACCGCACGTGGCAGCCGCGGGACTCGGTGCGCCGGACGGCCGCGGCGAGCAACGCCTGCGCCACCACGGTCAGCGCCGCGTCCTCGACCGCCGCGTGCGTCCACAACGGAGTGTCCGAAAGCGACAGATCCACGGCGGACCCGGCCGCCGCGAGACCGTCGGCGTCCCGGCCGATGGCCGCGTACCGGCTCATCACGCGCTGCAGGGAATCGCGTTCGGCCGCCGGAGCGGTCGCCCGCGACGGCAGCCGGCCGCGCGCGGGATCGGCCAGCAGCCCGGCCGCGAGGTCCGCCGCGACGGCCTCCGCGACACGCTGCCCGACGACCAGGCCCTCGAGCAAGCTGTTGGAGGCCAGCCGGTTCGCACCGTGCAGCCCGGTCCGCGCGACCTCGCCGGCGGCGTAGAGCCCGGGCACCGACGAGCGTCCGTCCGCAGTGGTCACCACGCCGCCGCACGAGAAGTGCGCCGCCGGGGTCACCGGAATCGGGTCCACGGTGGGGTCGAGGCCCAGCGCCCCGCACGCCGCGAACACCGTCGGGAACCGCTGCGCGAACCCCGCGATCCCGGTCGCGTCGAGGAAAACGTGGTCGTCGACGCCACCGGGCGCCGTCGCCATCCGGCGCGTGATCGCCGCCGAAACGACGTCACGCGGCGCGAGGTCGCCGAGCGGGTGCACGCCCCGCATCACCGGCAGGCCGGCGCCGTCGATCAGCGTCGCGCCTTCGCCGCGCACCGCCTCGGTGACCAAGGGGCAGCGTCCCCGCGCGCCCGGGGTGTAGAGGACGGTCGGGTGGAACTGGACGAACTCGATGTCCGCCACGGTCGCCCCGGCCCGCAGCGCGAGCGCGAGGCCGTCGCCGGTGGCGATCTCCGGGTTCGACGTGGCCTGGTAGAGCTGCCCGATCCCGCCGCTGGCCACCAGCACGGCCGAAGCGCGGACGACGCCGGGCACGCCGTGGCGGTCCAGCACCGTCACCCCGGCGACCCGCCCGCCCGGCGTGCGCAGCGCGTCGACGGCGATGTGGTGCTCCAGCACCGGCACCCCCGCCTGCCCGGCCTGCGCGACCAGGGCGCGTTCGACCTCGGCGCCGGTCGCGTCGCCGCCCGCGTGGATCACGCGGAACGCGCTGTGCCCGCCCTCGCGGGCCCGCGCGAGCATGCCGTTCCCCGAAGCGTCGAACTTCGCGCCGTCCGCCCGCAGCCGGGCGACCGCGGCCGGGCCGCCGTCGAGGATCGAGCGCGCGGCCACCTCGTCGACCAGCCCGGCGCCCGCGGTGAAGGTGTCTTCCGCGTGTTTCGCGACGGAGTCGTCCAGGTCGTGCTCGTTTTCCAGGACCACGGCGACGCCGCCCTGGGCCCAGCGCGTGTTGCCGTCCGCGACGGCCGCCTTGGTGATCACCAGGACGTGCAGCCCGAGAGCCTGCGCGCGCAGCGCCGCGGTCAGGCCCGCGACCCCGCTGCCGATCACGACGAGGTCGGCGCGGGCCTCCCAGACGGGGGTTTTCGCCTGAGGGGCAGCAACCGGCGGGGTCATTCGCCGCCGCCGGGCTGCCCGATCTCGATCATCCGCTGCACCGAAGCCCGCGCGCGAGCGGCCGTCTCGACGTCGACGTGGACTTCGTCGAGCCCGTCACGCAGGCAGCGCAGCAGCGCGGCGGGGGTGATCATCTTCATGTACCGGCAGGACGCGCGGTCGTTCACCGCGCGGAAGTCGATGCCCGGCGCGGCCTTGCGGAGCTGGTGGATCATGCCGATCTCGGTGGCCACCAGCACGGTCTTGGCCTTGGTGTCCCGGGCCTCGTGGACCATGTCCCCGGTCGAGAGGATCTTGACCCGCTCCGGCGCCACGGCACCTTCGCCGGCCAGGTAGAGCGCCGAGGTCGCGCAGCCGCACTCGGGGTGGATGAACAGGTCGGCGTCCGGGGCCTCGGCCGCGCGCTCGGCCAGCTCGGCGCCGTTGATGCCGGCGTGGACGTGGCATTCCCCGGCCCAGATGTGGATGTTGTCCCGGCCGGTCACGCGCTTGACGTGCGCGCCGAGGAACTGGTCGGGCAGGAAGAGAACTTCCTGGTCAGCGGGGATGGACGCGACGACGTCGACCGCGTTGGACGACGTGCAGCAGATGTCGGTCTCGGCCTTCACCTCGGCCGTGGTGTTGACGTAGGAGACGACCACCGCGCCCGGGTGCTCGGCCTTCCAGGCGCGCAGCTGCTCGCCGGTGATCGAGTCGGCCAGCGAGCAGCCGGCCCGCGCGTCCGGGATCAGGACGGTCTTCTCCGGCGAGAGGATCTTCGCGGTCTCGGCCATGAAGTGCACGCCGCAGAAGACGATGGTGGACGCGTCGCTGCTCGCGGCGATGCGGCTGAGCGCGAGCGAGTCGCCGGTGTGGTCGGCGATGTCCTGGATCTCCGGGACCTGGTAGTTGTGCGCGAGCAGGACCGCGTCGCGCTGCTTGGCCAGGCGCCGCACCTCCTCGGCCCAGGCCGCGTTCGCCTCGACCCCGCCGAACGGGATGAGACCTTCCGGAACGAACGTGGTGGTCATCGGGCCCTCCTGGACCTGTCTCCGGTTTTCGCCTTATAATCGAAAACCGTGCGAAGTCATCTTAACACCCAGGCCCCCCTGGCCCACGAGGTTTTGGGAGCGGTCCTTCAAGTGCGCTCGGACACACTGCGGGTCCTGCTGTGGCGGCGCGCGCTCGACCCGCACCTCGGCCGCTGGTCGCTGCCGGGCGGCCGGCTGCGGCCCGACGAAGACGTCGAGACGTCGATCCGGCGCCAGCTCGCCGAGAAGGTCGACGTCCGCCAGCTCAAGCACGTCGAGCAGCTCGCGGTGTTCAGCGACCCGGACCGCGTCCCGGGACCGCGCGTGGTGGCGACCGCGTTCCTCGGCCTGGTTCCCTCCGACGTCGACCCCGAGGTACCCGAAGACACCGAGTGGCACGACGTCGCGAAGCTGCCGCGCACGGCGTTCGACCACGAGGCGATCGTGCTGCGCGCCCGGGACCGGCTGCGGTCGAAACTCTGCTACACCAACCTCGGGTTCGCCCTCGCACCCGAGGAGTTCACGATTTCCGCGCTGCGCGGCCTGTACTCGGCGGCGCTGGGCTACCGCGTGTCGGCGACCAACCTGCAGCGGGTGCTTTCCCGGCGCGGCCTGCTGCTCCCCACCGGGCACACGGCACCGCCGGGCCGGGCGGGCGGGCGGCCCGCGGCCCTGTTCTCCTTCGCCGGCAAAGGCATGCAGATCACCGATCCGTTCGCGGTGTTCCGGCCGCCCAACCGGTGACCGCGATATTCCGGGGGTCCGGGCGGCGGGGCCCCGGTTGTCACCGCACTGCGGCGAGGGCGTTCTCCCCTTACGGTGGACGCGTGACCGAGCCGGAATCGGAAAGTGACGCGAGGACGACGATCCTGCCGTTGTTCCCGCTTCAAACCGTGCTGCTGCCCGGCACCAAGCTTCCGCTGCACATCTTCGAACCGCGGTACCGGCAGCTGACGTCGGACCTGGTGACCGGCACCGTGCCGGGCCGCGAGTTCGGCGTGGTCGCCTTGCGGTCGTCGCTGACCCGTGAGGTTCGTGGTCTGGACCAGTTGTACGAGATCGGCTGCAGCACGGTGCTGCGCGAGGCGAAACGCCTGCCGGACGGCCGCTTCGACGTCGTGACGGAGGCCCAGCGCCGCTTCCGGCTGCGCGACCTCGACTGCGTTTCGGCGCCGTACCTGATCGCGTCGGTGGAGTGGGTCGACGACGACCCGGTGGTCCCGGCCGGCGGCATGGCCGAGCGCCTCGCGACGGTCGCGCGCGCGGCGCACCAGCGCTACTGCGAAACGGCGTGGCGCAGCGACGACTGGCACGCCCCGGAGCCGGACACCACGAGTGCCGAACTCGCCTACGCGCTGGCCGCGGACTGCCTGCTCCCGCTGGAAGACCGTCAGCGGCTCCTGGAGGAGCGCCACCCGCTGCGCCGCCTCCGCATCGCCTGCCGCCTGCTGACGCGGGAAGCGGGCTTCCTGAAGACCCTGGGCGCGGTGCCGGTGCCGCCGGGCGAACTGACCGACCTCAGCCGCCCCGCCAGCCTGAACTGACCGCCGGCTCAGCTCCTGTCGCCGGCATCGTTCCCGTTGTTGCCGAACTTGTTCCACACCTTGCCCGCCGCGCCGGAAACCGCTTCACCGACGTCGCTGAACACCTTCGTCAGCGGGTCCGCCGAGGCGCTCCACGAGTCCT
This sequence comes from Amycolatopsis sp. NPDC051045, assembly GCF_040682955.1. Lineage (NCBI taxonomy): Bacteria > Bacillati > Actinomycetota > Actinomycetes > Pseudonocardiales > Pseudonocardiaceae > Amycolatopsis > Amycolatopsis sp. NPDC051045. Next base: position 360,820 of record NZ_JBFBCC010000006.1, read on the forward strand.
TGTACGACTTGGCCGCCGACTTCAGGTCGTCCTTCCAGTCCGACGTCGGGGTGTCGTCGTCGCGGCGCGGGTAGTCGCCCGCCAGGATCGCGCGGTACTCCTCCGACGCCGCCCACCTCTGCAGCTGCGCCGCGCGGACCACCGCGAACGGGTGCGTCTCCGTCTCGACGAACTTCAGCTTCAGGAAACTGTCGCGGATGTCCTCGACGGACTCGTACTCGGTCGCCTGCTGCAGGAACGACGGGACGTCGATGCGTGCCGGGTCGAGGCCGCCCGCGACCTGGATCTGGGCGCGCAGCGCCGCCGTCGGGTCCTGGCCGCACAGCAGCCCGGCGCGGTCGCACGACAGCTCGGCCTTGCGGTACCACTCGCGCAGCGCCGCGATGATCGCCCGGATGCCGAGCGCGCTGACCGGCGTCCAGGACACCGCCGACTGCAGGCCGATCAGCCGCACCATGATCGTGCGGTACACCGTGTGCCCGGACAGCACGTGCCCCATCTCGTGCCCGAGCACGAACCGCAGCGACTCGTGGCTCATCAGCTCGACGAGCCCGGTGCTGACCCGGATGAACGGCTCGTCCATGCCGACCGCCGACGCCTGGATGCGCGGATCCTGGTAGACGAACACGTTGGGCACCGCGGGCAGGTCGAGCGTCTCGGCGCATTCGTGGCGCAGCCGGTCGAGTTCCGGGTACTGCTTCGGCCCCACGCGGATCGACGACGCGAGCGCCATCAGCCGCTCGCCGCGCTCGTTGTAGAAGCCCGAAACGGCCTTGACGACCTGGGCGAAACCAGGCACCGCGCGCAGCGTGGCGAGCGCGCCACGGTCCACCGGGTGCTCGTACGCGCGTGGGCTGATGCCGGGAAAGCGGACGGCGTTGTGCCGCGAAACTTCGATGTCCTCGGTCACTGCTGGAACCCCCTGTAGTCGAGGTCGCCAGCCTAGGGCAAATCGGTCAGCCGAGGCGGCGGCCCAGATCGTCGCGGCCGTTCCAGGTGACGAGCAGGCTGTAGGCCACCGACACGCCGAGCGGGCCGGTGAGCAGCACCCACCACGACTCCAGGCGCGGTGCCAGCTCGATCACCGAGCCGAGCGCGGGTGGATCGGCGATGGCGTAGTGGCTGTTCGCCCAGCCGACGCCGAGCAGCATGGCGAGCGCACCGGCGAGCGCGACGCCGAGCACCGCGGCGAGGAACACCACCGGCCCGCGCCGTTCGCGCAGCAGCCAGACGACGACGCCGACGACGATCCCCAGCCCGAGGGTGAGGAACCCGAAGACCGCCAGGTCGTCGAAGCGGTGCCAGCTCTCCAGTTCCAGGGCCCCCTGGGTGCCGTCGGGGGCGACGATGCGCACCCGCTCCGGCGGCGCGAGCCGCGACCACGCGAAGGCGAGGGGGAAGCTCAGCAGGCTGAGGGTGCCGAGCACGCTGACGGCGGGCAGCAGGTCGGCCTTGACGACCACCCGCGGCCGCCGCTCCCGGAACAGCACGGGCACCGACCACGGACCGGCCACGGCCGACGGCCGGTGCGCGGGCCCCGACGACTCACTCACCCGGACTCCCTCCTGCTGCACGTTGCCACCGAGGGTAACCGGTCGGTGCGGGGGTGGGGCGAGCCGCGGCCCGTGTCACCCGCGCGGGCGGTTGTGAACGATCCGGTTCGTTACACCACCCCGTCCCCCGTCCCCCGTCCCCCGTCCCCCGTCGCCCGTCAGCCGCTCGCCGTCTCGCCGTGGCGGCTGCAGCGGGCCGTCCAGCCGAGGGGGCTCACCTGGACCACCAGCCGGCGCGCGCAGAACGTGCAGTACCGCGGCGGCTCCAGCGCCGTCCTCGGGTTGTGGCACGCCGGGTGGTCCGCCCCACCCGGCGACTCCTGTCCACAGTGGACGCAGTAGGACGCGGAAAGCGAAGCGTCAGAGGCTGTCACTGAGGGCCTTGATGGGCATCTTGAGCTCGTCCAGCATCTCGAGGTCCGCCGAAGCCGGGCGGCCCAGGTTGGTCAGGTAGTTGCCGACGATGATCGCGTTGATGCCGCCGAGCATGCCCTGCTCCGCGCCGAGGTCCCCCAGCGTGAGCTCGCGGCCGCCGGCGAAGCGCAGCATCGTGCGCGGCATCGCGAGCCGGAACGCCGCGACCGTCCGCAGGGCATCGCGCCCCTCGACGATCTCGTAGTTCTCGTACGGCGTGCCCGGCTGCGGGATCAGGAAGTTCATCGGCACCTCGTGCGGGTTCAGCTCGGCCAGCTGCACGGCGAACTCCGCGCGCTGCTCGACCGTCTCCCCCATGCCGATGATGCCGCCGCAGCAGACCTCCATGCCCGCCTCGGCCACCATCCGCAGCGTGTCCCAGCGCTCTTCCCACGTGTGCGTCGTGACCACCGAGGGGAAGTGCGAGCGGGCCGTCTCGAGGTTGTGGTTGTAGCGGTGCACGCCCATCTCGACGAGCTCGTCGACCTGTTCCTGCGTCAGCATGCCGAGCGAGCAGGCGATCTGGATGTCGTTGCCGTCCGCGCGGATCGCCTTCACGCCCTCGCGGACCTGCGAGAGCAGCCGCTGGTCCGGGCCGCGGACCGCGGCGACGATGCAGAACTCCGTCGCGCCGGTTTCGGCGGTCTGCCGGGCGGCCTTGACCAGGTTCGGGATGTCGAGCCACGCCGAGCGCACCGGCGTCGGGAAGCGGCCGGACTGGGAGCAGAAGTGGCAGTCCTCGGGGCAGCCGCCGGTCTTGAGGCTGATGATGCCCTCGACCTCGACCTCCGGCCCGCACCAGCGCATCCGCACCTCGTGCGCCAGGGCGAGGAGGTCGGGCAGCCGGTCGTCGGGCAGCCGGAGCACGTCGAGGACCTGCTGCTGCCCGAGGCCGACGCCGTTTTCGAGGACCTGCTCGCGCGCGAGGGCGAGCAGGTCTTTCGGGGGCTCCGGGTGGCGGAGCCCCCGGCCCGGGGCGGAGCCCCGGCTGTCACTGACGTCGGTGTCCGGGACTGCGGTCACGGCGGCTCCTTGATCGAGGTGGTGCGGAAAGCGTCCCTCATCGTGCACGAAGGTGCCTCAAGGGGACAGCGACGCAGGTCACTTCCCGGCGGAAGCGCATCCCGCGAACAGCTCCGGGTCGAATTCGCCGCCGAACCACGGCGAGAGCCCGGCCCGCGCCGCGGCCAGGAACTCTTCGCGGGAGGCCCGGCCGAGGCCGGCGGGGAGGGCGCCGAGCAGGGGCGCGCCCGCCGCGACCGGCAGGTCTTCGAGGTTGGACAGCGCCGCGAGGTCCGGTTCGGCCGGCCAGGCACCGATGATCACGCCGGCGACGGTCAGCCCGCGCTTGGTGGCGACCTCGGCGGTGAGGGCGGTCGCGTTGAGCGTTCCGAGGCCGGCTTCGGCGACGATGATCACGAGCGAGCCGAGCGACCAGGCGACGTCGGCGAGGCTCGCGCCGGTGCGGTCGAAGCGCACCAGCAGCCCGCCCGCGCCCTCGATCAGGGTGAGGTCGTGTGCGGTGTCGAGGTCGGACGCGGCCTGCGCGATCTCGCCGGGGTCGAGCGCCGGCAGCCCGCTGCGGCGGGCCGCGGCCTCCGGCGACAGCGGATCCGGGTAGCGGCGCAGCTCGCGCGTCGTGACGTCCGTCCCGGCGAGGCGGACGACGTCTTGGAGGTCACCGGGCTCGTCGGGACGCACCCCGGTCTGGGCCGGTTTCAGCACGGCCACCCGCTGTCCACCGGCCGCCGCCACGGCCGCGATCGCCGCCGTGGTGATCGTCTTGCCGACCCCGGTCCCGGTCCCCGTCATCACCAGCATGGTCACGAACCATCAACATAGTGACTCCGGGCTCCGGCGCGCACGCGGGCCGCGTTCAGCACGGCCCGCGTGCGCCTCCGGATCAGGCGCCCGGCACCCCCACCGAGGCCCCGGCGGGCCGGAACGTCCGCTCGGCGGCGTCGAACAGGTAGACCTGCGCCGTCCCGACCGCGAAGTACATCGCGGTCAGCTGCAGCTTCCCGGCCGACTCGGCCGCCGCCACCGACGGGTACTCCCGCAGGTGCTCCAGCTGCTGGAGCACGTTGTGCAGCGCGAGCCGGTCGCCTTCGGCGTCCGGGACGCCGCCGTCCAGGGTGGCCGAGCCGAGCCGGTGCGCGCTGGGTTCCGCGTGGTGCAGCCAGGCCGACAGCGGCCCCGGGGGCGGGCCGTCGGCGAGCGCCGCCATCGCCCCGCAGCCCGAGTGGCCGCAGACCACGATCTCTTCGACGCCGAGCACGCCCACGGCGTACTCGATGGAGGCGTTCATCGACGGGTCGGCCTGCCCGGGCGGGACGAGGTTGCCGATGTTGCGGATGGTGAACAGGTCACCCGGCCCGCTGGTGGTGATCAGGTTCGGCACGATCCGGGAGTCACCGCAGGTGATGAACAGCGTGCGCGGCCGCTGGCCGTCGGCCAACCCGGACAGGGTGTCCTTGAGGAGCGGCGCGGCCCGGCGGTGGAACTCCGTGGCCCCGCGGCGGGTCTGCTGGGCCGGGATGTCGACCCCTTCGGACGCCTGCCACTCCGACCACGGCGCGAGCCAGCGCGGCACCGCCCGGCTCGCGGCGATCCGGGACCGCGTCGGGCGGCCCGCCTTGCCTTCGCCGAACCACGGGTGGCCGACCTCGTCGACCTCCACCGTGCCGCCGGCGCGCTCGTGGGCCTGCTGCCAGGTGTGCAGGCTTTCGAACGCGGCGTGGTCGAGGTAGTCGACGACCAGATCCAGCCGCACCGTGACGCCGCCCGGGATGTTCCCGAGCACCTTCGACAGCCGCGGCACCGACAGGAACGTCAGGACGCCTTCGACGACGACGCGCCAGTCGTCGCCCTCCCTTTCGACGTGGATGCCCGACCAGACCGTCCGGCGCAGCATCAGCACGAGCGCCAGCCCGATGCCGGCGAGCACGCCGGTGAGCAGGTCGAACACGACGACCCCGCCGAGGGTGAGCAGGTACACGGGCAGGTCCCCGTGGGCGAGGACGGTCTTCATGTGCCCGGGGTTGACCAGCTTCGCACCGACGTGCACCAGCAGCCCGGCCAGCGCCGCCAGGGGGATGCTCTCGATCAGCCCGGCGAGCAGGACGACGAACAGCAGCACCCAGACGCCGTGCAGCACCGCCGACGCCCGGGACTTCGCCCCGGCGGTGACGTTGGTGGAGCTGCGGACGATGACGCCGGTGACGGGCAGGCCGCCCAGCGCTCCGGAGAGCATGTTGGCCGCGCCCTGGCCGACCAGCTCGCGGTTCAGGTTGGCGCGCGGCCCGGTGTGCATGCGGTCGACCGCGACCGCCGAGAGCAGGCTTTCCACGCTGGCGATCAGCGCGATCGTGACGACGGCGAGGGCGAACCCGCCCCACCCGCCGTCCGGCAGCTGCGGGACGAGGTGGACGTTCAGCAGGTCTCCGGGCAGTTCGACGCGCGGCAGCGTCATCCCGAACGCGACCGACACCACCGTGGCCACCGCGATCGCGGCGAGCGGCCCCGGCACCTTCCGCACGGCCGCCGGCAGTCTCGGCCAGATCAGCAGGAGGGCGATGGTGATCAGGCCGACGGCGGTGGCGGCGCCGTGGTGGGCGATGAGCTGGGCGGGCAGCTCGGCGACGTTCTGCACGGCCGAGCTCTGGGCCTTGCCGCCGAGGATGACGTGCAGCTGGCCGAGCACGATCGTGACGCCGATGCCGGCCAGCATGCCGTGCACGATCGCCGGCGAGATGGCCAGCGCGGCGCGGGCGATGCGGCTCAGCCCCAGCAGGATCTGGCACGCGCCGGCGGCGACGGCGATCGCGCAGGTGACGGCCCACCCGAAGGTCTGGATGGTTTCGGCCATGACCACGGTCAGGCCGGCGGCGGGCCCGCTGACTTGGAGCGCGGAGCCGCCGAGGGCGCCGGCGACGATGCCGCCGACGACGGCGGCGACGAGCCCGGCGGCGACCGGGGCACCCGAAGCGAGGGCGATGCCGAGGGACAGGGGGACGGCTACGAGGAAGACGACCAGTGAGGCCGGCAGGTCGTGGCGGAGCACGGCGAGGGGTCTCATGATCACCATGCAACCGGAGATCGGGTGAAATGTCCGCTATGTTCGACCCTTTCGAGTGGACAAGTGCCCACATTTCACTCTTTTGTCATAAACCGGACACGCCGTTAACACGTCAGTAACACGCCAATATCTGTCGCGTGACAGTTGAATTCCGTACGACACAGGGGTTCCCGGGCGCCCAAGGCGGCCTTCGGTGCGCTGAATCAGGGCTACGGCGCGAAGCGCCCCCGCCGAGGGTGGTGGCGGGGGCAAGGGAGGAGCACCGAAGGCCACCTCGGGCGCGTCCGATCAGTGCTCCAGCGCACCCGCGGGGACGAACCCGCGCGCGGTACCGTCCAATAGGGACACTTGCGCGGCGCCGACGTCGAAGTACATCCCGGTGAGCCGCAGCGCGCCGCGGTCCAGGGCCGCGGCGACCACCGGGTAGCCGTGCAGGGTTTCCAGCTGCTGCAGCACGTTCTGCAGGGCGAGCTGGTCGGCTTCGGCGGCCGGCCGCTCGCCGCCGAGCAGCAGCGGCGCCTCGCGGCTGCGGCGCCGGAGCGTCGCTTCGCCGTGGCGCAGCCAGCTGCCGAGCTGCTCGAGGCCGTCCGGCGCCTGGCCCAGCAGGGCCTTCATCGCACCGCAGCCGGAATGCCCGCACACCACGATCTCGGCGACTTCCAGCACGCCGACGGCGTACTCGATCGCCGCGCCGACCGACGAGTCGGTGCTGTCGGCCGGCGGCACCAGGTTGCCGATGTTCCGCACGGTGAACAGGTCGCCCGGCCCGCTGGTGGTGATCAGGTTCGGCACGATCCGCGCGTCGCCGCAGGTGATGAACAGCGTGTGCGGCTGCTGGCCGTGCGCCAGCCCGCTCCACGTGTCACGCAGCAGCGGCGCGGTGCGGCGCTGGAACTCCGAAGCGCCGCGGCACAGCAGCGAGCTGGCGGTGCGCTGGGCGGGCAGCACGACGTGCTCGGCCTGCCACTCCGACCACGGCGCGAGCCACCGCGGCACGACGCGCGCGGCGACGCTGCGGCGCACGGTCGGCTCCCCCGAGCGGCCGCGTCCGAACCACGGGTGCCCGATCTCGTCGACCGTGACGCACCCGGCGTGCGCCTGCTGCCAGCCCCGCAGGCAGTCGAACGCGGCGTGGTCGAGGAAGTCGACGTGCAGTTCGAGGGTGACCTCGACGTGCGGGGGCACCTCGGCGAGCACCCGGGTCAGCCGCGGCACGGACAGGAACGTCAGCGCACCTTCGATGACGACGCGGTGGCGGTCACCGTCGCGTTCGACGTGGATGCCGGAGAAGATCATCCGCCGCAGCATCATCGCGAGGGCCAGCAGGATCCCCGCGGCGACCCCGGTGAGCAGGTTGACGGCCACGGCGCCGGCGAGGGTGACGACGTACACCGGCAGATCGCCGTGCCGGCGGACTTCCTTCAGCCCGTTGAGGTTCACCAGCTTCGTCCCGACGTACACCAGCAGCGCGGCCAGGGCCGCCAGCGGGATCAGCCGCAGCACGCCGGTGAGCAGCAGGCAGGCGGCGAGGATCCAGGCGCAGTGCAGCATCGCCGACGCCCGGGTGCGCGCACCGGCCTCGAAGTTGGTCATGCTGCGCACGATGACGCCGGTGACGGGGAACCCGCCGAGCGCGCCGGCGGCCACGTTCGCCGCGCCCTGCCCGACGAGTTCGCGGTCGAGGTCGGTGCGCGGGCCGCCGCGGAGCTTGTCCACCGAGACCGCGGACAGCAGGCTCTCCAGGCCGGCGATGAGCGCGATGGTGACCGCGGCGAGGGCGAAGCCGGCCCAGCCGCCGTCCGGCAGCCGCGGGACGACGTGCAGGGTGGGCAGCCCGGCCGGGAGGTCGACGCGCGGCAGGCTCATGCCGGTCACGACGGACAGGCCGGTGGCCAGTGTGACGGCGGCCAGCGGCGCGGGCACGCGGCGGACGGCTTTCGGGAGCCGCGGCCAGAGCAGCAGCACGGTGAGGGTGGCCACGCCGATCAGCACGGCCTGGTCGTGGTGCGCGGCGACCTGCCCCGGCAGCGCCAGGACGTTGGCGAGCGCGGAACCCTGCGCCGAGCCGCCGAGGACGACGTGCAGCTGGCCGAGCACGAGGGTGACGCCGATGCCGGCGAGCAGGCCGTGCACGATCGCCGGGGACACGGCGAGCGCGGCGCGGGCGACCCGGGTGAGGCCGAAGAGGATCTGGAGCAGGCCCGCGGCGACGGTGATCGCGCAGGTGACCGGCCAGCCGTGGGTGGCGATCGTGTCGGCCAGCACCACGGTGAGGGCGGCGGACGGGCCGCTGACCTGCAGCGGCGATCCGCCGAAGACGCTCGCGACCAGCCCGCCGACGACGGCGGAGATCAGGCCCGAGAGCAGCGGCGCCCCGGCGGCGAAGGCCACGCCGAGGGACAGGGGGACGGCGACGAGGAAGACGACTATCGACGCGAGGAAATCGTGTTTGAGGTTCTCCAGGTGCTCGGAGTTCTTCGGGGGTCCGGTGTCGTGCTCGCCACGAACGATCTCGATCATGGGGGAAGGATCGCCGAAACCCCGCGAAATGTCTGCTACGCAAGCATTTCTCGCGTTCGTCCGCGCACAGGATCGAGCGGTGGACCGGGGGTTTCACACCTACCCCCTCCGCCGTTCGCGTGGTTTCGACCTCGGTCTGCCACGCTCCGCGACGATGAGGGATCTTCGGGTCTCGGTGTGCCCGCGGTCACACCCGATGTGCTGAATTCAGGCCTTCCCGGCGACCGCCAGCATCGCGCGGGTGATCACGGCCAGGTCGGCGTCAGTCGAAACGTACGGCGGCATCGCGTACACGAGGTCCCGGAACGGCCGCAGCCACGCGCCGTGCTCCGTCACGACGTCGGTCGCCACCGCCAGGTCGACGGGGTGGTCGAGCTGCAGGACGCCGATCCCGCCCAGCACCCGCACGTCGGTGACCGCGGGCAGGTCGCGCGCCGGGGCGAGGCCGTCGAGCAGGCCCTTCTCGATCCGGGCGACGTCGCTTCGCCAGCCGCCGCCGGCGAGCAGGCCGAGGGAAGCGTTGGCGACGGCCGAAGCCAGCGGGTTGCCCATGAAGGTCGGGCCGTGCGCGAGCACCGGCAGTTCACCGCGCGCGATGCCGTCGGCGACCTCCGGGGTGCACAACGTGGCCGCCATGCTCAGGTAGCCGCCGGTCAGCGCCTTGCCGACGCACATGACGTCGGGCGTCACGCCCGCGTGCTCGGCGGCGAACAGCGCGCCGGTGCGGCCGAAGCCGGTCGCGATCTCGTCGAAGATCAGCAGCACGTCGTGCGCCTCGGTCAGCTCCCGCAGGGCACGCAGGTAGGCGGGGTGGTGGAACCGCATCCCGCCGGCGCCCTGCACCACGGGTTCGACGATCACCGCGGCCAGTTCTCCGGCGTGCTGCCCGATTTCCGCGGCCAGGACGTCCACATAGGACTGATCGGGCGGGGTGTCGAAGCCGGACGGCGGTGCGGGCACGAAGACCTGTTCCGGGAGCACCCCGCGCCACAGCGAGTGCATGCCGCCCTCGGGGTCGCAGACGCTCATCGGCGTGAAGGTGTCACCGTGGTAGCCGCCGCGCCAGGTGAGCAGCCGCCGTTTCCCCGGCCGGCCGCGCGAACGCGGGTACTGCAGGCACATCTTCGCGGCGACCTCGACCGACACGGAGCCGGAGTCACAGAGGAAGACGTGCTCCAGCCCGGCCGGGCTGAGGTCGGCCAGGGTCTTGGCGAGGGTGATGGCGGGTTCGTGGGTGAGGCCGCCGAACATGACGTGGCTCATCCGCCCGGCCTGCGCGGTGAGCGCGGCGTCGAGCACCGGGTGCCGGTAGCCGTGGATGGCCGACCACCACGAGGACATCCCGTCGACGAGCTCCCGGCCGTCGGCGAGCTTCAGCCGCACCCCGCTCGCCTCGGTGACCAGCAGCGAGGGCACCTTCGCCGGCATCGGCGCATAGGGGTGCCACACGTGCTGGGCGTCCAAGGCGAGCAGGTCGGCGGAGTCCATGGGGGGACCCTACGACACCCGCTCGAGCCGGGTGCCGGGCCTGGGCGGCCCACCACCGCGGACTGGACCGCTCAGCGCAGCCGACCCGCATCACCCCGAGCTCGGCGCGACGCCGCCCACCCGGCCGCACCCGTCACAACCGGACCGGGAGCGTCTCCAGCCCGTGGACCAGCGAACTCATCCGGTACACCAGCTCGTCCGGCTTCGCGTCCAGCGCGAGATCCGGGAACCGCGCCAGCAAGCCGCCGAGGGCGATCTCGGCCTCCAGGCGGGCCAGCGGGGCGCCCACGCAGTAGTGGATGCCGTGCCCGAACGCCAGGTGGCCGCTCGCCGCGCGGGTGACGTCCAGGCGGTCCGGCTCCGGGTAGCGCTCCGCGTCGCGGTTGGCGCCCAGCAGCGAGACCAGTACGAACTCGCCCTCCGGGATCGTCACGCCGGCCACCTCCACCGGCTCGGCCGTGAACCGCAGCGTGGCCAGGTGGATCGGGCCGTCGAAGCGCAGGAACTCCTCGACCGCACCCGGCAGCAGCTCCGGCTCCGCGCGCAGCCGGGCCAGCTGGGCCGGCTCGCGCAGCAACGCCAGCACGCCGTTGGCGATCAGGTTGACCGTGGTCTCGTGCCCGGCGACCAGCAGCAGGAACGCCATCGACACCAGCTCGGGCTCGGACAGCGAATCCCCGTCGTCGCTCGCGTGCACCAGGTCCGACAGCAGGTCTTCGGCCGGCTCGGCGCGCTTCTGGGCGATCAGGCCGGTGAGGTAGCCGAACATGTTCGACGCCGCGGCCTGCACCTCCTCCGGCCGCACCGCCGCGTTCAGCAGCGTCTTGGACCAGCCGGAAAAGTCCGCGCGGTCCTTCTCGTGCACCCCGAGCAGCTCGCAGATCACCGTGATCGGCAGCGGTGCGGCGAACGACGCCACCAGATCGGCCCGCTCCTGCCCGGCCAGCGCGTCGAGCAGTTCCCCGGTGATCTCCTCGACCCGTGGCCGCAACCGGGCCACCGTGCGCGCGGTGAACGCCTTGTTCACCAGCTTCCGCAGCCGCGTGTGGTCCGGCTGGTCCGAGTTGAGCATGTGCTGGCTCAAATCCTGCCCCAGGCTCAGGCCGTTCTGCGCGGCCTCCGGGGGCAGCTTCGCCTCGAACAGCTCCCGGATGCCCTGGCCGTTCTTCCGCAGCCGCGGATCGGCCAGCAGCGCCCGCGCCTCCGCGAACCCGGTGACCAGGTAGCACGGCAGCCCGCGCGGCATCCGCACCCGGCGCACCGGACCGCCCCCGCGCAGCAGCTCCGAGAACAGATGCGCGTCCTGGGCGAAGTCTTCCGCCACCTCGACGATTTCGTCGGTCGTCATGTCATCCCCCGGCGCTCACCGCGTCAGCGTTCGGCGAGTGCCGCCACGACGCGTTCGGTCACGTCCTGCCAGTATGCCCGCTGTTGCTCGCGCTCTTCCGCGTCCGTAAGCCATTCCTGGTGGAACCGCAGGATCGTCTTGGCCCCCGAAGCGCTCAACCGCACCTGCACGGTGGAGTCGTGGTCCCAGTCGCTCGGCCGCCACGTGAGCCGCACCCGGTCGCCGTCGACGAAGCTGCGGATTTCGCCGACCGTGCCGTTCGCCGTCTCGTACTCCGCGCCCGCTTCCCGCGGCAGCTCGCCCCCGGGGCCGAGCCAGATCGCGACGCCCTCGCGGCTGACCAGGAAGTCCCAGACTGTTCCGGCGGAGTACGGCAAGGTCCGCGAAACGCCGATGTTCCACCCCACATCGGCCGTCTTCCCCACTGAAGAAGTCATGTCCGCATCCTCCCACCGGGGTACGACAAAAACGGCCGCCGGCCCGGGTGCAGGATCTGTACCCGTGCGCTACCGCCCGATCTCCCCCGCTGTCCTGGCCGAAGAACTGGCCGAACGCATCGACGCGCTCGCCGGACGCCGGAGGCTCGCGGTCGCCGTCGACGGCGCGGCGGGCGCGACCGGAACCACGGAACTGGCGGACGCCCTCGTCGATCCCCTGCGCCTGCGGGGCCGCGCGACCCTGCGCGTGTCGGCGCGCGACTTCCTGCGTCCCGCTTCCCTGCGCTTCGAGCACGGCCGCACGAACCCCGACGCCCGCTACACCGACTGGCTCGACCTCGGCGCCCTCCGCCGCGAAGTGCTCGAACCCCTCCGAGAAGGCGGCTCCGGCGAAGTGCTGCCGTCGCTGTGGGACGCCGAGCGCGACCGGGCGACCCGCGCCGAACGGGTGCCGGTGCCCGAAGGCGGGGTCGTGCTCGTCGACGGCGAACTGCTGCTCGGCGCGGGGCTCGCCTTCGACCTGGCCGTGCACCTGTGGCTCTCCCCCGCCGCCGTGCGCCGCCGCGTACCGGACGCCTGGGCGGTCCCGGCGTACGAACGCTACGAAGCGGAGGTGGACCCGGGCTCGCTCGCCGACGTCGTCGTGCGCGTCGACGATCCACGGCACCCGGCGCTCTACACGCCGTGAGCGCTCAGCGGACGGCGGCCACCGGGTCGCCGTCCAGCAGGCCGGACAGCCGCCGCGCCAGGACGTCCCACCGCCAGTGCTCGCTCACCCAGGCCCGCCCGGCCTCGCCCATCCGGCGCGCGCGCACCGGGTCCGAGAGCAGCGCGGCCACGGTCTCCCCGAGCTGGCCGACGTCCCGGCCGTCGACGACGTGCCCGGTGACCTCGTCGAGCACCGCCTCGGGGGCCCCACCGGAGTTGCCGGCGACCACCGGGAGCCCGGTCGCCGAGGCCTCCAGGTAGACGAGGCCGAGCCCTTCGACGTCGAGCCCCTTGCCGCGGGTGCGCGCGGGCATCGAGAAGACGTCGCCCGCGGCGTAGTGCGCCGGCAGTTCGGCCCACGGCACCGACCCGGTGAGCACGACGTCGCGCTCCAGGCCCAGCCCGGTGACCAGTTCGGCGAGCTTCTTGCGGTAGGGACCGCCGCCGACGATCAGCAGCGCCGCGTCCGCGACGCGCTCGCGGATCCCCGGCAACGCGCGGATCAGCTGGTCCTGGCCCTTGCGCGGGACGAGCCGGGACACGCAGACGACGGTCGGCCGGTCGCCGAGGCCGTGCCGGGCGCGGATCTCCGCGCGGGCGGCGGGATCCGGCCGGAACACCTCGGTGTCCACCCCGGACGGCAGCAGCTCCAGCCCGGCCATCGGGCCGAACGCCGCGGCGAAGCGGCCGCGGGTGTACCGGCTGACGTAGGTGACGACGTCGGCGGTGTCGCCGATGCGCCGCAGCGCCTGCCGCGACGCCGGGAGCATCGACCAGCCGACCTCGTGGCCGTGCGTGGACGCCACGACGCGGTGCGCGCCGGCCCGGCGCAGCGGGTGCCCCAGCAGCGCGAGCGGCGCCGCAGCGCCGAACCAGACGGCTTCGCAGTCCCGCGCCCGCATGATCTGCTTCGCCCGGCGAAGCACGTCCGGCGTCGGCAGCATCAGCGACGTCGGGTGCCGGACGACCTCGAACGGCGCTTCGGCGTCGAACTCCTCGTGCGACCCCGTCCGCGACTCCCACGACGGCGCGTAGACGACCAGGTCGTCCGCCGGCAACCGGGTCGCGAGGGAGTTCAGGTAGTTCTGGATCCCCCCGGGCCGGGGCGGGAAGTCGTTGGTCACGAGCAGGGTCTTGAGCACGCCCCAGAGGCTAGCGGCCGCTACGGACAGCGAAGGGGCGGCACCGCGTGTGCGGTGCCGCCCCTTGGCCGGTGCTGTTCGAGGGTCACGCCGTCGGGCGGCGCGCTCCCGAGTACTGGCTCTGCAGCGGCGAAATCTTCACGACGTCACCGGTGTCGGGCGCGTGCACCATCTTGCCGTCGCCGATGTACATGCCGACGTGCGAAACCGGCGAGTAGAAGAACACGAGGTCGCCCGGCTGGAGCTGATCCCGCGGCACCGCGGTGCCGAAGGTCGACTGCTCGCGGCTGGTCCGCGGAATGGTCAGCCCGGCCTGCTTGTACGCCCACGACGTCAGGCCCGAGCAGTCGAAGTTGGTCGGGCCGGTGGCGCCGTACACGTACGCGCTGCCGAGCTTGCTCAGCGCCGCGTTCAGCGCCGTCTGGGCGGCGGCGGTGGGTGCCTTGATGTCGGCGGGGGGTGTCCCGCCGCGGTCCTTCCGGGCCGCCTTGTCCGACGTGCTGAGGTTCTTGTTGGCCTCTTCGAGCTGATCGATCTGGTCGTTCAGCGTCTTCTGCTTGGCCTTGATGTCCTCGGTCAGCTTGGCCGCGGCGTCACGCGCGTCCTGCGCGCGCTTCGCCGCGTCGCTGGCCTTGGCGGCAGCGTCGGTGGCCTCGTGCACGGCGCCGGTGAGGTTGCCCATCGCGGCGTTCTTGCCGGTCGCGATGACCTCGAGCGCCGAGGAACGGTCGAGGAAGTCCTGGGTGGACGTGCCCGCCAGCAGCGCCGACAGCTTGTTCAGCTGGACACCGCTGGTGAACGACGCACCGGCGAACTTGTCGACCTCGGTCTGGTACTTCGTCTGGCTCTCGGATGCCTTGGCGGCCTGTTCCTTCGCCGCGTTGACGTCGCCGGTGGCCTTGTCGAGCTCGCCCTGCTTCTTCTTCAGGTCGTCCTGGGCCGACAGCAGGTCTTCGTTGAGCTTCTCGGCCTGGGCCGCGAGGTCGCGGTACTTGGCGAGGGCGTCGGAGCCGGTGGGTGGGGTTTGGAGAACGGGGACGGGGGCGGCGATGGCCGTCGGCTGGGAGAAGGTGACGAGGGTGATCACCGAAACCGCAGCGAGGGCACCTGACACCACGCGCCTGACTGGATGCGACTGCACGGTCGCGCGGGTCTCCTTTGCGTCTCGGCCGCCGACGGGACCGGGGCAGAAGAGGCCGGGGAGTCCTCTTCGCCGTTGTCCCCCACTCGCGCGCGGATCGTGGCACCCAAGGGCAACACGAGCCGCAACAGGGAATGCACGCGGTGGTGGTTCCGGTTCCCAGCTTCCCGACAAAGCTGCGTCCGGCGGCAATCTCGCGTCGCCGCCTACATCGACGGCCGGGGCCACGAGATCTCGGACAGGTTACGAAAAGACCGCCACCACGTCCACCACCTGTCGGCCAAAAACTGTGCGTAACGCCGCTGCACACCATCGGACCAGCACCGGAGAAAAGATGTGATGGGCGTTACACGCTGGGGTTTCTCCGGAGCGCTTTTCGACTACCGACCGTTCACCGATGCAATCGACCATTCGGCGCGCCGACACGAAACGGGCGACTCAGGCGGGGCGCCGGATCGGTTCTTCGACCAATTGCAGCCGTGGCACCATCCCGGCCTCGGCCAGCGCGTCCACCGCGCGGCGCTCGTCGGCGTCCCACACCACGGCGAGTGGGGCGCCGAGCAGCACGCTCACGACGCAGTCGTGGCACGAGATGCCGCGCACGACGCAGCGATCGCAATCGACCACGAGGTTCTCGATGTCCGAAACGGCGATGTGCGAGACGTCTACTTCGGACAGCTCGGGGGTGTCGGGCATGTGGTCCTCCTCACGTGGGAACTGCTGCTCCACACGGTAGGGGCCACCACCGACAGTTTCGGCGGCGTCACACCCGGGACAGGCGGCTGACCAGCACCGAAGCCGGCGCCGGGTGGGCGCCGCGGCCGCGCACCGAGTCCGCGACCGCGCGGTCGGAGGTCGCGACGACCAGGGGCCGCCCCGCGGGTTCGGCCGCCACCAGGTTGCGGATCACGTCGTCGGCCAGCACCCCGCGGTCGGAGAACAGCACCCGCACCCCGCGGGGCACGGACGCGGGGACGGAGAGCACGCCGGCGCCGTCGAAGACGACGGTGACCTCGGCGGAGGTGCGCGCGGCCAGTGCGGACAGCTGGTGGATCAGCCGGTCGCGCTGGTCGGCCAGGGCGAGTTCGGGGTACCCGGTCTTGGTGACGTTGTAGCCGTCGACGATCAAGTGCACGTTCGGCAGCGCGAGGTAGCGGTCCAACGTGGAGACGTCGGCGATCTTGCCGCCCTGGCCGATCCCGGAGCTGGCGCCGCGGACCATGTCGGCCGGGCGGGCGCCGCGCGCGCCGAGGGCGAGCTCGCGGCGGAGGCCGGTGACGGCGCCGTCGATGGTGTCGATGAGCAGGGCGAGCCGCACCTCGTCGGCCTGCCGGGCCTCGCGAGCGGACTGGCGGGCGATCTCGGCGTCGACGACGGCGCGTTCGGCGCGGGCGCGTTCACCGGCGACGCGCTGGCGTTCGCGTTCGAGCTGGGTGTTGAGGGCGGCGATCTCGTCGCTCCGGGCGGCGGAACCGCGTTCGGCCTCGACGGACGCCGCCTCCGCCGCGTCCCGGGCCTGGCGCAGCTGGACGCCTTGTTCGCGAAGGCGCTTCAGGAGCTTCTCGACTTCGCCCTCGCGCTCACCCCGGACGTTCTCGGCGGCTTGTTTCGCCGCGGCGAGTTCGGCGCGGACCTGGACGAGTTCCGCTTCGAGCCGCTGGCTGCGGGCGAGCGCGGCGTCGCGTTCGGCGCGCAGGGCGTTTTCCTCGGCGTTCTTGGCGACCAGCCGGACGCGCCCGGCGGCCCCGGACTCGCCGAGGAGAACGGCGGCGGCCGCCGCGGCGACGGAGTCGGTGGCGTTCGGGTCGAGGGCGTCGGTGCGGTGTTCGCGGAGCCACTCGATGACGGCGGTCCGGAACTGGGCGGAGTCGCCGAGGGCCGCGAGCAGGGCGGCGCCGCCGAGCTTGGCGCGCTTGGCCGGGGCGAACTTGGCGACGGGCCGCAGCTGGCGGGGCACGTCGGTGGCGGGCAGCTTGGCGACGGCCGCCGCGGCGAGATCGGCGATGCGGTCGCGGACGGGTTCGGGGAGGGCGGGCCAGGTGGCGGGTTCGGGATGTCCGGCCTGGTCAGCGGCCTCCTCGGCCTGCTCGGGGCGCGACGCCACGCCCGAAGGACCGACGGGGTCCCCGGACGGCTCCGGCACGAGCGGCTGCGGGTGCATTGGTCCAGGGTAGGCCCCGCCCCCGCATCCCGCCCCGCGCGCCACACGGACCGCACCCCGGCCGGCGGACCCGGCGAAGCGGCCCACGCGGGGCCAAAACTGTCGGGGGTCGCCCCTAGAGTCCCGCCCATGCGTCCGGTCCAGGCTCAGCTCGCCTTCGACGAGCTCGGAACTCCCTTGCGGGACACGACTTTCGTCGTCTTCGACCTCGAGACCACCGGGGCTCCACCGGGGCCGTCGGGGATCACCGAAATCGGCGCGGTGAAGGTGCGCGGGGGCCAGGTGCTGGGTGAGTTCGCGACGCTGGTGAACCCCGGGATGGCGATCCCGCCGCAGATCATGTCGCTCACGGGAATCACGCAGGCGATGGTCTACGACGCGCCACCGATCGAGGAGGTGCTGCCGGCGTTCCTGGAGTTCATCGGGGGTGCGGTGCTGGTGGCGCACAATTCGGGCTTCGACACCTCGCACATGCGGGCGGCGTGCGAGGGGCACGGGTACGTGTGGCCGAAGCTGACGGTGGTGTGCACGGTCCGGCTGGCGCGGCGGGTGGTGCCGCGGGACGAGGTCGGGCGGTACAACCTGACGGCGCTGGCGTTGCTGTTCGGGGCGAAGACGCGGCCGACGCACCGGGCGCTGGACGACGCGCGGGCGACGGTGGACGTCCTGCACGGGCTGCTGGAGCGGGTCGGCAACCTGGGCGTGCACTCGCTCGAGGAGCTGATGGGGTACCTGCCGGAGGTGACCGTCGCCCAGCGGGCGAAGCGGCACCTGGCGGCGGATCTGCCGTCGGCTCCGGGTGTCTACCTGTTCAAGGGCCCGAAGGACGAGGTCCTGTACGTCGGCACGGCGAAGGACCTGCGCCGGCGCGTGCGGACGTACTTCACGGGTTCGGAGGGGCGGAGCCGGATCCGGGAGATGGTCGCGCTCGCCGAGCGCGTCGACCACGTGGTGTGCGCGCACGCGCTGGAGGCGGAGGTGCGGGAGCTGCGGCTGATCGCGGCGCACCGGCCCGCCTACAACCGGCGGTCGAAGAACCGGCACCAGGGCTGGTGGATCGGGTTGACGGACGAGGCGTTCCCGCGGCTGTCGGTGGTGCGGCTGCCGCGGCCGGGGGTGCTGGGCCCGTTCCGCAACCAGGCGGACGCGCGGACGACGGCGGACACCCTGGCCGGGGCCTCGGGCCTGCGGACGTGCACGCAGCGGATCTCGCCCCGTTCGGCGAACGGGACCCCGTGCGTGCTGGCGGAGCTGGGGCGGTGCGGGGCGCCGTGCGCGGGACGGCAGAGCGTGGCGGAGTACGGCCCGGCGGTCGAGTCGGTGTCGGGGCTGATCGCGGGCCTGGACGGCCGTCCCCTGCACACGGCGGCGGCGCACGTGGAGCGGCTGGCGGCGGGTCAGCACTACGAGCAGGCGGCCCGCCACCGCGACGAGCTGGCGGGCCTGATCCGCGCATTGGGCCGGGCCCACCGGCAGGCATCGCTGGCCTCGATCGGCGAGCTGATCGCGGCCGGCCCGGACGGCGCGGGCGGCTGGGAGCTGGCGGTGATCCGCTACGGCAGGCTGGCTTCGGCGGGCGTAGCCAGGCGTGGCGTGCCACCGATGCCGGTGGTCGAGGCGCTGGTGGCGTCGGCGGAGACGGTGCTGCCGGACCCGGGCCCGCTCCACGGCGCGCCCCCGGAGGAGGTGGGGGTGCTGCTGCGCTGGCTGGCCCGCCCGGGCGTCCGCCTGGTCCGCACGACCCGCCCCTGGGCCGAGCCGGCGGCGGTGGCGGGCTGGCAGGGCTGGTTGAACCTGGTCGCGGGCGCCCATTCACTGGAACACGTCGGCTGAGCCGGCGCCTGGAGCGACCCGTCACGGCCGCAATCCCGGTTCCCGGCCGAGCAATCTTGTCCGCGCACCCGCCCGGCCTCAGAGCTCCCGCAGGAGCCGGGCGGCGTACCCGGAGAGTCGGCTCGCGTACCCGGAGAGTCGGTTGGCGTCCCTGGAGGGTCGGTTTGCGGCCGACGGTCCAGGGACGCGAGCCGACCGCCCAGGGCGCGAGTCGACTCTCCGAACACACCGGTCGACCGTTCAGGTTCGTGAGGCGAACTCTCGCTCAGCGGCCGCAGGGCCTCACGCGACCGAGCTGTCCAGGGCGTCCAGGAGCCAGGTGTGGGCGACACCCATCGGCGCGGCCTCGCCCGTGACCTCACCCGCCAGGTGCCAGTAGCGCCGCAGCCGGGGATGCCGGTCCGGCGCCGTCCGGTGGTTCAGTGCGCGACGGAACGGTGGGCTGTCGCCGGCTCCCAGCGCCGCCGCGTGGGCCGCCACGAACCGGTCCAGTGCCGGTCCCGGGGATGGCCGTGCGCCCGCCGCCACCTGGGGGGCCGCCAGTACGCACGCCTCGCCCACCTCCGCGTGGAGCGCGCCGAGGTCGGCGATGCCGCCGTGACCGGCCAGCGTGCTCGCCCGCAACTCCGACGTCAGGCGAGAATCCGCCGCGAGGAGCACCAGCTCGGCGTAGGCCACCACCTGGGCCGTCGTGGGCTGGTCCGGGGGCTCCGGCGCGCTGATGCCGAGGAACATGCGGGCCGTGTCCGGCGTGATCGGGCCCGTGGTCATCGGGTGCCAGAGGCGGACCAGCGTGTCGTGCGCGGAGTAGCCGTCCTGCACCGCGGACAGCAGCTCGAGCCGCGCCGCGCGGTCCGTGGGGGACGCCTCCTCGACCGCGCGGAGCACCGAGCGCCGCCAGGCCAGCGTGGCCAGCTCGCGGTCGAGCGCGGTCCGCTCGGCCGCCACGGCGTCGTCGAGGGAACAGCGGCCGGCGAGGACGTCGGTGATCGGCGGCAGGCCCAGCCCGAGCCCACGCAGGCGCCGCACCAGGTTCAGCCGGTCGATCGCCGCCCGGTCGAACCGCCGGTGGCCGCCGGCGCTGCGCACGGGCTCCAGCACGCCCTCGTCGCAGTAGAAGCGGATCGTGCGGACGGGCACGCCGGTCCGCCGCGCCAGATCGCCGATGCCGAGTGTGTCTCCGGTCACCTTCGGTCGAACCTCCAGCCGGGTGGAGTTCCTACGGTACGGCCATGGACAACACGAGACTTGCCGAGGGACTGCGCGAGCACACCGCCGGGTTCGCCGCGGCGGTGGCCGGCGCCGACCCGGACGCCCGGGTGCCGACCTGCCCGAAGTGGCCGCTGCGGGTGCTGGCGGGCCACGTGGGCCAGGCACACCGCTGGGCCGCGAGCATCGTCCGGTCCGGGCCGTCGCCGGTGCCGGACCCGTTCGACGCCGACCCCGGCGCCCCCGAGAAGTGGTCCGGCTGGCTCCTCGAGGGCGCCGCGGACCTGGAAGACGCGGTACGGGCCGCCGGCGGAACACCGGTGTGGACGTTCTTCGGCCAGCAGCCGGCGACGTTCTGGCTGCGCCGCATGCTCCACGACACCACCGTGCACCACGCCGACGCGGCGCTCGCCACGGGCGCCGGCTTCACCGTGGCGCCGGACCTCGCGGCCGACGCGATCAGCGAGTGGCTGGAACTGCTGTCCGACCCCGTCACGGCGAGCCTCAAGCCGGACTTCGCCGAGCTGCGCGGCACCGGCCAGACCCTCCAGTTGAACCCCGGGGACGGCCCGGGCTGGCTGATCACCCGCACCCCCGACGGCGTCCGGTGGACTCGCGCCACCCGAGCCGCGGACGTGACGCTGGCCGGGCCCATCCGGGACCTGCTGCTGGTGCTGACCCGGCGCCTGCCGGCCGACCGCGTCACGATCACCGGCGACCGCGCCCTTGCCGTGGACTGGCTGGCGCACACCGTGGCGTAGGGCTCACTAGGATCGCGGGCGACCCCGCAGACGAGTCTTGGAGGACCCAGGTGATCACCGCGATCGTGTTGATCCAGGTAGAGGCGGACGCGATCCCGGACGCGGCGCAGGCGATCGCCGACATCGAGGGTGTCGGCGAGGTCTACTCGTGCGCCGGGGACGTCGACCTCATCGCCACGGTGCAGGTGTCCACGCACGAGGAGCTGGCCGACCTGATCCCCGGCCGGATCGGGAAGGTGGCGGGTGTGCTGGACACCGTCACGCACATCGCGTTCCGGTCGTACTCCCGCGCCGACACGGAGTCGGCCTTCTCGATCGGCGTGGAGGATTGAACGAGCTCCCTGCGGAGCTGGCCGACGCGCTCGCGACCGCACCGGACGCGGCGGCGCTGTTCGAGGCCCTGCCGCCTTCCCACCGGCGTGAGTACGTCCAGTGGGTCGCCGAGGCGAAGAAGCCCGAGACGCGCGTCTCAAGGGCGGAAAAGGCCATCGCCCGGCTTCGCGCCGGCAAGACGTAGAAACGACGAAGGCCACCTCCCGCGGGAGGTGGCCTTCGGCGTGCGTAGAGCTAGTGGTCCGTCCGCTTCGCGGCCGCGGCCGTCTCGGCGGAGTCGAACTCGCCGTGCTGACCGTGCTGGCCGTTCTCGGCGCCGGAGTGACCGTTGCCGGTGGCGCGCTGCAGCGCCGCGGTCTCCTCGGCCGGGTCCGGGGACCAGAACGTGCCCGGCACGGCGTGACCGGCCGAACCCAGCTTGTTCATCTTCTTCGGCACGGACGCACCCTGGTACTCGAGCGGGACCGCGTGGCCGTGGCTGTCGACGCCGGCCAGCGGCTGGTGGATCTCGATGAACTCACCGTGCGGCAGCCGCTTGATGATGCCCGTCTCGACGCCGTGCTCCAGCACCTCGCGGTCGGCCCGCTGCAGGCCCAGGCAGATGCGGTAGGTGAAGTAGTACGCCAGCGGCGGCACGATCAGCACGCCGATGCGGCCCGCCCACGTCGTCGCGTTCAGGGAGATGTCGAAGCTGTCGGCGATGATGTCGTTGAAGCCGGACAGCTCGATGACCATGAAGAAGCCCAGCGCCATCGCACCCAGCGCCGTGCGGACCGGGGCGTCCCGGGGCCGCTGGAGCAGGTTGTGGTGCGCGGTGTCCTTGGACAGCTTGCGCTCGAGGAACGGGTAGGCCAGCAGCAGGCCGATCAGGATCGGCATGCCGACCGCGCCGGGGAAGAACACCGCCGGGATCGTGTAGTTCCCGAGGTAGACCTCCCAGGCCGGCCAGATCCGGAGCATGCCGTCGGCCCAGGCCATGTACCAGTCGGGCTGCGAGCCCGCCGACACCTGCGCCGGGTTGTACGGGCCGAAGTTCCACACCGGGTTGATCTGGAACAGGCCCGACATGAGCGCCAGCACGCCGATGACCAGCGTGAAGAACGCCCCGCCCTTGAGCGCGAAGTACGGCATGATCCGGACGCCGACGACGTTGGTCTCCTTGCGGCGCACGCCCGGGAACTGCGTGTGCTTCTGGTACCAGACCAGCGCCAGGTGCGCGCCGACCAGCGCGAGCATGATGCCCGGCAGCAGCAGGATGTGCAGCGTGTACAGCCGCGGGATGATCACGTCACCGGGGAACTCCCCGCCGAACAGCGCCCAGTGGATCCAGGTGCCGGCCACCGGCACCGAGAGCACGATGCCCGACAGCGTCGCGCGGATACCGGTACCCGAGAGCAGGTCGTCCGGCAGCGAGTAGCCGAAGAAGCCCTCGAAGCAGCCCAGGATCAGCAGCAGGCCGCCGATCACCCAGTTCGCCTCACGCGGGCGCCGGAACGCACCGGTGAAGAAGATGCGCAGCATGTGCACGGCCATGGACGCGACAAAGATCAGCGCGGCCCAGTGGTGCAGCTGCCGCATGAACAGGCCGCCGCGGACGTCGAACGAGATGTCCAGCGTCGTGCGGAACGCCTGGGACATCTCCAGGCCCTGCATGTTCGTGAAGCTGCCGTCGTAGATGACCTCCTGCATGGAGGGGTCGAAGAACAGCGTCAGGTACACGCCGGTGAGCAGCAGGATGATGAAGCTGTAGAGCGCGATCTCGCCCAGCAGGAACGACCAGTGGGTCGGGAACACCTTGTTCATCTGGTGCCGCAGGCCCTTGGCCAGCTGGTACCGCTGGTCGGCGTTGTTCGCGGCCTCGCCCAGGTGCCGCTCCACGGCACTCGACCCCTTGGTCGGCGTGGTGAGTGAACTCATGACTTACGCTCCCAAAAGGCCGGACCGATGGCCTCGATGAAGTCGCCTCGCGCGATCAAGTATCCCTCTTCGTCCACCGTGATCGGTAGCTGGGCCAGCGGACGGGTCGCCGGGCCGAAAATCGGCTTCGCGTAGTGGAGGGCGTCGAACTGCGACTGGTGGCACGGACACAGGATGCGGTTGGTCCGCTGCTCGTACAGGGAGGTCGGGCAGCCGACGTGGCTGCAGATCTTCGTGTACGCGTAGTAGTCGCCGAAGTTGAAGTCCTCCTGGCCCTTCCGCTTGACCACCTTGGCGGCGTCGGTCGAGCGCAGGCGGATCAGCATGACCGGGTTGTCCACCCGGGTCAGCGCGGCGGCCAGCGCCTCGGCGTCATTCCGCTCGGACTCGTGGAACGGGAACACCGTCTCCATCGCGCCCGCGTCGAGGTCCTCGGCCTTGACCAGGGGGACCTCGGTCTCTTTGCCGTGCTCCACCTCGATGGGCTTACCGGTGTCGCGGCGCAGGTAGACCTTCTCACCCGGGTACAGGGGCTGCCAGCCGGTGTGCCACAGCGAGTCGCGGGACTCGCTGTCCTTCCACGGGTTCTTGATGAAGGACGCGAGGGGCAGCGCCGCGGCCGCGAGGCCGAGCGTGCCGGCACCGGCGATCGCCGAGCGCTTGATCAGCGACCGGCGGGCGATCGTGCTGCGGCTCCCGGCATCGGCCAGGTGCGCGAGGATCGTCGCGCGGTCGACCTCGGGCGAACCCTCGCCGCCGGCGTCGCTGCGCTGCTGCACGGCGACCTCGGCGGGCACGAACTTCTTCGTGTACAGGATCACGCCGATGCCCAGGCCGAGGATGGCCAGGCCGAGCGTGAGGCCCAGCATCGGGGTGTAGAGGCTGTACCAGAAGTGGCCGCTCTCGTTGTCCGGCGCCTCGTACTTCCACGGCCACCAGATCAGCGAAACGACGAACCCGAGCCCGGCCAGCGTGGACAGGGCGAACCAGAACGCGACCAGGCGTTCGGCCCGCTTCTCCGCGCGGGTGCCCTCCACGGGCCACGGGGTCGGGTACTCGACGATCTCGACGCCGTCGAGCGCCCCGCCCAGCTTGACCAGCTGGTCCCGGTCCATCTCAGCCAGCTCCGCCTCCGACGGCGGCTTCGGCCCCTCGGCACTCATGCCTTCGATCCAATCCACAACGTCACGCCGATCAGCGCGGCGATCCCGACGATAAAGGCGATGACGCCCTCCGAAGCGGGGCCGACCCCGCCGAGGCCGTTACCACCCGGGTCATTGTTGCCGTCCGACACCGACTTCACGTAGGCGACGATGTCCTTCTTCTCCTTCGGCGACAGCTGCCGGTCGGAGAACTTCGGCATGTTCTGCGGGCCGGTGAGCATGGCCGTGTAGATCTGCTCTTCGCTGGCCGGGTCCAGGTTCGGCGCGTACTTGCCGGCGGACAGCGCGCCGCCGCGGCCGGTGAAGTTGTGGCACGACGCGCAGTTGAGGCGGAACAGCTCGCCACCGCGGGCCGGGTCGTTGCCGCGCAGGGCCTCGCCCTTCTCGGCGGGCCGCTGGACGCCGCCGCCGTGCGCCTGGATGTAGGCGCCGACCGCGTCGATCTCGGCCTCGGTCAGCTTCGGCGGCTTCCGCTCGATCTGCGCCTCCTGGCGCGCGGCGGGCATCCGGCCCGAAGAAGTCTGGAAGTACACCGCGGCGTCACCGATGCCGATCAGGCTCGGCCCGCGGTCCTTCACACCCTCGAGGTTCGCGCCGTGGCAGGCGATGCAGGTGTTGTTGTAGACCTGCTCGCCGAGGCGCAGCTGCGCCGGCGTGCCCTGGGCCTGTGCGGTCTGCGGCTCGGGGGCGAACACGGCGTACAGGGCGCCGGCGCCCACCAGCGCGATACCGAGCGCGAGCAGGCCGGCGAACCGCCTCCGCAGCTTCGACCGCGCGCGGTAACGGCGCTCCGAGGACTTGGTGCTGGTGGTCATCTTGCGGCAACCCTTGCTGTCAGTTCAGGCCGATGGTGAAGGTAGTGGCGGCTGAGGCGGGACCTACGGAAGGAGGTAGATCACACCGAAGAGGCCGACCCACACGATGTCGACGAAGTGCCAGTAGTAGGACACGACGATCGCCGACGTGGCCTGAGCGGGCGTGAACTTGCTCAGCTTCGTGCGGATGAGCAGGTAGACGAAGGCGATGAGCCCGCCGATGACGTGCAGGCCGTGGAAGCCGGTCGCGAGGTAGAACACCGTGCCGAACGGGCCGGACGGGATCGTCATCCCCTCTTCGACCAGGTTGTGGTACTCGTTGGCCTGGCCACCGACGAAGATGGCGCCCATGATCAACGTGATGATGTACCAGCGGCGCAGCCCGTAGACGTCGCCGCGCTCGGCGGCGAACACGCCGAACTGGCAGGTCAGCGAGGACAGCACCAGGATCACCGTGAACGGGATCGCGTACGTCACGTTGAGCTCGAAATGCTCGCCGTGCAGGCGCGGCGGCCAGGTCTCCCCGACCGGGTTCTGCGCCTTGACGGTGAAGAACATCGCGAACAGTCCGGCGAAGAACATCAGCTCGCTGGACAGCCACACGATGGTGCCGACACTGACCATGTTCGGCCGGTTCAGCGAGTGGACCCGCTGACTGATGGTGGGAGCTGCCGTTGTCACGCGTCGCATTATGTCCTCTCGCACCACCGCTCCGCCGGGTGGGTCCACGGCGGGTCGTCTGCGTAACCGATCACACCGGATGCCCGGGAAGGTGAGAGCTACTCATGGGTTTACTCGACCGGCTGCTTGACCTGGTCAAGAAGCGGGAAACGCCCGGTCTGACGGCCGATACGCCCGGTCTGAAGATCGTTGCCGAGGCCTTCGACCCGGTCGTCGCGGACTCCGCCGTCCTCTCCGGTTCACCCGCCTGGGTCAGCACGGCACCGGCCGTGCTGCGGCACCACCTGCTCCTGCCGCCGGACCGGCTCGCCGAGGCGGCGGCGATCCTCGCCCAGGACGGCTACGAACTGCGTGACCAGGGCGTTTCCGGGGAACTGGCGCAGGTGCACGCCGTGCGCGTCCAGGTCCTCGACGCCCTGCACTGCGCCCAGGAACGGTCCCGGATGGCCGGTCTGGCGCAGCGGCTCGGGGGTGACGCGCTCGGCTGGGACGCACTCCAGCCGGAGGCGCCCGCGTGATGTCGGTCTCGGCCGATACGATCCGGTGGAGTCGAGCGGCGACAAGACGGAGGCGTTCAATGGCCGAGCGGTCGATGCGGGTCCTGGTGTTCAGCCACAAGGCGGAGGTGCGCGAAGCGATCGTCAACGCGGTCGGCCGGCGGCCCGCCGCCGATCTGGCGCGCGTGGACTACGTCGAGGCGGCCGGCATCGCCGACGTGCTCTCCGAGGTGGACGCGGGGAACGTCGACCTGGCCATCCTCGACGGCGAGGCGCAGCCGACCGGCGGCATCGGCCTCTGCCGTCAGCTCAAGAACGAAATCACCGACTGTCCCCCCATCGTGGTGGCGGTGCGGCGCAGGGACGACCGGTGGCTGGCCACCTGGTCCCAGGCGGACGCCGTGCTCGTGCACCCGCTGGACCCGCTGACCGCCGCGGAGACCGTCGCCGACGTGCTGCGCGCGCGACGGGTCCCCGTCGTGAACGGCTGAGCCGGTGACCACCCCGGTCCCCCGCACCTGGCCACCCCTGCTCAAGCAGCTCATCGCGGGCGTCGACCTCTCCGCGGAGGACACGGCGTGGGCGATGGACCAGATCATGAGCGGTGCGGCGAGCCCGGCCCGGATCGCCGGGTTCGCGGTGGCGCTGCGCGCCAAGGGCGAGACGCCCGAGGAGATCGCGGGCATGGCGGCCACGATGCTGGCGCACGCCCGGCGCGTCGAGCTGGACCGCCCGGCGGTCGACATCGTCGGCACCGGCGGTGACGGCTCGAACTCGGTGAACATCTCGACGATGGCGACGATCGTCACGGCGGCGGCCGGCGCGCCGGTGGCCAAGCACGGCAACCGCAGCGCGTCGTCGAAGTCCGGCGCGGCGGACGTGCTGGAGACGCTCGGCGTGCGGATCAGCCTGCCGCCGGAAGACGTGCAGCGCAGCCTCGCCGAGGTCGGCGTCGGGTTCTTCCTGGCGTCGGCGTTCCACCCGGCGTTGCGGCACGCCGGCCCGGTGCGCAGCGAGCTCGGCATCCCGACGACGTTCAACCTGCTCGGCCCGCTGACCAACCCGGCCCAGCCGGGCGCCGCGCTGATCGGCTGCGCGTACCAGGACAAGACGCGGGTGCTGGCGGAGACGTTCGCCCGCCGCGGCACGCGCGCCCTGGTGGTCCGCGGCGACGACGGCCTCGACGAGATCACCACGACGACGACGTCGACCGTGTGGGTGGTCTCGGACGGCACGGTCACCGAGCGCACCCTCGACCCGGCCGCGCTGGGCGTCCCCCGCGCGACGGCGGAGGACCTGCGCGGCGGCGACGCTGCGGCGAACGCGGAAGTGGTCCGCGAGCTGGTGGGCGGCAAGCCGGGCCCGGTCCGCGACGCGGTCCTGGTCAACGCGGCCGCGGCGCTGGCGGCCTTCACGGGCTTCTCCGAGTCCCTGGAAGACGA
This sequence comes from Amycolatopsis sp. NPDC051045, assembly GCF_040682955.1. Taxonomy (NCBI): domain Bacteria; kingdom Bacillati; phylum Actinomycetota; class Actinomycetes; order Pseudonocardiales; family Pseudonocardiaceae; genus Amycolatopsis; species Amycolatopsis sp. NPDC051045. The sequence continues at coordinate 388,461 of NZ_JBFBCC010000006.1, forward strand.
CCTGCGCGCGGGCCTGACGCGGGCCGCCGAGGCGATCGACTCGGGCGCCGCGGCCGCGCTCCTGGACCGCTGGATCGCCTTCAGCTGACCCGTTCCCGCTGCGGCCCCTCGGTTCGGGCGGCAGCGGGACGGCGACCGCGCCGGGGGGCCAGGGCGGCGGCCAGGACCGCGAGCATGCCCAGCGCTTCCGGCCAGCTGGGGCGGTGGCCGTAGAACGTGATGTCCACCAGCACCGCCACCACCGGGTAGAGGTAGGACAGCAGCGCCACCGTCGTGGTCGGCAGCTTGCCGATGCTCGCGTACATCAGCACGTACATCAGGGCGGTGTGGACCGTGCCCAGGAGCACCAGCCAGAGCAGCCCCGACGTCGTCGACGGCAGCGGGGTGACCAGCAGCAGCGGCGCCAGCACGAGCGCGCCCACCGTCGTCTGCACGGCGGCCAGCAGGTGCGGGCGGATGTGCGTCAGCTGCTTCGCGACGAAGGACGCGCCCGCGTACAACACGGCCGCGCCGAGGGCCAGGCCGATCCCGGCGAGCTTCACCGGCTTGCCGTCCTCGCCCTGGGCGGACAGCGAGATCAAGGCCACCCCGCCGAACGCGATGCCGGCCCGGACCAGGTGGCGCTTGGCGAACTTCTCGCCGAGGAACGCCGCCGCCAGGCCGACCAGGATCAGCGGCTGGGTGTGGTAGACGACCGTGCTGACCGAGATCGACGACAGCGCGTACGAGGCGAACAGCAGCACCCAGTTGCCGACCAGGAACAGCCCGCCCAGCACGGCCAGTCCGAGGTCGCGGCGGGACGGCCGCCAGTCCTGCAGCCAGCCACGGGAAACGCACCACAGCACGAGCAGCGCGCCGCCGACGAAGCAGCGGGCAAATGCCACCGCCGGCGCGGCCGCGCCGCTCTCGAGGACGACCGCGCCGATCGTGCCGGACATCGCCATCGCCGCGGACCACTGCAGCAGCGGGCGGGTTTCGGAGTTCGTCATGGGGACCAGGTTCGTCCGGTGGCGGGTGCCCAACCAGTGTCAGAGATGACAACGACCGCAAAACTTGTGACAGAGTGGGCGGCATGGACGTCAACCGGGTCGCGGTGGTGCTGGCCGACCGCGTTTCGCCGTTCGAGCTGGGCGTCGCGTGTGAAGTGTTCGGCACCGACCGCAGCGCCGACGGCATCGAGGGCTGGGACTTCGGGGTGTGCTCGCCGGGCGGGGACGCGGTCGCCAGCTGGTCCGGGTTCGGCCTCTCCGGCCTGAAGGACCTCGACTACGCCGCGGCGGCGGATCTCCTCATCGTCCCGACGTGCGCGCCCCGGACGGCGCCACCGCCGGAGCCGGTGCTGGACGTCCTGCGGGAGGCGGCGGGGCGCGGGGCGTGGATCGCGGGGTTCTGCGCGGGCGTGTTCACGCTGGGCTACGCGGGTCTGCTGGACGGCCGCCGCTGCACGGTCCACTGGGTGTACGAGCCGGAGTTCCGCGCGCTCTTCCCGACGGCCGACGTCGATCCGCAGGCGCTGTACGCCGACGACGGCGGCATCCTGACCAGCGCGGGCACGGTCGCGGCGGTCGACCTGTGCCTGCACCTGGTCCGCCGGCTGCGCGGCGTCGCGGCGGCCACGACGCTGGCCCGGCGGATGGTGGCGGCCCCGCACCGCGCGGGCGGGCAGGCCCAGTTCGTCCAGGCTCCGGTCCCGGCGACGGCGGCGCCCGACGACGCCGTGGTCGCGGAGGCCCTGGAGTGGGTGGAGCGGCGGCTGGACCAGCCGTTCACGGTGGCGGAACTGGCCCGCCGCAGCGGGCTCGGGGAACGGACGTTCCTGCGCCGCTTCTCGGCGGCCACGGGCACGACACCGCACCGGTGGCTGACCGAACGGCGGCTGGACCGGGCCCAGGCCCTGCTGGAGGACGGCCGCCTGTCGGTGGAGGACATCGCGACGGCGTGCGGCTACGCGTCGGCGGCGGCGCTGCGGCACCAGTTCACCCGGCTGCGGGGAACGAGTCCGTCGTCCTACCGCACGGCGTTCCGGGGCTGAAAACGAAACCGGCCGCCGCACGGAAGGTGCGACGGCCGGTCCGGAATCGGCGGGTCAGTCGTGCGACGGGCCCGTGTGGTACTCGAACACCAGGCCGCCGATCGTGATGAGGAGCGCGACCAGCGCGATCACCAGCAGCCAGATGTGGAAGAACGCCAGCGCCAGCGCGGCGAGGGCCGCCGTGGCCGCCATGCTGATCGGCCAGTAGCTGCCCGGGCTGAAGAAGCCCAGCTCGCCGGCCCCGTCGCTGATCTCGGCGTCCTCACGGTCCTCCGGGCGCGGCTCGATGCGCCGGGAGACGAACTGCATGTAGCTGCCCGCGAGGAACGCCAGGCCGCCGGTCAGGAACAGCGAGACGATGCCCACCGGCTCCGGGCCGTGGGTCGCGGCCGCCGCGGTCCACACCCAGTACACGGCCGCCATGAACACGGCGAAGATCGCCACGATGAAGAAGATGCGGGCTTCGACCTTCATGGGTCTTTCCTACTCCTGTTGTCGCCGGGGCGTCAGTTGGACGCGGTCCGCGCCGTGCGGTCGGTGTTGAACGGCTGGGTGGTCACCGCGTGCGGGGTGCACAGCTCGCCGCAGTTCATCTTCGCCAGCGCTTCGGCGGCGGTGAACGTCTGCCCCGTCGCCGGGTTCACCTGCTTGCGCAGCCCGATGTACTGGTCGAACTTGTCCGCCGACAGCGCGCGGACCTCGAAGTTCATCACCGCGTGGTAGGTACCGCACAGTTCCGCGCACCGGCCGACGAAGGAACCTTCGCGGTCGATCTTGTTCTGGAAGGAACTGTCCTGGTTGTTCTTCTCCGGGTTCGGGAAGACGTCCCGCTTGAAGTGGAACTCCGGCACCCAGAAGGAGTGGATGACGTCGGTGGAGACCAGGTCGTACTGGATGGTCTTGCCGACCGGGAGCACCAGCAGCGGGATCTCGCCGGACGAGCCGACCGTGCTGACCTGGCCGCTGCCGTCGGGCTTCGCCGCGTTGGCGTCCTCGTACTTGAACTCCCAGTTCCACTGGAAGGCGACGATCTGCACCTTGACGTCCGGGTTGGGCACCTTGTCCAGGACCTTCGACTCCGTCGTCGCGGTGAAGAAGAACAGGACGCAGACCATGATCGTCGGGACGACGACCGTGAACAGCTCCAGCGGGATGTTGTACTGGAACTGCCGGGGCAGCTCCTCCGGCTCGCCGTCGGCGGTCTTCTTCTTGCGGTGGAACGTCGCGGTCCAGAAGATCAGGCCCCACACGATCACGCCGACGACCAGCGCGGCCACCACGGACCACGTCCACAGCGTGCGCATCTGCTCGGCCTGCTGCGTGACGCCGACCGGCCAGCCGAACCGCAGGATCTCGTCTCCGGAGCAGCCCGTCGCGGTCAGCGCGACCAGCACGGCCAGCGCGGCGACGCGCACGGTCCGCTTCCCCAGGGTGCGCTCGGGTTGTCCCACTGCGCCTCGCCCTTTCACCCAGAGCCTCCTACGACCGATCTTCGTGACAGGTGCGGAGCCTAGCCGAGTTGGCGCGCTCCGCTGACCAAGGGGTAACCCTCGACGCGCGTGTTACGCACCACGGCCCGCCCGGCATACTGGGCACTTCCCCAGCCCGGAAGACCCCGAAGGTGTGTGAGTACCCGTGTGCGGCCTGCTTGGACTGATCTGCGCGACCGAGACCGGCGCGGCGGACGCGCGTGACGCCGTCGGCGCGGCCATGCGCTGCCAGCGCCACCGCGGCCCCGACGAGCAGGACACCTGGGCCGACGCCGAGGTCGTCTACGGCTTCAACCGGCTCGCCTTCATCGACGTCGAGCACGCGCACCAGCCGCTGGTCTGGGGCCCGCCGGAGGCGCCGGGCCGCTACACGATGAACTTCAACGGCGAGATCTACAACTACCTGGAGCTGCGGGCGGAGCTCGCCGGTAAGCACGGCGCGAAGTTCGAGACCGAAGGTGACGGCGAGGCCATCGTCGCCGGTTTCCACTACCTCGGCGCGGACTGGGTCAAGCGCCTGCGCGGCATGTTCGCCTTCATGATCTGGGACTCGCAGGAGAAGCGGGTCTTCGGCGCACGCGACCCGTTCGGCATCAAGCCGCTGTTCTACTCGGCCGGCCCCGGCGGGGTGGCCTTCTCCAGCGAGAAGAAGAGCCTGCTGGAGCTGTCGGACGTCCTCGGTGTCGCGCAGGAGCTGGACCGGAAGGCCCTGCAGCACTACCTCGTGCTGCAGTACGTGCCCGAGCCCGAGTCGCTGCACACGGCGATCCGGCGCGTCGAGTCCGGGACGTCGTTCGAGGTGGTGCCCGGCGGTGAGGTGAAGTTCACGCGCTACTTCCACCCACAGTTCAGCGCGAAGCCCATTTCCACCCAGCCCCAAGCCGAGGAGCTGTACCAGCGCATCGCCGATGTGATGCGGGACTCGGTCGGCAAGCACATGATCTCCGACCCGGACGTCACCGTCGGCGCTTTCCTGTCGGGCGGCATCGACTCCACGGCCACCGCCACGCTGGCCAAGGAGCACAACCCGAACCTGATCGCGTTCACCACCGGCTTCGAGCGCGAGGGTTACTCCGAGGTCGACGTCGCCGCCGAGTCGGCCGCGGCGATCGGCGTGAAGCACGTGGTCCGCACGGTGTCGGCGGACGAGATGATGGAGGCGCTGCCGCTCATCGTCTGGTACCTCGACGACCCGGTGGCCGACCCGGCGCTGGTCCCGCTGTGGTTCATCGCCCGCGAGGCCCGCAAGCACGTCAAGGCGGTGCTGTCCGGTGAAGGCGCGGACGAGCTGTTCGGCGGCTACACGATCTACAACGAGCCGATCTCGCTGGCGCCGTTCGAGAAGATCCCCGGCGGCATGCGGAAGCTGATCGGCAAGGTTTCCACGAAGATCCCCGAGGGGACCCGCGGCAAGGACCTGCTGCGCCGCGGCGCGCTGCCGCTGGAGGACCGCTACTACGGCAACGCCCGCAACTTCCGCGACGACCAGCTGCGCAACGTCCTTCGCACCTACCAGGAAGGCGTGGGCTTCAAGGACGTCACGGCGCCTTGGTACGAGGTCTCGCGCGGCTGGGACCCGGTGGCCCGGATGCAGCACGTCGACCTCTACACCTGGCTGCGCGGCGACATCCTGGTCAAGGCCGACAAGGTGACGATGGCGAACTCGCTGGAGCTGCGGGTGCCGTTCCTGGACGCCGAGGTGTTCAAGGTCGCGGCGTCGATCCCGCTGGACCAGAAGCTCGCCCACGGGACGACGAAGTACGCGCTGCGCCAGGCGCTGGCGAAGATCATCCCGGCGCACGTGCTGAACCGGCGCAAGCTCGGCTTCCCGGTGCCGATCCGGCTGTGGCTGCGCAACGAGATGTACGACTGGGCCCGCGGGATCATCTCGGACTCGAAGACCGAAGAGCTGCTGGACAAGAAGGCGATCCTGGCGCTGCTGGAGGAGCACAAGGCGGGCCAGCTGGACCGCAGCCGCCAGCTGTGGGCCCTGATCGTGTTCATGCTGTGGCACGGCATCTTCGTGGAGCACCGGATCAAGCCCGAGATCCCGGAGCCGGTGTACCCGGTCAAGCTCTGACCCCCTGCCGAAAGCCGTGAATGCCACCTTCAGGGACGTTAAATCCCTGAAGGTGGCATTCACGGCGTTTGGGTCAGGCGACGGGCAGGACCACCGAGATCTCCTCCGCCGCGTCCGGGCCGAAGGCCTCGCCGATGCGGGCCAGCGCCTCGGCGCGGTCGAACGTCCACTCCTGGGTGCCGACCGTCTCCAGCACCAGCACCGCGATCAGCGAGCCGAGCTGGGCGGCGCGCTCGACGCCGAGGCCGCCGTCGAGGCCGGCCAGGAAGCCCGCGCGGAAGCCGTCGCCGACGCCGGTCGGGTCGGCCTTGACGCGCTCGGGGACCGCGCCGATCTGCAGGGCGACGCCGTCCTTGCCGACGATCTCGACGCCCTTCTCCCCCAGCGTCGTGATCCGCAGGCCGACCTGGTCGAGGACGTCGGCCTCGGTCCAGCCGGTCTTCTGGAGCAGCAGCTCCCACTCGTAGTCGTTGCTGAACAGGTACTTCGCGCCGGCGACGAACGCGCGCGCCTGCTCGCCGCTCATCCGGGCCAGCTGCTGCGACGGGTCGACGGCGAAGGCGTACCCGCGCTGGCGGCACTCCGCGGCGTGGCGGATCATGCCCTCCGGGTCGTCCGGGCTGATCAGCACCAGGCTCAGCTCGCCGACGCGCTCGGCGATCGGCTGCAGCTCGATGTTGCGGGACTCGGCCATCGCGCCGGCGTAGAACGTCGCGATCTGGCAGAGGTCCTCGTCGGTGGTGCAGACGAACCGCGCGGTGTGCGCGACCTCGGACACGTGCACGCCCGAGGTGTCCACACCGTGCCGCTCCAGCCAGGAGCGGTAGTCGGCGAAGTCGGCGCCGACGGCGCCCACGAGGAGCGGCTGGACGCCGAGCACCCCGAGACCGAAGGCGATGTTCGCGCCGATGCCGCCGCGCCGGACCACGAGGTCGTCGGCGAGGAAGCTCAGCGAGACCCGGTGCAGCTGCTCGGCGACGAGCTGCTCGGCGAACCTGCCCGGGAAATGCATGAGGTGGTCGGTCGCGATACTGCCGGACACCGCGATCCTGGCCTTGTCTGCCACCGGCTGCTCCTTCGTGTTCGACCTCACGGCAAAAGGCGCGAAGTTACCTCCGGGTCATGACCCGTCCGGGTAGTTCGCGCGCGCCCCGCCGACACTACCGGCTGGTACTCCTTCTCCAGTCGAGAGCGGATCAATAGCGTTACGAATCGTGAACGCCGTCACCGAACCCGAGACCCTGTCCGAGCTGATCGCCGACTGCGCGCTCATCCCGGCGACACTGCAGGCCGAGAGCCTGCCGCTGCCCCGCGTCACGGCCAAGCCGTGGCAGGTCGACGAGGCCTGCCACGCCCAGGTGGCCGAGCTCGACGCCTACGTCTGATCCCGCAGCAACGGAGAAGGCCCCGCCTCCCTTTCGGGGGACGGGGCCTTCTCGCGTGCGCTGCTGTCACTCAGTGGAACGAATCGCCGCAGGCGCAGGAGCCGGTGGCGTTCGGGTTGTCGATCGTGAAGCCCTGCTTCTCGATCGTGTCCACGAAGTCGATGACGGCTTCCGACACGTACGGGGCGCTCATCCGGTCGACGGCGACCCGGAGGCCGTCGAAGTCGCGGAACAGGTCGCCGTCGAGCGTGCGCTCGTCGAAGAACAGCTGGTAGCGCAGGCCCGCGCAGCCACCGGGCTGGACGGCGATGCGCAAGTGCATGTCGTCGCGGCCCTCCTGCTCGAGCAGGGCCCTCGCCTTGGAAGCCGCGGCGTCGGTCAACGTGACGCCGTGGGTCTCCTCGGCTGTCTCGGCCTGCTTCGCGCCGGCGTGCTCAGCGGTCGTCATGGCACTCCCTCTAAAGTCGAACTCGCTGCGGATACTCCTGGTGCTGACGTCTTCAACACCCGGGGCGTCCGATCTGTTCCCCCACCATGGTCGCACATGGATCGACCTGGTGAACGGCGGCGTGACGCCTGCAATACCCTGGTGACGTGAGGTTCCTGCGCCGAAGCACCACAGACACCGCCGCCGAAGAGCCGGAGTCGGCCGAAGCCGTCGACGTCGCCGGCAAGGCGTACACGCCCGGTAAGGGCAAAGCCACGCCGAAGCGCCGGGAGGCCGAGGCGAAGAAGCGCGGCCCCGTGGCGCCGCCGCCCACCACCATGCGTGAGGCGATGAAGCGCAACAAGGAGCTGCGCAAGGCGAACCCGCAGAGCAAGGAAGAACGCCGGGCAGCCGCGAAGGCGAACCGCGAGGCGATGATGCGGGGCGACGACAAGGCCCTGCTGCCGCGCGACCGCGGGCCGGTCAAGCGGTACGTCCGCGACCTGGTCGACAGCCGGCGCAACCTGCTCGGCCTGTTCATGCCGCTGGCCATCGTGGTGTTCCTGGCGCTGCTGGTGCCGCTGCCCCAGGTGCAGTCGTACATCACGCTGCTGTGCACGGCGATGCTGCTGGTCATGGCGATCGAGGGCTTCGTGAACGGCCGCAAGATCGCGAAGCTGGTGCGGGAGAAGTTCCCGAAGGAGCCGGTGAACGGCCGCTCGATCGGCTGGTACGCGTTCGTGCGGGCGTCCCAGATCCGGCGGCTGCGGATGCCGAAGCCGCGGCTGAAGCCCGGGGACCCGATCCCGGACTGAGCGATTTCGAAGAAGCCGGGTGGAGCGAGCCTCCACCCGGCTTCTTGCTGCGTGCGGCTGGAGTCACTCCAGGATCGTTAGCAAAGCAAACGATTACCGCCTAGGCTGGCGGCATGGAGTTTCGTCGTCTCGGCCGCAGCGGCCTCAACGTCAGTGAGATCTCGTACGGGAACTGGCTCACCCACGGTTCCCAGGTCGAGGAGGACCGGGCCCACGCCTGCATCCAGGCCGCCCTCGACGCCGGCATCACCACCTTCGACACCGCCGACGTCTACGCCAACACCGCCGCCGAGTCCGTGCTCGGGCGCGGCCTGAAGGGCCTGCGGCGCGAAAGCCTCGAGATCTTCACCAAGGTCTTCTGGCCCACCGGCCCCAAGGGGCCCAACGACCGGGGCCTGTCCCGCAAGCACATCATGGAGTCGGCGCACGCGAGCCTGGAGCGGCTCGGCACCGACTACGTCGACCTCTACCAGGCGCACCGGTTCGACCGGCACACCCCGCTCGAAGAGACCATGGGCGCCTTCGCCGACCTCGTCCGCCAGGGCAAGGTGCTCTACGTCGGTGTCTCCGAGTGGACCGCCGAGCAGATCTCCCGCGGCGCCGCCCTCGCCCGCGAGCTGAAGATCCCGCTCGTGTCGAACCAGCCGCAGTACAACATGCTCTGGCGCGTCATCGAGGACCAGGTCATCCCCACCTCCGAGCGGGAAGGCCTGAGCCAGATCGTCTGGTCGCCGATCGCGCAGGGCGTGCTCACCGGCAAGTACAAGCCGGGCCAGGCCTACCCCGAAGGCTCGCGCGCCACCGACGAGAAGGGCGGCGCCGACATGGTCGCGCGCTTCCTCGACGAGAACGTCCTCAAGCGCGTTGCCGAGCTGGAACCCCTGGCCGAGCAGGCGGGCCTGAGCCTCGCGCAGCTGGCCGTCGCCTGGGTCCTGCAGAACCCGAACGTCGCCTCCGCGATCATCGGGGCTTCGCGTCCGGAGCAGGTGCACGAGAACGTCAAGGCGGTCGGCAAGAAGCTCGACGCCGACCTCCTGACCGCCATCGACGAGGTCCTCGGCGAGGTCGTCGAGCGCGACGCGAGCCTGACCCGCAGCCCCTAGTCCTGGTTGATCCGGGCCTGAAAGGGCACGCCCAGGTCCAGTGCGTCCTCCGGGGCCATCCGGGGCTCGAGCCCGAACCCGCGCAGGAGGCGGCCGGCGCCCGCCAGCCGGTCGCCTCCGCGCCCGGGCACCCGCTCGGGCGCGAACCCGCGCTCGGCCAGCAGGCTCTCGACGTCGTCGATCAGCCGGTACGGGTCGTACTCACCCACGGACCCAGGTCTTCCCGGTGATCCGCTCGTAGACCTCGGTGTAGCGCTGCCGCGTCTGCTCGACGATGTCCGCGGGGATCTCCGGCCCGGGCGGGGTCTGGTCCCAGCCCGTGCTGCGGGACCAGTCGCGCACGAACTGCTTGTCGAACGCGTGCTGCGGGCGGCCCGGCTCCCACTCGTCGGCCGGCCAGAACCGCGACGAGTCCGACGTCAGGACCTCGTCGCCGAGGGTCAGCGTGCCGTCGGCGTCGAAACCGAACTCCAGCTTCGTGTCGGCGATGATGACGCCCTGCTTCGCTGCGTGCTCCGCGCCCTTCGTGTAGATCTCCAGCGTCAGGTCGCGAAGCCGCTTCGCGGTGTCCTCGCCGATCTCGTTCATGACCTCGTCGAAGGTCATGAACTCGTCGTGGCCGGTGTCGGAGATCTTCGTCGTCGGCGTGAAGACCGGCTCCGGCAGCTTGTCGCCCTCGACCAGCCCCGGCGGCAGCGCGACGCCGGAGATCTTCCCGTCGCGCTGGTACTCCCGCAGGCCCAGCCCGGCGAGGTAGCCGCGCGCGATGCACTCGACCTGGACCATCTTCAGCGGCTTGCAGCGCATCGCCCGGCCGGCGAACTCCGCCGGCACGTCGGTGGTCGACACGACGTGGTTCGGGACGACGCCGGTCATCCGGTCGAACCACCAGGCGGACAGCTGGTTGAGCAGCTTGCCCTTGTCGGGGATCGGCGTCGGCAGCGAGACGTCGTAGACCGAGACCCGGTCGGACGCGACCAGCAGGATGTCCCCGCCGTCGAGTTCGTACAGATCACGGACCTTGCCCGCGTGGATGTGCTTCATTCGCCGTCCTCAGTCGTGTACTCGTGGAAAACCCAGTGGTCGGGCAGGGCGGCGGACTCACCGTACTCGACGACCGTCCCGTCGGCCGCCAGGAAGGTGCTCCGGCCGAGCAGCACCGGCGACCCGGCGGGCAGCGCCAGCTCGGCCGCCTCCTCCTCGTCCGCGCGGCCCGCCGCGTGCCGTTCCTGCGTGGTGGCGATCTTCGTGCCGAGGCGGGCCGCCGCGTGGGCCGCGGTGCCCTCGACGATCCGCTCCGGCACCAGCAGGGCGGGTGCCTTCGCCGACAGCGCGCCGTCGAGCCACGACGTCGACGTCGACAGCGGCTGCGAGTCGGGGCCGTAGGTGGTGCGCCGCCGTCGGATCGCCGGGGCACCCTCCTCCAGGCCGAGTGCGGCCGCGGCGCGTTCGGACGCCGGCTCGAGGCCGGCCGACCGGATCACGGCGTAGTGGCCCGGCGGGTAGATCCGGCCGGTCCGCGCCGAAGCGACGGTGCGGTCGCGGGCCGTGCGGTGCAGGCCGCCGCGGTCGACGACCGTGCCGACGCCGCGCACGGGCCGCACGAGCCCCTGCGAGCGGAGCGTGGCCAGCACCTTCGTGGCCGTCGCCATCGCGACGGTCCAGGTGCGCGCTATCTCGCGGGCGGACGGCACTGCGTCGCCCTCCTGCAGCCGGCCGGACAGGATGTCGTCACGGATCCGGCCCGCGATCTGCAGGTACGGCGGCTCAGGGCGGTCGAGGGTGGGCAAGGCGGCTCCTCACAGGGACAACGCACAAGTGTTCTAGCACGCCGGGGGGTGTCCCACAAAGCCCTGTTCAGAACCACCCAGGTGTACTAGTACACGCACTGGACTGTGCTCTAGTACGCAAGTTACCCTCGTTAGTGTGTCCCCGACCACACCGCACTCCGGCTCCAGCGGCCAGGCTCTCGAGGAACTCCTCGAAGAGCTCCGGCGCCGCAAATGGGTGCTGCACCTGTTCGGCGGCCGTGAGGCGCCGGAGATCTACGCGGCCGTGTACCGGTGGCCGACCTGCGCGGACGTCATCATCCTCCGCGACGAGCACCGGGCCAGCGCCTACCGGGTGCCGACCTTCCCGGGCACGGACGTGTTCCACCCGCGGGTCGTCACGTGGCAGTACCACGCGACCCCGGTCTGGACGCTGCGGGCGGTGCTCACCCTGGCGGAGCCCGGCACCCCGGGCGCACCGCTGCAGGCACTGCGGCCACAGCCGGATTGCCTGATCCCGGCCGAACTGCGGCACGACGTGACCATCCGGCCGACCGGGACGACCCCGGAGGGAGACGGCGGTGGCCCGCCCGCGTGCGCCTAGCGGTGGCCGGGCTCAGCGGGCGAGCAGCCGCTCCGCGACGACGAGGTCGTGGGGATAGGTGATCTTGAGGTTCTCGGGAGCCCCCGGGACCCAGCGGATCGGCAGGGAGGAGAACCGCTCCATGCACGACGAAGTGTCCGTACCCACGAAGCCTTCGCGCTCGGCCTTCTCGTAGGCCTCGAGCAGCGGTCCGGCCCGGAAGCCCTGAGGCGTCTGGACGCGGATCGCGCCGGGCACCTGGGCGACCAGGTGCCCGGCTTCCACCTCGGCGACGTCGTCCGCGGCCAGGCCCGGCACAGCCCCCCCGTCCTCGCGTGTCCGGGCCAACACCGCACCGACCAGCTCGGGGTGGACCAGCGGCCGGGCCGCGTCGTGCAGCAGCACGGCATCGACCCGGCCGCCCCTTATGCGCGGCGCGAGGTGGCGCAGCGCGTTCAGCTCGGACGCCTGGCGGGTGTCCCCGCCGTGCACGACCTCGACCTCGCCGTCGAAGCCGGCGAGGACTTCTTCGGCCAGTTCCCTGTCCTGCGGCCGGATCACCAGCACGAACACGCCGATGCCGGGGACGCCGCCGAAGGCGTCCAGGGACCAGGCCACGACCCGCCGCCCGGCGAGCGGCAGGTACACCTTGTTCAGCTTCGCGCCGACGCGGGTCCCCGCGCCGCTGGCCAGCACCACCGCGGCCGCCGTCGTCTCCACGAGCCGCGAGACTACCGGCCGCGCCGCACCCGGTAGGTTGGCCACAGCGTTGCCGTGGAACAGGAAGGCCTGGTGTGGAGCCGGACAACATCGAGTTCCCCGAGATCGACCCGCCCGACGAACACGCCCGGTCCGCCGCGATCGCGCTGCACGCCAAGCTCGTCAAGCCCGCCGGGTCACTGGGCAGGCTGGAAGAGCTGGGCGTCTGGATCGCCGCCTGCCAGGGACAGTCGCCGCCGCGGCCGTTCACCCGGCCGCGCGTCGTCGTGTTCGCCGGCGACCACGGCATCGCCGCGAAGGGCGTCTCCGCCTATCCCGCCGAGGTCACCGCGCAGCTGCTGGGCACGATGCTCACCGGCGGCGCCGCGATCAACGTGCTGGCCGCCGCCGCGGGCGCGAGCGTGCGCGTGGTCGACCTGGCCGTGGACACCGAGGCCCCCGCGACCCGCGCGATCGGCGAGTTCAAGGTCCGCCGCGGCTCGGGCTCCATCGACGTCGAAGACGCGCTGAGCCCCGACGAGGCGAACGCCGCGGTCCGCGCCGGGATCGCGATCGCCGACGCCGAAGTCGACGGCGGTGCGGACCTGCTCATCCCCGGTGACCTCGGGATCGGCAACAGCACGCCGGCTTCGGTGCTGGTGGCGGCGCTGACCGGCAGCGAGCCGGTGGCGGTGGTCGGCCGCGGCTCCGGCATCGACGACGACGCGTGGATGCGCAAGGCCACGGCGGTGCGCGACGCGCTGCGCCGGGCCCGCGTGGTGCTCGCCGACCCCGTCGGCCTGCTGCGCACCACGGCCGGCGCGGACATCGCGGCGATGGCCGGGTTCCTCGCCCAGGCCGCGGTCCGGCGGACGCCGGTGGTCCTGGACGGCTTGGTCGCCTGCGCCGCGGCGTTGGTCGCCGAGGACCTCGCCCCGGGCGCCCGGCGGTGGTGGGTGGCGGGCCAGCGGACGGCCGAGCCCGCCCACGTCCTGGCTCTCGAGCACCTCGACCTGGGGCCGCTGCTGGAACTGGACGTCCGGCTCGGCGAAGGCACCGGCGCCGTGACCGCCCTGCCGCTGCTGATGATGGCCGCCCGCGTCCTCGCCGAGACAGCCACGCACGATCAGGCCGGGGTCTCCGGCCCGCTCACCCCCGCCCCGGCTTCCTGACGCCGAAAGGCCGTGAATGCCACCTTCAGGGAGCAAGTGTCCCTGAAGGTTGGCATTCACGGCCTTGAACCTCAGCCGACCTCAGCCGAGCGGGACCATCCAGTGGTCCGGGTCCGGGTGAGTGCCCTCCTGGATGCCCGTCAGCTCTTCGCGCAGCTTCATCGTCAGCGCGCCCGGCTGCCCGTCGGCGATCGTGAACTCGCCACCGGCGTGCTTCACGTGGCCGACCGGGGTGATCACCGCCGCGGTGCCGCAGGCGAACGTCTCGGTCAGCTCGCCGGAGGCCGCCGCCTTCTCCCACTCGTCGGTGGAGATGCGGCGTTCTTCGATCTTGTACCCGAGCCGCGAAGCGAGCTGCAGCAGCGACTTGCGGGTGACGCCGGGCAGCAGCGAACCCGTCAGCTCCGGGGTGACCACCCGGGCGTTCTCGCCCGAGCCGAAGACGAAGAACAGGTTCATCCCGCCCATCTCCTCGACCCAGCGCCGCTCGACCGCGTCGAGCCACACCACCTGGTCACAGCCCTTTTCGACGGCTTGGGCCTGCGCCACGAACGACGCCGCGTAGTTGCCGGCGCACTTGGCCGCGCCGGTGCCGCCGGGGGCCGCCCGGACGTACTCGGTGGACAGCCAGACGCTGACCGGCTTCACCCCGCCCGAGAAGTACGAGCCGGCCGGGGACGCGATGACCGTGTACACGTAGTCCGCGGCCGGGCTGTTGACGCCGAGCCCGGTGGACGTCGAGATCATGAACGGCCGCAGGTACAGCGAATCGCCCGGCCGGGTGGGCACCCACCGGTCGTCGACGGCGATGAGCTCCCGCAGCGACTCGATGAAGACCTCCTCGGGCAGCTGCGGCATGGCGAGCCGCTCGGCCGACTGCCGGAACCGGGCGGCGTTGGCGTCCGGGCGGAACGACGCGATCGAGCCGTCCGGCTGGCGGTAGGCCTTGAGGCCCTCGAAGATGGCCTGGCCGTAGTGCAGCACCGACGTCGCGGGGTCGAGCGTGAACGGGGCGTAGGGCCCGACCTGGGCGTCGTGCCAGCCCTGGGCCTTCGACCACTTGACGGTCACCATGTGGTCGGTGAAGTACACCCCGAAACCGGGGGCGGCGAGTACCTCCGCGACACGGTCCGCGCTCGCAGGACTCGGGTGCGGGGCATGGGCGAACTGTGTCGTGGTCGTCATGGCTAGACGATACCGCTTGCTCGGACGCGCGTTAGTCGGATGTCCCACTGTTGCGGGTGTCCCGCGGCCGCGGCGTGACCGCTCTAGTATGGCGGCGTGACCTACCACTCCACGGAGCCGGTGCCCCGGCCCAAGAACACCGCGGCCGACGTCAAGACGTTCGTCGCCGCGGTGCTGCTGACCTTCGGCGTCGGCCTGCTCGGCATGGTCGGCTGGGCCGTGCTCAGCAGCGGCTTCGGCGGCTTCCTCGGCCTCGTCGCGGGTGTCTTCGGCGTCGTGTGGTGGCGGAAGATCCACGGCAAGGCGTTCCCGAAGGTGCTCCCGACGAAGTCGGTCGTCATCCTCGCCGTCGTCAACGCCGTGCTGGCGCTGATCCTCCTCCTGACCGCGGGCTGAGCGAAGCCGGCAGCTCCGGCGCAGGCCAGCCCTCGTCCGGGCGGAAGTCGGTGTCGGTCCCGTCGAACGGATAGGCACCGCGTTCGGCCAGCGCGCCGATCCGCTCGCCCTCCGCGCGCAGCCGGTCGAACTGCTCGAGCGTCAGGCGGCCGACTTCCAGGGCGGCCTCGGCCTCGTCCTCGTCGTCCCAGCGCCAGCTGCCGTCGCGCTCGACGACGACGTCGAGCACGCCGTCTATCCGGTCGACCGCGCCCTGCGTGCGGCCCAGCGGGATTTCCAGGTTGACGTACCAGTTCTTGAACCGGCCTTCGAGGTCGAAGAACCACCAGACCGAAGACCACTCGTCTTCGGGAATCCTGCGCAGCGTCGACGCGCCGTGCCAGGAGTCCGGCACCGCCACCCGCGGGATGCGGAACCGCTGGTCCAGCGGGGCGTCCCGCATCAGGCGGCCGTCGGCGAGCCTGCTGCCGATGATCGGCGTGCCCGCGGGCAGCCAGGCGAGCAGGACGCGGCCGTCGTCTTCGAGGACGCGCAACGGGTGCACCTGGCCGATCGAGCCGTCGGGGCGGTGGAACCGTTCGACCACGGTCTCTCCCGGCCGCCAGCGTCGATCACTCACGGGTCCCACTGTACTAATCCGGCCAAAAGTAGGCCGCCCCCGCACGGCACGTAACCGTTGCCAGGAAGCCATGCGGCCGTGACTGTGGTCGGATTAGTGCAGATCGGCGCTGTACCTGCGCGCGCGTACACCCAGTAGCAGCTCGATCACGGTCGCCAGCCCGGCGACGACCAGCACGGGCAGCACCGGGAGCAGGGAGGCGGCCGCCGCGGCGGCGGCGAGCCCGGCGAGTCCCGGCACCCCGGCTCGCGCCCGGGCTTCGGTCCCGGCGGCGAGCGCCGGCACGACGGTCGCGACCACGGCGACGACCGTGAGCAGCGGCTGCAGCGCGTCCGCGTCGGCGGCGGACAGCAGGTCCCGCAGCGAGGTGAGCGACAGCCCGAGCCGCACGGCGCCGAGCTGGTAGAGCGCGGCGAAGGCGACCAGAACCGCGAGGACGCCGAGCAGCAGCACGCGCGAGCCGCCGCGGTCACGGCCCACCGGCCGCAGGAACGGCAGCGTGAGCACCGCCGCGACGAGGACACCCGCGAAGTCCGGGGGCCGCAGGCCGCCCGCCGTCCCCACCGGCGCCACGGCCACGCACACCACGACGAGCACGAGCCCCGCGGCGAGCAGCAACGCGCCGGTGGTCCGCACGACGATCGTCGGGATCTTCAGCCCGGCGAACCCCGCGCCGGCGACCACCACGACGAACGCCGCAGCGGCCGCTTCGCGGTGCGCCGGGACGACGTAGGCCCCGAACGCGATCGCGTAAACCGCCACCTCGGACAACCGAGCGACGGCGACGACAGCCCGGTCCACCAGGGCTTCTCCCGGTTCCGGCACCCGCGCCGTCACGCCCGCCGCGATCGCGGCCACCACCAGCCCGGCGAGCAGCCACCACCCCGCGCCCGCCGCCCCGGCCGCCAGCGCCACCAGCAGTCCACCGCCCAGCCGCACGCGGCCCTCCCGCTCCCTCTGTTCACCCCTGGTCCGGTCGTCATTAGCATGGCTCACGATCCCGACCGGGCCGGTGCCCGGTGCCACCGAGAACGCGCGAGGAGCCAGAAGTGACCGTGCCTAAGCTCGCCCTGTCCGACAACACCGGGGAGGCACTGGCCAAGACGCGCGCCGACGTGGTCGTCATCGGCACCCTGCAGGGCGAGGACGGTCCGGTGCTGGCTCCCGGTGCCGCCGCCGTGGACGCCGCCTTCGACGGCCGCCTCGCCGGCCTGCTGGCCACCCTCGGCGCGAGCGGCAAGGCCGAAGAGGTCGTCAAGGTCCCGACGCTGGGCAAGCTCCCGGCGGGTGTGGTGCTCGCCGTCGGCCTGGGCAAGCAGGGCGACGCCGTCACCCCCGAGCAGGTCCGCCGCGCCGCGGGCGCCGCCGGCCGCGCGCTGGCCGGCACCGACCGCGCGTTCGTCACGCTGTCGGAGCTCGACCTGCAGGCCGCCGTCGAGGGCACGATCCTCGGCTCGTACGTCTTCACCGCCTACCGCTCGGAGAAGGGCGACGCCCCGCTCGCGAAGGCCGACTTCGCGAGCCCGGCCGACGGCACCGCCCGGGAGCACAAGGCGACGCTGAAGGCGGCCGGCACCATCGCCGAGGCCGTCGTCGTCGCCCGCGACCTGATCAACACCCCGCCGAACGACCTCTACCCGGCCTCCTTCGCCGACCGCGCGAAGAAGCTCGCCGAGGACAACGGTCTCGAGTTCGAGGTGCTGGACGAAAAGGCCCTGAAGCGCAAGGGCTTCGGCGGCATCCTCGGCGTGGGCGGCGGCTCGTCGCGCCCGCCGCGGCTGCTGCGCGTGGCTCACAAGCCGGCCAAGGCCGCCAAGAAGGTCGCGCTGGTCGGCAAGGGCATCACGTTCGACTCGGGCGGCATCTCGCTCAAGCCGGCCGCGAACATGGACCACATGACCTCGGACATGTCCGGCGCGGCCGGCGTGCTCGCGGCGGTGGTGCTGGCGGCGAAGCTGAAGTACCCCCTGGAGGTCGTCGCGCACATCCCGCTGGCGGAGAACCTGCCGTCGGGGACGTCGTACCGGCCGGGTGACGTGCTGACCATGTACGGCGGCAAGACCGTCGAGGTGCTCAACACCGACGCCGAGGGCCGCCTGGTGCTGGTCGACGCCATGGTCCGCGCGGCCGAGGAGAACCCGGACTACCTGATCGAGACCTCGACGCTGACCGGCGCCCAGCTCGTCGCGCTCGGCAACCGCACCGCCGGCGTGATGGGCTCGGAGGGCTTCCGCGACCGCGTCGCCGCGATCATGCAGGCCACCGGCGAAAACGGCTGGGCGATGCCGCTGCCGGAGGAACTGCGCGCCGACCTCGACTCGCGCCTGGCCGACCTGGCCAACGTGACGGGCCACCGCTGGGGCGGCATGCTCGCGGCCGGGATCTTCCTGCGCGAGTTCGTCGCCGACGGCCTCGACTGGGTCCACATCGACATCGCGGGCCCGTCGTTCAACACCGGCTCGCCGTGGGGCTACACCGGCAAGGGCGGCACCGGCGTCCCGGTGCGGTCGATCGCCGCGGTGCTGGCGGACATCGCCGCCAACGGCTGACGCACGTCTGTTTCCGAAGGGGCTGTCGCCGCGGCGGGGGCCCCTTCGGCGTTTTCGCCGGCGGTGATCGAATTGCCGCTTTCGATGTGATCGGCGACACCGTACCGTGGCCGGGTGACGACCGAGCCGGTGGAACGCGACTCCCCCGCCGCAATCGCCGCCGAGCACGACGAGGAACGCCCGGCTCGGAAGCTCTCCCGCGTCCCCGACCGCGTCGTCTACTTCGTCGCCCTCGCCGTCGCGGTCCTCGTGCTCAAGCAGGTGTTCTTCCCCTTCGCCAAGGGCAACCAGTTCTACCTGGTGCTGTTCCTCGGCGTGACGCTGCCGCTGGTGTTCCTCTGCTACCGCCCGCGGCTGCACGGCCGTGACGACCCGGGCTGGACCGACTGGGCGCTCGCCGTCGTCGCGCTGGCGGTCGGTCTCTACCCCGTGCTCGTCGGCTACGACGACTTCCTGAACCGCCAGGGCATCCTGTCCCCGCTGGACATCGTGGCCGGCGCGCTGCTGCTGGCGCTGATCCTCGAAGCCACCCGCCGCACCACCGGGCTGGTGCTGCCGATCGTCTGCCTGCTCTTCCTGGCCTACGCCTACTACGGCGGCTTCCTCCCGCAGAACTGGGGCATCGCCCACGCGGGCATCGACTTCAGCCAGATCGTCAACGCGCTCTTCAACGACGCGAGCGGGTTCTACGGCACCCCGCTGGACGTTGCGGCGAGCTACATCGTGCTGTTCACCCTCTACGGCGCCGTGCTCAACGCCTCGGGAGCCGGGCAGTTCTTCGTGGACATCTCGTTCGCCGCGTTCCGGAAATCCCGCACGGCGCCGGGCCGGACCACCGTGCTGTCCGGTTTCCTGCTCGGCACGGTGTCGGGTTCGGGCACGGCCACGGCGGTCAGCCTCGGCTCGATCACCTGGCCGA
This sequence comes from Amycolatopsis sp. NPDC051045, assembly GCF_040682955.1. Lineage (NCBI taxonomy): Bacteria > Bacillati > Actinomycetota > Actinomycetes > Pseudonocardiales > Pseudonocardiaceae > Amycolatopsis > Amycolatopsis sp. NPDC051045. The sequence goes on from NZ_JBFBCC010000006.1 coordinate 407,684, forward strand.
TCCTCAAGAAGGCCGGCTACCCCAAGGAAAACGCCGGCGGGCTGCTCGCCGCGTCCGGGATCGGGGCGATCCTCTCGCCGCCGACGCTGGGCGCCGCGGCGTTCATCATCGCCGAATACCTGCAGACGTCGTACCTGAAGGTCCTCATCTGGGCGACCATCCCGACGTTGCTGTACTACCTCGGCATCGTGTTCGCGATGGAGGCCGACGCGCGGCGGTTCGAGGCCGAGGCCGTGGACGTCCCGCACGGCGATCCGTGGCAGCTGTTGCGGCGCGGCGGTTACCACTTCCTGTCGCTGGCGATCATCGTCGTGTTCCTGGCCCTGGACATCCCGCCGTTCGCCGCGGTCGTCTACGCCACCGGGGTCGCCGCGCTGTTCGCGTTGCTCGCCCGGCGCCACGACGTGCGCGGATGGGCGAAGGACCTGGTGGACGCGCTGTCGGCGGGCGTCCGGGGTGCGCTGCCGGTGATCGCGGTGTGCGCAGCGGCCGGGGTGATCACCTCGACCATCACCAAGACCGGGCTCGGCCTCGAACTCGCGGACGCACTGGTGGAACTGGCCGGCACGCTCAGCGACAACGGCACGGTGATCCTGGTCCTCACCGTGCTGCTTTCGGCGATCGCCGTCGGGGTGCTGGGCCTCGCCGTGCCGGTCACCGCGAGCTTCATCATCGCCTGGGTCGTGATCGGCCCCGCGCTGGAGACGCTCGGGGTCGCCGACGCCGAGCGCGCGATGTTCATCTTCTACTACGCCGTGCTGTCCGAGGTCACGCCGCCGACCGCGCTCGCCGCGGTGGCTTCGGCGGCGATCACCGGCGGCTCGGTGCTCGGCACCATGTGGCAGTGCTGGAAGTACACGCTCCCGGCGTTCCTGGTGCCGATCGCCTTCGTGCTGACCGACAACGGCGCCGCGCTGCTGCTGGAGTCCGGCGTTTTCACCGTGCTGTGGGTGGCCGCGGTGTCCGCGCTGGCCGTCGCCGCGCTGGCGGTGGTGACCGGCGGCTGGCTCTTCGGGCCCGTCAGCCTGCCGGTGCGGCTGCTGTTCGTCCCCGCCGCCCTGTGCCTGCTCTACCTGGAGCCGGTGCCGATCGCGATCGGCGCCGCGTGCGGTGCCGCCGCCTTGCTCGCCCATGCCGTGATCAAGAGGAGGACAGCATGAAACGCGCAGTCACCGCCGTCGCGGTGCTCGCCATGGCCGTCACCGGCTGCGGCGGGAAGCAGCAGACCGACCAGGCCGCTCCCGCCGGGACGCAGTCCTGCGAAACCACCGAGGGCCGCATCACCATCGCCACCGGCAACAGCGGCGGCGTCTACTACGTGCTGGGTGGCGGGCTGGCCCAGCTGATCAGCAACAACACGAAGCTGCGCGCGACGGCCGCGGAAACCGGCGCGTCGGTGCAGAACATCCAGCAGCTGGTGGCCGGCAACTACGACGTCGCGTTCTCGCTGGCCGACACCGCCGCGGACGCGGTGAACGGCAAGGGGTCCTTCGACGGCAAGCCGCAGAAGATCCAGGCCCTGTCCCGGATCTACCCGAACTCGACGCAGGTGCTCGTGCGCACGGACGCCGGCATCAACAGCGTCGCCGACATGAAGGGCAAGCGGATCTCGACCGGCTCGCCGAAGTCCGGCACCGAGGTGATCGCGAACCGCCTCCTCCAGGCGGCGGGGCTCAAGCCCGACGCCGACGTCCAGGCGCAGCGGCTCGACCTGGCCAAGACCGCGGACGGCATGAAGACGGGCACGCTCGACGGGCTCGTCTGGTCCGGCGGGCTGCCGACCGCGCAGATCACCGACATCACCACGGCCTTGAAGGGCAAGGTGAAGTTCCTCGACATCACGCCGCTGCTGCCCGCGCTGAAGAAGGTCAACCCGGTCTACGACCAGGCCGTGATCCCGGCGGCGGCCTACGGGCAGCCCGCGGACGTGCCGACGGTGGTGGTGCCCAACCTGCTGCTGGTGCGCGAAGACTTCCCGGCGGGCAACGCGTGCGCGATCACGAAGCTGATCTTCGACAAGCAGGCGGAGCTGGCGAAGGTCCACCCCGCGGCGAAGGAGATTTCGCGGCAGCTGGCGACGCAGACCGACCCGGTGCCGCTGCACCCGGGGGCCAAGCAGGCGCTGGGCTAGGGTCGGGGTGTGGACGCCGGTGAGTACCTCGAGGCGGTGGTCCGTGACGTCCTGACCGCGGCCGAACCGCGCGTCGACGACCAGGTGGGGTACGCCGCCCTGCTGCTCGCGGTCGCCGGCGCCCTGGACGAGGCCGACCGGCTGGTCAGGCAGTGGCAGGCCCGGACGGAACGCCCGGTGGACGCGCTCGTGCCCGACCCGGTGCGGGCCCGCGCGTGGGCGATGCTGTTCGAAGCCCGCGGCGGCCGTCCGGACTGGGCCGAGGGCCTCCCGCCGCTCGACCTCGCTGCCGAAGAGCGGGCGCACACGGCTTTTCTGCGGAAGCCGGTTTCCGACCTCGAGGGCGTGCTCCCGCCGGGCCCGATCGCCGAGCTGGTCAAGCACGTCGCTCCGGCGCGCCCGGACCGCGTCCGCGCGGCCCTCGCCGACGGCGACCTCGCCCGCTGGGCCTCGCTGGCCGGGCAGCGGCCGGACGTGGCCACCCTCGCGGCGACCCGGGCCGTGGCTCCGGCACTGGTGGCGGGCGCGGACCCGCTCGGCCTGCGCGACTGGGCCCCGGCCTGCGCGGGTGCGCTGGTCGCGGCCCTGCACGAGCGGTACCCGCCGGAGCTGGGCAGCTGGCCGGAGCTGATCGCCTCGATCCTGCGTCTGCGTGGCTCCGCCACCGCACCGCCGCCGGCGTCGGAGGCGGCGATCCGCTCGGCCGAGCTGCGGCTGGGTGCCGAGCTGCCGGCGGACGTCCGCGAGTTCCTGCGCACCTGCGACGGCCTGCCCGCGGACGTGGTCTTCCCGCGCCTGCTCGGCACGGCGGACCTGCGGGTCGAGGACGGTGTCGTGGTGCTGTCCGACCCGGCGGTGCTGCTGCTGTCGTCAGGGCACGTGGTCGAGGTCGACCCGGTCCTCGGCACCACCGTCCACCCCTCGCTCCGCGCCGCGCTGCTCACGCACGCCACCCTGCTCGCCCAGGCCACGTAGGTTGGACCGGTGACCACTCTCACCGCGGAGCAGATCACCCGCGAGAACGTCGCCGCCGCGTGTCAGCTGGCCGTCGAACCGCACCAGAAGGACTTCGTCGCGCCCGTCGCCGTCTCGCTCGCCGAGGCCTACACCCAGCCGGAGGTGGCCTGGCCGCGGCTGATCCTGCGGGACGGGGAACCGGTCGCCTTCGTCATGGGCGCGTTCGACCCGCACGCCGACCACGACTTCTTCCGCTGCGGGATCTGGCGGCTCAACGTCGGCGCCGGGGTGCAGGGCCGCGGCTACGGCCGGTTCGCCGTCGAGACCGTTCTGGCCGAAGCCCGGCGGCGCGGCCAGAAGACCGCGACCGTGCTGTGGCTCCCCGCCGAGGGCGGTCCGGAGGACTTCTACCTCAAGCTGGGCTTCCGCCCCACCGGGCAGACCCACCACGGCGAGGTGGTCGGCCGGATCGAGCTTTAGACCTGGCCGCGCTTCTTCCGCTCGGTGTACTCGCGCATGCGCTTCGGGTAGCCGACGCGGGCGACCTCGTAGACGGGGATCGACCGGCGGTGGCCGAACTGCTGCGCGGCCTCCAGGCTGCCGATGCGCCGCCGGGTCCATTCGCCGTCGTGGGCGATCAACACCACAGTGGTCTCCGTGACGTTGGTCTTCGGCTCCACGTACGCCTCGACCCCCCGCCGCGTGGCCGCCCACTCCTCGAGGTGGCGGGTGTCCTCGGAGCTGGCTTTCCGCAGCGTGCCGGCCCGCTGACCACCCTTGGCCCGCCTGCGCAGCGAGTCGAAGAGACCCACCCCGACCACCCTCCCTCACGAGACATTGCCCACTCAGTATCCCGGACCGCGCGTGTGGTCGGCGTCGCACACCCGGCTAGCTCGCAGCCCCGTCCGGCGTAGTGACAAGATGGCGGGTGTCGCGCGCGCGGTTATACCGGGCAGGGGCGACGACAGAGCATCACCCCACTGCTTGCCGAGGAGTTAATGAAGTGACCGACACCTCCGCCGACCTCGTGATCCTGGGAGGCGGATCGGGCGGCTACGCCGCGGCGTTCCGCGCGGCCGAGCTGGGCCTTTCCGTCACGCTGATCGAGAAGGACAAGCTGGGCGGGACGTGCCTCCACCGGGGCTGCATCCCGACCAAGGCCCTGCTCCACGCCGCCGAGGTCGCCGACGAAACCCGGGAAGCCGAGGCGGTCGGCGTCAAGGCCGTCTTCGAGGGCATCGACATCGCCGGGGTCAACAAGTACAAGGACGGGATCGTCGCCCGCCTGTACAAGGGCCTGCAGGGCCTGGCCAAGGCGCACAAGGTGAACCTCGTCGAGGGCAGCGGCACGTTCGTCGGCGGCACGACCGTCGAGGTGGACGGCACCCGCTACACCGGCAAGAACGTCATCCTCGCCACCGGCTCGTACTCGCGCACGCTGCCCGGCCTGGAGCTCGGCGGCCGCATCATCGCCAGCGAGCAGGCCCTGTCCCTCGACTACGTCCCCAAGAAGGTCGTGGTGCTGGGCGGCGGCGTCATCGGCGTCGAGTTCGCCAGCGTCTGGGCTTCCTTCGGCGTCGACGTCACCATCGTCGAGGCCCTGCCGCGGCTGGTCCCGAACGAGGACGAGTTCGCGTCCAAGCAGCTCGAGCGCGCTTTCCGCCGCCGCAAGATCGCCTTCAAGACCGGCGTGAAGTTCACCGGCGCGAAGCAGGACGACAACGGCGTGAGCGTTTCGCTGGAGTCCGGCGAGACCATCGAGGCCGACCTGCTGCTGGTCGCCGTCGGCCGCGGGCCGAACTCGGCGGGCCACGGCTACGAGGAGGCCGGGGTCGAGATCGAGCGCGGCTTCGTCCTCACCGACGAGCGGCTGCGGACCAACCTCCCGAACGTCTACGCCGTCGGCGACATCGTCCGCGGCCTGCAGCTCGCGCACCGCGGCTTCCAGCAGGGCATCTTCGTCGCCGAGGAGATCGCCGGGCAGAACCCGCGCGTGATCGACGAGAGCGGCATCCCGCGGGTCACCTACTCCCACCCGGAGGTCGCGTCGGTCGGGCTGACCGAGTCGCAGGCGAAGGACAAGTACGGCTCGGACGTCACGACGTTCACCTACGACCTCGGCGGCAACGGCAAGAGCCAGATCCTCAAGACCTCCGGCGGGGTCAAGCTGGTCAAGGCCCCGGACGGCCCGGTCGTGGGCGTCCACATGGTCGGCGACCGGGTCGGCGAGCTCATCGGCGAAGCGCAGCTGATCTACAGCTGGGAGGCTTTCCCCGAGGACGTCGCACCCCTCATCCACGCGCACCCCACCCAGACCGAGGCCCTCGGTGAAGCGTTCCTCGCCCTCGCGGGGAAGCCGCTGCACGTGCACAGCTGACGTCCCACCAGCAGAATCCAGACCACGCAGAATCTTGAAAGAGGAGTCAGCGAACGATGGCCTACTCCGTCACACTGCCGGAGCTCGGGGAGAGCGTCACCGAAGGCACCGTCACCCGGTGGCTTAAGCAGGAGGGCGACACCGTCGAGGTCGACGAGCCGTTGCTCGAGATCTCGACCGACAAGGTCGACACCGAGGTGCCCTCCCCGGTGGCGGGCACGGTCGTGAAGATCAGCGCCCAGGAGGACGAGACCGTCGAGGTCGGCGGCGAGCTCGCCGTGATCGACGACGGCACCGGCGACGTGCCGGAGTCCTCCGCCCCGGCGCAGGAAGAGCAGGAGTCCTCGCAGCCGGAGCCCTCCCCGGAGGAATCCGCGCCGCAGGCCGAGGACAGTGCACCGAGCAAGCCGGACACCGCGCCGGCCGCCGGTGGCGAAGGCACCGAGGTGAAGCTGCCCGAGCTGGGCGAAAGCGTCACCGAGGGCACCGTCACGCGCTGGCTGAAGCAGGTCGGCGATTCGGTCGAGGTCGACGAGCCGCTGCTCGAGATCTCCACCGACAAGGTCGACACCGAGGTGCCGTCGCCGGTCGCCGGCACGGTGCTCGAAATCCGCGCGGGCGAGGACGAGACCGTCGAGGTCGGCGGCGTCCTGGCCGTGATCGGCGACGCGAACGCCGCGCCGAAGGCCGAGTCGAAGCCGGAACCCGAGCCCGAGCCGAAGCCGGAACCCAAGCCGGAACCGAAGCCCGAGCCGGTTCAGGAGTCGAAGCCCGAGCCCGAGCCCAAGCCGGAACCGAAGCCGCAGCCGCAGGCCGCGCCCGCGGCGAAGGCGACCGAGGCGGCCCCGGCCGCCTCGGCGAAGGACGGTTCGGCGGACGGTCCGTACGTCACGCCGCTGGTCCGCAAGCTCGCGTCGGAGCACGGCATCGACCTCGCGTCGCTGACCGGCAGCGGCGTCGGCGGCCGGATCCGCAAGCAGGACGTCCTGGCCGCGGCCGAGGAGAAGCAGAAGGCCGCCGCCGCTCCGGCTCCGGCCGCCCCCGCTCCGGCGGCTGCTGCCCCGTCGGCACCCGCCGCGCGTCCGGCGGCCGCCGTGTCGCCGGAGCTCGCGGCGCTGCGCGGCACGGTGCAGAAGGCCAGCCGGATCCGCCAGATCACGGCCACCAAGACCCGCGAGTCGCTGCAGATCGCCGCGCAGCTCACGCAGGTCCAGGAGGTCGACGTCACCAAGATCGCGAAGCTGCGGCAGCGGGCGAAGGCGGGCTTCAAGGAGCGCGAGGGCGTCAACCTGACGTTCCTGCCGTTCTTCGCGAAGGCCACGGTCGAGGCGCTCAAGCAGCACCCGAACGTCAACGCGTCCTACAACGAGGACACGAAAGAGATCACCTACCACGGCGCCGTGCACCTGGGCATCGCGGTGGACACCGAGCGCGGCCTGCTCTCGGTCGTGATCCACGACGCGGGCGAGCTGAGCCTGGCCGGTCTCGCGCACCGGATCGCCGACCTGGCGGGCCGCGCGCGGGCGGGCCAGATCAAGCCGGACGAGCTGTCCGGTGGCACGTTCTCGATCACGAACATCGGCAGCGTCGGCGCCCTGTTCGACACGCCGATCATCGTGCAGCCGCAGTCCGGCATCCTCGGCACGGGCGCGGTCGTCAAGCGCCCGGTCGTGATCGCGGACGCCGACGGCAACGACACGATCGCCGTCCGGTCGATGGCGTACCTGCCGCTGACCTACGACCACCGCCTGGTGGACGGGGCCGACGCGGGCCGCTTCCTGACGACGATCAAGCAGCGCCTGGAAGAGGGCAACTTCGAGAGCGAACTCGGTCTCTGAGTCACACCGGACGAAGGCCGCCACGGGACCTCCTGTGGCGGCCTTCGCCGTGTCCGGGAGTGCGGCCGCGAAGCGGATGCGCAACGATCGGAGCATGCGAGTACTCATCGCCGGAGCGAGCGGCTTGATCGGGTCGGCGCTGAGCGAGCGCCTGCTGCGAGACGGGCACGAAGTCCGCCGTCTCGTGCGGCGGGAAGCGCGCGGCGACGGCGAATCACGCTGGGACCCGCCGTCGGGCACCATCGCCGCCGGCGCCTTCGAGGGGGTCGACGCCGTCGTCAACCTGGGCGGCCAGCGGCTGTTCCCCGGCCGGTGGAGCGCGATGCGCAAGCAGCAGCTCACCGACAGCCGGGTCGAGCCGACCGAGGTGCTGGCCGAAGCCGTCGCCGAAAACGGCGTCGGGGTGCTGGTCAACGCGTCCGCCGTCGGGTACTACGGCCACACGCACGAGTCCACTGTGGACGAGTCCGCGCCGCGCGGCCGGGGTTTCCTCGCCGAACTCTGCGAAGCCTGGGAAGGGGCGACGTCCGGAGCCGGGGACGCGCGGGTCGTGAAGATCCGGACCGGGCTGGTGCTGTCGGCGAAGGGCGGGTTGTACGGCACGCTGCGTCCGCTCTTCGCCCTGTGCCTGGGCGGGCGGCTCGGCGACGGCCGCCAGTACATGCCGTGGATCGCGCTGGAGGACGAGGTCGGCGCGATCGTCCACGTCCTGACGCACGACGCCGTGTCCGGACCGGTGAACCTGACCGGCCCGGCGCCGGTGACGAACGCCGAGTTCACCCGCGCGGTCGGCCGTGCGCTGCACCGGCCCGCGCCGTGGTGGGTGCCCGGAATCGCGCTCAAGGCCGTGCTCGGCCAAGCCGGTGAAGAGATGGCGCTGTTCGGGCAGCGGGCCGTCCCGGCCGTGCTGGAACGGTCCGGGTACGAGTTCCGGCACCGGACCCTGGACAGCGCGCTCGCCGCGGCATGACCGTCCCCCTCAAGCGCTGGCTCGTCGTCGGTTTCGCGCTGGTGGCGGCGTTCGTGGCGCTCGGGCTCGGCGTCGCCCGGCACCCGTTGACCCTCGACGCCCAGGTGGCGAGCGCCCTCCACGGCGTCTACACGCGGCCCCTCGGGCGGGTGGCGGAGATCGGCAGCGACATCCTCGGCCCGGTGCTCCCGTACGTGCTCGGCATGGCGCTGCTCGCGCTGGCACTGCGGCACCGGCAGCACGCGGGGTTGTGCGTGCGGCTCGCCGTCGTGCTGCTGCTGTGCCGGCTGACCAGCCTGACGGCCAAGCCGGTCTTCCTGCGGGAACGCCCGCGCGACTACCCGGACCTGAGCTACCCGAGCGGGCACGTGGTGTCGGTGGCGAGCACGGGTTTCGTGCTGGTGCTGCTGTGCGCGTGGCTGTGGCCGCGGCTGGTCGGGCGCGTCGCGGCCGCGGTGGCCGTCGCGACCGTGCTGTCCGCCGCCTGCCGCGTCGTTCTCGGCGTGCACTGGGTCACCGACACGATCGGCGCAGTGCTGGCGGTGACGGGTGTCGGGCTGCTCTCAGCGTGCGCCTTGCGGCTGCTTCCCCCGGGTGACGGGCGTAGCCTCGACGGGTGAGTTCTTCCCGCACTTCCTGCCGCGCCAGCACCGAGCCCGTCGACGTCCGCGAACTCGGCACGATCGACTACACCGAAGCCTGGGAGCTCCAGCGGAGCCACCTCACCGCCCGGGCGGACGGCACCGCGCCGGACACGATGCTCCTGCTGCAGCACCCGTCGGTGTACACCGCGGGCAAGCGCACCGAGCCGGCCGACCGGCCCACGGACGGCACGCCGGTGATCGACGTCGACCGCGGCGGCAAGATCACCTGGCACGGCCCCGGCCAGCTGGTCGGCTACCCGATCGTCCAGCTCGCCGATCCGATCGACGTCGTGCACTACGTGCGGCGGCTGGAGGAGGCGCTGATCCACGTGTGCGACCGGCTGGGCGTGACCAGCGGCCGCGTCGAGGGCCGCAGCGGCGTGTGGATCCCGGCCGACGACCGCGGCATCGAGCGCAAGATCGCGGCGATCGGCATCCGCGTCCAGCGCGGCGTGACGATGCACGGCTTCGAGCTGAACTGCAACGCGGACCTGAAGGCGTTCGACAGCATCGTGCCCTGCGGCATCCGCGACGCCGGCGTGACGTCGCTGTCGTACGAGCTCCAGCGGGACGTCACGGTGGAAGCGGTACTCCCGCTGGCCCGCGACGCGGTCCTGGCGGCGCTCGAAGGCGAGCTGCCGGTGAGCGAGGACCGCTGGCTCCCCCGCCCCGAGGCCCCCAAGGCCGCGGGCGTCACCTTCGCGCTCCAGAACTGAAAAGCCGTGAATGCCACCTTGAGGGACGTTACGTCCCTCACGGTGGCATTCACGGCTTTGGGCGAGCTCAGTCCAGCTGGGGCGCGACCTCGGCGGCGATCAGCTCGAGCTGGTCCAGGTCGGACAGGTCCAGCAGCTGCAGGTACACCCGGGTGATCCCGGTCTTCTCCCGCCACTGCCCGATCTTGTCGACGACCTCGGCGGGCGTCCCGGCCAGGCCGTTGGCCCGCAGCTCGTCCACGTCCCGCCCGATCACCGAAGCCCGCCGCGCCACCTCGGCGTCGTCGCGGCCGACGCCGACGACCAGCGCCACCGACCGCAGGATCTCCTTCGGGTCGCGGCCGATCTCCTCCGCCGCCGCGTCGACGCGGGCGAACTGCGCGGCCGCGGTCTCGGCGTCCACGAACGGCAGGTTGAACTCGTCGGCGAACCGCGCGGCCAGCGCCGGGGTGCGCTTCTTGCCCCCGCCGCCGATGATCACCGGCGGCGCCGGGGACTGCGCCGGCTTCGGCAGGCCCGGCGAGTCGGTCAGCGTGTAGTACCGACCGGCGAACGAGTAGGTCGAGCCCACCGGCGTCTTCCACAGCCCGGTGATGATCTCGAGCTGCTCGGCGTAGCGGTCGAAGCGCTCCTTCAGCGGCGGCAGCGTCAGGCCGTACGCCTCGTGCTCGGCGTCGTACCAGCCGGAACCGAGGCCGAACTCGACGCGGCCACCGGACATCCGGTCGACCTGGGCCACGGAGATGGCCAGCGGTCCGGGGTACCGGAACGTCGCCGCGGTGACGAGCGTGCCGAGCCGGATCCGGCTGGTCTCCCTGGCCAGGCCGGCCAGGGTGATCCAGGCGTCGGTCGGGCCGGGCAGGCCGTCGCCGGAACCCATCTTCAGGTAGTGGTCGCTGCGGAAGAAGGCGTCGTACCCGGCGGCTTCGGTCGCCTTGGCGACACGCAGCAGGTCGTCGTAGCTGGCCCCTTGCTGGGGCTCGGTAAAGATCCTCAAGTCCACGACGTCAGCCTATAGAGACGTCGGGCTCCGTGCGCCTCAGCCGGACCAGCATGCGGACGATGACATCCTCGATCTCGGCACCGACCTTCTTCGGATCGGGCGAACTGGCGATTTCGGTCGCCGCGCTCGACAGCGCGCCGAACAGCAGCCGCGCGGTGACCTCGACCGGCACCGGCTCGACCTCGCCCGCGTCGATCAGCGCCTGCAGGCCCGAGCGGACCAGTCCGAAGCTGCACCGCTCCTCGGCCTCGCGCCAGCGCTCCCAGCCCATCACGACCGGCGCCTCGTGGATGGCGATCCGCTGGTAGGCGGGGTCGAGACAGGCGCGGATGAACGCGTTGAGCCCGCCCAGAGCCCGTTCCCACGGCGTGCCGTCGCCGGTCATGATCTTGTCGAGCCGGTCGTAGACGAGGCTCTCGACCTGGTCGAACGCGGCTTCGAACAGGGCCTGCTTACCGCTGAAGTGGTGGTACAGCGCCCCTTTGGTCACCCGGGCACGTTTGGCGATCTCGTCGAGCGAGGTACCCGCGTAACCGCGTTTGGTGAACAGTTCGACCGCGCCGTCGACCAGCGCGGACCGCGTCGACTCGGAATAGTCGAGCCGCCTGGACCTCATTGTCGCCACCTTCACAACTTTACGCCGGGAACCGCTCTCCATACTCATGGTATGTTCGGCGCGTCAGGTCCGTACCGGGAGTATGCCGCAGACCGGCGGTATGACCCGGGCCACGGAAGGGGAGCCACACGATGAGCTGGACCGACTTCTACCGACGTCAGGAAATCCTCGAAGCCACCGTCCGCCTGGCCGCCCGGAACCCGGGCGCGCCGCTGCCGCTGGACGAGGTTCCCGGTGCCGAAGAGCACTTCGGCACCGAAGAGAACGTCCTCACCGCCCTGCAGTACCAGTGGACGCGGACGCTGAGCGGGCGCCTGCGTGCCGAGGTCGCCGACCCGGACGACGCCGACGGCCTCGGCGACCACGTCGACGCCGTCACCCGCGCCTGGCGCGCCGCCGTCGAAGAGCACGCCGGCCTGCGCGCCGTCCTCGACGGCGCCTACGAGCGGCACGCGTCGCTGCGCCGGATGCACGAAGGCGAGCTGCGGATGCTCGCCGTCACGGCCGGGCTGGCCGACCCGCGCGAACCGGCCGACGAGGTCGCCAAGGTGGGCCACGCGTTCGAGGCGCTGCTGCGCACGAGCTGCGCGCAGCCCGCTCGCCGCCGTCCGGTGATGAGACACCTTCGCCGGTTGCTCGCGCCCAGTGCGTAACAATCCAACCAGCGGCGCGAAGCGCCTCCGCTGAGGGCGGCGGCGGGGGCATGGATGGAGTTAAGTAAGCGTATGACGCAGCGCTGGACCGAAGCCGACATCGCCGACCAGAGCGGCCGGACCGTCCTGATCACCGGAGCGAACTCCGGTCTGGGGCTGCGCACCGCGGAGGTGCTCGCGAGCAAGGGGGCCCGCGTGCTGCTGGCCTGCCGCTCCGCCGAACGCGGCGCGAAGGCGCTGGACCAGGTCCGCGCGGCCGCCGCGGGCACCGGACCCGAGCTCATCCCACTGGACCTGAGCGAGCTCGCGTCGGTGCGCACGGCCGCCGCGTCGGTGCGGGAACGCACCGGCGACGCGCTGGACGTGCTGGTCAACAACGCCGGTGTGATGGCCACCGCGCGTGGCCGCACGGCCGACGGTTTCGAGCTGCAGTTCGGCACCAACCACCTCGGGCACGCGGCGCTGACCTGGCTGCTGCTGCCCGCCCTGCGCGGCGGACGGCACGCCCGGATCGTCGCACTGTCGAGCGTCGCCGCCACCGGCGCCCGGATCGACCTCGAAGACCCCAACGGCGAACACCGCCGCTACAACCCGGCGACGGCATACGGGCAGTCGAAGCTCGCCAACCAGGTGTTCGCCCTCGAGCTCGACCGGCGGCTGCGCGCGGCCGGCGACGACGTCCTCAGCGTCGCCGCGCACCCCGGGTACACCGCGACCGGCCTCGGCAGCGGCATGGCGCGGTCGTACCCCAACCCGGTCGTCCGCTCGGTCATCGCCGGCGGCCACCGGATCGGCGAGGCCCTGTTCGCGCAGAACGTCCGCCAGGGCGCGCTGCCGCAGCTGTACGCGGCCACGGCGGACGGCGTCGAAGGCGGCGACTACATCGCCCCGGGCGGCCTCGGCGGCCTGCGCGGCAACCCGGTCAAAGCGCGTCCGCTGTCCGCTGCGCGCAGCGAGGCGCTGGGGGCCGCGTTGTGGGACGTCACGGCGAAACTGACCGGCGTCACCCCCGATCCCGCTTAGCCCGGACGGGCGTACGGTTGAGGCCGTGAGTGCTGCGCCTGAAGGCCGGAAGCTGTTGCGTCTCGAGGTTCGCAATAGTGAGACGCCGATCGAGAAGAAGCCGTCGTGGATCAAGACGCGGGTGCGGATGGGGCCGGAGTTCACCGAGCTCAAGGGCTTGGTGCGCCGCGAGGGTCTGCACACGGTGTGTGAAGAGGCGGGTTGTCCCAACATCTATGAGTGCTGGGAGGACCGGGAGGCCACGTTCTTGATCGGTGGTGATCAGTGCACGCGGCGGTGTGATTTCTGTCAGATCGACACGGGGAAGCCGGCTGAGTTGGATCGGACTGAGCCGCGGAAGGTCGCGGAGTCGGTGCAGGCGATGGGGTTGCGGTATTCGACGGTGACCGGTGTGGCTCGGGACGACCTTCCCGATGGCGGAGCTTGGTTGTACGCGGAGACTGTGCGGCAGATTCACGCGCTCAACCCCGGCACCGGCGTCGAGTTGCTGGTTCCGGATTTCAACGCCGACCCCGCGCAGCTGGCTGAGGTGTTCGG
>NZ_JBFBCC010000007.1:0-403016 GCF_040682955.1 Amycolatopsis sp. NPDC051045
CAGGCGTTCACCACCCGCAGCTGGACCTGGGGCGGCTCCTGGGACACCCCGATCGACTACCAGCACTTCGAGAAGCCCTGACACCAGCCCGAAAACCGCCGGCGCGGTGCGCCGCGCCGGGTATGAGCGGTAACACGCCCAGGATCGTCGCTCGATAGGTTGGCGGCGCTCCTGGGCGAGTCTGCGTCGTCGTGGGGATGACCCTCACGCTTGCCGCCGGCGGACGGACGTGGTCAGGACGGTTCGTCGAAGGTGTAGACGAGGGTCAGGACGCCGTGGCTGGCCTCGGTTGCTCGACCGGACAATCCGGTGAGGTCCGCCGTGCCGGAGTGCGGGACCACGGTGCCGAAGGTGCTCTGGTCGTCACCGTCGGCCAGGCCGCCGTGCTGGATGACGAACGTGCCTTTCCGGCCGTCCAGGGTCGCATCGATGTGTTCGGAAGCGACGTAGCCGGCACCGGTGGCGCCCTGTGCGGTGAGCACCTCGGCGACTCCGGTGCCCTCGAGTGCGCCCCGGTAGGTCTTGCGGATCACGATCTTGGTCTGCTTCGGGCCGTTCGCCGGCTCGTGGTACGCGACTTCGTCCCAGCTGTCGATCTCGAACTCGGCCTGGATCGTCCGCGGCGTGGTGGTTCCGGTGCGCCATTCGACGAGTTGCACCACGATGCCGTTGGGGTCGGTGACCTGGAAGAGCCGCTCGCCCCACGGTTCCTCGCGCAACGGCAGGGTGATCTCCGCGCCGGCGGCGCGGAGGCGTTCCTGCTCCGCTTCGAGCCCGGTCACGGTGAAGGCGAGGATGACGCCGGTCGCGTGCTGGTGGCGCTGCTCCTCCGGCAGGACGTCGAGACCGCGTCGCAGCAGGACGATCGCGGCCGCGGCGTCGTCCCGGGTCAGGGAGACGAAGCCGTCGGCGGCGTGCGCTTCCCGGTAGCCGAAGTGGGTGGTGAGGAAGTCGCGGGAGGCGGCCGGGTCGTCGACGGTGAGCGAGATCGTGGTCCTGGTGATGTTCATCGTTCTTGCCTTCGCGTGCGGTAGGGGATCAGGCCAGTGCGCGGGGTGTCAGCGCTCGGCGGCGATACGGGCGATGTCGGCCGAGGTGCCGGCCATGATGGTGCGGGCGTGCTCGGTGACCAGTTCCGGCGGCCAGTCCCACCAGGCGGCTTGCCGCAGCCGGTCGATGTCGGCGTCGGGGAAGCGTTGGCGGATCGGGCGGGCCGGGTTGCCGCCGACGATCGTGTAGGGCGGCACGTCGGTGGTGACGACCGCGCCGGTGGCGATGATGGCGCCGTCGCCGATGGTCACGCCGGGCATGACGGTGGCCTGGTAGCCGAACCAGACGTCGTTGCCGACGACGGTGTCGCCCCGGCTGGGCATGCCGGTGACGAGGTCGAGGGTCCGCTCGGCCCACTCGCCGCCGAACATGGTGAACGGGTAGGTGGACACGCCCATCGTGGGGTGTCCGGCACCGGCCATGAGGAACCGGGTGCCGGCGGCGATGGCGCAGTACTTGCCGATGACCAGCCGCTCGGGGCCGTAGGCGTAGAGCACGTTGCGGTGCTCGAACTCGGTCGCGCCGTCGCTCGACGTGCCAGTCGCGACACGCAACGTATCGTGTTGCCGTTTGCTGGCGACACGCTACGTGTCGTGTAGCCAAGCTGTCAACACGGCACGTGTCGTTTCTCGTAGGATGCGAGCCATGCCCGCCTCGCCGAACCCTCTGCGCCGCAACGAGGCCAGCCGCCGGGCCATCCTGGACGCGGCGCTGCGACTGTGCACCGAGCTTGGCTACGGACGGCTCACGATCGAGGCCATCGCGGCCCGCGCCGGCGTCAGCAAGAAGACGATCTATCGGTGGTGGCCCTCCAAAGGTGCCGTCGTCTTGGACGCCGTCGACGACGTGGCCACCACGGTCGTCCACCATCGAGACACCGGCGACCTTGGCGCCGACCTGCACGCGCAGCTCACTGCCGTCATCGACCTCCTCACGTCGCCGAACGCCTCCGCCGTCGTCGGGCTCATCGCCGAAGCCCTCCACGACGCCGAGCTGGCCCACGAATTGCGGGAGCGGCTCATCCGGCCACGCATCGACGAATTCAAGAGGCGCATGCACCAAGCCCAGCTCGACGGGCAGCTCCCCGCCGACGCCGACCTGGACGTGGCCCTCGACCTGGTCTACGGCCCCCTCTACCACCGGCTCGTCTTCCACCTCGGCATGCCCGGCCCCGAGCAGCTCCACACGCTGGTGGCCCACGCCCTCCGTGCGTTCGGCCCGGCGCCTGCAAAGCGATGATCGCCAGGACCGGCCAAGGTCCGTCACCGGTAGCGCCGGGGGTGTCACCGTGTCGAGAGCATGTCCGGGTGATCTTGTCCCTGCTGCACAGGTGACCCGGAAGCTGCGGTGCGGCAGCCGCCGGGATCGTGCTGAGGGTGACGATCTCCATTCATGTGCTTCCCGCTCCGCGATCGCGACGGCGAGCTAACGCACCTGCAACAGATCGCCGGGGCAGCGGCATCTTAAGAGGTGTGCAGTTCGAAGAGTTCGCACGTGAGCACCTGCCCAGCCTGGTGCGGTTCGCCGCCGTGCTGACCGGTGACCGTGAGCTGGCCCAGGACGTGGTGCAGGACGCCCTGGTGCGGGCGCACCAACGCTGGCGGCGGGTGGCGGCGGCGGACCGGCCCGAGCTGTACATGCGGAAGATCATTGTCAACGGCTACCTGTCCTGGCGCCGCCGCTGGTACCAGCGGTCGGTGTACGCCACCGCCGATGTCACCCGGTTCCGCGAGCCGACCGCGCCCGATCCCGCGTGGCGGATCGCCGACGCCGACCAGCTCGCCGGCCTGCTCGCACGGCTGAGCCGCGCCCAGCGAGCGTCCATCGTGCTGCGGTTCTACGAGGACCGCGACGACGACGAGATCGCCGCGGTGCTCGGCTGTGCGTCCGGGACGGTGCGCAGCCACATCTCACGCGGCTTGAGCGCGCTGCGTGTCCAGCTCAAAGAAGGCAAGGAGAGTGTGTGATGACCGACCTCGAGCAGTTGCGCCGCGCGCTGCGCGCTCAGGAGTCCCTGGCCCCCGATCCCGGCGACGTGCTCACCGGCGCGACCCGCCGGATCCGGCGTCGCCGCACGGCCGGCGTCGCGGCGGTGACGCTCACCGTGGCCGCCCTCGGTGTGGGGGCCGTCGGGGTGCTGGGCCGGGACAGCGCGCTGGTACCACCGGCCACGCTCGGGAGTTCCTCGTCCGCCGCGCCGGACGGGCCGTCGGCCACCGAGAAGGTGCCTCCGGCCGCGCCGGCGGTGAGCCTCGAGGACGGTTCCTGGGATCTGCTGATGTGGGCCGTCCAGCCGCACTTCGCTGCCCTGCACTACGGGCAGGGGCATCAGTACGCGTTCGAGATCGACGTCCGTGACGGCACCGCACCGCGCAGTGCACTGGCCGCGAAGCCCTCGAACGCCGGTCAGATCCCGGATCCGCAGTCGGTCAGGTGGCAGGACGGGCCGGATCGATGGATCTGGGTGCGGACCACGAAGCCGGTGACGGCCGCGGACATGGTGACGCTGCTGGCGAAGATCGGCACCAAGCCTCCGGTGATCGAATCGCCGCTCAAGTCGGTGCAGCTCCCCGACGGGCAGAAGGTCCGCACGTTCACCAGCGAGCCCGACACCAACACCCTGGCGCTCTGCCCCGCACCCGTTTTGGGGAAGGTCCCGCTCGACAGCGGATGTTTCTCGCTGTTCGTGTCGCTGACCAGCCGTGCCGGCACTGCCTCGGACAGCCCCTCTCCGCAAGACCCGCTACCCGCGCGCCAACGCCGGACACTCGGCGCCTACACCCTCGAAATCAACAGCTCGCACGCCAATGCGCAGGCCGCGCGGACCTTGCTGAATTCCGTTCAGCTCAACCGGTAAGCACCTCGTTTTCGCGACACACCCGGTACTTGCCGTTTGAACCATTGTCACCACGCCTCCGGCCAGGCGAAAGGCCGGTGTTGTAGGTGAGTGCTGTTCCCCTGCCGAAGGAGTTTCACGCGGATTGGTGGTCCAAGACCACGATGTCCGCTACCGACGCGAGTCTCGCGTCGGGTTCGGGGAACAGGTGACGCCGGGCTCGCCCCCTTCGCGAGCCCGGCGCACCGCGTCCCCTGGTGTCCTCGGCCGGCTCATTCCGAGCGCAGGGTGTCCAATCGGGTCACTTGCCGCAGCAACGGCATCGTCAACACGGTCACCAGCAGGACCGCCGTCACCGTGGCGCCCGCCAGTGCGAGCAGCGCCGGGACGTCGATGATCATCGGGCGGTCCGCCAGCCGCAGGATCGGGGCGGTCAGCCCGAGCCCCGCCGCGACCGCCAGCACCACGCCGACCACCACCGGAATCGCGGTCTGCCACAGCGATCCGCGGGCCAGCACCCCGATCGGCACCCCGGCCGCGGACAGCGCCGCGAGCGGCCGCCGTCGTTCGCTGATCTGCTCGATCGACAGCATGAGCAGGCTCATCGCGGCCACCGCGAGCACGAACAGCGACGCGGTGAGCAGCACCGCGCGGAAGCTCGCCACCATCCGCTTGTCCCGCTCGACGTAATCGCTCAGGTAGTCGCTGTTGCTGACCGCGGCGTTCCACGCGAGCGGGCTGACCGCCCTCCCGACGTTGTCGGCCAGCACCTTCGGGTCGCCGGTGCCCGACACGTAGACCGCGACCGACGAGTCCGGGAGTGCGAGCCCGCCGAGCGCGCCGGGCGTGACCAGCAGGCTGTCGCCCGCCAGCGTGTCGCCCGCCCGCACGACCCGGAGGTCGCCCGGGACCGTCCACTCCGGACCGGGCACTTCCCCGCCGCGGGAATAGCCCTGCAGCTGCAGCCGGCCGGTCGGCGCCGCGCCGCCCTCGGCCGGCACCACGTAGAACGCATCGCCGTCGGAGCAGCCGCCGATGTCCGCCCGCGCCTGGAGCGCCACGCAATCGCCGACCAGGCCGTAGTACCGCTCCTGCCCGGCCAGGAACGTGATGTTCCTGGCCGGGTGCGCACCGGTCACCCCGGCCGCCGACGTCGCCAGCCTGCCGACCTCGGCCTCGTGCGCGGCGGTGGTCTGCACCCGCACCGGGACGGCGGCCACCCCGGCCGGCGACTCGTGCCGGTCGATGCCGCTGCCGAGCGAGGTGATCACACCCTGGATCAGGATCGTGCCGGCCAGCACGACGACCAGACCGGAAACCACGCGGCTGGCGGTGCCGCTGTCCAGCTGCAGCCGCCGGATCGCGAGCTGCCACGACGGCGAACCGCCGTGCAGCCGCTCGACGAGCCGCTCGACCAGCCACGGCAGCAGGGCCGTGACCCCCAGCAGCAGGAACACGCTGCCCACCGCGAGGGCCAGCGCGCCGGCGGTGTCGCCGTCCCCGCGGTCGAAAGCCAGGGTGGCGGCCAGGAACAGCACGCCGGTCGCGGTGAGCGCCCAGCGCCACCACATCCGCCGGCGCACCGGCTTGCCCTGGCGGACCACTCCGAGCGGCTCCACGATCGTGCGGCGCAGCCCGAACAGCGCCGAGCCGACCGCGAGCCCGGGCACCAGCAGCACGATCACCACGACGAGCGGCCAGGACGGGACGAAGTCCTCCGGGAAGATCCGCAGGCCGAACGGCAGGATGTCGGCGACGAACGTGCGCAGCACGGCGAAGAACCCGATCCCGGCCACGAGCCCGATCCCGGCCCCGACCAGCGATTCGGCCGCCGCGACCCGTTTGACCTGCCGGGAGTCCAGGCCGATCAGCCGCAGCGCGGCGAGCCGGCGTTCCCGTTGCGCCGCGCCCATCCGCGACGCGGTGGTCACGAAGATCAGCAGCGGCAGCAGCAGCACCGCCGCGATCGGCAGGATGACGCCCAGCAAGATCGCCGACAGCCCGAGCCCGGTGTAGGGCCGGCCGAACGCGTAGACCTTGGTGCCCTCGGTGCCCTCGGCCTCGATCTGTGCGGCCGGCACCCCGTAGAAAGCGGACAGATCGTCTGCGCCGGGGACGCCTTCCCGCGAGATCCGGCCGACCACCTGCCCCGGCAGTCGCGCCTTCAGCGAACCGCCGTCCGGGGCGGCCAGCTTCGCGGCGAGCTCCGGCGACACGGCGAGCTCGCCCGGCGCGGGCAGCCGGTTGAGCCCCGGCGGCACCGGCGAGTTCGCGCCGGTCGCCGCGACCGCGGTGACCTTCACGAAGTCGTCGCCGACCGACGCGTACCAGTTGTAGGCCAGCAGCGGGGCGACGCCCGCGCGCGGCTCGGTGACCTGCGCGATCGCCGCCCTGCGCTCCGCCTGCGCGCCGGCCAGGTGGTGGACCGCCGCCGCGGGCAGCAGCACGGCGACCGCGAGGGCGATCCCGAACGCGGTCATCGCGAGGCGCAGCAGCGCCGCGCCGGACATCCGGCCGCCCCCGACGGCCAGCCGGAGGCCCAGTGCGAGATCCCGCATCATGCGACCAGCTCCCGGTCGACCGTGTGCCCGTCCCGCACCACGATCTCTCGGTCCGAATAGGCCGCGACGCGCGGTTCGTGGGTCACCAGCACCACCGCGGCGTGCGTTTCCCGCGCCGCCTGGGTGAGCATCTGCATGACCTTCTCGCCGTTGAGCGAGTCGAGCGCGCCGGTCGGCTCGTCCGCGAAGACCACCTTCGGCCCGGTCACCAGCGCCCGCGCCACCGCGACCCGCTGCGCCTGCCCGCCGGACACGTCGCCCGGACGCCGCTTCGCCAGCCCGTCGACCTCCAGCCGGGCGAGCCATTCGGTCGCCGTGGCCTCGGCCTGCTTGCGTTTGGCCCCGGTGAGCCGCAGCGGAAGCGCGACGTTCTCCAGGCAGGACAGCTCGGGCACCAGCTGGCCGAACTGGAACACGAAGCCGAACTCGGTGCGCCGCAACGCACTCCGTCCCTTGTCGTCCATGCCGACCAGGTCGGCGCCGCGGTAGCTGATGGTCCCCGAGTCCGGCCGGACGATGCCGGCGAGACAGTGCAGCAGCGTCGACTTGCCCGAACCGGACGAGCCCATGATCGCGAGCACCTCCCCCGCCGAGACGGACAGCGCCGCCCCGTCGAGCGCCCGTGTCGGGCCGAACGACTTGTGCAGTCCGCTGCCGATGAGCAACGGCGTTCCCGGCGTGGTCATCAGCGCACCGCCTTCTCGAGCT
Source organism: Amycolatopsis sp. NPDC051045 (assembly GCF_040682955.1). Taxonomy (NCBI): domain Bacteria; kingdom Bacillati; phylum Actinomycetota; class Actinomycetes; order Pseudonocardiales; family Pseudonocardiaceae; genus Amycolatopsis; species Amycolatopsis sp. NPDC051045. Next base: position 7,156 of record NZ_JBFBCC010000007.1, read on the forward strand.
CGCCGAGGCGTGCGGCGGTGAGCTCCAGCCACCGCAGGTCCGCCTCGAGGTGGAAGAGCGCGTGGTCGCAGATCAGCTGATCGGCGAGTTCGCCCCCGTTCTTGCGTTTGGTGAGCGAACGCATCACCTTCAGGTGTTCGCCGCGCTGGACGTCGAGCACCTCGGAAGCGCTCCGCCCGGACAGCAGCGCGAGGACCACCTTGGTGTAGAGCGTGTTCTGCAGGTACGGCTGCGGGTTCTCCGGAGTGCGCAGCCACGTCTCGACGTCGGTGACCCCGGCGTCGGTGATCGTGTAGCGCTTCCGCTCCGGCCCGTCGCCGCTCTCGATGCCCGCCACTTCGACCATGCCGTTGCGCAGCAGTCGCGACAACGTCGAATAGACCTGGCCGTAGGCCAGCGGGCGGTCCTGCCCGAACTGCTCGTCGTACGCCCGCTTCAGGTCGTAGCCATGCCGCGGGCCCGGTTCGAGCAACGCGAGCAAGGTATGCGAAACCGACATTCCCCTGGTCCCTCCTTCACCCCGGACTCCCGGGAGCGATGATCACTATACCCGAGGTGTATACGTGGCGTGTATACCCTCAGGGTGTAGTTCACCGGTGCACGTCGGCTGGCGTGCCGGGCCAGCACCGACCTACCGTACTTAAGTAGATTAATGAAGTAAGATGGGCGGGACTCTGGTCGTGCGGACCGAGGAGGTCGGGTGTCCGAGAGCCGTCTGCTCGCCGCCGAGGTGGTGTCGGCCTGGTTGCTCGCCGAGCCACGCCTACCAGGCCGCGCTGATCACCCGGCTGCCCCCGTGCGCGTCGTTCGCCGGCGGCGTGGTGACCGGTCGCGCTTGAGCGGGCTCAGGAGGCGGGCGACAGCGGGGGTTCGGACGGCCGGAGGTTCTCCGGCAGCCGCAGGCCGCTGTGCAGCGGCACGAGCTCGGACTGCAGCACCATCGCGGCGGCGCCGATCGCCGGCGCCGTTGCCGCCGCCCGGGACAGCCGCATTTCGACGGTGTGGTTGGCGCGGGCGAAGAACGTCTGGTCCAGTTCCCGCTCGACCGCCGGCAGGTAACTCGGCCCGGCGATGGCGAAGCTGGGGCCGGTGAGCACCACGGCCTCGAGGTCCATGATGTTCGCGAGGTTCCGTACGGCGACAGCGACGTAGCGGGCCGAGCTTTCCAGCAGGGCGACCGCGCCCTCGTCGCCGCGTCGCGCCGCCCGGCTGACCGCGGCGAAGTCCGGGATCACCGATTGATCCGGGGTGTGGTCCCGCCGGGACAGCCCGGCCGCGCGGGCGAGCCGCCGGTCGGCGCGCGCGGCGGCCACGACCGCGGCCGGTCCGGCGAGGACCTCGAGACAGCCGCGCGCACCGCACCAGCACTCGGGACCGTCCAGGTCGAGGCAGACGTGGCCCACTTCGCCGGTGTTGCCGCTCGCGCCCCGGTAGCTGATCCCGTTGACGATCAGGCCCGCGCCGATACCGCTGCCCATGTACAGCGCGGCGAAGGTGGCCGGCATGCCGACGCCGCCGGACCAGTGCTCGCCGAGCGCCGCGGCGGTCGCGTCGTTGTCGAGCACGACCGGCAGGCCGGTGGCGCGGCGCATCTCCCCGCCCAGCGGGAAGTCCGCCCACTGCCGCATGGCCGGCGGGGTGATCGCCATTCCTTCGTTGGCGCTGAGCGGGCCGGGGAAGACCAGGCCGAACCCCAGCAGGCGGTCGCGGTCGACGGCGGCGCTCGCGACGAGCGCCGTGGCCTCGTCGGTCATCCGCTTCACCACCGCTTCCGGAGCGGCGTCCCCCGCACCGGGCCGGGAGATGCGCGCGACTACGGCGCCCGCCAGGTCGGTGACCACGTACGTGATGTCGGCGTGGTCGAGGTGGATGCCCACGGCGTACCGGGCGGACGGGTTCAGCTGCAGCAGGACCCGGCGCTTGCCGCCGGTGGATTCGGCGCGGCCGGATTCCCGGACCAGGCCGTCGTCGATGAGGCCGCGGACGACGGTGGAAATCGTGGCACCGGTCAGGCCGGTGGCGTAAACCAGGCTGACCCGGCTGATGGTGCCGGCGGCCCGGATGACGTCGAGGACCGCGGCCCGGCTGCTGGTGTGCGGGGTCGTCCTGGTGGGCCCACTCATCCGAACTCCTGACAACTTACTTAGGTCGGTTCGCGAAGGGTAGCAAGGCGCCGGGGGCCAGCTGGGCGTAGATGACGCGTCCAAGGTCGGTAGATGACGAGAAAGTCTTGACTTAATTTCTTCGGTGACTTAACAATGCCTCCAGTCTTGTGCCTGCCGTGAACGGCGGAGGTCAACGCAGCCCAGCCAGGAGGACTTGATGTCGGTTCAGTCGTCGCGTCGCCGGGTGTGCGGCGCCGTGCTCACCGCGGTCGCGGCCACCACGCTCGTCACCGGGTGCGGGTCCTCGGAAAGCGGCTCCGCCGCGGACCGCACGCTCGTCTCCTACACCGGTCAGTCGGGCGACTACCAGATCAACTTCAACCCGTTCTCCTCCAGCACGATGGAGGGCCCGGGGACGATCTTCGAACCGCTGTTCTTCTACAACATCACGCAGGACGCGAAGCCCGTCCCGCTGCTGGGCACCGACTTCGCCTGGAACGCCGACGGCACCCGGTTGCTGGTCACCCTGCGGCCGAACGTGAAGTTCTCCGACGGCACCCCCTTCACGGCCCAGGACGTCGCGTTCACGCTCGACATGGTCGCGAAGAACAAGACCATCAACACCACCGGCTACGACGGCGAGGCCGTCGCCACCGACGACACCCACGTCCGGATCACCTTCCCGAAGCCGGCGTTCATGCAGGGCCCGCAGGTCCTCGGCAAGACCTTCATCGTTCCCCGGCACCTGTGGTCGAAGATCCCCGATCCGGCCAACGACGTGATCGCGCAGCCGGTCGGCACCGGCCCGTTCGTGCTGGAGGAGTTCAAGCCGCAGGCGTTCACGTTCAAGGCCAACCCGGGTTACTGGGGCGGCGAGCCCGCGGTGAAGCGGATCCGCTACCTCGCGCTGGCCGGCAACCAGTCCGGCGCGGACGCGCTGGCGGGCAAGCAGATCGACTGGCAGACCGGGCCGGTGCCCGACATCAAGGACGTCGCGAAGAACTACCCGGGCTACCAGGCCATCACGATCCCGATGAACCAGATGAACCTCACGGCCTGTTCGAACGCCGCCCTCGGCTGCGCCGGCCCGCAGACCGACCCGGCCGTCCGCAAGGCGATCCACTACGCGATCAACCGCACCCAGCTCAACTCGCTGGCCTTCGAGGACACCGCCTCCGACATCTCGCCCGGGTTCACGTTGCTCGGCCGCGACGCCAAGTACGTTTCCCCGAAGCTGCAGGAGAAGCTCGCCCCGAAGGCGCCCGACCTGGCCCGCTCGGCCGGGCTGCTGCTGGGCGCGGGCTACGCGAAGGGCCCGGACGGTCTCTTCGCCAAGGACGGCAAGCCGCTGGAGCTGACGGTCCAGGTGCCCTCGGGCTGGACCGACTACATCACCGCGATCACCACCATGACCCAGCAGCTGCAGCCGGCCGGCATCAAGCTGCTCGCCCAGCAGGTGTCCTACAACGAATGGGCCGACGCGCGCGTCCGCGGCCGCTTCCAGCTGCTGATCGACGCGATGAACCAGGGCCCGTCGGCGGATCCGTTCTACGACTACAACTACTACTTCTCGACCGAGACCACGGCCAAGGTCGGCGAATCGGCCTACCCGAACTACAGCCGCTACTCCAACCCCGAAGTCGACGCGGCGCTCAACGCCGTCAAGGGCATCGATTCGACCGAAGCGGCGAAGCGCCAGCCCTACTTCGACGTCGTCCAGACCCGGGTCGAGCAGGACATGCCCTACATCCCGATCCTGACCGGCGGCACGACCAGCGAGTACCACTCGGACAAGTTCACCGGCTGGCCGGCCAAGGACAACCTGTACGCCTTCCCGGCGGTGTGGAGCCGGCCGGATCAGGCCCAGATCTACAAGACGCTCAAGCCCGTGGGTCGGTGACCGGCGAGACGATGAGCTACTACCTCCGGAAACTGGCGTTCTACCTGGTGGCCCTGTGGGCGGCGCTGACGCTCGACTTCTTCATCCTGCGCCTGCTCCCCGGCAACCCGGTGGACGTCCTGCTCGCGAAGCTGGCCCAGCGCGGCGGGGCGCCCGATCCGTCGGTGCGCCGCGCCTACGAGCTGCTGCTCGGCACCCACAGCGACGAGCCGCTGTGGTCCCAGTACGTCAGCTACCTGGACCGGCTGCGGCACGGCGACCTCGGCGTGTCGGTCAGTGTCTTCCCGGCCAAGGTCTCCGACGTCATCGCCCAAGCCCTGCCCTGGACGCTGGTCCTGGTGGGCATCGCGACGCTGCTGTCGTTCGTGCTCGGGGTCGGGCTGGGCGTGATCGTCGGCTGGAAGCGCGGCACGTGGCTCGACGCCCTCGTGCCGGGGACCACGGTTCTGGCCGCGGTCCCGTACTTCTGGCTGGCGCTGCTGCTGGCGGCGCTGCTCGCCGGCGCACTCGGGTGGTTCCCGCTGCTCGGCGGCTACGACGTCGCCCTCGACCCGGGGTGGAACGCCGACTTCATCGGCTCGGCCGTGTACCACGGCACGCTGCCCGCCCTGACCATCGTCGTCTCTTCGGTCGGTGGGTGGTTGCTGGGCATGCGCAACATGATGGTGTCCACCGGGTCGGAGGACTACGTGCTGACCGCGCAGGCCAAAGGATTGCGCGACGGGCGCGTGATGCTGCGCTACGCCGCCCGGAACGCGGTCCTGCCGTCGGTCGCCGGGTTCGCGATTTCGCTCGGCTTCGTGGTGTCCGGGTCGATCGTCACCGAGCAGGTGTTCGCCTACCCCGGGATCGGCTCGAAGCTGCTGCAGGCGGTGCAGAACAACGACTACGCGCTGATGCAGGGGATCTTCCTGATCATCACGGTGGCCGTGCTCGGCGCCAACCTCGTGATCGACCTGCTGTACGGGCTGATCGACGCGCGCACCCGCGCCCGGGCCTGAGAAGGGGAACGACACGTGACGAACCTCAGCCCCGAAACCACCACCGGCGCGCCGATCCTGACGCCCGTCCGCCGGGGCCGCATCAGCGGGCTGCGCGCGGTCCTGCCGACGTGGTCGCCCCGCCTCGGCGTCGGGCTCGGCCTGGTCGCCGTGATCGCCCTGTTCGGGATCTTCGGACCGTTGTTCGTCGGTGACCCCGACGCCATCCGTGACGCCGGCCTCGCCCCACCGGGCCACGGCCACCTCCTCGGTCTCACCCAGACCGGGCAGGACGTCTTCGCCCAGCTGGCGTACGCCACCCGCGGCTCCCTCCAGATCGGCCTGATCGTCGGGGTGCTCGCGACGGTGCTCTCCGCGTTCTTCGGCGTCATCGGCGCCTACGCGGGCGGCGCGGTCGACGAGGTGTTTTCGTTGTTCTCCAACATCATGCTGGTCATTCCCGGGCTGCCGCTGGTGATCGTCATCGCCGGGTTCGTGCCGCCCGAGTCCCGCGGTGCGTGGACGGTCGCGCTCGTCCTGGCCAGCACCGGGTGGGCGGCTTCGGCCCGTGTCCTGCGCGCCCAGACGCTGTCGCTGCGCAATCGCGACTACGTCGCAGCGGCACGGGTCGCGGGGGAGAAGCGCTGGCGCGTCATCACCGTCGAAATCCTGCCCAACCTGCTGCCGCTGCTGGCGTCGCAGTTCGTGTTCGCGGTGATCGCGGCGATCCTGTCCGAGGCCGGGCTGTCGTTCCTCGGGCTCGGCGCGTCGAACTCCTCGACGCTGGGGACGATGCTCTACTTCGCCCAGAACGGGTTCGCACTCCAGCGGGACGCCTGGTGGTGGTTCGTCCCGCCCGGGCTGATCATCGCCCTGTTCGGCTGCGGGCTCTCGCTGATCAACTTCAGCATCGACGAGATCATCAACCCGAAGCTGAGGGTGGCGGGCCGGCGGCGCCGGGCCGAACGGCCGGAAACCCGGGAGGTGGCCGAGGTCGAGGACGACGTCGTGCTGAGCGTCGACCACCTCGACGTCGTCTACCGCACCGCGACCCCGGTCCACGCGGTCAAAGACGTGTCCTTCACGCTCCGGCGCGGCGAGATCCTCGGCCTGGCCGGGGAATCCGGGTGCGGGAAGACGACCCTGGCCTACGCGATCAACCGGCTGCACCGGCCGCCCGCGGAGGTCACCGCGGGCGCGGTCGTCCTGCACGACCGCGACGGCTCGGACATCGACGTGCCGGCCCTGGAACGCGAGGAGCTGCGCGCGTTCCGCTGGGACCGCCTCTCGATGGTCTTCCAAGGCGCGATGAACGCGCTGAACCCGGTGACCACCGTGCGTTCACAGCTGGACGACGTCCTGACCACCCACCGCCCGGACCTGCCGAAGGCGCAACGGAAAGCGAAGTGCGAAGAGGTCCTGCGGCTGGTCGGCGTCGACCCCGCCCGGCTGGGTTCGTACCCGCACGAGCTGTCGGGCGGGATGCGGCAGCGCGTGATGATCGCGATGGCCCTGCTGCTCGACCCGCAGGTGATGATCATGGACGAGCCCACGACCGCGCTGGACGTCGTGGTGCAGCGAGGGATCCTGAAGCAGATCCTGCGGCTGCGGGACGAGTTCGGCATCGCCGTCGTCCTCATCACCCACGACCTGCCGCTGCTGCTGGAGATCGCCGACCGGATCGCGGTGATGAAGGACGGGGAGATCGTCGAATTCGCCGCGGCCGAGCGGGTGTACCGGTCGCCGTCGCACCCCTACACCCGGACGCTGCTCGCGTCGTTCCCGAGCCTGACCGGGGAGCGCGGGGCGTTCCTGCGCGACCAGGCCCTCGCCGACGGAGGCGTCCGATGACCGAGCTGGTGGTCCGCGGCCTGGTCAAGGACTTCCGGGTCCGCGACGGCGTGCGCCGGTCCCGGCTGCGCGCGGTCGACGACGTGTCGTTCACCCTGGCGCCCGGCCGGACGACGGCGCTGGTGGGCGAGTCGGGGTCGGGGAAGTCGACGATCGCCCGGATGGTCGCGCGCCTCGAGCCGCCGACGTCCGGCCGGATCGTGGTCAGCGCCGACGACGGCACCGAGGTCTCCGGCCGGAAGTATCGCGATCACGTGCAGATGGTCTTCCAGGACCCGTTCGCGTCGCTGAACCCCTTCCACACCGTCGAACACCACCTGGCCCGGCCGTTGCTGCTGCACGGGCGCGCCCGGGGCCGCGAAGACACCTGGCGGCAGGTCCTGCACCTGCTGGAGCGGGTCAACCTGACCCCGGCCGACGAAATCGCGCGGCGGCGGCCGCACGAACTGTCCGGCGGGCAGCGCCAGCGCGTGGCGATCGCCCGGGCGCTCGCGCCCGGCGCGAAGGTGGTGATCGCGGACGAGCCGGTGTCGATGCTCGACGTCTCCATCCGCCTCGGGGTGCTCAACCTCCTGGGGCGGCTGCAGCGCGAGGACCGGCTGGCCGTCCTGTACATCACGCACGACCTGGCCACGGCCCGCCACTTCGCCGACGACATCGCGGTGCTCTACCGCGGCCGGATCGTCGAACGCGGCCCGGCCTCGGAGGTGATCCTGCGGCCGAAGCACCCCTACACCCAGCTGCTCGCGGCGGCCGCTCCCGATCCCGACAAGCGGGGGACGGTAGTGGCGGAGCCGGCCGAGCCGGTGGGCGGCGGACTCGATCCCGGCGGGCACAGCGGTTGCCCGTTCCGCGACCGCTGCGGCTTGGCGATGGACGTCTGCGCCACGACACCGGTGGAGGAGAAGGTGGGTGACGCGCACTTCGCGCGTTGCTGGTGCTACGGACCACGGGCATGATCAAGACATGGTCTGAACCTCAACCGCGTTGACTTACTTAAATTACTTGAGTAACAATCGCGTCAGAGACTGGGCGGCTCCGGGAGCGAGCCGCCGGCCGCGTTAGGAGCGCTCGAGATGAACCGTCAGGAACTGCACGACGGCTGGCGGATCGAGGCCGTGGCCGGCCCGGTTCCGGACCCGGTCCAGGGCCGCGCGCTGCCCGCCACCGTGCCGGGCTCCGTCCACCTGGACCTGCTGGCCGCCGGCCTGATCGAGGATCCGTACCTCGACACCGCCGAGGCCGACGTGGCCTGGACGCACCGGGCCGGGTGGCGCTACACGCTCGAGTTCGAGTCCTCGGCACCGGCTTCGGCGGAACGCACGGATCTCGTCTTCGACGGCCTCGACACCGTGGCGACCGTGACCCTCAACGGCCGGGAGCTCGGGCGGACCGCCAACATGCACCGCACGTACCGCTTCGACGTCCGCGGGGTACTGCGGGACGGCACGAACACCCTGCTCGTCGAGATCGAGAGTGCGCTGACCCACGCCGAGAAGGTCGAGGCGGAGCTGGGCCGGCGCGCCCACGCCTACCTGAGCCCGTTCAACATGGTCCGCAAGATGGCCTGCTCGTTCGGCTGGGACTGGGGACCGGACCTGCAGACCGCGGGTATCTGGAAGCCGGTCCGGCTCGAACGGTGGACCACCGCCCGGCTCGCGGCCGTGCGGCCGCTGGTGACGGTCGACGAGGACGGCACCGGCCGCGTCACGGTGCACGCGGACGTCGAGCACGCCGGCCCGGTGCCCGGCGAGCGGCTCGAGCTGGTGGCGTCGATCCCGGCCGGAAACCGGACGGCCCGCGCCACCGTCGAACCGGGCGGCACCCGGGGGACCGTGACGCTGACGGTGCCGGACGCCCGGCTGTGGTGGCCCGCCGGATACGGCGAACACCCGCTCTACGACCTCGAAGTCGACCTCGTCGGGTCCGGCACGGTGCTCGACGCCTACCGGCGCCGCATCGGGTTCCGGACCATCACCGTCGACACCGAGCCGGACGGGATCGGCACCCCGTTCACGTTCGTGGTCAACGGCACGCCGGTGTTCGCCAAGGGCGCCAACTGGATTCCCGACGACCACTTCCTCACCCGGATCACCCGCGAGCGGCTCGTCCGCCGGGTCGACCAGGCCCTCGGGGCGAACCTCAACCTGCTGCGCATCTGGGGTGGCGGGATCTACGAGACCGAGGACTTCTACGACGTCTGCGACGAACGCGGGGTCCTGGTGTGGCAGGACTTCCCGTTCGCCTGCGCCTCCTACCCCGAGGAGGAGCCACTGTGGACGGAGGTCGAGGCGGAGGCGCGGGAGAACGTCGCCCGGCTGACGCCGCACGCCTCCCTCGCCCTGTGGAACGGCAACAACGAGAACCTGTGGGGGTTCGCCGACTGGGGCTGGCCCGAACAGCTCGACGGCCGCACGTGGGGCCTGAAGTACTACACCGAGCTGCTGCCCGCCATCGTCGCCGAGCTGGACCCGACCCGCCACTACGCACCGGGAAGCCCGTACAGCCCGGGCGAAGTCCACCCCAACGACCCCGACCACGGCACCCGGCACGAGTGGGATGTGTGGAACCGGATCGACTACACCTGCTACCGCGACCACATCCCGCGGTTCTGCTCGGAGTTCGGCTTCCAGGGGCCGCCCACGTGGGCCACCCTGACCCGGTGGATCCACGACGACCCGCTCACCCCGACCTCGCCGGCGTTTCTGGTGCACCAGAAGGCCGAGGACGGCAACGGCAAGCTCGACCGCGGCCTCGCGGCCCACCTGCCGCGGCCGGAGGCGTTCCCCGACTGGCACTGGGCGACCCAGCTCAACCAGACCCGCGCGGTCGCCTTCGGGATCGAACACTTCCGGTCGTGGTGGCCGCGCACCGCCGGGGCGCTCGTCTGGCAGCTCAACGACTGCTGGCCGGTCACCTCGTGGGCCGCGATCGACTCGGACGAACGGCTCAAGCCGTTGTGGTACGCCCTCAAGCACGCTTTCGCGCCGCGGCTGCTGACGGTCCAGCCGCGCGACGGCGAAGACGTCGTCATCGCGGTCAACGACACCGCCACGCCGTGGTCGGGTGATCTCGAGCTGGAAACGCGCACGGTCGCCGGGCAGGTCACCGGGCTCCGTACACTGCGGTTCACCGTGCCGGCCCGCTCCACCGCCGAGCTGGCACCGGCCGGAACCGGGAAGGAGGTGCTCGTGGCGACCACCGAGGAGACCAGGCTCGTGCACGTCTTCGGCGAAGACCTCGAGCACGACTACCTGCCCGGTCCGCTGGCCGCCGAGGCCACGGCGGTGCCCGGCGGCTACCGCGTCGACGTCACCGCTTCCGCACTGGCCCGGGACGTCGCCCTCCTGGTGGACCGCGTGGCGCCCGACGCCGTCGTCGACGACATGCTGGTCACCTTGCTGCCGGGCGAAACCCGGTCGTTCCTGGTCCGCACCGCGAACGCGGTCGACCCGGCTGCTTTCGCCGACCCGCTGGTGCTGCGCTCGGCGAACGCGCTTCGCTCTCCGGCGATGAGGTTCTAGATGAGTACGCACCATCCCCCCGGCGCGATCGGCCTGGTGCTGGCCCGCCCACCCCGGCTGCTCGGCACCGAGCCGTTCTTCATGGAGTTCATCGCGGGCATCGAGCAGCACCTCGCGGACTGGGACCTGTCGCTGCTGCTGCACGTCGTCAGCACTCAGGACGGCGAGCTCGCGGCGTACCGGCGGTGGGCCGCGCAGCGGATGGTCGAGGCGACCGTGGTGGTCAACCTGGTCCACGACGACCCCCGGCCGGCCTTGTTGCGGTCGCTGGACATGCCGGCGGTCCTGGTGGGGGAGCCCGAGGCGGACCACGGCTTCCCGGCCGTGCGCACCGACAACGCCGGGCCGGTCCGTGAGGCCCTGCAGGTCCTCCTCGACCTCGGTCACCGGCGCATCGCCCGGGTGACCGGGCCCGCGCAGCTGCTGCACACCCGGGCCCGCACCGACGCGCTCGTCGCCGGCTGCCACGAGGCGGGCATCGAGCCGTTGCTCGCCGAGGGCGACTACTCCGAGGAGTCCGGGGCGAAACGCACCACCGAGCTGCTTTCCGGCGGTGCGCCGCCGACCGCGATCCTCTACGACAACGACGTGATGGCCCTGGCGGGGCTCGGCGCCGCCAAGGAGCTCGGGGTCCGCGTGCCGGACCAGCTCGGCATCATCGCCTGGGACGACTCGACCCTGTGCCGCCTGGCCACGCCCTCGCTGACCACGATGAGCATCGACGTGCACCAGTACGGCGTCTCGGTGGCCGAATCGGTGCTGGAACTGGTCGACGGCGGCCCGGTCACCGAACGCTGGTCGCCCGCCGCGAAGTGCGTGCTGCGCGCCAGCACCGCGCCGCTCGCCTGAGCCGTCCGCTCCTTTCGGGGAGCGCCGTGGTTTCCGTCGGGCGACCGAAGTGGTTGTTGGACTAGAAGCGCTCCCAGCGCTGTCGGACCGCCGTTGACGTTGTCGGGCGCCGCGCCGGGAACGGCCGGGTTCCCGGCACCCGCATTGCAGCCGGAACAGCGCGCCCTGCACAACCTCCTGGAGCGGGACCGGATGTTCACCGACCGCCTCCGCGCCGAGACCGAGGCCCTCGGCCTGCACGCGATCGAGCTTGACACCGGCACGACCGAAGACGAGCTGGCCGATCGGGTCGCGCGCCTGTTCGGCTTCTGAAGAACCGGCCGTTGCCCGTCCACCCGGTGACGCGGCGGGCGGCGGGGCCGGGCCGCGGCCGGATGCGACGATCAGGTCTGTTCTTCCGCGGTGAGCCGATCGAGTTCGGTCCCGATTCCTTCCGCGATCGGCAATCCGGTCGCTCGGGCCAACGACAGGGCCGTCGTCCAGTGCTCCACCGCCGACGGCCGATCGCCGACGGACAAGGCCACTCTGGCCAGGCCGTCATGGGCCAGCACGTCGGTTTGACTGCTTCTGTCCTCCGTGGACACGCGCAGTGCTTCGGTGAAGCAGCTGCGGGCGTCCGCCGGTGCGCCGGCGGTGGCGTGGATCCTCCCGAGCTCCGTCAGCGCCCGGTTCTCGACGTCCTTGTGCCCGATGCCCCGGGCGAGGGTCAGCGCGGTCCGGCAGCGCTGGAGCGCGTCGTCGTGGCGGCCCTGCGCGCTGAAACCCGCGGCCAAGAACACCAGGGCGCGCGCTTCGACCTCCGTGGCGCCGATCCGACGGGCCAGCGAGCAGGCCTGTTCCAGAAACGGACGGCTCGCACCCGTGTCACCGCGCTCGGCGAGGGCGTAGCCGAGGTTCAGCAGGCCGGTGGCCTCGAGGTAGGGGTTGTCCAGGCCGGTCAGCGCCAGCACTTCCCGGCTGCAGTCGATCGCCGCGTCGTAGTGCCCGACACCCGTGTGGGCGACGGCCAGGTTGAGCAGCGGCGCCGCCCGATCGCGTGCCGTCCCGGCGGTGGCGACCAGCTTTCCGGCGCGGAGCAGGGTCGGAATCGCTTCACGGAAGTGGCCCTTGCGGATGTGGACGATCCCGATGTTGGTGTACACCCGGCCGGCTCCGAGCTCGTCGCCCCGTTCCTCCTCGATCGCGAGCGCGGTCCGCAGGCTGTCCAGCGCCGCATCCAGCCTTCGGACGTTGATGAGCGCGAGGCCCTTGCTGCGGTGCAGCACCGCCTCGGTCCGGCGGTCGCCGTGGGCCCGGGCCATCTCGAGCCCGCGTTCGTAGACGTCGAGTGCGTCGTCGAGGTACCCGCGCCGGACCAGCAACGGGCCGAAGGTGACCGCGACGTCCGACGCGATGTCCGGTACGGCGTGCCTGGTCGCGACCCGCAAAGCGGCGATCAGGTTGCGGTGCTCCGCCGCTACCACGGCCCGTGCTTCTTCGGCGGACTCGAGGATCGGCTCCTCGTCGCCACCGGGCGCGCCGCCGGACCTTCCCGGGTCCAGCATCCGCTCGGCGGCCCGGCCGAGTGCGAGGTAGTGCCCCAGCAGCCGCCGGATCGCCGTGTGCCGCTCGTCTGCCGTGCACTCCCGGACCGTCGTCGTCTGTGCGTACTGGCGGAGCAAGTCGTGGAAGTGGTAGCGCGTCGCGGCGTGCTGGGCCAGCAGGTTCGCGTCGACGAGCTCCTCGAGCAGGGGAGCCGCCTCGATGGCCGGCACGCCGAGGACCGCCGCCGCGGCGTGGACGTCGAAGTCCCCGCCCGGCAGCAGCCCGAGCAGCCTGAAGCCGGCTCGCTCGGCCTCGCCGAGGTGCTGGTAGGACACGGCGAACGCGGCGGCGACACTACGATCTCCCGCGGCCAGCTCGCCGAGCCGGCGGTCCTCGTCTCGCAGCAGCTCCGCGAGGAAGCCGAGGGACCATGACGGCCGCGCCCGCAAGCGCGACGCCGCGATCCGGATCGCCAGCGGGAGGTGGCCGCAGAGACCGGTGATCTCCCGCACGAGGTCCGCGTCGAACGGCGGATGCCCCGGTTCGGCGATCCGGCGGAACAGTTCCGCGGCTTCGACGGCGCTCAACAGGTCGAGGGAGAGCGCCGTCGCCCCTTCCAGCATGGCCAGCCGTCGCCGGCTCGTCACGAGGACCTGGACGCCCGGGGTGCCCGGCAGCAGCGGCCGGACCTGGGCGGCGTCGGCGGCGTTGTCGAGCACCACCAGCATCCGGCGGCCGGCCACCGAGTCCCGCCACAGCTCGGCGCGGCGGTCGAGGCCGTCCGGGATGCGTTCCGGCGGTACGCCGGCGCCGCGCAGCAGGACATCCAGGGCGGCGGTGGCCGGAACCGGCGTCTGACCCGGCGTGTGACCGTGGAGGTCGAGGAAGAGCTGGCCGTCCGGATGCCGCTCGGACAGCAGGTGACCGACCCGGATCGCCAGTGTGGTCTTGCCGATACCGGGCATCCCGTCCAGGGCGGTGATGACGACCGCGCTGCCGTCGGCGGCGCCGGTCAGCTCGATCAGCCGGTCGATTTCCCTGGTCCGGCCCGTGAAGTCGGCGACGACCCGCGGCAGGTACCGGCGCTCCGGGTGGGTCGCGGGCTCCGCTGCCGGCGCGCTGCCGAGGACCCGTTCGTACTGCGCCTTCAGCTCCTGGCCGGGTGCGACACCCAGTTCTTCCGCCAGCAGAGTCCTGGTCCGCGCGTACGCTTGCAGCGCTTCGGCCGCCCGGCCTTCGCGGTGCAAGACGGCCATTTGCTTGGCCACCAGCGACTCCCGGAGGGGGTGCCGCGCGGCAAGACCGGCCACCTCCGCGGCCAGGCCACCGGTGTCGCCCAGCTCCAGGCGAAGCTGGACCAGCAGCTCGCGGGCCGCGAGGTACCCCTCTTCGAGGGCCACTGCGGCGTCGGCGAACACCCGGCCGTCGAGGCTCGGCAACGCGTCGCCTCGCCACAGGCCGAGCGCCGACTCGAGCAGGTGCTTCGCTGCTCGCGGGTCGGCCGCGTACTGCGCCTGCGCCTGCGTGACGAGCCGTCGGAAACGCAGGAAGTCGACGTCGGCCTCCGCCACGACCAGGCGGTAGCTCCCCCCGTCCGTGGCGATCGCCGTGCGGGCATCGCCCAGCGCGCCCCGCAACTTGGCGACGGTGTTGTACACCTGGTTGCGCGCCGTCGAGGGAGGTGCCTCGTCCCAAAGGGCGTCGATCACCTGAGCGGGGTAGAGGGCGCGATTCGCGTTGAGCGCCAGCAACGCCAGCAGCCGTTGCTGGCGTCTGCCGCCCGCGCTCAGCCTGCGGTCCCCCGACCACACTTCCAATGGTCCCAGGATCCCCACCCGCAACGCGCCGAGGCGTGTCCCCTCCGCTCCCACGTCAGCCAGTATCACCGGCGGCGGACCGGGAGTACAGCGTCATGGCCGGCCCGGAAACCCGGCCGGCCATGACGTGCCCGGTTCGGTCCGGGGGGTCAGCAACCCGTCCTGGACCCGACGCACCCCGACGCCGGATTCGTCGACACGATCGACGCACCGGCCGGTGAGGCCTGCGCCGTGACCGGCGTGATGACCAGCACCGCGGCCGCCAACGCGATCACCAGTGCAGCAGCTTTCTTCCTCATGACGATCCCTCCCCTTGACGTGGGAAAAGCTTGGCGAAGACAGCTATCCAAACGCTATCCGCACCCGATTAGCGGGGCTGACCTGCGGAAACAGTGTGATCCGGTGGTCGGGTGGGCGGACCGGCACCGGCGGGCACGGCCGGCCGCCGGGTGACCGGGATGGGAGGTGAATAGCCCGGCTTCCTACCGTGCCCGGCATGCCAGACCGCACTGCGGGGCTCCTGCCCGGTGTTCTCACCTCGCCCGTGGCGGCTCGGCGCGCGCTCTCGAAGGGAGCATCCCGCTGGAGGAGGCCGGTGCTCTCCGCGGATGTCGTTGCGCCGAAGCCGGCGGGTGCCCCGTGAGCCCGCCCGGCGGGGCTGCGCGGCTGTGCGCGGTAGCAGTGGCGGTGACTCTCCTTCACGCCCCCGCTCACGGGCGGGCCGCGGCAGCGGCCCCGCGCGCCGCTGTCGTGCTGACCGTGGACGCGGGAGCGATCGGGGTGGTGCACGTAGCCACAACGCGGACACGGGTCCGCTGCGCACCCGTCGATCGGTCGCCCGGTCTCGAGCGCCGGGTGCCGGGATGCCGTGTGGTCCGGGAAATCTTCGGCGCCACCGTCGTCTATGTCCCTCTGCGGGTCGTTCCGGTTCCGTCACGGCACAGATGACGCCCGGCTCGTCAGTGTTCGCTCGAGTGCGGAGTGCAGCCCACCCCGTGCTGGACCGGCCCGCGGGGCCACTGCTCAGGTGAGGAGTTTGCCGAGGGTGATCGGCAGGTCCCGACCCGGGTCCGGCTTCACGTGTCCAGGCCGAGGTGTTCGCGCAGGGTCGTCCCGGTGTACTCCGTGCGGAAGGAGCCGCGCTCCTGCAGCAGTGGGACGACCGTGTCGGCGAATTCGTCGAGGCCGCCCGGTGTGACGTGCGGGACGAGGATGAAGCCGTCGCTCGCGTCGGCCTGGACCAGGTCGTCGATCGCCGTGGCCACCGTGGCCGGGGAGCCGATGAACGTCTGGCGGCCGGTGACCTCGATGATCAGGTCGCGGGTGGACAGGTTCTTCGCCTCGGCCAGCTGCCGCCACTCGCGGGCGGTGGCCAGCGGGTCGCGGTACATCCGGACGCTGGCCCGGCCGGGCGCGATCGTGGATTCGCCGACCACGGGATCGGTTTCGGGCAGCGGGCCCTCGGGGTCGTGGCCGGACAGGTCGGTGTTCCAGACCTGCTCGAGGAACTTGATCGCGGTCTGTCCGCTGACCTGCTGCCGCCGCACGACGTGGGCGCGTTCGTGCGCGTCGGCGTCGGTGTCGCCGAGGACGAACGTCGCCGCGGGGAGGATCACCAGCTGCTCCGGTGTCCGGCCGTACTTGGCCAGGCGGCCCTTCACGTCGGAGTAGAACGCCTGCCCCGCTTCGAGCGTGCCGTAGCGGCTGAAGATCGCGTCGGCGGTCGCCGCGGCGAACTCGCGTCCCTCTTCGGAGTCGCCGGCCTGGATGATCACCGGACGGCCCTGGGGGCTGCGCGGCACCGGGAACCGGCCTTCGATGTCGAAGTGCGCGTCGTGGTGGGCGAAGGCGCCCGCGGCCGGGTCGCGCAGGAACACGCCGGTCTCGGCATCGGCGGTGAGCTCGTCACCGCGCCAGGAGTCGAACAGCTCCCACGCGGTGCGGAGGAACGTCTCGGCGCGCTCGTAGCGCTGGTCCTGCGGGAGGAATCCGCCGCGGCGGAAGTTCTCGCCGGTGAAGGCGTCCCACGAGGTGACGACGTTCCACGCGGCGCGCCCCGCGGAAAGGTGGTCGAGCGAGGCGAACTGGCGGGCCACCTCGAACGGCTCGTTGAACGTCGAGTTGATCGTGCCGGCCAGGCCGAGCCGCTCGGTGACGGCGGCCAGCGCGGACAGGACGGTGAAAGTATCGGGCCGGCCGACGACGTCGAGGTCGTAGATCTGCCCGTTCTGCTCACGCAGCCGCAGGCCCTCGGCCAGGAAGAAGAAATCGAACTTCGCGCGCTCGGCGGTCTGCGCGAGCTTGACGAAGGAGCTGAACTCGATGTGGCTGCCGGCTTCGGGGTCGCTCCAGACGGTCGTGTTGTTGACGCCGGGGAAGTGCGCCGCGAGGTGGATCTGCTTGCGGGTCATCTCGATCCTCCTCAGACGGCGGCGTAGCGGTTGGCGGGGCGGGCGAGACCGAGCAATCCGCGCAGGGTGCTCGCCTCGTACTCGGTGCGGAAGGCTCCGCGGGACCGCAGTTCGGGCACCAGGCCGCGGGTGATCGCGGTCAGGTCGTGCGGCACGGCACCCGGCCGTAGCCGGAAGCCGGAGAGCCCGGCGCGCTGCCAGTCGAGCAGCAGGTCGGCGAGCCCGGCCGGGGTTCCGGTGAAGGTGTAGGCGTCGGAGGAGTATTCCGCGCCTGACAGGTCGTCGAGCCGGGCCTTGCGGTCCGCCGCGGCCTGGTCCGTGTCGCCGAGGAACACGCCGACGTCGGCGAAGACGTGCAGCGTCTCGTCGCCGCGCCCGGCACGGTCCTGCTCCTCGCGCACCGCGCCGACGATCGTCGTGGCTTGCTCGCGGTCGAAGGGGGTCACGTAGACGACGTCCGCCGAGCGGGCAGCGAGCCGGTAGGGGATCGCCGCGTGGGCCAGCGCGGTGACCGGCGGCTGGCCCTGCGGCGGCCGCGGCGTGATCGACGGGCCCTTGACGGAGAACCAGCGCCCGCTGAAGTCGATGTAGTGCAGCTTGTCGCGGTCGACGAACCGGCCGGTGGCGACGTCGCGGATCTCGGCGTCGTCCTCCCAGGAGTCCCACAGCCGGCGCAGCACCTCGACGTAGTCCGCGGCCTCGTCGAACAGGTCGGCCAGTGCGCTCGGCTTGTCCGGTTCGGCGGAGTCCTCGAGCCGGAACTCGCCGAACTCGCGGCGGCCGAAGTGCCGGTTGTCGTCCGCGCGCCCGGCGACCTGCACGCGGACCCCGGCGCGGCCGGTGCTGACGTAGTCGAGGGTGGCGATCGCCTTGGACAGGTGGAACGGCTCGGTGTGCGTGACGACCGCGGTCGGCACGAGCCCGATGTGGGAGGTCAGCGGGGCGACGCGGGCCGCGATCAGCACCGCGTCGAGCCGGCCCTGGACGATGTCGGTCCGCTCGCCCGGCCGGTCGAGGTAGTTCACGGTCTGCAGGGCCAGGGAGTCTTCGATGGTGACGAAGTCCAGCTTGCCGGCCTCGGCCTCGCGGACCAGGTCGGTCCAGTAGCCGGCGGTGAGCAGCTCGCGTGGCCGTGCGCCGGGTTCCCGCCAGGCGGCGGGGTGCCACCCCGCCCCGTCCAGCGCGACGGCGATCCGTGGTCCTGTCATCCCGGCGTTCCCTTCTCCTCGGCCCGTGCTCGCAGTGTGCCCCGGATGCCGCGCACCGAGCGGGACCGGCCAACTGCTGGGACGAGCGGGGGCCGCCGGGAATAAACCGCGGGTCACCCCGCTTCGTTCGGCTTTCCGGTGGCGACGTCGAAGACGAAGCCCCGCACGGCCTGGTGGGCCCGTCGAGCAGTACACAGTGGACTGCGGATTGCGGAACGAGCCGGCGGTGGCACGTTCCCCGGCTCACCGGTGGGCCGCGGTCAGAGGTGTTCGCGGCCGGTGCGGAAGAACGCCGTCACCGCGCCGCCGAGGTCGCGCAGCGGGCGGGCGGCGCCGAACGGGGCGTTCCAGAACTCGCCCCGCCGCGGCTCGTGCGGGCCGACGTAGGCGTACGGCTCGCCGAGGTAGCCGTCGCCCGGGGACACGCCGTAGTTCACCTCGTCGACCGTGATCGCGACGTCGAAGTGCTCGGGCCACAACACCGGGACCGCGTCCGGGGCGAACTCCCGCAGCGCGCGGTCGCCGTCGGCGAAGGCTTGGAGCAGGAGCGCGAGTGCCTTGCTTTCCCAGGTGATCCGTTCGGCCGGGGCGATGCCGGGTCCGCCGGTGTACACCCCCGCGGGTTCGCCCGCCTCGATCCCGGCCTCGGCCGCGACGTCGGCGTAGGTCCGCCCGGCCAGCCGGACCCGGGCCGAGCCGGTGACGAGTTCGTCCCCTTCGACCCGCAGCGCGGGCCCGGCGGTGGTCGCGAAACCGCCGTCGGTCACGCGCAGGTCGATGCGCCCGGTCGCCCGGTGCTCCGGGCCCGCCAGGAGCAGCTCCGCGACGCCGTGCAGCGAACGCCTCGTCGGCGTCGAATCCCCTTCGGACATCCGGGCTCCTCGGGTGACGCCCGGGGGGATCCCGGGCCCTGAGCCACAGTGTGCTCCGTTCAGGCGTCGCCGCGGGCCGGGACGGCCGGGTGGGCCGGGGCCGGCCGGCTCGTGCCGAGCGCGGTGACGACCGCCGTGGTGACGACCAGGTGCATGAGCATCAGGCCGCCGACGTTGGCGGCGGTGGCGCCCGTGGTGAGCAGCAGCAGGTCCGGGATCCAGGTCAGGACGAGGACCGCGGGCACGACCACGCGCAGCGCCCTGGGCGACCGGCGGGCGATCAACGTCCAGCCGACGGCGCCCACGAGCAGCCCGACGACGGTGGCGGGCAGGTAGGCGGCGGGGGACAGGCCCACCCCCATCCCGCCGTCGTCGAGGGCGGACGCCGCGAGCGCGATGCCGGTGTTCACGACGGCGGCCGCCACCAGGGCGAGGCCGAGGCGCAGCGCGGTGACCGGGGGCGGGGTGGCGGTGGGGCGCATCGCTGCTCCTTTGGGTTGCGTGTTCAACCCAAAGGTAGGTGGGGTTGCGTGTTAAAGTCAAGGCCGTGAGCGAGCAGGAGGAGCCGGCCCGCGGGCTCGGCGACGATGGGCAACGGGCGTGGATCAACCTGGTGAAGGTGCTGCTCACGCTGCCCGGCGCCCTGGAGAGCCAGCTGCTGCGCGACGCGGACCTGACGCTGCTGGGCTACATGATCCTGGCCCGGCTGTCGGTGGTGCCGGCGGAAAGCCTGCGGATGAGCGAGATCGCGGAGATGGCCAACGGCTCATTGCCGCGGATCTCGCACGCGGTGGCCCGGCTGGAGGACCGCGGCTGGGTGACCCGCAGGGTCTGCACGGGCCAAGGCCGGCGCTTCACGATCGCGACCTTGACGGACGCGGGCCGCGCGCACCTGAGAGCGGCGGCCCCCGGACACCTCGCCACGGTGCGGCGCCTGGTGGTCGAGCCGCTGGGGGAGGACTTCGTCCGGTTCGGGGACGCGGTGGAGCGGATCGTCAAGACGCTGGGGTTGCCCACCGAGATCCTGGGATCCATGCCCGGCAGCTGACGCGCCCCGCGCCATCGGCAGCATGACACGCCGGATGTGCGTTCCGGGCACTCGAGGATCCCGAAGGACTCACCCCCGCGCGCCCCAGCGGCGGAGCGCGAACCGGCTCCCGTCGCGGCGGACCTCGACCGCGCCCGGTCCGCCGAAGTGGGCGGGGACGACGAGTTCGCCGGTGTCCGCGGCACGTTCGAGGACACCGCGCCGGGTGGCGGCGGCTTCCTGCGGGTCTTCGCAGAAGCAGCTGCTGTGCTCCGGCGCCAGGATCTGCACCGGGCTGTGCAGCAGGTCCCCGACGAACACCGCACGGTCCGCGCCGGACGACACGCGCAGGACCGACGAGCCCGGGGTGTGGCCGGGTGCGGGTTCGAGCGTCAGGTTCCGGTCGATGCGGTGGCTGCCCTCCCATCGCACGGCCCGGCCGAGCACGGGGGCGACGCTGTCGGCGTAGACGAGCAGGCTGCCTTCACGGCGAAGCTGCTCGTGTTCGGTGCGGGGAGCGGGGCGGCGGTGGGCGTTGCGCGGGTCGAAGTACACCTGGTCGGCGCGGGGGATCAGGTAGGTGGCGTGGGGGAAGGTGGGCACCCAGTCCCCGTTGCGGAGCTCGGTGTTCCAGCCGACGTGGTCGTAGTGGATGTGCGTGTTGACGACGACGTCGACGTCCTCCGGCCGGACGCCGGCCGCGGCCAGCCGGTCGAGGAAGGGGGTCGCCAGGTGGCCGAACAGGGGGATCTGCGGCCGGTCCCGGTCGTTGCCGACGCCGGTGTCCACCAGGATCACCCGGCCTTCGCTGCGGAGCACCCAGGTCTGGACGGCGCCGCGGTACCCGCCGGTCTCCGGGTTCCAGTGGTCGGGCGCGAGCCAGGCGGCGTTGTCGGCCCAGAGCTCGGGCGGGCTGCCGGGGACGATGACCCGCGCCGGGGCGATCTCACCCTGCCACTCGACGACCTTCACGACTTCGACTTCACCGATGTGCATGACTCCACGCTAGGACGCCACTGTGAGCGTTCCAATGCGCTGGCGACTCATTCTGATGCGTGATCGTCTCAGAGATATGATGACCGGGTGGACGTCCTCAGTGATGCGATCGCCGCGGTGCGAGTCGGGCAGCCGGCGTCGAACCGCCTGCGGGCCGGTTCGGCGTGGTGCTACCGCTTCGCGCCGTACGAGGGCGCGGGCTTCCACGTGCTGCTGCGCGGCAGCGGCTGGCTGCTCCCGGACGACGGGACGCCGGTGCCGCTCGGCCCCGGCGACGCGGTCCTGGTCCCGCACGGCGGCGCGCACACCCTCTCTTCGACGCCGGACGCGACCGGCGCGGTGCCGTTCGAAGCGGCGGTGGCCGAGCCGGACGGCCGGACCGAGTTCCTGTGCGGCAAGTACCGGCTGGCCCACGCGCGGCGGCACCCCCTGCTCGCGAGCCTGCCGGAAGTCGTGCACCTGCCCGCCGAGGTCGGCCGCCACCCCGAGCTGCGCGCGGCCATCGACCTGCTCGGCGGCGAGGTGGCCGACCGGCGGCCGGGCTCGGCCACGGTCCTCACCGGCCTGCTGGACCTGCTGCTGGTCTACCTGATCCGCGCCTGGCTGGACGGCCACCCGGGCACGGGCTGGCCGCAGGCCCTGCGCGACCCCGAAATCGCCGCGGCGCTGGAAGCCCTGCACGAGCACCCCGAAGCGCCGTGGCGGATCGAGGACCTGGCCGCCCGGGTGGGCCTGTCCCGGGCGACCCTGGCCCGCCGGTTCACCGCGCTGACGGGCCGGCCGCCGATGGCGTACCTGACCTGGTGGCGGCTGACGACGGCGGCGCGCCTGCTCCAGGACACGGACCTTCCCCTGCCGTCGATCGCCGCGAAGGTCGGTTACGCCTCGGCGTTCGCGTTCTCGCACGCTTTCAAGCGCCAGTTCGGCGTTGCGCCGGGCGGCTTCCGGACCGCCGGTGACGGCAACGCGGCTTAGGCTTACCAGGCTCCGAACACCAGGACGCCCGCTCCCCATACGGGAGCGGGCGTCCAGTCCGGCGAAGGCGGCGTCAGGTGGTGACAGCCTGCGCAGGCTCCTGCTGTGCCGTCGTGACCTGCGGGCGGTGCCGGCGCGCCGCCGCCGATCCGGCCGCCAGGACGGCGAGACCCACGACGTTGACCGCGGCGCCGACCCACAGCGGTGAGACGAACCCGAGTCCGGCCGCCAGGGCCAGGCCGCCGAGCCAGGCACCGAGCGCGTTGCCGATGTTGAAGGCCGCGATGTTGGTGCCGGAGGCCATCGTCGGTGCGTCCTCGGCGTAGCGCATGATCCGCAGCTGCAGGCCGGGCGCGGTGGCCAGGCCGACGGTCCCCATCAGGAACAGCGAGATGATCGTCAGGACCTGGCTGCGGGCGGTCAGGGCGAAGACCGCGAGCACCGCCGTGAGCAGGGTGAGGATCACGAGCAACGACTTGTCCAGCGCCCGGTCGGCCGCCTTGCCGCCGAGGAAGTTGCCGGCGAACATGCCGACCCCGAACAGCACCAGCAGCCAGGGCACCGTGGTGGTGGCGAAGCCGCTGACCTCGGTGAGCGTGAAGGCGATGTAGGTGAACGCGCCGAACATGCCGCCGTAGGACAGCACCGTGATCGCCGCCGAGATCCAGACCTGGGGCCGGCGGAACACGCCGAGTTCGCCGCGCAGGCTGGTGCGGCCGACCGGCGCCGGCTGCGGGACCAGCAGCCAGATGCCGGCCATGGTGATGACGCCGATGACCGTGATCGCCCAGAACGTCGACCGCCAGCCGAGCTGCTGGCCGAGCAGGGTGCCGAGCGGGACGCCGAGCACGTTGGCCACGGTCAGGCCGCCGAACATCAACGCGATGGCGCTGGCCTTCCGGTTCTCCGCGACCATCTCCGCGGCGACCACCGCGCCGACGCTGAAGAACGCGCCGTGGCACAGGGCCGCGACGATCCGGCCGAGCAGCATCACCGAGTAGACCGGCGCGACCGCCGAGATCAGGTTGCCCGCGATGAACAGGACCATCAGCCCGAGCAGGACTTTCTTCCGGTCGAACCTGGTGATCGCCAAGGTGAGCCCGATGGCGCCGAGCGCGACGCTGAGCGCGTACCCCGAGACCAGGTACCCGGCCACCGGCTCGGTGACGCCGAAGTCTGCTGCCACCTGGGGAAGCAGACCCACGATCCCGAACTCGGTGAGCCCGATGCCGAAGCCTCCCAGCGCCAAGGCGAGAAGCCCGATAGGCATGTCTACCCTCCATTCAATGCGCACGCCCTCGTGGGTGAATGACCACATCGTAGGTCCGGCACCGAAACGGGCACCGCCGTCGAAGGTGGAACCGTCGCTACGACTTTGGTAACAGTGCGTCCTGTCTCATCGGCTCCACCAGCAGCGGCTCGCTTGAGCCGGGGTGTCCGCCGCTCCTATTTTCAAGGAGCTCACGCGACATCGACCGACGGTAGGGCAAAGGTTCCCGTTTCCCGTCCCGGACAAACTCAGGGAGAGACGATGAGATTGGTTCCTTCCCGTTCACGGACGAAGGCACTCCCGTTTCGCCATCGCATCGCCGGCGTCTTCCCCGGCCTGGGCAGCCGCGCCGCGTACCGGAACCTCGGCAGCCACCTGCTGGACTCCGGGAGCCCGGAGGTGCTCGAGGTCTACCGGCAGGGCGCACAGGCGTTCGGTGCCCCCGGCCGGCCGGACCAGCTCCTGCTGGTTCCGGAGAACCTGCCGCCGGGAAAGCTGGCGCAGCAGGCTTTTCTCGGCGCGGCGTTCCTCGTGCACAGCGTCGCCCTCGAGGCCCACCTGCGGAGCGCGGCGGCGAAGAGCGGGGTGCCGATCAGCTTCACGGCCTACACCGGTGAGAGTTTCGGGATCATCGCTGCGGCGGTGGCGAGCGGAGCGCTGTCCATCGCCGACGGCGTCGAGATCGCGCGGGTCTTCACGCCGCTGATGCTGGTGGCGGCCGACGGCGAGGTGCCCGACGAGCCGATCGCGCGGGAGGTCGCCGTGCACCTGCCCGAGGCGCTGCGCGGACGGCGGCTGGTCCCCGAGCCGTTCCACGTCATCGCGCTGCGGGGTGACGCCGAAGATCTCGCCGTGGCCCTCGGCGAAATCGCGGCGACGTACCCGAAGGCGGACGTGGAGGTCCACAAGCGCTATTCGGATCGGCAGACGAACGTATACGTGCGGTCCGGGGTGAAGGCGGATTTCGACGCTTTCGTGGCGCGGTTTCCCGGGGTGCGGACCGAAGAACTGAAGAAACCGACGAACTTCCTGGCCCACTCCGAACGGATGAGCGGCGTGCGCGAGGCGCTCGGCCGGTTCATGGACGCCAACGGCATCGTGTTCCGCGCGCCCCACACCCCGGTGGTCTCGAACCACGGGGCGGGCCTGCTCACCACGGCCGAGGACGTCCGCAACGGCATCCTCGCGATCACCGATGAAGTCATGGCGTCCCGGGAGACGGTCGCGACACTGGCCGGCCTGCGTCCCGAGCTGGTGGTCGAACTGGGGCTGGGGGACAAGTCCGTGCAGCTGCTGGCCGACAACGGCATCGCGGCACCCGTGACCGCCTACACCGGGCTCCCGGACACGACGGACCCGCTGCTGCGCGCGGTGAAGCTGGTGGACGGCCTGCTGGCCGAGCTGGAAGGGCTGCGCGACTCGGGGGACCGCCTGCACGACCGGCACTTCGACGTGCTCCGCAACCTCTTCCGGCCGTCGGCGATGAACAGCTTCGGCGAGAAGTACCTCCACCACACCATGCGGCGCGTCATCACCGACGAGATGCTCCGCCCCGAGCGGGACGCCGCACCGGCCTTCTACGAGCTCCTCGAGGTCTTCCAGCACACCTACCGGCATCGCGGCGACATCGACGTCGAGCACGGCGAGCTGGTTTTGCGAGCGCGCCTGACGAAGAGGATCACCGGGGACCGGCCGGGCCAGGTCCGCACCGAGCTGAGGGTGATCGACCGGGAGGGCCGCTTCGCCGACCGGAGCACGGCCACGACCGGGCAGCACGAGGTCGTGGTCGTTCACTTCGACCGGCTCGCCGACCACAGCCCGGCCGCCATCGCCCGGCAGCAGGCCCTGTTCCAGGCCCTCCGGCACGACCGGCCGGCGCTGTTCCGGCAGAACGACTGCTACCTCGAGGGCAGTGACCCCGTGGGCTGGCTGACGGCCCTGGTGGCGGCCGGTGCGGCGCCCGTGGCCGACGTCGTGGCCCTCCACGACCTGTACCGGGAGGCCGGCACGGGCCTCGACCTGGAGGCCGAGCTGGACCGCCTGCTCTCCTCCCTCGGTCACCCGGAGCTGCCGATCGTCTCGCCGGCGGGCGTCCCGCTGTGGTCCACGAAGGACATCGCGGCCGCCACTCGTGCCGTCCTCTTCGACGGCGCTCTCGACACCGGCCCGCGGCGGATCCACCTCAACGGGAACTGCCGGATCCTGTCGCTCGGGTCCGCGCTCGCCGCCACCGGCGTGGATGCGGGGCCGCACCGCGCCGACGTCATCTCCGTGTGCTCCTTGGCCGAGGCCCGGACGCCGGGCGTCAACGCGGCGCTCGACGAGTTCGAGGACCAGTGCGTCCTGTCCATGACGGTGGAGAACGAAAAGGTGGTGCGCTACGCCCGGAGCCGGCGGGTGCTCAGCGGGACGGTCAACGCCTACGTCGGCATCGGGGAACGCGTGCTGGGCTTCGGCAACGGTGGCAGCGAGTCGATGACGATCTTCCTGCGCAAGGACGGCGAGGACCGGACCACCGTCCGGAAGGTCCTGAGCGAGGCGCTGACCACGGTCGGCTGGAACCCGGACGGCCGGGGCGTGATGCTGCCGCCGTTCGCCAAGGCCCGGAAGCAGGCGGAGTACCTGCAGGCGCTGCCGGCGCCCGTGCGCCGGTACTTCCCCGAGGTGTACGACATCCGGGAGCGGACCATCCCGGCGCCGCCGCACCTGCGGACGGACGGCACGGCCGGGTGCCGGGAAGTCATCTACGAAATGAGCTACGTCCCGGGCGAGGAGGTCAGCCGGTTCGTCGAGCGGAACTCGCCGCCGCCGGCGGTCGTCGCCCGGCTCTACGAGCAGATCCTGCGGGTGCTGAACCGGAACGTGCACACCGTGAACCGCGTCCCCGCCCCGGGCGAGACCCTGGACGTCTCCTACTTCCGGAAGATCGAGGACCGCCTCGCGCTCTGCCGCCGCACGGCGCCGCGGACCTTCACCCCGGAGCTGCTCGACACCGAGCGGATCGTCATCGACGGGGTCAGCTACCTCAACTCGCGGGCGCTCCTGGCCCGGTTCCGGGAACATCCGGAGTACCTCCGCGTCCTGGAGCCGCGGTTCCACTCCCTGGTGATGGGGGACACGAACACCGAGAACATCAAGATCGAAGACACCACACCGCTGCTGCACGCCCAGTGGCTGATCGAGACGGGCGCGCCCCGCGAAGAAATCGACGCGGCGCTGGCGGCGATCACGGCCGAGTCCGTCGGGATCCGGTTCCTGGACCCGCGCGCGATCGGCTTCAAGAGCGACGGCCGGGACACCCGCGACGACGCGATGTACGACAACAAACCCTGGCACAACTCCATCGGCCACTACGACGAGATCCACTACGAGCAGTTCACGCTGCGGGTCCGGACCGGCGAAGGGCGGACGCCCCGGGTCGACGTCGGCTTCGTGGCGGGGAACCCGTACCAGAAGTCGTACCGGGTCCGTGATGCGGTGGCCAAGGGGGAGCGGGTCGACCCCGCCGCGCCGCAGGGGATGGAGGACTACTTCGCCTCCGTGATGGCAGCCGTGCACGGGGACGACCCGGAATCCCGCCAGCTCAAGGATCCCTACTGGATCATCCGGTTCGTCTTCCTGATGGGTACCCATTTCGCGGCCATGCCCCCGTTCCACTTCCAGTCGGAGCTGGACGGGACACTGACCGACACCTACCAGGCGCAGCGCCGGCCGGTGGCCATCTACTGCGAGGGCATCAAGTGGCTGAACTGGGCGCTGGAGATGCTGACGGGAGAGCGGACGGAGTTCCTGGGGGTGGCGGTGCCGCCGCCGGCCCACCTGGAGCGCCGGCAGCGGCGCACGGCGCCCGCCGGCCGCCGTCGCGCGGTTCCCGGCCACCACACTCTTCGCGCGCCGCGAACGGGCACGCGAACGAGCACGCGGCCGGCCACGCGGCCGGCCGCGGACGCACGGCACACCACCCGGGTACGCCGTACCCGGCAGGAAGAGGAGGGCTGACCATGGCCAGTGCATCGCCGGCGCTGCCTGTGGCAGGGCTGGACGACCTCACCACCGAGTCACGCATGATCGCGACGCCGTGGAGCCGCATGGTGCGCGGGATCGGGCTCGGCCAGTACCCGATCGACTACGACCCCGTGGCCGCCGAACGGATCCGGCACACGTTCGACCTGCTGGCGGCGAAGGTGCCACCGGCCAACTCCTACACGCTGTTCTCCCGGCGGCTGGCGGATCTGGTCCTGAACGTGGCGAACCCGGCCGTCGACTTCTCCCGCACCGACGTCGGCTCGGCCGTCGGGTCCATTGTGGACGCGGTGCGGGCGGAAGAGAACCCCTACTACCGCGTCACGGCGGGCAGCATCCTGATGGACGCGTTCGCCAAGCTCGGCCTGGACCGCAAGCTGCTGGTCAACGAGTGGATGGACTTCCCGGCGGAGATCCTCGCCGTGACCGACCAGATCCGGCCGAACCGGATCGAGGACGAGAACAGCGGCCGGCACGGCGACTACGAGCGGCTTTCCGCCTGCACCGCGGTGTTCCTCGCCTTCGGGCAGCTGGGCCTGACGGACCGGCTGGTCACCGGCGAGCGCAACCACCTCCGCGAGTCGCTGGACCTGCTGGAGCGGATCCCCGCGCCCTTCTTCCGCGGGCGCGGCGGATCCATGCTGCTCTCGGTGATCTCGCTGCTGGGCTACGAACGGTACATCTTCGACGGACCCCGGGACTACCTGAAGGAGGTGTTGGACCACCTCGACCGTGCGGACGAGCTGAACCTCCCGCCGGCCTTCCCGCAGCCGATGACGGCGGACTTCGGGAAGATCTACCCGCTGCTGACCATGCTGAACGCCATCGCGATGGCCGGCCGCGCCGAGCACCTGACCTACGGGAAGGACCGGCTGGCGGAGGCGAAGGAGCTGCTGGGCCGCATCGATCCGGTGGAGCGGACCCACATGGCGCTGTACTACCTGGTGGCCCTGCACAACCTGGGCCGCCTGTCCGCGGAGGTGCCGGACCTGAACGCCTTCGTGGAGGACGTGCTGGGGCAGTGGGAGGAGGCCGATCCCGGGGCGAACTTCTTCCGCAACGGGATCGCCTACCCCTACATGATCGAGACGGCCATGGTGACCGGGCGGGCGGACCTGATCACCGAAAAGGGGCTCGATCGCCTGGCGGACTCCTACCCCGATCTGGACCGGACCGGCCTGGACCGGGCCAACCGCCCCTATCCGTTCAGCTACGCGCTGAACATGCTGGGCGAGATCGGCGCGGTGGACCGTCTCTACGTGCCCTCGGACCGCTACGGCGGCCGCTCGGCCGTGGCCTGGGTCGTCGACCACCTTTCCGACGGCGGCCGCGAAGAAGGGAACCGGCTCTTCATGCTCGACCACGCGTTGGTCGGCTACGCCCTGCGGTTGCGGGGCCGTGACCGCGCCGAGACGGAGCTGTTCCGGAACTTCCGGTTCCGGCTCGCGTCCTGAGCGCACGCACGAGAAATCCCCCGGCCACCCGGTGGCCGGGGATTTTTCCGTGGTGGTCACCTGTTCGCGCCGACGAGGGTGCCACCCGAGACCGCCGGGACGGGGGTTCGCTCGCACTCGGGCCGCCAGGTGCCCACGTGCACCCATTGCCGCCGCCACCGCCAGGTGGCCAGCACCGTCGACCGCGAACAGCGCGGACACGGCTGGGGTACCGAGTCGATCCACATCGCTGCCATGGGAAACCTCCGGTGTGTCGAGGGGTTTTCGCTACCCGGAGGATGGCGGACGGCGGGTACGCCACGGTTACGCGTTCGTCCTCAGTGGACACCGGTCAGTGGTCGAGGCCTTCGATGAGACTGGCCTGGACCGCCTTCTTGATCGCGTCGACCCGGGACACCGCACCCAGTTTCCCGTAGATGTTGGTGAGGTGGCGCTTCACGGTGCCCTCGCTGATGAACAGGCGCGAGGCGATCTGGGCGTTGCTCATCGCCGTGGCGACCAGCCGCAGCACTTCCAGCTCCCGTTCGGACAACAGGGTCCGCTGCTCTTGCTGGCGCTCCAGCGACTCCATCGTCGCGCGCGGGATCGACAGCAGCACGTTGTCCCGGGTGCGGCTGACCGACCGGATCGCGGTGATGAGCTCGTCGCGGGCGATGCTCTTCACCAGGTACGCGGCCGCGCCGTAGTCCAGCAGGTCGCGCACGAGCGCGGGAGCGTCGTGCATGGTCAGGACGACCACGGCGGTGTCGGGGCACGTTCGCCGGACCCGCTCGATCACCGCTTTCGCGCCGGGGCCCGGCATCTCGACGTCGAGCAGCAGGACGTTCGGCCGGTGCCGCTGGACCAGCGTGATGGCCTCGTCCCCGTGGGCGGCCTCGCCGGTCACGTCGAACTCCGGATCCGTGGACAGCAGCTCGCGCAGCCCCTGGCGGAACAGGGTGTGGTCGTCGGCGACGACGATGGTGACCTTCGGTTCGCGCGCCCCGGTCACCGGTGCGCCCCGAGGTGGGTGACCACGATCGAGATCGTCGTCCCCGCGTCCGGTACCGCGGTGATCGTGAACGTCCCGCCCAGGAGCTCGAGCCGCTCCCGCATGGACGACAGCCCGACGCCCGACCGCGCGGCCAGCGCGGCGGCGAGGTCGAACCCCCGCCCGTCGTCCCGCACGGTCGCGCGCACCTGGGCGTCGGCCACCTCGACGGTCACCTCCAGCGTGTGCGCGCCCGAATGCAGCACCACGTTGCGGACGGCCTCGCGGAGCACGAGGTACAGCTCCTCGCACACCTCGTCCGGCAGGTGCTCGTCGCCGGTCACCGACACCGTGGTGCGGATGCCATCCGGCACGCGCGTGGCCACGTAGTCGTCGAGCGCCTTCGCCAGGCCGCCGATTTCGACCGCGGATTCCCGCAGGTCCCTGGCGAGCTCGCGGATCGAGTCGAGGGCTTCCCGCAACGCGGTGCGGGCGGTGCCGATCCGCGACCGGGCGCGTTGCGGGTCCGTGCCGGAGTAGACGTCGTACAGCTCGAGGTCCTGCAGGGCCACACCGACCGAATGGGCGGCGCGGTCGTGCAGTTCCCGGCCGATCCGCCGCCGTTCGTCGCGGTGGGAGTGGTTCACCTTGCCGAGCAGGAAGCCGGCGTAGGCCACCGCGCCGATGCCGACCCGGTGCATGATCGACTCCTGCAGCGCGCCGGCGGCGGTGAGCAGCATGGCGTCCCGCTCGCCACGGATCCGGGTCCGCTCCAGCACCACCGGGAGCAGGACCCGGAACATCGTCACCGCGGCGTGGGCCGACTCGATCGGGTGCACGCCCCGGCTGGCGCGGCTGGCGCCGATCTCCACGCTGAGCCGTTCGCCTTCGCCGGGGGCCGCGGGGACGCCCGTCAACGCGGTCTGGACGTCGTCGAGAACGGATTCGGCCTGGTGCAGCACCTGGGCCATGGCCTCCGGGACCTCGGCCAGGCGATTGCCCGCCGCCTGGAGCTGATCGCGGAACGACGCCACGGTCGCGCGCCGGAGCTGGGCGGGAAACATCACGTCCTCGGCGGCCACGGCGGGAATTGTCTCACAGCGGCGAAGCCGGCCCAAGGCAGCAGAACAGCACGACGTGTGCGCAGTATTGGGTCACCATGAACACGCGATAAGGACGGCGTTGCGCGGTTCGGGCACCGCGGCTCGACGACGTGAGCACGGTGGCGGAAAGGGCCGCCGAACCGACGAGCACGACTGCGGCCGCGGGTAGTACGCCGATCGCCCGAATCGCGCAAAGAACGGTGAACGTCCAGCCGACCGAGCTCGCCGCGATCGCCATCACCACGCGCGCCCGGCGATCGCCGAGCAGGACCGGCAGGGTCTTCCGGCCGGCCAGCCGGTCCCCTTCCGCGTCGGCGAGATCCTTGGTCGAGCCGCCGAGGCCCATCCACAAGGACATCATGAGACCGAAGAAGAACACCGGTCCGGTCAACCGCCCGCCGCCGGCCGCCGACCAGCCGGCCAGGTAGGTGAGCAGGCCCAACGCGGTCACCGCCGCGACGAACCCGGCCAGGTTGGCCTTCAGCGGCCACGGTCCCAGCGAGTAGGCCCACCCGACCCCGAGCATCACGGCGGTGAGCAGGACCTGGGTCACCGACACGGCCGCCGCGAACACGAGCCCCGCCACGGACAACGCCCCGACGAGCCTGACCGCCGAACGCCGGGACAGCTCGCCCCGCGCGATGGGGCGCGCCTTGCCGTTGGCGCGGTCTTCGACGACGTCCGCCACCCCGTTCAGCAGGTAGACGGCCCAGGTCGTGGCGAGCCAGCCGAGCGCGGCCGTCAGCAGTGCGGGTCTGCCCGCCGCGCCGGCGGCACTGCCGGTCAGCCCCAGTGCCGCGCCGGCGGCGAACCGGAGCAGGAAGATGACCTGGACCACCGGCCGCGCCTCCCGCCACGCGAGGCGGAGCCGGTGCAGCTGCACCGTGGCCGCGGACCGGGCTGAAGGAAAGCGAAACGAACCGCTCGGAATCGTCGTCGACGTCATCGGCACCTCCGTTCGACCGGATACCCCTGGAAATGGCCTGAGCCAGCGGAGATTCTGCGGCCCGGAGGAGCAGGACGACATGGCCGGAAGCGGAAAACGCACTACGA
The DNA here is from genome assembly GCF_040682955.1 of Amycolatopsis sp. NPDC051045. Lineage (NCBI taxonomy): Bacteria > Bacillati > Actinomycetota > Actinomycetes > Pseudonocardiales > Pseudonocardiaceae > Amycolatopsis > Amycolatopsis sp. NPDC051045. Next base: position 39,068 of record NZ_JBFBCC010000007.1, read on the forward strand.
CGTTCGTGACACGTCCCCTCGACCATCGGCGCAACCCGATTCCTCCTTGGCGGGCCGGTTCTTGAACGGCGTATTACGGCCGCCTAACGTCGAGGCGCGCACAGGTGCGGTGGTTCATTGGTTCGTGGTGGTCTCTGGGGGCGACGCGATGCGATACGACGATACGGTGGCGACGGCTCGGCGTGGCCACGACCACGCTCCTGCGGTAGCGGTTCGCTGCTTCGGGACTTTCGAGGTGCGGCTGGCCGGCGAACCGGTGGTGTGCTGGCACGCGGGCAAGGCCCGCAACCTCTTCCAGTACCTGCTGCTGAACCGCGGCCGGATCATCCGGCGGGAGAAACTGTTCGAGACGTTGTGGCCGGGCGGGGTGTGGTCGCCGTCGACGAGTTCGCTGAAGGTGGCGGTGCACGCCGTCCGCCGGACGCTCGACCAGGCGGCCGGTGGCCGGCCGGGCCACCCGCCGGTCGAGATCGTCTGCCGCGCGCACGGCTACCAGCTCAACGCCACCGAGCTGTGGCTGGACGTCGACGAGTTCGACCGCGCCATGCGTGAAGCGCACACGGCCGAGTCGCGGGGTGCGCGAGCCGAGGCCGTGGCTTGCTACCGGCGGGCCGCGCAGCTCTACGACGGCGACTTCCTGGCCGGGGAGACCGGGGACTGGGTCGAACAGCAGCGGGAGTACTACCGGACGCGGGTGCTCTACGCGCTGACCTGCCTGCGTGCCGACGCGCTGCGGCGGGGCGACCACACCGAGGCCGTCGACCTGTGCCGCCGGATCCTGGACGTCGACCCGTACCACGAGGAGACGTACCAGACGCTGATGGTCCTGCACGCCCGGCGCGGCGAGCTCGGCCAGGTGCGCAACTGGCACCGGATGTGCGTGCGGCGCCTGCGGCACGACCTGGACGTGCCCCCGACCGAAACCACGCGCCGCATCTTCGCCAGGGCGGTCCGCGGTGAGCTGCGGGCTCCCGCACCCTCGGCGGGCCGGACCGACGGTGCGCGCGGCCGCACGGCACCACGGCCGAGGCGCCGTCCCGGCACGCGCCCCGATTCGTGGACCGCGCGGCCCCGCCGATGAACCACACCGGCGACGCCGGGCACCTCGAGTGAGGGGCAGGTCCCCGATGACCCGTTCGCGACGTCACCCGCGCTGGAGCTGGAAACGCTGGTTGGCGGCACCGGTCACGGTCCACTGCGAGACGCGCGCGCCGTCGGCGGTCGAGGCGCTCCACACGTCCATGGCGAGGCCGCTGGCCCGGTTGACGAGGCTCACCACGCCGCCGCCCTGGTCGGTCACCCGCCACTGCTGGGTGGTGGCGCCGGTGTCCGGCTGCTGGGTGATGTCCGCACCCGTGGCGGTGGAGGCGACCTGGAGGACCAGGCCGCTGCTCCGGGACCGGATGCGGTGGAAGCCGCCGTCGGAGGGGACGAAGTCGAACTGCTGGTTGAGGCCGCTCGTGGCCTGCCACTGGATCAGCGCGGCACCGGCACTTGCCGAGCCGCCGCTGATGTCGGCCGATTTGCCGCTGTGCTGGGCGACGAGCCGGTAGTTCACGCCGGGTTGCACCACCGGCGGCGGCCCACCGAGGGACGTGGCGCGGTAGGTGTGGCCCGCTTGCCCGGCGAAGCGGATCAGGTCGGACTCGAGGGCCACCGCCTGGACCTCGGCGCCGCTCGTGGTGTCGAGCACCTCGAAGTCCGCGGTGAACATCCGGCTGCGGACCTTGACCTCGCCGTCGCGGTCGGGCGTGATGGTCAGCTGCGTCGCCGAGCCCGCCGTCCAGGCCGCGCCGACCGTGTAGCCGCCCCGCCCGCGCAGGCCCGTGACGCTGCCGGCCGGCCAGGCCGGGGGCAACGCGGGCAGCACGTGCAGCTCGCCGTTGTGGCTGTGCAGCAGCATCTCGGCGATGCCGGACGTCGCGCCGAAGTTGCCGTCGATCTGGAACGGCGGGTGCAGGTCGAACATGTTGGGCGCCAGCCGGTCCGTCCGCACGAGGAGCCGCAGCAGGGCGTGCGCCTTGGCGCCCTCTTCCATGCGCGCCCAGTAGTTGATCTTCCAGGCGAGGGACCAGCCGGTGCCGTCGTCGCCGCGCAGTTCCAGCGTCCGGCGGGCCGCGGTGAACAGCTGGGGCGTGCCCCGCTTGCTGATCTGATTGCTGGGGTACAAGCCGTAGAGGTGCGAGATGTGCCGGTGGGTCGGCTCGGTCTCCACCCAGTCGTAGAGCCACTCCTGGACGTTCCCGCGCGAGCCGACCTTCATCGGCGCCAGCCGCTGCCGGGCCGCCTTGACCTGGTCGGCGAAGGCGGCGTCCACGCCCAGCACCTGGCACGCGCCGGCGCAGCCGTCGAACAGGTCGCGCAGGATCTGCATGTCCATCGTCGGGCCCGCGCACACGGACGCGTTCGCGTGGTGGTTCAGCTCCGGCGAGTTGGCCGGGTTGGTGACCAGGTAGCCCAGGTTCGGTTCGGTCACCAGCGTGTCGAGGAAGAACTGGGCGGCGCCCTTCAGCAACGGGTACCGGCTGCGCAGGAATCCGGCGTCGCCGGTGAACCGGTAGTGGTCCCAGATCATGGTGGCGAGCCAGGCGCCACCGGTCTGCCACATGCCGGCCTGGGCGAAGTCCACGATGGAGGAGCCGCGCCAGGCGTCGGTGTTGTGGTGGGTGACCCAGCCCCGGGCGCCGTACTCGACCTGCGCGGTGCGGGCCCCGGTGACCGCGAGGTCGCCGATCATGGCGAACACCGGTTCGTGGCACTCGGCGAGGTTGGTCACGTCGGCCGGCCAGTAGTTCATCGGCAGGTTGGCGTTGAGGGTGTACTTCGACTGCCACGACGGGTCCATCTGGTCGTTCCAGATGCCCTGCAGGTTGGCCGGCTGGGTGCCGGGCCGCGACGAGGAGATCAGCAGGTAGCGGCCGAACTGGAAGAGCAGGGCGGAGAACTGCGGATCGGTGGCGGTGTTGTGCTGGGCGATCCGGACGTCGGTCGGCTGGTCGGCCGCCGCGGTGCGCCCGAGGTCGAGCGTGGTGCGCCCGAAGAGCTTCTGGTAGTCGGCCACGTGCCGGCTGCGGAGGGCGTCGTAGGAGAGGGCCTGGGCGGCGTTCAGCCGGGCGCGGGCGATGCCCTGGTAGTCGCCGTTCACCGTCCGGTAGTCGACGTAACTGGTGCCGATCGAGATCAGCAGGGTCACGGCGTCGGCGTTGGCCACCCGCAGCGTGCCGCCGGAACTGCTGGTGCTCCCGCCCTCGGCGACGGCGCTGACCAGCGCGAGGAACCGGACCGAGCCGGCGATCCCGCGGCTGTCGGCGGAAATCCCGTCCAAGCCGATCGTGGTGCCGGAGGGGCTGGACACCGTCGCGCGCTGCGGGGTGCCCAGCGACGCCGAGAAGGAGATCGAGCCGGGCGTCTCGGCCGTCAAGCGCATGGCGAGCACCTGGTCCGCCGCGCTGGCGAACACTTCACGCCGGTAGCGCACGTTGTTCGCGACGTAGGTCACGACCGTCGTGGCGGTGGTGAGATCCAGCCACCGCTGGTAGGAGGACGCCCCGCTCCCGCCGGAAAGAGCGAGGCTGAGGGTGCCGACGGGCTGGTACGGCTGCTGGGTGGCCGGGGTGCCCAGCATCCGCTGGTCGATGAGACTCTGCGCCTGCGTCCACTGGTTCCCGAACACCAGCTGCCGGATCTGCGGCAGCGCACCCGCGCCTTGGGCGTTGCTGTAGTCGTGGGGGCCGCCCGCCCAGACCGTGTCCTCGTTGAGCTGCAGGCGTTCGGTGTCGGTGTTGCCGAACACCATGGCGCCCAGCCGGCCGTTGCCGATCGGCAACGCGCGGAGCCACTCCGTGCCGGCCGGCTTGTCGTACCACAGAGCGAGGTCATCGACCGCTCGTACGTCCGCGGGCGCGGCCGATCCGGCCCGGGCGGTCGCCGCCCAGCCGATCGGTGTGAACGCGGCCCCGACGCCCGCGGCGCCGAGCTTCATCGCTTGCCTTCGCGTCAGATCCGGCATCGTCGTCCTCCGATCGCAGCGGCCGCGCTCAGGCGCGCTGGAGCTGGAACCGCTGGTTGGTGCCGCCGGAGGCGGCGTACTGCGAAATCCGGGCCCCGTCGGCGGTCGACGCACCCCACACGTCCATCGCCAGGCCGCTCAGGCGGTTCACCAGGCTGACGGCACCGCCGCCCTGGTCCACCACCTTCCACTGCTGGCCCGCCGCGTCACCGTCCGGCTGCTGGGTGACATCCGCGCCCGCGCCCGAGCCGGACACCTGCAGCACCAGCCCGCTGTGCCGGGCCCGGATCCGGTAGTAGCCGTCGGCGGAAGCCAGGAAGTCGAACTGCTGGTTCAGCCCGCTGTTCGGCTGCCACTGGACCAGCGTCGCCCCCGCCGCGGACGACGCGCCGGTGATGTCCGCGGCCTTTCCGCTGTGCGCCGCCACCAATCGGTAGTTCACGCCCACCTGCACCGGCGACGTCGGCGGGTTCGGGTCGCCGCCGAACTGGCTGAAGAACTTCCAGATCTCGGCCTTGTCCCAGCTCCGCGCGCCGCTCTCGCAGCCGGTGCAGCCGTCCACCGGACCCTGCTGGTGGCCGCCGTCGAACGGGGCCCAGACCACCGGGTAGCCGGTCCGGCAGCCCGAGTAGACGGTCAGGTAGTGGGTTTTGCTGCCCGCCGCGGGCTCGGGGGCGTTCTGCGGCGTGCAGCCGTTGTTCCTGACGAACGTGTCACGCAGTCCCCGCCCGGCCCCGATGTTGTCCGACACCCCGTGGATGCCCATGTAGGCGATGGGCTGGGTGCCACCGCTGCAGCCGCTGATCGCGCCGGGGGCGGCGATGGCCACGACCGCGCGGAAGACGGTGGCCCGCGCGCACGCGAGCGCGTAACTCATCGCGCCGCCGTAGCTGAACCCGATGGAGAACAGCTGGGTGGTGTCGACGCAGAGGTCGTTCTCGATCAGCCTGATCATGTCGTCGGTGAAGGTCACGTCCTCGCCGCCGGAATTGCCCCAGCCGTTGCCGATGCCCTGCGGCGCCACGAAGATCGTGCTGTTGCCCGACTGCGACTGCATGCCGTAGTAGGCCCAGGCGTAGCCGTCGCTTCCGCCCGAAGCGACCTGCTCGGCGGTGCCGCCCAGCCAGTGGAACCCGAACGCCAGCCGGTGCGGAAGGCTGTTGTCGTAGGTGTCCGGGATCTTCAGGATGAAGCTGCGGCTCTTGCCGTTGCTCTGGATCGTGCGTTTTCCGCTGGTGAGCGTGGGGTTCTTGCCGCAGCCGGCACTGGGCGTACCCGCCGCGGCGACGCGATCGCCGGCCGGGGGCGAAGTGGCCGCACCGGCGCTCGGGGTCGTGCCGCCCACGGCCAGCACGAGCAGCGCGGCGGTCACGGCCGTCCTGAACAACGATCGGTGTTTCGACATTCGCAACCCCTTTTGGCCGACGGGGAAATCTTCGACGATTTCGCGAAAGCCCGGCCGTGCGGCCGGCCCGGACCCGGGTGACCGCGCGTCGCGCTTTGGCCCTTTCTTCGGTGCGAGACGCCCGCCTCCAGGGTGTTTGCGTTGTAGCACAGACTTTCGACGCCCGTCCAGGTGCAGGCCACGCCCGCGCCACCGGTGCCGGTGGCGCGGAAAAGGTCGAAACCGCGCTCGGTGGCTGGTCAGAGGATGCTCGCGGCGAGCCTGCGCGTTGCCTCCCGCGTTAGCCCGGAAATGAAACTTTCACCTCGATCCGCGAACCGGGAACGGATTTGCGGGCAGCTCTGAATGTGAAACTTTCCGCGTGCTCGGATTTCGTCGCGGCCGACGCCCCCGTTCACCAGCCCCCGTTCACCAGTGCCGGTTCACCGCGCTGATCTCGTCCTGGACCCGCGTGCGCAACGCCGCCGCGTCACCCGCCAGTCGCGTTTGGACGGACGACGGACCGCGGACCGGTCCGGCGACCGGGTGCACCCGGTCTTCCCCCGGCAGCGGAACACCCGGGCAGGTCGTCGCGCGTGGCCGGGAGTTCTTGACCAGGAACACGTTCACGAGACCGTCGACGCACGGGTTGCCCGCCAAGGCGTACTGGCCGTGGAACGGCGAGTCGTCCACCGACACCAGGGGCACCCCGGCCGAGCGGGCCCCCGCCGTCGCCTGCTCGTACCCGGTCTGCGGGTCGAACTCGCCCTGCACGACGAGGATGTTCGCCGCCGCTTCGGGCGGCACGTCGGGCAGTTCGTGCCGCGGCTTGTCCGACCAGAAGCCGCACGTCTCGCCCAGGCCGTAGGCCCAGCCGAACAGCGGGTACCGCGGGCCTTGCCGGTCGCTGAGCCGCTGGTACCAGGAGGCGGGGCGGGTGGGCTGGTCGCCGCACGCGACGGCGAAGCGGGTGCCGGGTGCCTGCGTGTAGTCGGGAGCCGGCGCCGACGCGACGACCCGGTCGGTCGTCAGCTCGGCCGCCGGGACGCCGAACGTCGCCCGGGACACCGCGTCGAGGTCGCCGCTCAGTGCCTCCGGGGCGGGGGGCGCCGTGCCGTCGAGCGCCTGGGCGCCGAGGAGGAAGATCAGCGCGCCGAGCACCCAGCGGAGCGGGCTCCCGTTGCCGACGAAGACGCCGTCGTAGGTGTCGGGGGCGAGGCCGTGCGTGCCGTAGTACGCGCGGACGCGCTCCCACTTCGCCTTGACCTCGGCGGCCGTTCCGCCCAGCTGCGCGGGGAAGTTCCGTGCCAGCCACGGCAGGTAGACGTCGTCGAACTGGCGCTGGTCGATGACGGGGAACGCTTCGAAGTCGGCCTGCAGCCGGCCGTCGAAGTCGACGCTGGAGTCGAGCACGGTCTTGCCGGTGTGCTCCGGGAACAGCGACGCGTACTTGGCGCCGAGCCAGGTGCCGTAGGAGTAGCCGAGGTAGTTGAGCTTCTCGTCGCCGAGCAGGGTGCGGATCAGGTCCATGTCGTGGGCGGTCTGCCAGGTCGTGACGAACGGCGCGAGCGCGTCGCTCTGGCACGCCTCGGCGACGGCCCGGGGGACCTGCTGGTGGGCCGCGACGCTCGCCGTGGAGCGGTCCCGGGCGTCGAGGGGTCCCTGCGGCAGCCGCCCGACCGGCACCTGGCACTGGAAGCCGTGGTCGTCGGTGCCCGCGTGGCCGGTGCCGCGCGGGTCCATGCCGACGAAGTCGTAGAGCTGGTTCACCGTCGGCTGCAGCGCGGCGAGTTCGCCCGCGAGCGGGGTGCCCTGGCCGCCGGGACCGCCCGGGTTCAGCAGGAGCGCGCCGCGCCGCTCGCCGGTCGCGGCGACCCGGCTGATCGACACCTCGAGTTCCGGTCCCGCGCCCGGGTCGGCCCAGTCCCGCGGAACCGTGACCCGGGCGCACTGCGCGGGTTTCTCGTCCGCCGCCGGCTTGAACGGGCAGTCGCCCCAGCTCAGCTGCTGCGTCGTGTACGGGGTGAGCGGGTCGGCGGCCGCGGCGGGCACCGCCGCCGCGAAGAGGGCGGCCGTCGCGGCCGCCAGTCCTGTCCGGGAGAAACGCACCGGGATCCTTCCGTCGGCGGGTGGGGTGCGCCCGAGCCTGGCCCGGTGGTGTCCGCCGGTGATCAGCCCGCGGGACGATCTCGCGGCGCCCGTCTCGGCCCGGGGTATGAGACGGCCAGCGCGCGCCCGGCGGCCGCGGCGGAGATCATGGGTCCATGACCGGTTCCCGGCCGGGGCTGGGCGTCGTCGGGCGCCGCCTCGCGCAGTTCCTGCTGGACGAAATGCTCGTCTTCGTGCCGATGCTGCTGCTCGCGATCGCGGTGGTCTGGCTGTTCCACCCGCACGGCGTGGCGTTGCTGACGTTCCTCAAGATCGTCTTCTACACGATGCTGGCACTGGACCTCGTGGGCCAGTGGTTCGTCAACGCGTGGTGGCCCTACCGGCACGGCGGGCAGACGCCGGCGATGCGCTGGCTGCGCCTGCGGGTCGTGACGCTCGAGGGAACGCACCCGTCGCTGGCCGCGTTCGTCGTCCGCGAGCTGCTGATGGTGGTCGACGGGTTCGCGTGGGGCCTGACCGGGATCGGGGTGATGCTGGCGACCCGGCGACGGCAGCGGTTCGGCGACGTCGTGGCGCGCACGGTCGTCGTGCACGTCCCGCGGGGCCGGGACGGCCTCGGCGAGTCAGCGGACCAGGCCGCTTTCCCAGGCCCAGATGGCGATTTCGGTGCGGTTGCGGGCCCCCAGCTTGCGCTTGGCCGCGCCGATGTGGGTCTTGACCGTGGGCATCGACACCACGAGTGAGCGGCAGATCTCGTCGTTCGTCCTGCCGCGCGCCACGGCCTTCACGACGTCGAGTTCCCGGGGTGTGAGCGGGTTTTCCGGTGCGGTGACGCGCCGGGGATCGCGGCGGGCGAAGTGCGCCAGCAGCCGGGTCGTGATCGCGGGGGAGACCAGCGCCTCGCCGTGGGCCGCCGCGTGCACGGCCTCGACGAGCAGGTTCGGCCCGGCGTCCTTCAGCAGGAAACCGCAGGCACCGGCCCGCAGCGCCGCGTGCACGTTCTCGTCCAGCCCGAACGTCGTCACCATCACGACGTGCAGCGGCTCCGGAACCGCCGGGCCCGCGAGCAGTTCCGTGGCTCGCAGCCCGTCCACGCCGGGCATCCGGATGTCCATCAGCGTGACGTCCGGGCGCAGCTGCCGGGCCAGGCGCACCGCCTGATCGCCGTCGGCGGCCTCGCCGACCACCTCGATGTCCGGCTCGCCTTCGAGGATCAGCCGGAACCCGGCGCGGACCATCGCCTGGTCGTCGGCGATCAGCACTCGCGTCGGCACCCCGGTCTCCCCTCGCCTCAGCCCGGTTCGAGCGGCAGCCGCGCGACGACGCGCCAGCGCCGGCCACCCACCGGACCCGCCTGCACGGTACCGCCCACCGCCGCCACCCGCTCCGCCATCCCCAGCAGGCCGTAGCCACCCCGGCGGGCGGTCCGGGCGGCACCGTCGTTGACCACCTCGACCCGCAGCTCGCCGGGCGGCTCGTGGCGGACGAGCACCCGGACCTCGGCGGCGTCGGGCGCGTGCCGCCGGACGTTGGTGAGCGACTCGGTGAGCAGCCGGTGCGCGGTGGTGACGACCTCCGGCGCGACCGGGAGCTCAGCGAGATCGGGGCTGACGTCGAGGTGGATGCGGTCGTCGTCGGGGACCGCGCGGTCCACGGCGGTGGCGAGGTCGGCCGGCGGGACGAAGAGGTCTTCGTCGCCGGTCCGCAGCGCCCCGACCAGCCGGCGCATCGCGGACAGGGCCGCCGCGCCCGCGGTTTCGAGCTCGGCGAACGTCGTGGTGTCGCCGCCGGTGCGCTCGGCGACGCGGTGCGCGGCCTGGACGCGCACGACGATGCCGGTGATCTGGTGGGCGACGAGGTCGTGCAGCTCCCGGGCCAGCCGCAGCCGCTCGGCGTTGCGGAGTTCGAGGACGTCCACGCGGTGGCGGACTTCGGCGTCGCGCAGGACCAAACCGCCGGCCAGGGCGCCGCCCCAGGCCACCGCGGCCCCGGCGGCGTACAGCGCGGCCGGTGTTTCGGTGCCGTAGCGCAGGATCGGGGCGAGGGTGGCGGCACAGCCGCCGAGGACCGCCTGCACGGCGGCGGCCTTCGGCGAGAGCCGGTGGCAGCACGCCCCGACCATGAGTGCCAGCGCGAGGGCTTCGGCCGAACCGGGCTGCGGCGGGAGCCGCGCGCCCGTCGTGGCGAGCGCCGCGGCGACCGCCGATCCCAGCAGGGACAACCCGGAGACGGCGGTGGCCAGCCCGGCGATGTGATCGGGGAACCGGCGGCGCAGCACGGCCAGCACCGCCACGACCGGGCCGACACCCGGCGCGAACTCGATGGCGATGCCGGCGAGCCGACCCCGGCCCGGACCGGCCTGGGCCGCGAGGACGGCGTCGAGCACCACCAGCGCGCCGAGGACGGCCGCCTCGGCCACGAGCGGGCCACGGCGGCCGGTCCACGGGATCCGCGAGTGGCCGGCGAAGGTCATCTGCCGATGGTGCCCCACCGCGCGCCTGCGCGCCGCGAATCTCGTACCCGGGTACGAGACGGCGGCGGTGATCTCGTACCGCCGTCCGATCGCCGGAGCGGCTGTCCCCACCAGACTGGGGGACGACCGGAACGGAGGGATGCTCATGCGGGAGGCCGACTTCACGGCCGGGACGCGGCCCGTCGAAGGCGAGATCGAGGGCTTGCCGGGCTGGTACTTCGTGCTCGTCGGGCTGCTGGTGGCGAGCAACGACCTCACCCGGCAGTTCAGCGACACCCACAGCTGGGTCGCGCTGCTGCCGCTCGTGCTCGTGGCGGTGCACCTGACGCTGTGGTTCACCCTGCTGTCCCGGCGGCGGCGGTACCTGCGCGCGGTGTGGCGCAGCAAGCAGGCGCTCGCGCTCGTCGTCGTGCTGGTGGTGCTCCGGCTGCTGCTGCAGGTGGGGCTGGCGAAGCTGACCGGCGAAGCCGCGCCGCTGCACAGCTACCCGCACCTGATCATCGGGCTGGTGATGCTCGTCGTGACCACTGCCGGGGCGTGGTTCGACCAATGGCTCGTCCTGCGGGTGCTGAACCGGGACGCGAACCGCTGACGGTGATTTTCCGGCTGACACCCGCCGATTTTCTCGTCGAATGCGGTGAAACGAGAAAAAATCATCGGAACGAGCGAGTGGATTTTCGGCTGTTGGCTCCGCGCCAAGCAGGAATCAGGTGGCTCGCCATCGCGAGGACCGCGCCGGCCGCCACGCACGACCACCGGTCCGGCACCGGCTCGACCGCGCCGAGGGTCGCGCACCCGGCGCTGCCCGCGGCGAGCACGGCTGCGCGGGACACCACCACCCACGACACCTGTTCCGCGCCGAAACACCCGCACGGCACACCGGGCCGCTGGGTCCGCAACACCGCCGCGTAGCCGGCAAAAGCGCAGTACAGCGTGGCTTGGGTGGCGGACGGCAGGACCGTGGCGCCCGGCGCCACGAGCAGGACCGCCAGCACGGTCACGCCCACGAGGACCTCCGCGGCGGTGACCGCCACCGCCACGGATGCCGCCGATGCCGTCGGCAGGAGGCGGTGGGCCCGCAGCACCGCCCGGTGCTCCCGCGGCCGCGCCGCGTGGGCCGCGCCCGCCGCGGCCAGGAGAATCGCCCCGAGCGCCGTCAGGACGGTCATTGCGGCAGGCCAGAAAACGTTCATGGAACCACTGTATTGACCGACAAAACTACCGTCCCCGTTCGGACCAATTCGGAAACCGTTCCGAAACGATCGTGGCCGTCGCCGAATCCGTCGGCTAGTGTCTCGCCGGGCGGATTCGGGGGAATCGGAGGTCTCATGGCGACACAACGGCTGCGGTTGGTGGCGCCGGGCGGCGACCGGGTGACCGTGGGCCTGCCCGCGGCGGCGCCCGTTTCCCACGTGGTGGCCGGGGTCCGCTTCGTCGGCGGCTCGTTCGGCACCGGGTTCCAGATCGGACCGCGTGGCTACCACGACTTCGCCTGCACGCACGTCGCGCCGGCCGAGACCCGCGAGCGCCTGGTCGTGCACGGCCGGGAAGTGGTCGTCGCCGAGGCCGCCGACGGGCAGTCGTCCGTCGCCACCCTGATCGGCGCGTACCACGAACTGATGACGGTGTACGCCGGACCGGCTCCCCGCCGCGACCGCGTGCTGGCCCTGTTCGGCTCCCTGCGGATCGAAGACCACGTCGGCGGCATGACCGTCGTCCCGCGTGCGGCGACGCTGCTGGATTCGATGAACGAGCACTTCGTGATCGTCGTGAAGGACCACGGTTCGCTGTCCGTGCCCGCGCCGAGGCACGCCGCGGCGCTGATCCCCCGGCACGCGGGCGCCCGCACGAAGCACGGCGAGGTCTGGAAGTCCGGGTATGCGAAGGATTCCGCGCGCTCGTTCGTCCTGGGGTGCCCGGCGGGCGTGGCCGAGGTCCACCTCGCGGACACCACGGCGAAGACCGAGCGGCAACGGCTCGACTGGCTCGACGAGATCGACATCGCCTGGGACCGCCGATGACGCCGTCGATCGCGTTCGCCCTCAGCACCTGGGCGGCGATCATCCTGCTGTTCTTCGGGCTGGCGGCCGTCCTGCGCGAGGTCCGGCTGCTGCGCGGGATGGTCACCCGGACCACGGACGGATTCGTGGCCGCGCCCCCCGATCTGGTCCTCGGGCCGCGGTTCGCCGGGGCCGGCGGCCGGATCGTGGCGGCGGTCGACTCGGGCTGCCCGCTGTGCCTGACGGTGGTCGAGCGGCTGGCCGGGCTCGGCGCGGACGCGACCCTGCTGACCCACGAACCGCCGACGACGTGGGCGGACCTGGCCCACGGCCTGCCGGTGATCAGCGACGGCGAAGCGTGGCGTTCGGTCTCCCACCTCTCGTCGCCGGCACTGATGCTGCTCGACGGGACCGGCCGCGTCCGCCGGATGCTGCTGCCGGTCCGGGCCGCCGAAGTGGACACGACACTGGCCGACTGGGCCGGTCTCAAGCCAGGAGGTGACACCGGTGACGCTGGAGTTGGCGCACATTCCCGGCCTTGACCGGCCCGGCCCGGCTGCCGTGGGCACCCGGGCCGGAAGAAAACTGAAGACCGGCGGCACGAGGAGGACGTTCCTGCGCGCGGTGGCGCTGGGCGCGCTGACGCTCGGCGCGACCGCGCTCGACTGGTCCGGCTTGTCCCGCACCAGAAAGGCGAACGCCGAGTTCAGCCCGTACGGCATGCCGGGCTTCGACCGCAACGACTGCCGGGACGCCTATCCCACCGGCTACGGCGAGCTGCCCGACACCAGCGGCACCTACGTCAGCACCTACGCCGCCTGCTTCGGCGGTTTCTGGCGGGGGAGCACCTACTGCGAAGCGGGCTGGCACAAGTACGGCACCTGGAACGAGGGCGGCATCCAGGTCGATCACCAGCCCGTGGCCAACACCTGCGGCCAGTTCGCGGGCAAGAACGCGTGGCGGTGGACGACGCCGGACCTGAAGGTCTACCGCTGCTCGGACGGCTTCTCCACGTTCTGGGGCGGCGGGTACACCGGTCAGACGTACCTGACCATCTGCCGGGCCGCCCTTTGACGCACGGGACTTCCCGGCGCCGGTGGCACCCGCTGACGATCGCCGCCGGGCTCGTGCTCGCCGCGGGCGGGATGACCGGCGCACTGCTGCTCGCCCGGCCGGGATGGCTGCTGCCGGGCGCGTGGCTCGTCCTGTGCGCGGCCGCGGGGTTCGCCACCAGCGGCTCCAGTTGAAGCCGGAACTCGGCCTTCGTGCTGAGCTCGCCGGTCTGGCGGGGCACTCCGACACTGGCGTTCTGCGCGGGACTGGTCTGCGGGGGCGCGCTGACCGCGACGGTCCTCGTCGTGGCCGGATCCCTGCTGCGCGCCCCGCTGCCGGATTTCGTCCGCTGGGCCGTGGTGGCGGCGGCGCTGGGTGCCGTGCTGCTCCGGGAGGCGGGCGTGTGGTCGTTCCGGCTGCCGGAAAACCGGCGGCTGGTGCCGGACACCGTGTTCCGCCTCGGCCGCCACCTCGGCCCGCTGCAGTTCGGGCTCGAGATGGGCACCGGCGCCCGCACCTACCTGCCCAGCGGGCTGCCGTACGTCGCCGCGGTCGCCGTGGCGCTCACCGCTTCGGTACCCGCGGCGCTGTGCGCGGGCGCGGGGTTCGGGATCGGCCGGGCGCTGATGACCACGGCGAACCTGCGCTACGGGGCGGACAACGCCTGGGACGGCGAATGGCGGGCCCACGGCCGGGAACTGGGGTTCCTGACCGGGGCCGCCTTCGTCGTCCCGCTCGCCGCGATCGCCGTCACGGTGTCGTCTGGTACGCCCTGATCACCGTCTGGGTGAGCGCGTTGCCTTCGGTGTCACGGGCGGTGATCCGCAGGGACACGAATCCTTCGCCCGGCGGGTTGGGCACCACCGCGAACCCGCCGTTCCCCAGGCGCACGGCCGGCACGGACCGCCAGGTCGTGCCGTCGTCGGCGGACGTCTCGACCCGCAGCTCCGCCAGCCGGAACTCGCCGGCGCCCGGCTGCCGCTGCGCGGTCAGCGCGAGCACGAACGGCTTCCCGGCCGGGGCCCGGCTCTGGTCGTCGACCGCGCCTTCGGCGCGGACCACCATCAGCGGCAACGGTTTCGCCGGAGCCGCCGCGCCGGGCTCGTGGAACGTCCACGCCACGTCGACGCCGGTGCCCACCACCGACCACGGCACGCTGCGCGTGGCGACGGACCGCAGCGTGTAGGTTCCCGCCCCGTCCGGGATGGTGAACGCGCCGAAGGCGGGGTTCGCGGTGGTGCCCAGCACGACGCCGTCGCGCGACAGCGTCGCCGTGCCGGTGAGACCGCCCGGCGGCGCGGTGTACTGCTCCGGGTCGCTGCCCGAGACCAGCGGGATCGCATACGTCAGCTGGTTCCCGGCGCGAAGCACCCCCCAGCCGTCCTGGGGTGCCCCGAAGGCGGGCCCGACCGGGGCGCGGTTCCAGCCGGAGCGCTGGGGCCCGGGCCGATAGGTCCGGTACGAGTAGCTGTTCTCCGCGTCGGTCAGGGGGGTCGGGTACACCGCCACGAGGTGCTGCCAGCTCACCCCGGTCGTGTAGTACTCGGTGCGCCGGCTCGGCAGCGCCTGCGGCAGGAGCTGGTAGGTCCCGCTGTCGGCGCCCGGGAAGCCGAAGGTGACGTCGTCGAGCCGCAGGCTGTCCGCCGGTTTCCCCTGGGTGTGGTACCGGGTGTCGACCACCGCGAGGTCCCGGTCGCGCACCCGGAAGACCGGGTCGCCCGGCACGCGGCCGCGTTCGAGCAGCGCCAGCTGGTAGACGTAACCGTTCGGATCCACGCCGGGCGGCTGCGCGGCCAGGGTGGCCCGGAAGTACAGCGCGTAGGTGTGGTCGGTGACCGCGGGGCCCGAACCGGCCGCGTACAGCTCGTTGCCCGGCTGGACGATCCAGGCGAGCGTGCTGGTGCGGGTCCCGCCGGGATTGCCGGAAACCAGGCCCAGTTCGCCGCCCTGCAGCCGCGCGTCCGGGCGGTCGACCGCCGCGCGCAGGGGTTTGCCCGTCCGGGCGTCGAGCGTGACCGCGACGTCGTGGGTCACCGGCTGACCGGGCCGGGACAGCAGCGTGACCGCGGCCGGCCGGGTCTGCCCCGAGGGATCACCGGACACGTCGAACGCGTTGAGGTCGTAGCGCCCCTTGGGCACCCGGACCACGGCCGTGCCGTCGGCGCGGAACGGCCGGACGCCGAAGGCGGCCCCCGTCGTGGTGTCGACCAGCGTGGCGACGCCCGCGGTGAACCGCCCGTCCCGGCCGATCAACCGCACGGACACGGTGTAGCTCTCGGCCTCCAAGAAGGCGCCGAGCGCGGTCTGCACGGTGATTCCCGGCGCCGTCGCGGTCAGCCTGCCGCCGTACTGCCCTTCGCCGGCCGCTCCCGCGTTGAGGGTGACGCCGACGTCGGCCTCGCCGTGCGCGGGAACCACCACGGACGGCACCGACGGCGTGAACAGCGGCGCCGGGCTCGTGGCGAGGGCCAGGGTGACGGCCGCGTCCCCGTCGTTCCGGTAGGTCACGGTCTTCGTGACGGACCCCGTGCGCGGCCAAGCGACGAAGCCGTAGCCGAGGCTGCCGGTGGTCGCGGTGACCTGCTGGGTGACCGCGCGGCCCACGTCCACCCGGCCGGCACCCTGCTCGACGACGTCGGCCGTCGGCCGGGCGGTGCTCGTCAAGGTCACCTTGAGCCGGCCGGCGAGCCAGTCCGGGTGCCGCTGCAGCAGGAGCGCCGCCGAACCGGCGACGTGCGGGGCCGCCATCGACGTCCCGGAAAGCCGGGCGTAGTCGTCGTCGACCGGAGCGGTGTCGCCGTCGCGCGTGCCCGCGGCCCTGGCCGAGACGATGCCCTCGCCGGGCGCGGCGATGTCGGGCTTGACCGCGTGGTCGCCCAGCCTCGAGCCGCGGTTGGAGAACGGGCTGGTGGCGTCCTGGGCCGACACGCTGCCGACCGCCAGCGCCGCATCCGCCGCGGCGGGCGCGACGACCGGTCCCGGTTCGGGCAGGTCGAGCGAGCGGTCGTTGCCCGCCGGGGCGACGAACAGGGTGCCGTACCGGGCGGTCAGCGCGTTCACCGCCTGGGACACCGGATCCGTGCCGTCGGTCGCGTCACCGCCGAGGCTCAGGTTGACCACGCGCACCTTCGGCGCGATCCACTCCATGCCGGCGATCACCGCGGACTCCGGGCAGCCGTAGGCGACGCAGACCTTGCCGCTGATCAGCCGGGCGTCCGGCGCCACCCCGCGGTACCGGCCACCGGAGGCGGCTCCGGTGCCGGCGATGATGCCGGCGACGTGCGTGCCGTGCCCGAGGTCGTCGCCCGCGGCCGGCCCGGTCCCGGTGAAGTCCTGCGCCTCCACGACTTTGCCGGCCAGGTCCGGGTGGTCGGCCCGGACGCCGGTGTCGAGCACCCCGACCGTGACGCCGCGACCCGTGTAGCCCGCCTGCCAGGCGGCCGGGCCGCCGATCTGCGGCACGCTGACGTCGAGGGCCGGGGTGGCCAGGCCGTCCAGCCACACCTTGTCGACCCCGGCCCGCAGCGCGGGGGACACCCCGGCGGTGAGCCAGGTCCAGAACTCCGTTCCGCGGCGCCGGTCCTGGCGCAGGGCCGCGCCGCGCACGCTCGGCAGCTCGCGGACGGCCGTGGTGGCGGGCGGCGTGGCCGCGGGCGACCGGGCGGCCGAATAGGTGACGATCAGGGGAAGGGTTTGCGCGGCGTCGGTGAGGTGCTGCCTCAGCAGTTCGGAAACGTCGAACAGCCGGGAATCCAGCCTGCCCGATGCCACCAGGGCCAGCGCATCCGACGGCACCACGGTGATGTCGCCGGTGTTCGTGCCGGTCTCCGTTTCGCGGAAGAATCCGATCCCGTCGCGGCCCGGCCCCGGTTCGACCACGACCTGGCCCGCACCGCGGGAATGCGGCAGCACCCGTACCCGGTCGCCGGTGATCAGCGTGACCGTCTGCCCGGGATCGCCTGCCGCGGAGGGCAAGGCGGCCGGTTCCGCCGCCGCCGTCGCGGGCTGGGTCAAACTCGCCGCCAACACGGCGGTCATGGCCATCCGTCTTCGATGCATGTCAAAACCTTCCGGCCGAGATCGTTTTCCCGAAATCTGTGCTCTTCGCTGATCGGAAATGTCGGAAAAATTCACACCCCCGAATCTTGTTTTCTCGCACTGTATGGCCCCCGTGCAGTCGTCGACCAACGTTATAATCCGTGGTGGCGGATTGTGCAATCCGTCGACCTCGTGAACCACTGCCTGTCGAACCGGCCGTCGAATTCGACGAATGTTGACATTTCCGGCGGTGGGCAAATAACTTGCTGGGGATCAATCGTCTCGACCGAGTGAGGGGAACGCCGGTATGCGCCGTTTTCGTGGCCTCATCGCGGTGTTGCTGATCGTCTGCGGGTTGACGGCGCCGGCGGGACCCGCCGGCGCCGGATCCTCGCGGTACGCCGGGTACTTGTTCGTCTACTTCGCCGGCGAAGGCACTCCCGACGGCGAGCAGGTCCACTTCGCGTTGAGCCAGGGCAACGACCCGCTGCGGTGGCGGGAACCGGCCGGCCGTCCGGCGTTGCGGTCCACGCTCGGAACCGGGGGGATCCGGGACCCGTACGTCATCCGTTCGCCGCGCGGTGACGGGTTCTACCTGATCGCGACGGACCTGCGGATGTACGGCCGGGACGACTGGGATCAGGCGCAGCGCCACGGGAGCCGGTCGATCGTGGTGTGGGAATCGACGGACCTGGTGCGGTGGGGTGAGCCGAGGCTGGTCGCGGTGGCGCCGGACACCGCGGGGCACGCGTGGGCGCCGGAGGCCTTCTACGACCCGGTGCGCGGCGCTTACGTGGTGTTCTGGGCGTCCACGCTCTACCCGCCCGGCGATCCCGGGCACACCACGGAGTCGCACAACCGGATCATGTACGCCACGACCGAGGACTTCCGCACGTTCGGCGAGCCCCGGGTCTGGTTCGACCCGGGACACTCCGTGATCGACTCCACGGTGATCGAGCACAACGGCACGTACCACCGGTTCTCCCAGGACGACCGCGGCCCCGGCGGTGGCGGCGCCACGCCGTGCGGCCGGTACATCACCCAGGAGAAGGCCGCCGTGCTCACCAGCCGCACCTACGCGCTGGTGAAGGAGTGCATCGGCGAGGGCGCGATCGTCGGCGGTGAAGGCCCGCTGGTGTTCCGGTCGAACACCGAGAAGCGGTGGTACTTGTTCATCGACGAGTACGGCGGCCGGGGCTACCAGCCGTTCGAGACGACCGACCTCGAGTCGGGTGACTGGCGCCCGGCGGCGAACGCGCAACTGCCCGCCGGCCTCCGGCACGGCACGGTCCTGCCGGTGACGCGCGCCGAATACCACCGGCTGGCCGCGAAGTACGGTGCGGCCGCGGGTACGCCCTGATCCGCCGCCGCGCTCTTGCGGCGGAAGGAGCAGCCGGCCCGGCCTACGCAGCGGTGAGCCGGGCGCCCGGTGGGGCGCCCGGCCGGCCGGGTGGGGTTCAGCAGGGCTTGATCCCGCTGACGATGTTCCAGTTCACCCCGCTGGTGTAGGCCGACTTCGCGGCCGGCAGCAGGCGGGTGCGGCCGTCGGTGTAGTACTGCGTCGGCCGCGTGCCCGCCGTCTGGTTGTTGTCCCACGAGCCCGTCGAGGTCCACGGGATGCCGTAGTAGCGGCAGCTGTACATCTCGATGGCCGTGCCGCGGAAGAACTCGTTGGGGTAGGCGCAGAAGTACGTGTACGCCGCCCCGCCGGTGCCGCAGTGGGCCGTCAGCCGCGTGCCGTCCGCCAGGGGCAGGTCGCGCGGGGCGTCCTCGCCGGGCAGCGCGATCCGGACGGTGCCGGTCCCGTCGAGGTCGATCACGTTGGGCCCCACCCGTTTCCCGCCCACGCCGGCCAGGTAGAAGGCGCTTTCCCGGTCGAGGAAGGCCGCCTGGCCGGCCGACAGACCGGCGGCGCGGGCCTGCGCCCCGAAGTCCGCCGAGCCACCCGGGGCCGCCCCGGCCGCCGGTGCGGCCACGACGGCGCCGGTGACGAGAGCCGCCGCCGCGGCCAGGACCGCGATCATCTTCTTCATCGTTTCTCCCTCGGTGGTGCGGTAGCCGGCTCCGGCCGGGCCCCCAGCGCCCGGCCGGAGCCGATCCGGCGAGCGGGTGCTCGCGCGGTGGACGGGGCTCCGCCGATCGGATGAAACCGACCGGGAGATCCCCCGGCACGCCGTCCGGGCTGTTACCCCGGAACCCGGGCCGGGGTTCCGGCCAGGGGGAGGGGTGCCGGATGCCGGCTGGACTGCGTGCTGCGACGAGGGTGACCGACGGCGGCACCACGAACACACCACGGCGGTGGAATGGCCTGGTCACCCGCCGCGGACGGCGGTGAGCGGCGTGCTGCGGCTGCGGGTGCTCGGCGAGGTCGCGGCCTCGGCCGGCGACGACCGGCTCGACCTCGGGCACGCCCGGCAGCGGTGCGTGCTGGCGGTCCTGCTGGTCGAGGCCAACCTGGTCGTGACGACCGAGCAGCTGCGGGACCGGGTGTGGGGCGACCGGCCGCCGCTGCGGGCCCGGCAGGTCGTGACCAACTACGTGTCCCGGCTGCGGCGGGTGCTGGCCGCGGCCGGCGGTGGCGTGGAAATCCACCGCCGGGGCGGCGGGTACGTGCTGCTGACCGAACCCGACCGCGTCGATCTGCACTGCTTCCGCCGTCTCGTGCGCCGCGCCCGCGACGAGACCGACGACCGCCGCGCGCTGCGGCTGCTGGAGGAGGCATCGGCGTTGTGGTCCGCGGAAGCCTTCGCCGACCTCGACGTCCCGTGGATCGAGGCGGTGCGCGAAGGTCTGGCCATGGAGCGGTTCGCCGCCGACGCCGACCGCATCGACCTGGCGCTGCGGCTGGGCCGGCACGCGGCGCTGCTGCCCGAGCTCACCGCCCGCGCCGCGGCGCACCCGCTGGACGAGCGGGTGGCCGCCCAGCTGGTGCTGGCCCGGTACCGCGCCGGCAGCCCGGCCGAGGCCCTCGCCGAGTACGGGCGGGTGCGCGCCCGGCTGGCCGACGAGCTGGGCATCGATCCCGGCCCGGCGCTGCGCAATCTGCACCGGCGCGTCCTCGCCGCCGATCCGGAGCTCGACGGCCCGGCCCGGCCGTCTTCGGCGGCCGCGCCCGTGCCCCGGCAGCTACCCGCGCCACCGGGCTGGTTCACCGGCCGGGTCGCCGCGCTGGCGCGGTTGACGGACTTCCTGGCCGGCCCCGGCGCGAGCCCGATCGCCGTCGTCAGCGGGCCGGGCGGGATCGGCAAGACGTGGCTGGCACTGGAATGGGCACACCGCAACGCCGGGCGGTTCCCCGACGGCCAGCTGTTCGTCGACCTGCGTGGCTTCAGCGCCGACCGCGACGGCCCCATGGCGCCCGGGGTGGCGGTGCGGGGCTTCCTCGCCGCGCTCGGCGTGGACCCGGACCTGCTGCCCGCCGAACCGCACGCCCGGACGGCGCTGTTCCGGAGCCTCACGACCGGCCGGCGCCTGCTGCTCGTGCTGGACAACGCGGCCGACGCCGAGCAGGTGCGGGAGCTGCTGCCCGGCGGCGGCTCCTGCGCCGTCCTGGTCACCAGCCGCCGCCGGCTGGCCGGGCTCACCACCGCGCACGGCGCCGGGCAGCTGCCCCTCGACGTCCTGGCCGGCGACGAATCCCGCGCCCTGCTGGCCCGGCGGCTGGGCGGGCGGGTGACGACCGAGGCGGCGGCGGTGACCGAGCTGGTCGCGTCGTGCGGCGGTTTCCCGATGGCGCTGGGCATCGTCGCCACCCGCGCCCAGACCCACCCCGAAGTGCCGCTGGCCGAGCTCGTCGCCGACCTGCGCAGCCTCGGCCTGGCCGCGCTGGCCGACGACGACCCGGCCGCCAGCCTGCCCGCGGTGCTGTCGTGGTCCTACCGCGCGCTGCCGGCGGATCGCCGCGAGGTGTTCCGGTTGCTCGGCGCCGCGCCCGGTGCCGACCTCGGCGTGCCGGCCGCCGCCGCGCTCACGGGCCGGCCGCCGGCGCAGGTCCGCGTGGTCCTGCGGTCGCTGGAAGAGGCGTCCCTGCTGATCCAGCACCCGCCCGGCCGGTTCCGGATGCGTGAGCTGATCCGGTCCTACGCCGGTGTGGCCGGGGGCGGGCCGGACCCGGCCGCCCTCGACCGGCTGACGGACTTCTACCTGCGGACCGCCTACACCGCCGAGCGCTTGCTGAACCCGTACGCAGCGCCGATCCGGCTCGGCCCCGCCGTGGCGGCGGCACAGCCCTTGAGCGACGCCGCGGCCGCGCTGGCGTGGCTGGAAACCGAGCACACGAACCTCCTCGCGGTCCAGCGCGCGGCGGCGGAGGCCGGGAAGAACGCCGTCGTGTGGCAGCTGGCGTGGGTGGTGCTGACCTTCCAGACGCGGCGCGGGTACCACCGGGAGCAGGCCGAGGTGTGGCGGGCGGCGCTGGAGGCCGCCCCGGGGCTGCCCGACCCGGCTGCCCGCACCGTCGCCCACCGCCGGCTCGGAGCGGCCTGCGTCGAACTGGGCCGGCACGAAGAGGCCGTGGAGCACCTGCACCGGGCCCTGGAACTGGCGCGGTGGCAGCACGACGTCGGCGACGAGGCCCACACCCACTACCAGCTGGCGTGGGCCTGGGGCCGCCGTGGCGCGGACCGGCCGGCGCTGGACCACGCGATCCGCGCGGTCCGGCTGTGCCGCGCGGCGAGCCTGCCGGTGTGGGAGGCGGACGCCCTCAACGCGGCGGGCTGGCACGCGGCCCGCCTCGGCGACTACGACGCGGCCCGCCGCCACTGCGGCGCGGCGCTTTCCGTGCACCGCAAGTACCACAACGCCCACGGGCAGGCGAACGCGCTGCGCAGCCTGGGCGAGATCAGCCGGCTGACGGGCCACGAAAAGCAGGCGGTGCGCCGCTTCCGGATGGCGCTGGCGCTGTACCGCGATTACGGGGTGACCGCGGCGGAAGCGGACGTGGCCGACCGCCTGGGCCGCGCCCGGACGGCCCCGGCGGCGCAGGCGGGGTGGCAGGAGGCGTTCCGCCAGTTCCGTCCTTACGGCGGCACCACGGCGTAAGCGGCTTCCCGTCTGGCCCCGTCGGGAACGGCGTTGCCGTGCGTGGCGTGGCGGGCCGAGGCCGACGGGGGCATCACCCTCGTGCCGGACGGGGCTGCGCATGTAGGACCCGGCTGCCGCGCCACGCCCGGCGCGGCAGCCGTCATCGGGTCGCCGGCCCGTACACGCGGGTTGCGGTCCCGCCGCGGACGGCGTCGCATTCGGCCGGCGTCAAGCCGTCGATCAAGGTGTTCGCGGCGGCCAGCACCTCCGCATACGTCCCCGCGAGCAGGCACACCGGCCAGTCGGAGCCGATCATCAGCCGGTCGGGGCCGAACGCGGCGAGCGCGGTCTCCACGCAGGGCCGCAGGTCGTCGACCGTCCAGTGCCGCCGGTCGGCTTCCGTGACGAGGCCGGAAAGCTTCGCGACGACGTTGGGTTCGCGGGCCAGGGTCGCCAGGCGGGCCGCCCAGGGCTGGAGCTGCCCGGTGGCGACCGGGGGTTTTCCGAGGTGATCGAGCACGAAGGTGAGCTCCGGCAGGGCCCGGACCGCCGTGATGGCCGCCGGGAGCTGGTGGGGCAGCACGAGCAGGTCGTACACCAGCCCGGCGTCGCGCACCGCCGCGAGCCCCGCCAGGACGTCTTCGCGTTCCAGCCAGCGCGGGTCGGGCTCGCCCTGGACCAGGTGGCGGATCCCGGCCAGGAGTTCGCCACCCGGCGCCGAACGCAGCCGTTCGAGGTCCCGCGCCGGCGATCCGGTCAGGTCGATCCAGCCGACCACGCCGGCGATGAGCGGCTCCCCGGCCGCGATCGCGAGGAACTCCACCGACTCCTGCAGGTCGGGCAGGACCTGGACGAGCACGGTCGCGCCGATCCCCGACGCGGCCGCGACGGCCCGCAGATCGGCGGTGGTGTAGTCGCGCCGGATCGCCGCGGTGGCGTCGCCGTCCAGCCACTCGTGGCGCCGGACGGAGGTGCGCCACAGGTGGTGGTGGGCGTCGACGCCGGTCCTGCCCGGCCGATCCGGTGGGAAGCGCATCGTCGGGACCGTAGCAGACGTATGATGTCTCGATCAAAGAGTCGGCGAGTCATCATACGTAAAAGCACGAAAAGTAGTTACAGGTCACTATAAGTCCACGTTACTGCCGTGTTACGGACCAAAGCTGGACAATTGCCGGGTGTCCGCGTAGCCATACATATGTTGTCTGCGCCGACCGAGAGGTGGTCACGTTGGCCGAAGTGATCAGCGCCATCGACGCCGTGGACGTTCGCTTCCCGACTTCGCTGAGCCGGGACGGGTCCGATGCGATGAACCCGGAACCCGACTATTCGGCGGCGTACGTGACCATCCGCACGAGCGCGGGGGATGCGGGCTACGGGCTCGCCTTCACCGTCGGCCGCGGCAACGACCTCGAGGTCGCCGCCGTCCGCGCCCTCGTGCCCCTGGTCGCCGGGATGCCGGTGGCCGACGCGCTCGCCGACCTCGGGGGCTTTTCCCGCCGGTTGACCGGGGACAGCCAGCTCCGGTGGCTGGGGCCGGACAAGGGCGCGATCCACATGGCCGCGGCCGCGATCGTGAACGCGGCGTGGGACCTGCGGGCCCGTCGCGAAGGCAAGCCGGTCTGGCGGCTGCTGGCCGAGATGCCGCCGGAGGAACTGGTCGACCTGGTCGACTTCAGGTACCTGCAGGACGCGCTGACCCGCGACGAGGCGCTGGAGATCCTCCGCCGCGCCGAACCGGGCCGCGCGGGCCGCCTGGCCGAACTCCTGGAATCCGGTTTTCCCGCCTACACCACGACTCCCGGCTGGCTCGGTTACTCGCCGGAAAAGCTGGCGGCGCTCGCGAAGGAGGCGGTCGAGGACGGGTTCACCCAGATCAAGCTCAAGGTCGGCGCCGACCTCGACGAGGACATCCGCCGGCTGCGGCTGGCGCGGGACGTCGTCGGGCCGGACGTCCGGATCGCCATCGACGCCAACCAGGCGTGGGGCGTCGCCCAGGCCATTGAATGGCTACGCCCGCTGGCGGAGTTCGACCCGTACTGGATCGAGGAGCCGACCTCGCCCGACGACGTGCTGGGCCACGCCGCGATCCGCCGGGCGGTCGCGCCGATCAAGGTGGCCACCGGCGAGCACACCCACAACGCGGTGATGTTCAAGCAGCTGCTGCAGGCGGAGGCGATCGACGTCCTCCAGCTCGACGCGAGCCGGGTCGCGGGGGTGACCGAGAACATCGCGATCCTGTTGCTGGCCGCGAAGTTCGGCGTCCCGGTGTGCCCGCACGCCGGCGGGGTCGGGCTGTGCGAGATGGTGCAGCACCTGTCGATGTTCGACTTCGTCGCGGTGAGCGGCACCCGGCAGGACCGGGTCATCGAGTACGTCGACCACCTGCACGAGCACTTCGTCGATCCGGTGCGGATCGAGCGCGGGCGCTACCTGGCTCCGTCGGAGCCCGGGCTCGGGGCGCGGCTGCACGCGGAATCCGTGGCCCGGCACCGGTTCCCCGACGGACCGGTGTGGCGGCGGGACGCGGTGGTGGTCGCGTGACCGGCGGGGCGTCCGGGATCGGGCTCGCCACGGCGCGGATGCTGGCCCGGCGGGGCGCGCGGGTCGTTTGCCTGGACCTGAACGAAAAGGTCGAGGAGCCGCTGATCGGTGTGCGGGCCGACGTGTCGGACGACGACTCGGAGCTGGCCGCACTCGCCGCGCGTCAGCCCACCGGGCGGCTCGTCACCGCCGAGGAGGTCGCCGCGGCGATCTGCTACCTGGCCGGCCCGGACTCCGGCGCCACCACCGGCACCGATCTCGCCGTGGACGGCGGTATGTCCGGCCTGCGGCTCCGCCCGAAACCCGGCAACGAGGAGAGGTCATGAACTTCCAGCACCTGCGCGCCGCCGCTGTCGTCACAGCCGGCGTCCTGACCGCGGCCGCACTGGCCGGATGCAGTGGCGGCGGCTCGACCGCCGCTTCGGGGGGAACCGTCGTGGGGGTCGACTACCCGCGCTCGGACACCGACTTCTGGAACGCCTACATCAAGTACGTGCCCCAGTTCGCCGGGCAGTCCGGCCTCGACCTCAAGACCACGAACTCGCAGAACGACGTCGCGAACCTGACGGCCAACGTGCAGACGATGATCAGCCAGGGCGTCAAGGGCGTGGTCATGGCGCCGCAGGACACCGCGGCGATCATCCCGACGCTGCAGCAGCTCGCGGGCAAGAAGATCCCGGTCGTGTCCGTCGACACCCGGCCCGACCAGGGCAACGTCTACATGGTCGTCCGGGCCGACAACCGCGCCTACGGCGAGAAGGCCTGCCAGTTCCTCGGCGCCAAGCTCGGCGGCAAGGGCAAGGTCGTCATGCTGCAGGGCGACCTCGCGTCGATCAACGGCCGGGACCGCACCGAGGCCTTCAACGACTGCATGAAGAAGGACTTCCCGGGGATCACGGTGTTCGGCGAGGCCACCAACTGGGACGCCGGCACCGCCGCCCAGAAGCTGCAGACCCGGCTGACCGCGAACCCGGACATCAAGGGCGTCTACATGCAGTCCAGCTTCGCCCTGTCGGGCACGCTGCAGCTGCTGAAGCAGCGTGGCCTGCTCGTCCCGGCGGCCGACCCGAAGCACGTGTTCATCGTGTCCAACGACGGCATCCCCGAGGAGCTCGCCAAGATCCGGGCGGGGGAGATGGACGCGACCGTTTCCCAGCCGGCGGACCTGTTCGCCAAGTACGCCCTGCAGTACGTCAAGGACGCGATCGCCGGCAAGACGCCGGCGGCGGGCAAGACCGACCACGACAGCACCATCGTGGCGGTCCGCGACGGGCTGATGGAGGACCAGCTGGCCGCCCCGCTGGTCACCGCCGACGGGGCCACCTTCGGGCCGGTGGGCAGCGTCAAGGTCGACGACCAGTCCCTGTGGGGCAACAGCAAGAGCTGATCCGGCTTTCGGAGAGGAGGCGAACATGAGCACCGTGCCGGTCGTCGAGGCGCGCGGAGTGGTCAAGCGCTACGGCGCCACGGTCGCGCTGGACCACGCCGACCTGACCGTCCTCCCGGGACAGACGCACGCACTCGTCGGCCGCAACGGGGCCGGCAAGTCGACCCTGGTGTCCGTCCTCACCGGACTGACCGAGCCGGACTCGGGAACCGTGCGGCTGAACGGGGAACCAGCCCCGGCCCGGTCCGACCGGGACGCCTGGCGGTCGCGGGTGGCCTGCGTGTACCAGCGGTCGACGATCATCCCCGAGCTGTCGGTGGCGGAGAACCTGTTCCTCAACCGGCAGGAGACCCGCGGCGGCTTCGTCCGCTGGGCCGCGCTGCGCCGCTCGGCCGCGAGACTGCTCGAACGCTGGTCGGTGGACGTCGACGTGCACCGCCCGGCCCGGGAGCTGAGCGTGGAGCAGCGGCAGTTCGTCGAGATCGCGCGGGCCCTGTCCTTCGGCGCCCGGTTCGTCATCCTCGACGAGCCGACCGCGCAGCTCGACGGGGCCGCCATCACCCGGCTGTTCGGCCACCTCGCCGAGCTGCAGCGGCAAGGTGTCACCTTCCTGTTCATCAGCCACCACCTGCAGGAGGTGTACGAGATCTGTGACACGGTCACGGTGTACCGGGACGCCCGGCACGTCCTCACCGCGCCGGTCGCCGAGCTGCCGAAGGCCGGCCTGGTGGCCGCGATGACCGGGGAAACCGCCGTCACGGCCCAGGAACGGGCTTCGTCGGCGCGGTTCGACGTCGAACCCGTGCTGCAGGTGAACGATTTGAGCCTCGCCCCGTACTACGAGGACGTTTCGTTCGACATCGCGCCCGGGGAAGTCGTCGGGCTGGCCGGCGCGGGCGGCAGCGGCAAAACCGAGCTCGCCGAGTCACTGGCCGGGTTGCGCAAGCCCACCTCCGGAACCGTCTTCGTCGGGGACGCCCGGCCGCGGCCGGGCGACGTCCCGTCGGCCATCGCCGCCGGCATCGGTTTCGTCCCGGAAGACCGGCACCACCAGGGTTTCGTGCCGGAGATGTCCATTGCGGACAACACCACGATGAGCGTCATGGACCGGCTCGGGCCCGGCATCTTCGTCCGGTCCCGGCTGCGCGACCGGCTCGCGGGAAAACTGATCACGCGGCTGGCGGTGAAGACGCCCGGCCCGGAACTGCCGGTGTCCGCGCTCTCCGGCGGCAACCAGCAGAAGGTCGTCATGGCCCGTGCGCTCGCGGGCGATCCCCGCCTGCTCGTCCTGATCACCCCCACGGCCGGGGTCGACGTGCGGTCGAAGGAGTTCCTCCTGGGCAAGGTCGCGGAGGCGGCCGCGGCGGGCACCGCGGTGCTGATCGCCTCCGACGAGGTGGACGACCTGCGCCTGTGCGACCGCCTGCTGGTCGTGGTCCACGGCCGGCTCAGCACCGAACTGCCCGCAGGCCGGCAGGACCGCGAGGTCGTGGCGGCCATGGAAGGAGTCGACCTCGATGCCTGAAAGCCCCGTAGCGGTGGGCGTCCCGCCGCGGACGGAACCCGGCGCCACGCGACCGCCCCGGCGCATCGCCCTCGCTCGCCTGCGCGACTTCGCGCTGGTGCCGGGGATCATCGCGATCGCCGTCGTCGGCCAGCTGGTGAACCCGGTGTTCCTCCAGTACGACAACGTGCTCAACATCCTGCAGACCATGTCGGAGATCGCCCTGCTGGTCCTCGCGCAGACGATGGTCCTCGTCGTCGGCAAGATGGACCTTTCGCTGGAATCCACGTTCGGCCTGGCGCCGGGGGTGGCGGCCTGGCTGACGATCGGGGGCGGGCATTCCTTGGGGCTGCTGCCGTCCTGGGCCGCCGTGCCCGTGGTGCTGGCCGTCGGGGTGGTGGTCGGCGCGCTCAACGCCCTGCTGATCGTCCGGTTCGGGCTGAGCGGGTTCGTCGTCACCCTCGGCATGCTGATCGTGCTGCGCGGCCTGCTGACCGGCATCTCCGGCGGCCAGACCTTCTTCGGCCTGCCCGATTCGCTGCTCTACCTCGGCACCACGCTGTGGGCCGGGATCCCGGCCTCCATCTGGGTCTGCGTGCTCCTGTTCGCCGGCGGCATCGTGCTGCTCGGCTACACCCGGTTCGGCCGCAGCCTCTACGCGATCGGCGGGAACGAGGACGCGGCGAAGGCCGCGGGCATCCGGACCGATCGCGTCGTGTGGATCGTGCTGATCGGGGCCAGCGTCCTGGCCGCGCTCGGCGGGCTGCTGCTCTCGGGCCGGCTGGCCTCCGTGGCCGCGGCGCAGGGCAACGGCTACATCTTCACGGTGTTCGCCGCCGCCGTGATCGGCGGGGTGAGCCTGAACGGCGGCCGCGGCACGCTCTTCGGCGCGTTCACCGGGATCCTGCTGCTGTACATGATCCAGAACGTGCTGACCCTGGCCGGCGTGCCCGCGCAGTGGATCGGCGCGCTCAACGGCGCGATCATCCTCATCGCGCTGGTGATGTCCCGCATCACCAGCGGGAAGCGGCAGACCTGACGGCGGCGCTCAGCCGAGCCGGCCGTCGAGCTCCTGGATGTCGGCCAGGTGCGCGCGCAGCCAGCGTTCGGACGTGTCGACGTGCATCAGCGCGGCCGCGGTGGCCACCGCGGGATCGCGGGCGGCGAGCGCGTCGTAGATGGCCTTGTGCTGGGACAGCGTCACGTGCGTGACGCCCCGGTCGACCGTGCCGCGCCAGACCCGCGCGCGCAGGGTCATCGAGGAGATCCCGTCCAGCACCGCCGTGAGCGTCTCGTTGCCCGTCGCGGCGACGACCGCCCGGTGGAAGGCGGCGTCGAGCACGGTGAGGCGTTCGACGTCCGCGATCGCTTCGTGCATCGCGTCGAGCAGCTCGCCCACGGTGCGCAGCTGCGCGTCGGTGATCCGGGTGGCGGCCAGGCCGGTCGCCGCGGGTTCCAGGAGCCGGCGCACTTCGGTCAGCTCGAGGACGCTGCCGCCCTGCATGAGCGCGACCGCGCTGCCGAGGCCTTCCAGGAGCAGGCTCGGTGCGAGGCTGGTGACGTACGTACCGTCGCCGCGGCGGACTTCGAGGACCCTGGCCAGCGCCAGCGCCTTCACGGCTTCCCGGGTGGGGCTGCGGGAAATCCCGAGTTCGGTGGCCAGTTCGTGTTCGGGAGGCAGCTTGGCGCCGGCCGGGAACCGGCCGGACCGGACGAACTCCCGGATCCGGTCGATCGCTTCGTCGGTCAACGACTTCGCCATGGCACTCCTCAGGCAGCTTCTCCTGAGGGACTTTAGCGCGAAGACATGTGATGTCTCGGCGGTCACGGGGTACACGGCTCGGCGTCGACGTTGTCGCACGACACGTCCGCCCACACCGTCTTGCCGCCGGTATCGCGGTGCTCCCGCACACCCCAGCCCGCGGCGAGTTTCTCCACCATCAGCATGCCCCGGCCGCCGGAAGCGGTCTGCGACGGTGCGGCGACGACGGGGCGATCGAGGCAGCTGTCGTTCGACCTCGATGCGGACGCGGCACGGCGCCCGGGCGTGGCCCATCCGGACCTCGACCGCCCCTCGGCCGTGCTCGTGGGCGTTGGTGACCAGCTCGGTGACGACCATCAGGACGTCATTCAGGTGCGCCTCCCCGACCCCGGTCAGCGTGCGGGAAACCCAGCGGCGGACCTGCGCCGCCGCCGAGGCCGACGTCCCCCGCAGATCCAGCGACGCGCGGCCGTTCCTCCGGTCGGGCATGACGACATCACCCTTCCCGGGCTCCCCGTCCTCACTGCTGAAGACGTCCGCACTGGGGCGGTACCCCGGCGGCCCCGGGGTGAAACGCCACGACGCCGGCCGTCACGCCGCCCGCGGCCGGCTCAGGTCAGCAGTTCGAGCAGGATGCGACGCGCGTGGGCCAGCCCGGGCGCGTCCGGGCTGCCGATGTCGCGGGCGGTCTGCTCGGCGCGCGCGAGCTTGGCGAGCGCGGTGTGGACGAGCGGGTCGTAGCCGGCGCGGGCGGCCAGGACCGGCGCGCCGGGTGGCGGGCGCATGACGTGGCGCCACACCTCCAGGGTCTCGGCCGTGCGCCGGCGGACCGGTTCGTCGACGGCGGTGGTGCCGGCCAGTTCGGCGTAGAGCACCGCCAGCAGCGTGGCGACGACTGCTTCGCCGGTCGGCGGCTTGTTGTTGCGCAGGTTCTCGGACAGGGTGCTGCGGCAGGACACGGCCTTGCGGTTCAGCTTGCGGGTGTTGTCCTCGATCGCCCGGTAGGTCAGCCCGGTCTCGTCGACGAGGGCCTTGAGGTAGCGGGCGAAGTCGGCCCGGCTGGTGATCTGCCGCAGCCGTGGCGGCGGGGCCGCGGGCCGGGGCCCCCGCGTCAGCGGAGCGGGCAGCTGCAACCGCGGGATCGTCGGCGGATCGGCCGGGCTCGCCGGCGGTGCGCCGGTCGTGGCGCGCGCCACCGGGGTGAGGTCGAGCCGGCCGCGGGCGGGCGGGTCGAGGACGCCGCTGCCGTCGTCCTGTTCCGCCTTGGCGGCGAGGAAGCGGGTGAACACGACCTTGGCTTCGGCTTCGCCGGCGCCACAGGCCTGCACGATGCCGCGGTAGACCGGCCAGGCCAGCAACCGGGGCGAGGTGGGGTCGCACGCGGCCTGCAACACGCTGGGCTGCACCTCGGGCAGGGTCGAGATGATCGCGAACACGTTGCGGTCGACCGGAAACGTCGCCATCGCCTCGTGCAGGGCCCGCAGTGCCGGTCCGGGCGCGGTGGCCGACGTCATCGGCGCCGCCCCGGGCGGACGCGGCGCCGAGCCGGGTGGTTCCGCTCGCGTGCGGCGGCGAGCACGGTCAGGCTCAGCGCCACCGCGCTGCCCGGGTCCAGGCCGCGGACCATGAGCAGCGCCGCGAACGCCATCGCGGCCAGGGTGAGCAGTGGTTGCTGCAGGCCCAGCGTGCGGCAGCGCCGGCGGGGCGTGCCGAAGAGCGGGTGGAGCGGGACCCAGGAGGTCATGGTCGGCCCAATCTCGATGTTTCGTGCGGGTGTGGGCCACCGGAATGGCCGCAGGCCGTCCGCGGGGCAACGCGGGTTCGACGGCTCGGCGCATTACGGCGGCGTTCTGAGTTGCTGTTGATCGAACACGAAGAATCCGGTCGCGCACAAGCGAGAAGGCGTCCGGATTTGTCCCGGCCGTAACGGCAGGAAAACCGGCGGAAACCCGCCCAGGTGCGGCGTGATGTGGATCACGAGCCGTTTTACCCGGCCGGGCGCCGGTGTGCGGGGTTTCTGCTGGTCAGCCTCGCACATGTCAAAAAGGTGACAGTCTGTGGCGTTCGAGGCTTGTCCGGTGCCCCGGACGGCGTCTGGTCAGGCGGACACTCGAGCCCTAGATTCGGGTCCACGTCGCAAGATGTGGATCTCCGTGTCGTCCGACGTCAACTCGATGCTCGTCCAGCGGGTGGGAATCGAGGGCCGGGCACTGGAGCGCCCTGGGCAAAGGGATCTCCAGCCGCCCGGCCGTTTTCGCAGTTGAGCCCGGCGGGGTTCCGGCCGCCGGGCGTCTCGCCGCCGCGCCCCGCCGCGCCGGCCGCACTGGTGCGGCAAGTGATCGGCAGGTGGCCGCCCCAAGATCGGCAATGGATTTCCGTGCGTTTTCGCAGGGGGCTACGTGCGGTAGTCACCTCAGGGGAGTACCTTGTCTCAATTCACCGGATACGGTCACCCTCCCGGCGGGGCGACCACTTGGAGTCATGCCTCTTCGAGGGGTCGGACACGTCCGGGTCCGGTGGAGCGCGAATGCGTGTCCGGGCGGTCGTCATCGGCAACCTGGGCGGGCGCCGTTCCGCCGCTGCGCGAAGATCCACAATTGAATCTCTCCTTGATCGCAGTCGGGGCGAAGGGCCGAAGAATGGGGATTCGGCTCGGGGGGAGCATGGCCCTGGAGTGCGAGGAAAGTGTCATGACGAACCCGGTCGCCGGGTTTCCCCTGGTGCGAGCGGACTGCTCGAGCCGCAAGCGAGGTCAGTCGGCGCTGAGCCGGCTGCCGCACACCGACGCGTTCACCAACCACCGCGTCCTCAGCGTCGCGGACCGGATGCTCATCCTGTTCCTGCTGGTCGTGCTGGCCGACGAGCACGGCAGGCTGGCCACGCTGCACCGGCGGCTGGCGGTGGCCGCCGCGCGGGACCCGGAACACTGGGCCGCCGGACGGCCGGCGGACAAGCTGCCGAACTCGACCGCGAAGTGGCTGGGCAAAGCGGCCGTCCGACGTCCGCCGTGGGCGCGGATCGAGGAGTTCCTGCAGCTGCAGGTGCCGCCGCAATACCTGCCGGTGGTCCGCGCGGCCGCCGCCGGGCTGTTCTGCAAGGCCGACGGCAAGGAACGCCCGGACCCGGATTTCCGCGGGCCGGTGCACCTGCCGTCGTGGGCGCGGCACACCCGGGCGACCACCGAGGCGATCATCGCCGACGTGACCGCGATGCCGGCCCCGCTCGCCGCCGAGGAGGAGCCGGAAACCGTCGCGGCAAGTGAGCGCGGGCTGTCCGCCGTCCACGCCGACCTGGAGAAGACGGAGATGGTTCTGCGTCAGGTCCTGCGGGAATACATGCAGCTGCAGCGAGCCCACGACAAGCTGCGCAATGAGGTGGCCTACTGGGAAGGTTCGGTCACGGCCCAGGGCGAGCAGTTCGTCGAGTTCCACCAGCAGCGGCAGGAGCTGCGGCTGGTCAACCGCCGGTTCCAGGCGCTGCGCCGGCTGCACGTCGACTTGCTGGTGAAGCTGCATCCCGGCCTGTCCGTCGCGACCGTCGAGACGATCATCGAGGAGCAGCTGGAACCGGCGGCTGTCCTGGGTTCGCGCCCGGACTGGGAGTTCACCCGCTCCGCGCTCGCCGCGGAGGAGGTCGCGCCGGACCAGGCCGACGATGCCGGCCCCCGGCCGGCCGCAGCGGCACAGTGAGCGCATTACTTGCCGCGGAGGGATGACCCGCCCCGTCCGGGGGCGACCGGCCGGTGACCACAACGGACGGCGGGGGACCTCCGCGGTGGTGCGCCGTCGTGCTGCCGGACCCGGCGCTCGATCGGGGTGCTCACCTCGACGCCGGCCACCTCGGGTACCAGCCGGACGCTCGACGCGATCGCGCAAGCGGCCGAGGGGTCCACGATTCAGCTGATGTCGCCGGCCCGGCTACCGCCGCATCCGGCTACCGCCGCATCCCTACCACCGCATCCGGCTACCGCCGCATCCGCTACCGCCGCATCCGCTACCGCCGCATCCGCTACCGCCGCATCCGCTACCGTCCGGCCGGGTGCCGGGCCGTGAGGAGCGTGTGAAGAGTTCCGCGGTTCAACGGTTTTTCGCCGCGCTTCGTGGTTGAATCCATCGAATCGTCCGGCCGCGTGTTGACACGCCGTCGGGGCAAACGGATGCTCGGCGGACCGGCCGAAAGGCCGAACACCGGGCCGACGAGGGGGAACCGAGTCATGACCACCGTGCCGGCGGCTTGTCCCGAGGCGTCCTGGGGCGTCGCCCCCGAGCCGGCCGGGCGTCCGAGCCGGGCGGCTCGGTGATCGACGCCGATGGAGCCGGAACTCGTCGAGATCACCGTCACCGTGCCGCACCCACCCGCGGCGGTGTGGACGATCGTGGGCAGCCCGCACCTCTATCCGCGGTTCGTCCGCGGGATCACCTCGTGTGAGCCGGTTTCCGAAACCGCCGGCCGGGGTGCCCGCTACCGGTACCGGGCCGGTGGCGAGGGCGAGGCCGAGATCTTCGTCCACCGCCGGGACGAGCACCTCGCCTGGTCCGGTGTCGAGGGCAGGCCGCACCGGATGTCCGTGGTGCTGCGTCCGGTGCCGGCGGGCTCGGCGATCACGATCCTGCTCACCGTGCTCGACGGCCGTTCGCCGGGCGGACCGAAGATCCGCCAGCGGATCCTCGAGGCGATCGCGGCGATCAGCGACCACCTCGGTGGGGTCCCGGCGGCGGATCCGCTGCCGCCCCGCCCGTCGAAGCGCGAGTTCGCGCGGATCCTGGTCAAGGCCGGGGTCCTCACCCCGGCCCAGCCCACCGGGACGCTGCGGCAGCTGAGGTCGGTGGGCCGGTGGGGCTCGACCCTGGCCGGCGGCTACGAGGCGGTGGCGCGCCGCGCCCCCGGGTCACTCGCCCTGTGTGACGAGCGATCCGAGCGGACCTTCGGGGAGGTCGACGACCGCACCACCCGGTTGGCCGCGGTGTTGCAGCGTCACGAGATTTCCGAGGGGTCGCGCGTACTCCTGATGTGCCGCAACCACAACGCGATGGTCGAGGCGATGATCGCCTGCAGCAAGCTGGGTGCGGACGTGGCCCTGATGAACACCGGGCTGGCCCTGGGGCAGGCCGCCGAATTCGCCGTGCGGCACCGGTCGCGGCTGGTGCTCGCCGACGCCGAGTTCGCGGCCCTGCGCGCCCGGCTGCCGGCCGGGATCCCGCAGCTCTGGACCTGGCCACCCGGCGGCGGGTGGCACGGTGCGACCATCGAGGAGCTGATCGACGCGGAGCCGCCGGCCCGGATCGCGCCACCGGGCAAGCCCGGCCGGCTCGTGGTGCTCACTTCGGGCACGTCCGGTCCGCCGAAGGGAGCGCGCCGGCCGACCCCGCACAGCGTCGCGGACGCCGCCGCGGTCCTGTCGGAGATCCCGTTGCGGGCCGGGGAACCGATCCTGGTGGCCGCCCCGCTGTTCCACACCTGGGGCCTGGCCGCGCTCCAGCTCGGCATGGCGCTGCGGGCGGGTCTGGTGCTGCCCCGGCGCTTCGACGCGGAAGCGACGTTGTCGATGATCGAGCGCCGCGGGTGCACGGCGTTGTTCGCGGTGCCGACGATGCTGCGGCGGCTGCTCGATCTGCCGGAGAAGACGCGCGCCCGCTACGACCTTTCCTCGCTGCGCGTGGTCGCCAGTTCCGGCGCGGGACTGCCGGGGCGGCTGGCCGAGGAGTTCATGGACGCGTTCGGCGACATCCTCTACAACCTCTACGGTTCGACGGAGGTGTCGTGGGCGGCGATCGCCGGCCCGGCCGACCTGCGCGCGGCCCGCGGGACGGCGGGCCGGCCGCCGATCGGCACGGCGATCCGCGTCCTCGACCGCGCGGGCGCCCCGGTCCCGCGCGGCGCGACCGGCCGGCTCTACGTCGGCAACCGCCTGTTGTTCGACGGCTACACCGACGGGCCGCAGCTGGACGTCCGCGACGGCCTCATGGACACCGGCGACCGCGGGTACGTCGACGCGAACGGCCTGCTGTTCGTCCAGGGCCGCGAGGACGAAATGATCGTGTCCGGCGGCGAGAACGTGGCCCCGGCCTCGGTGGAGGAAGTCCTGCACACGTTGCCGGAAGTCCGTGAGGCGGCGGTGGTCGGGGTCCACGACGCCAAGTACGGCCAGCGCCTGGCCGCTTATCTGGTCCTCGTCCCGGGCGCGCAGCTGGACGTCGACACGGTGCGTTCCCACGTGCGCGAGCGTCTCGCCCGCTTCGCCGTGCCCCGGGACGTCGTGTTCGTCCAAGAGCTGCCGCGCAACGCCACCGGGAAGGTCGTCAAGCGGGAACTGCGCCGCACGTACCGCTGGTGACTTGAGCAGGCCCCGCGGCGTCTCCTGTGGCAGTGTCGTGAGTGGACGACGGCAGCCGGCCCGCGGAGGCATTGATGGTACACAAAGGACACAGCAGGTTGTTCGACGCGTTGACGACGAAAGGGACGGCGTTCAGCCGCGAAGAACGCGGTGACCTCGGGCTGCTCGGGCTCCTGCCGCACGCGGTCAAGACCCTGGACGACCAGGTGGCGCACACCTACCAGGAGTTCTCCCGGCGCCGCGACGAGCTCGACAAGCACATCTACCTCAGGGCGCTGCAGGACCGCAACGAGACGTTGTTCTACCGGCTCCTCGCCGAGCACGTCGAAGAGATGCTGCCGATCGTCTACACCCCCACCGTCGGCGAGGCGTGCGAACGGTTCAGCGACATCTACCGCCGCCCGCGTGGCCTGTTCGTCTCCTACCCCGACCGGGGACGGCTGCGGGAGGTGCTGCGCAACCGCCCGAACCGCGAGGTGGACGTCATCGTCGTCACCGACGGGCAGCGCATCCTCGGCCTGGGTGACCAGGGGATCGGCGGGATGGGGATCCCGATCGGCAAGCTGTCGCTGTACACGCTCATCGGTGGCATCGACCCGGCCCGCACGCTGCCGGTGGTGCTGGACACCGGCACGGACAACGTCGAGCGGCTCGAGGACCCGCACTACCTCGGGTGGCGCCACCGCCGGATCTCCGACGACGAGTACTACGCCTTCGTCGACGAGTTCGTGACGGCGGTGCGCGAGGAGCTGCCGGACGTGCTGCTGCAGTGGGAGGACTTCGCGACGGCGCACGCGCTGCCGATCCTCGAGCGCTACCGCGACGGGATGCTCACCTTCAACGACGACATCCAGGGCACCGCCGCGGTCACGCTCGGCGCACTGCACGGCGCGGCCGAGGCCGCGGGGCGCCCGCTGTCGCAGCAGCAGGTCGTCATGCTCGGCGCGGGTTCGGCCGGCATCGGCGTGCTCGAGATGATCCGCCGGGAGATGGTGGCGCAGGGGCTTTCCGACGCCGAAGCCGCGGAGCGGATCTGGGTCGTGGACATCGACGGGCTGCTCACCGACGACCGGCCGGGGCTTTCGGCCGGGCAGCGCCGGTTCGCGCAGCCGGCGAAGCGGGCCGGCGGCTGGGCCGGGACCGGTCTGGCCGACGTGGTCCACCACGTCGACGCCGGGGTGCTCCTCGGGCTGTCGACGGCGGCCGGGGCGTTCACCGAGGACATCGTGCGCGAGCTGGCCGGCAAGACCGAACGGCCGATCATCTTCCCGCTCTCCAACCCCACCAGCCGCGCCGAAGCGCATCCACGCGAGCTCGACGAATGGACCGGTGGGCGGGCGCTCGTCGCGACCGGCTCACCGTTCGCGCCGGTCGAGCGGCACGGCCGGAAACGCCGGGTCGCGCAGTGCAACAACGTCTACGTCTTCCCCGCGGTGGGACTGGCCGTCACGGCGGTGCGGGCCACCCGGGTCACGGACGAGATGATGCGGGTGGCGGCCAAGACGCTGGGCGAAGCGTCCCCCGCGCTGACCGATCCGGACGAGCCGCTGCTGCCCGCGTGGGACGACGTCCCCGAAATCGCGACCCGCATCGCCACCGCCGTCGCCCGCCAAGCCGTCGAGGACGGCGTCGCGCCCGGGAAGAGCGAAGACGACATCGCGCAGGTCGTCCGCCGGACGCGGTGGACACCCGAGTACCGCTAGTGAGGTCAGGCCGGGCAGCTGACGTCGTGCCGGGGGGTTTCCCGCGTCAGCAGGTAGTGGTCGGCGGCCGCCCGGGTGCAGGGGTTCCGCGGGTAGACGCCGTGGCCCGAACCCTCGTACGTCAGCAACGTCGTGTTCGCCGGCGCCTGGTGGTGGAGGGCGAGGGCCCAGGCGTACGGGGTCGCCGGGTCGTAGCGGGCGTTCAGCAGCAGGATCTGCGGCGCGCGCGGGATGTTCAGCCGGTGCGGCGGGTTCGCCGGCGGGCCGTGGACGCCCAGGCACGCCATCGCTTCCCCGTGGCTCAGCGTGCTGCCCCGCACGATCGGGCCGCGGTGCAGCTCTTCGGCGCGCAAAGCCGAGTACTGCGCGAAATCCCGGATCCGCAGGTCGAAGTCCTGGCAGACGACGGCCGGCCGGATCGACGCGTAGTTGTAGGTGAAGTGAGCGGTCACCGGCGGATGGCCGGCCGCGGTGCCGGCGATCACCTGGGCCACGTCGTCCCAGTCCGGGCCGTACATGTCCTTCACCACCCGGTCGCGCACCTCGATTTGCCCTTTCGGCGTCCCGTCGGTCACCTTCAGGGCTTTTCGCCAGACGGCGAGGACGTCCTGGCCGTGCAGCGCGCAGGTCGTCGTCCGGTCGCACCACGCGGCGAACTGGCGGAACACCTCGTCCGCGGCGGCGGCCCGGTCGCCCAGGAAGCGCCCGACGCCGGCGCTGTGGTCCATGGAGCTGTCGAGCACCATCGCCCGCACCCGGTCGCCGTGCTTTTCGGCGTACTGCTGGCCGAGCAGCGTGCCGTAAGAGATGCCGAGGAAGCTGATCCGCGCTTCACCGAGTGCGCGGCGGACCGCGTCCATGTCCTCGGCGTTGACGCCGGTGTCGGCGTGGTCGAAGACGGGGAGGTTGCGCGCGCGGCAGTCGGAAACCGTCTTCTCGCTGTACTCCCGCAGCGCGTCGAACTCGGCCCGGCCGGCCGGCTCGTCGCTCGGCGGCTCGACCGAGTTCTCGCAGTCGATCAATCCGC
The DNA here is from genome assembly GCF_040682955.1 of Amycolatopsis sp. NPDC051045. Classification (NCBI taxonomy): domain Bacteria; kingdom Bacillati; phylum Actinomycetota; class Actinomycetes; order Pseudonocardiales; family Pseudonocardiaceae; genus Amycolatopsis; species Amycolatopsis sp. NPDC051045. Next base: position 77,414 of record NZ_JBFBCC010000007.1, read on the forward strand.
TGCGGCCGGTTCCGCGCACGTCGAAGCCCACGACGTCGAACCGGGCCTGGACCTCCGGGCTGAAAAATCCCGGCGTCAGCGCGAATTCCGAGCTCGCCGAGCCGGGCCCGCCGAGATCGGCCAGCAGCACGCCGAGGCGGTGGGCGGGATCGGTGGCCCGGTGCCGGGCCACCGCGAGGGAAATCGTCGGTCCGCCCGGTCGGTTCCAGTCCAGTGGCACCCGCACCGTGCCGCACTCGCCGTCCGGCGGATCGGGGCTGTCCGGGTCGTCGGGGCAGGTCGTCCAGGCGATCGGTGACGGCGACCAGCCGGCGTCCGCCACCGCGGGCGTGACCCCGGTCAGCAGAAGGGCACTCGCCAGAACCGTTCCCCACATCGGAGGCTCCTCCCCGTGCCGACCCCGGAGCCTCCGACCGTAGGGCTCCCCGGGTCCGGGCCACAAGGGCCGATCGCTCAGCGGGAGCGCTCCCGGATGCCGGCCAGTTCGGCGGGCGGCGGGCCGGGGTGCACGATCCCCAGCTGCCGGGTCGCGCGGGTCATGGCGACGTAGAGATCGTTGTGGCCCAACGGGCCGGCGAGGATCGCAGCCGGGTCGGCGACGATCACGGAGTCGAATTCCAGTCCTTTCGCCTGGCCGGGCGTCAGCACGACGACGGGATCGGTGAGGTCGGGCGGCGTGGTCACCGGCAAGGTCGCCGTGATCCGGGCGTGGTGCGCCGGCGGGGTGATGATCGCCAACCGGCCGTCGCCGTGGCGGGCGGCGAGGCCGGCGAGAACACCGGGCAGTTCCGCGAGCGTGGTGCGCTCGCGCCACGGCAGTTCGCCCGCGTGGCGGACGGAGCGGGGTGGCCGGAGGCCGGGATGGTGGGCGGCGAACAGATCGGCCGTGGCGGCCATGATCTCCGCCGGGGTGCGGTAGTTGACGGTGAGCTCGGCCAGCCGCCAGCGATCGTCCACATGCGATCGCAGCACCTCGTCCCACGACGCGGCGCCGGCCGGATCGCCGGTCTGGGCCAGGTCACCGACGATGGTCATCGACCGGGTGGGGCACCGGCGCATCAGCATCCGCCAGGCCATCGCGGACAGCTCCTGTGCCTCGTCGACGACCACGTGCCCGAACGTCCGGCCGATGCCTTCGCGCTGTCCGAGCACCGCGGCGGCTTCGTCCAGCAACGGCACGTCCGCCGCACTCCAGACCTCGCCCGGGGTGGCGAGCAGGTCGGCCACCACTTCCTGCGCGGTCAACGGCGGCCACAGTTCGTCCAGCACGACGCCGAGCCCGGCGTCGGCCAGCAGTGCGGTCCGCAGCCGGGCCGCGTCGGTCTCGTCGAGCATCCGGCGCGGGCCGTCGTCCTGCCCGGGATCGACCACCACGCCGGCGGCGGCCAGGGCCCGCAGGTCGGCCGGGCTCAGCCGGCCGTCGGCGCTGCCGCCGTCGAGGGCCTCGCCGGTTTCGGTCAGCACCACGTTCTCCATGCAGTCGATCAGGTCTTGCGCGAGCGACTCGACGATCTTCTGCCGGAAGACGAGCCGAGCCTGCTCGTACGGCAATCCGGTGCCCGCCGCGGCGGCCACGGCGCGGCGGCACTGACGCGGGTCCAGCAGCAGCACCTGCTGCTCGAACGCGATCCCGACCGGCTCGGTCGGCGGGCGCACCCGGGAACGCACCGCGGCCGCGATCCGGCCGGCCATGTCGGCCCGGCCCTTGGCCACGGCGTCCTCCGGTGAGTCGGTGCGGCCGACCCGGAGGCCCGGTTGCAGGCCGGTGATGGTCGACGTCACCACGGCGTGCTCGCCCAGGCCGGGCAGGACCTGCCCGATGTAGTCGAGGAACACCTGGCTGGGGCCGACGACCAGGACACCCCGGGTGCGCAGGTGCGGGCGGGTGTAGAGCAGGTAGGCCAGCCGGTGCAGGGCGACCGCGGTCTTGCCCGTCCCCGGACCGCCTTGCACCACCAGGACTCCGCGGTGCTCGTCGCGGACGATCCGGTCCTGCTCGGCCTGCAGCGTGGTGACGATGTCGCGCATCCGCCCGGATCGCTGCGCGGTCAGCGCCGCCATCAACGCGGCTTCCCCGACCAGGACGTCTTCGCCGTCGCCGGCCGCGGTGTCCGGGTCCAGCAGCTCGTCGTCGAGGGCGAGGACCACCCGGCCGCGGGTGGTGATCCGCCGTCGCCGCCGCACGCCGTCGGCGTCGGCCATGGTCGCCGTGTAGAACGGCCGGGCCGCCGGCGCGCGCCAGTCGAGCAGCAGCGGCTCGTCGTCCCGGAACAGGCCCAGCCGGCCGACGTGGACCCGGCGGCCGTCCCGCAGGTCGAGCCGGCCGAAGCACAGCCCGTCTTCCACGGATTCCAGCCGGCGCAGTTCCGCCTGCCAGAACGGCGTGGTCGTCCGGTCCGCCGCGGCCAGCCGGGCTGCGGCCTGCGCGCGCAGGGCATCCACCTCGGCGTACAGGGTGGTCACGTATTCCTGTTCGACGTCGAGTTCGCGGTCGGTTTCGTTCCTGGTCGGCACGCCTGAGCTCCCCTGCCATCCGGTGATCGGTGACATCGAGGGTGCACGACGATTCGGCGAAGAAACAGTCTTGTTCTTTCCGGCGGCCTCAGCCGTGCGCGCGGCGCTCTTCGTGCGCTTCGCGCGGCAATGCCTGCCGTAATCGGAGTCAGGCGGCGACCTTCTTGCGCTTTCGTGGGGACCGCGCCGTCGATTCCACGTCGGTGCCGTGCGCCTCCTCGTAGGCGGCGACCACTCCCGAGGAGAGCCGGCCGCGCTCGGAGACTTCGAAGCCGTTCGCGTTCGCCCAGGCCCGGATCTGCTGGTTGCGCTCGCGGTCGGAGGTGCTGGTCGATTGGCCGGTGGCGACGCGGACCTTGCGCCCGCCGATGCGGCGGCCGGCGCCGATGTAGCGGCTCAGCACGTGGCGCAGGGCGGTGGCGTTCCGGTCGGAAAGGTCGATTTCGAAGGTGACGCCGTCGAGGCTGAACTGGACGGTCTGGGCGGCGGTGCTGCCGTCGATGTCGTCGAGGATCTCGACGGAGACTTTCTGGGCCACTTCATGCTCCTCTGGTGGATGTGCGTCCAGGAACGCGACACCACAATGCGCAGCGTTCGTCGGGAAGTGTATCCAGAACCGGGCCGGAAAGGAAATTTCACCCGCCCGGAAAGGTGGGCGGGTCCGTTCGGCGTAATTGCCCGCATCGGCGGGAAGCGGGTGCCGGACGTCCAGGTCGGCGAGGTCCGCGAAATGGGCCGACATCGCCTCAACGGGTGAAGAACGACTTCGGACCGGTTCTTCCGGGGTCTTCGGTGCTCCTCGAAGCCCGTGCCGGCGGGGTCACCGGTCCGAAGTGGACTTTCCCGGTGGGCGGGGCGGGCCGTCGACGCCCGTCGGCGACCGGGTGAAATGGCTGGTGACGTCGACGCGGGCCCGGCCCGTCGCGCGAAAACGGAAAACGCCCGTCGATTTCGCTCGATGATCGGCGTCGGACGAATTCGAAGCCGTGCGCCCGGTGCGGCGGTGTGCCCGCCCGCGGGCCGCGATCGGCCGGGTCCGCGACCGCGCGGGGGTACGCCGGGCGAGGCCCGTGCGCCTGCGGTCGCCGGAGGGCTCGACGAGCCGGCGGCCCCGGTGCCGTGAAAGCCGGCGCGTCCGCGACCTAGCGTCCGCCCTCCGCCGGTCCCTTCGCCGGGCGGGCACGGCGGCGGCGAACGGGTGCGGCTCTCGGCCGGGCCCTCGACCTGTGGGGCGAACCCCCGGCGCCCGCGAACACCAGCGCCACTTCCGGCACTCTGCGTGACCGATCGGTGACACTTCCGTCCGGCCACGGATGCTCGCCGGTGTCAGGAGCCCGCGTGCGTGGCCGCCGCGCATCGGTGACGTCCCCCCCGGGGACGGGCGCGCCAATCGTGGGCGGTCGCATTCCCGTGGGAAATTTGTCCGCTTGACGGCGGCGCGCGAAGGATCTTCGCCGGGGGATCGGGCGCCGCCTCGCAATCGATCATTTCGTCGACGGCCTCGAGCCTTACCCGTTACCCGCCAATCGGGTGACGTCCCGTAAGGTGAAGCACAACTTTCGTTAGTTGCCCGCTTCGCGGTATCCCGTCTCCCGGCTCCGATCGTCACGCGGATGGCGACGGGTCTGCGCAGGTGAGCGCCCTGTCGTAAACTCAAACCTCCCAATCGAGGTAACATTTTCCGGCAGAAGAGTGAACAATAATCGGCGCTGTACTACTCGCTGTCTGGGTAAACCGGCGCGATTTTTTGGACATTTTCGCCAATGCTCCGTTCGGCGGTACGAGCAGGGCGTCCACTGGGTAGCGTGAGGCCAATCCGGCTGGTCTTGGGGGCACTTGACTACCGGATGACTGACCTGACGCAACCAGAACGCCGGTTGTCGCGAGCGTTCGACGGTCGCTGGGGCCTAATCGGCGCCGCGGGGTGCCGTCGAAATCGGAACTGTTTCCGGGGGTCGCCGCGCGGCTGCACAGTGGAAAGGATCAATGTTGTCTTGCGCTCGTTCCCGTGGGTTCGTCCGGTGTGTGGCACGCCGGGCCGAACTGTTGAACGAGTGGCAAAAAGTACCGGTGCTTCCCGGTGACCGTGGCGGAAGGAAAGCCCCGATCCGGCCCGAAGCGCCACCGCATTCCGCGAATTCCCTGGTCGCAGGCCCCACCTGCGCGTCCTCTCCCAGCGCCCGGACGGCCCTGCGCTGACGTCACCCCGTGCTCGAAAGGTTCCAGCAATGCCGCAATACGACGTCTCGGTTCCCGACGCCGACGACGACAGATCGGTACCCGCGCGTACCCTCGCCGAGCTGTTCCAGGCGCAGGCCGCTCGCACCCCCGCGGAACCGGCGCTGACCGGGGCCGACGGCACGTTGACCTACGCGACGGTGAACGCACGGGCCAACCGGCTGGCGCGGCTGCTGATCCGGCACGGGTGCGGCCCGGAACGCCTCGTCGCGCTCGTCCTGCCGAGGTCGGCCGACCTCGTCGTCGCGCAGCTGGCGGCGGCCAAGGCCGGCGCGGCCTTCCTGCCCGTCGACCCCGACCAGCCCGCCGAGCGGATCGCCTTCGTGCTGTCCGACGCGCGGCCGGTGCTCGTCGTGACCCGCTCGTCCACCGACCCCGCCGGCGTCGGCCCGGCCACCACCCTGGACCTCGACGAACCCGGGTTGCTCGACGGCCTGCCCGACGGCGACCCGGTCGACGCGGACCGGACGCGCCCACTGCACGTCGACCACCCGGCGTACCTCATCTACACGTCCGGGTCGACCGGGGTGCCCAAGGGCGTGCTCGTCACCCACCGCGGCCTGGCCGGGTTCTTCGCCGCGATGCGGGACCGCTACGACGTGCGGCCCGGCGACCGGGTCCTGGAGTTCTCGTCGCCGAGCTTCGACGCGTCGATCCTCGAACTGGGCATGGCGCTGCCGGCGGGGGCGGCGCTGGTCGTGCCCCCGCCCGGACCGCTGCTGGGCGACCGGCTCGCCGAGGTCCTCGCCGAGCACCGGGTGACGCACGCGCTGATCCCGCCGGTCGCGCTGGCCACGCTGTCCGCCGAGCACGCCGCTTCGCTGCCGGACTTCCGGACGGTGATCGTCGGCGGGGACGCGTGCCCGCCGGAACTGGTCCGGACCTGGGCACCCGGGCGCCGGATGATCAACTCCTACGGCCCCACCGAGTTCACCGTCGTGGCGACCTGGAGCGATCCGCTGGTCCCCGGGGGCACGCCCCCGATCGGCCGCCCGCTGCCGGGCGCCACCGCGTACGTGCTCGACGAGGCACTGCGCCCGGCCGCCACCGGGGAGCTCTACCTCGCCGGCCCGGCACTGGCCCGGGGCTACCTCGACCGGCCGGGGCTGACCGCGAGCCGGTTCGTGGCCGATCCGTTCGGCGGTCCCGGCGCCCGGATGTACCGGACCGGCGACGTCGTCCGCCGCACCGGCGCGGGCGAGCTGGAGTTCGTCGGGCGGGCGGACCACCAGGTCAAGATCCGCGGCTTCCGGATCGAGCCCGGGGAGATCGAAGCGCTGCTGCTCGGCCGCCCGGGCGTCCGGGAGGCGGTCGTCGTCGCCCGCGAGGACGCACCCGGCGTCAAACGCCTGGTGGCCTACGTCGTCGGGGACGCCGATCCGGCGGCCCTGCGCGCCGCCGCGGCCGACCGGCTGCCGCCGTACATGGTCCCGGCCGCCGTCATCAAGCTCGCGGAGATGCCGCGGACCCACCACGGCAAGCTCGATCGCGACGCGCTGCCGGCCCCGGACTGGCAGGCCCAGGTCCGGGCCGCGCACACCGCGCCCCGGACCCCGGCCGAGCGGGCCCTCGCCGAAATCTGGGCCGACGTGCTGGGCGTGCCGGACATCGGCGTCGACGCGGACTTCTTCGAACTCGGCGGGGACTCGATCCTCGGGGCGCGGGCGCTCGCCCGGATCCGCGCCCGCTTCGGGGCCGAGCTGTCCCCGCGGGTGGTGTTCGACGCCCGCACCGTCGCGAAACTCGCCGAGCTGCTGCCCGACGACGGCGCCCCGGCCGGCCGGATCGAGCCCGCGGCCCACGCCGCCGCGGTGCCGTTGTCGCCGGTCCAGCGCCGCCTCTGGGTGCTCGACCAGCAGGACCCCGGCAGCACCGAGTACAACGCCGGCGTCGGCCTCACCCTCTCCGGCCCGCTGGATCGCGAGGCTCTGCGCAGCGCGCTGGACGCACTGGCCGCGCGCCACGAGCCGCTGCGGACGACGTTCCGGACCGTCGACGGCGAGGGCGTCCAGGTCATCGCGGACACCGGGACCATCCCGCTGCGGGAAGCCGACGCCGAGGCCGACCTCGACGCGCAGCTCGCGGCCGAACTGGACCGCCCCTTCGACCTGAGCACCGGGCCGCTCACCCGCGCCCTGCTGATCCGGCGCGGTCCCGGCGAGCACCTGCTCCTGCTGTGCCAGCACCACATCGTCACCGACGGCTGGTCGGTCGGCCTGCTCGTCGACGAGCTGGCCGCGCTCTACGCGGGCGAGAAGCCCGACCCGCCGGAGATCGGCTACCGCGACTACTCCCGGTGGCACCGCGACCGGCTGGCCGGGCCGCTGCGCGATCGGCAGCTGGCGTACTGGCGCGAGCAGCTCGCCGGCCTCGAGCCCCTCGAACTGCCCACCGACCGCCCCCGCCCGCCCGTGCGCAGCACCCGAGGGGCGATCCGCCGGTACGAGCTGCCCGCCGGCCTCGCCGCACTGGGCCAGGACACCGGCGCGACCCTGTTCACCACGCTGACCGCGGTGGTCCAGCTGCTGCTGGCCCGCTACACCGGGCAGGACGACGTCGCCGTCGGCACCGCGGTGTCCGGCCGCGACCACGACCAGCTCGAACGGCTGGCCGGGTTCTTCGTCAACACCCTCGTCCTGCGGTCCGCGGTCGACCCGGCCCAGCCGTTCGACGAATTCCTCGGCCGGGTCAAGGAGACGACGCTGGCGGCGTTCGCCGCCGGCGAAGTGCCCTTCGACCAGGTCGTCGACGACCTGCGGCCGGCCCGTGATCCGAGCCGGACACCGCTGGTGCAGGTCCTGCTGGTGCTCCAGCAGGACCTCGTCCGGCCCCGGGAGGCGGGCGCCCTCCGCCTGGGCGAGCACGATCTGCCCCGCCCCCGGGCCCGGTTCGACCTCGTGCTGGAGTTCCAGCCGCAGGGCCGGAGCGTCGCGATCGAGTACGACACCGCGCTCTTCGACGCCGCCACGATCGACCGCTTCGCCGGGCACCTGCGGGTGCTGGCCGAGGCGGTGGTCGCCGATCCGCACCGGCCGGTGGCCGAGCTGCCGATCATGGCCGGCGCCGAGCTGGCCCGCCTCCACGAGCTCTCCCGCGGCCCGGTGCTCGAAGTTCCGGAAGCCACCCTGCCGCAGTTGTTCGAGGCCCAGGCGGCCCGGACACCGGACGCGGTCGCGGTCGTCTGCGAGGATCGCCGGCTCACCTACTCCGAGCTCGACGAGCAGGCCAACCGGCTGGCCCGGGTGCTGCTCGAGCGGGGAGCGGCGCCCGAACGGTTCGTCGCCGTCTCGCTGCCGCGCACGGAACGGATCCTCGTCGCGCTGCTCGGCGTGCTCAAGTCCGGCGCCGCCTACCTCCCGGTCGACCCCGCCTACCCGGCCGACCGGATCCGGCTGATCCTCGACGACGCCGCCCCGGCCCTGCTGCTCACCCCGGACGGCCGGGGGCCCGGCACCGTCCCCGCCCTCGCGTTCGACGACCCCGGCCTGCTCGACGGCCGGTCCGCCGCACCGGTCGGCCGCGCCACCGAGCCGGCCCACCCCGCCTACGTGATCCACACGTCCGGCTCGACCGGCCGCCCCAAGGGGGTCGTGGTCGCCCACCGCAGCGCGGCGAACCTGATGGCCTGGGCGGCCACCGACTTCGCGGACGTCCTGCGCCCCGGGACCACCGTGGTCGCGTCGACGTCGCTCAACTTCGACGTCTCGGTGTTCGAGATCTTCGCGCCGCTGATGACCGGCGCCACCGTCGAGATCGTCCGGGACGTGCTGGCCCTCGGCGAGGGACCGGCCGCCGACCGGCCGGTCGGCCTGGTCAGCGGCGTGCCTTCGGCGTTCGCCCAGCTGCTGGCCCAGGGCGCGGTGTCGGTGCGACCCTCCACAGTGGTCCTGGCCGGCGAAGCGCTGACGCTGCACGCGCTGCACGACATCCGGAAAGCGTTGCCCGACAGCCGGATCGCCAACATCTACGGGCCGACCGAGTCCACTGTGTACGCCACCGCGTGGTACCACGACACCGACCGCACCCCGCCGATCGGCCGCCCGATCGCCGGCATCCACGCGTACGTCCTCGACCGCGGCCTGCGGCCGGTGCCCGTCGGCGTGCCCGGCGAACTGCACCTCGGCGGCGCCGGGGTGGCCCGGGGCTACCTCGGCCGGCCGGGCCTGACCGCCGGCCGGTTCGTGGCCGATCCCTTCGGTGAGCCGGGCGCGCGGATGTACCGGACCGGCGACGTCGTGCGCTGGAACACCCAGGGCGAACTGGAGTACCTGGGCCGCGCCGACGACCAGGTCAAGATCCGCGGCTTCCGGATCGAGCCCGGCGAGGTGGCGGCCGCGCTGCGGCAGCACCCGGACGTCGCCGAGGCCGTGGTGGTCGCGCGCACCGACGCCGGGCACCAGCGGCTGGTCGCCTACGTCGTGCCCGAAGCCCCCGCCGGCCTGCGGGAGTTCCTCGGAGCCTCGCTGCCCGCCCACCTGGTGCCCTCGGCGTTCGTGCCGCTCGAGCGGCTGCCGCTCAACCCCAGCGGCAAGCTCGACCGGCGCGCCCTGCCCGCCCCGGACTGGGCGGGCGGCACCACCCGGGTCGCGCCGCGCACCGAGACCGAACGGCTGCTCGCCGCAATCTGGGCCGAAGCACTCGGGCTGCCCGAGGTCGGGGTCGAGGACAACTTCTTCGAGCTCGGCGGCGACTCGATCCTCAGCATCCGGCTGGTGTCCGAGGCGGCGAAGGCCGGCCTGCGGATCACCACCAAGGACGTCTTCCGGCACCAGACGATCGCCGCGCTCGCCGCGGCGGCCGGCACCGTCGCGCCCGCCGCGGCGGAGCGGCCCGCGGCGACCGGCGAGGTGGTCGTCACCCCCATCCAGCACTGGTTCCTCGACACCGACCCGGCCGACCCGGACCACTTCGTCCAGCACCTGAGCGTCCGGCTCGCCGTCGACGTCGACGAAGACCGGCTCCGCACGGCGGTGAACGCCGTCGTCGCCCACCACGACGCCCTGCGGCTGCGCTTCCGCGAGACACCCGAAGGCTGGACGCAGTTCCACGCCGAGCCCGCCGACGTGGACGTCTTCGGTGCGGCGATCGACCTCGAACACGGCCCGCTGGTGAGCGCGGAGCTCACCGGCACGACGCTGCGCCTGGCCGTGCACCACCTGGTGGTGGACGGCGTCTCCTGGCGGATCCTCCTCGACGACCTCGACCACGCCTACCACGGACGGGAACTGGGCGCCCGGACGACGTCCTTCCAGGAGTGGGCCGACCGGCTCGCCGGGCACTCCTTCGACGGCGACCTCCCGTACTGGCAGGCGATCGAGGGGACCCAGATCCCGCTGGACACCGACGGCGCCAACACGGTGGCGAGCACGCGCACGGTGACCACCCGGCTCGACGCCGAACTGACCCGGGCGCTGCTGCAGGACGTCCCCGGCGTCTACCGGACCCAGGTCAACGACGTGCTGCTGGCCGCGCTCGGCGGCGCCCTGCGCCGCTGGAGCGGCGCCGACCGCGTGCTGATCGACCTGGAGGGCCACGGCCGCGAGGAGCTGTTCGACGACGTCGACCTGTCCCGCACGGTCGGCTGGTTCACCTCCCTGTTCCCCGTCGCGCTCGACGTCCCCGACGCCGGCGTGGCGAGCCTGCTCAAGTCCGTCAAGGAGCAGCTGCGGGCGATCCCCGCCCGTGGCCTGTCCTACGGCGTGCTGCGGCACCTCGCCGGGACCGCTCCCGCGGTGACGCCCCGGCTCAGCTTCAACTACCTCGGCCGCTTCGAGGTCGAGGGTGAGCTCTACCGGGGGCTGGAGCGGGAACTCGAGCTCTCCCAGCACTCCGGCGACGTCCGCGCGCACGCCGTCGACGTCGTCGCCCGGGTCACCGAAGGCCGGTTGGAGATCACCTGGTTCTACTCGGCGCAGCTCCACGAGGAAGCCACGATCCGGACCGTCGCCGACGACCTCGTGCACGGGCTGGCCGAGATCGTCGCGCACTGCACCGAACCCGGGGCCGGCGGCCGCACGCCGTCGGACTTCCCCCTGGCCGCCCTCGACCAGGCCGCGGTGGACCGGCTCGCCGGCGACGGCCGCGACGTCGAGGACATCTACCCGCTCACCCCCGCCCAGTCCGGCATGCTCTTCCACCGGCTCACCGGCGGCGGCCGCCACGCCTACCTCCAGCAGGTGACGTTCGTGCTGAGCGACGTCCCCGACCCGGCCGCACTGGGCCGGGCCTGGCAGCGGGTGGTGGACCGGACGCCGGTCCTGCGCAGCCAGGTGGTCTGGGACGGCCTCGACTCCCCGGTGCAGGTGGTGCACCGGCAGGTCACCCTCCCCGTCGAATACCGCGACTGGACCACCGAGCCGGAGGACCTCGACACCGTGCTGGCGGCCGACCGGGACGCCGGCCTGGATCTGGGCGAGATCCCGCTGATGCGGCTGCTGCTCGCCCGGGTCTCGGCGACCGAGGTCCGCGTGGTCTGGACGTTCCACCACCTCCTGCTCGACGGCTGGAGCCTGTTCCAGGTGCTCTCCGACGTCTCGGCGGCGCACGCCGGGCGTCCGCTGCCGACGCGCCGCCCGTTCCGCGACCACGTCCGGTGGCTGTCCGAACAGGACCAGCCGGCGGCGGAACGGTTCTGGCGCGCCCAGCTTTCGGGCCGGCCCGAGCCGGTCCGGCTGCGCACCGACCGCGCCCCCGACGGGCACCCGGTCGAGTCGACGGCCGCGCTGCGGATCGAGCTGCCCGCCGGGCCGCTGCGCACCGCCGCGCAACGCCACGGGCTGACCCTCAACACCCTCGTCCAGGGCGCCTGGGCGGTCCTGCTGGCCCGCCACACCGGCCGGCCGGAGGTCTGCTTCGGCACCACCGTCGCCGGACGGCCCGCCGAGCTGCCCGGGGCCGACGAGATCACCGGGATGTTCATCACCACGCTGCCGGTCGTCGCCGACGTCGACGAGCAGGCCGGTGCCGTCGAGTGGCTGCGCGCCTTCCAGGACGCCCAAGCCGAGGCGCGGCGGTACGACCACCTCTCCCTGGCGCGCCTGCAGAGCTGGGGCGGGGAGTTCGACACCCTCCTGGTCTTCGAGAACTACCCGGTCACCGCGGAACTGGGGCTGCAGGACCTGCGGGGCGTGGAGACGACCAACTACCCGCTCAGCGTCGTCGCCTACCCCGGTCAGGAGCGGCTGGACCTGGGCTTCGGCTACGACCCCGAGCTGTTCGACGCCGAGACGATCGCCGGGTTCGCCGGGCACCTGGAGACCCTGCTCTCCGAGCTCACGTCCCGGCCGCACGAGCCGCTCGCCCGGCTGCGCATGCTCACCGACGCCGAGCACCGCGACGTCGTGGACCGGGGCAACGACACCGCGCAGGAGCACCCGGACACGACCGTGCCGGCCCTGTTCGCCGAACAGGTTCGCCGCACTCCGGACGCGGTCGCCGTCACCGGTGAAGAAACCCTGACCTACGCGGAGCTGGACGCCCGGGCGAACCGGCTGGCCTGCCACCTGCTCGGGCTCGGGGTCCGGCGGGACGGCCTGGTGGGCCTGCTGCTCGGCCGCTCGGCCGCCGTCGTCGTCGCCGAACTCGCGGTGCTCAAAGCCGGCGGCGCGTACCTGCCGCTGGACGCCCGCGCGCCGCGGAGCCGGCTGACGGCGCTGCTCGACGGCGTGCGCGTGCTGGTCACCGACGACGCCGGGCTGGCGCTGGCCCAGGACGTCCACAGTGGACCGACGGTGTCGCTCGACCGGCTCGGTGACGAGCCGTCCGCGGCGCCGGATGTGCCGATCCGGCCGGAAAACCTGGCGTACGTCATGTACACCTCGGGTTCGACGGGGACCCCCAAGGGGGTGGCGGTCAGCCACCGGGCCATCGTCGGGCTGGCCCGCGAGCGGTCGTTCGCCGTCCCCGCCCACCGGACCGTGCTCCTGCACTCCGCGCTCGCGTTCGACGCGTCGACGTACGAGCTGTGGGTGCCGCTGCTGAACGGCGGCCGGGTCGTCGTCGCGCCGCGGGGCGACCTGGACGCCGACGTGCTGCGCCGGGTCGTCACCGCGCACGGGGTGACCGCGGTGTTCTTGACGTCGGGGTTGTTCCGGGTGTTGGCGCAGGAGGATCCCGCCTGCCTGCGGGGCGTCCGGGAGGTGTGGACCGGCGGCGAAGTCGTGCCCCCCGCCGCGGTGCGCCAGCTGGCGGCGGCCTGTCCCGGCCTGACCGTGGTGGACGTCTACGGCCCCACCGAGACCACGACCTTCGCCACCCGGTTCCCCCTGCCGCCGGGCGAGCCGGTGCCGGACGTGCTGCCGATCGGGCGGCCGCTGGACGACACGGCGGCCTACGTCCTCGACCACGGGCTGCGCCCGGTGCCGCCGGGAGCCGTCGGCGAGCTGTACCTGGCCGGCACCGGGCTGGCCCGGGGCTACCTCGGGCAGCCGGGGCTGACGGCCGAACGGTTCCTGGCCGACCCCTTCGGGGCGCCGGGGGCCCGGATGTACCGCACCGGCGACCTCGTCCGGTGGACCCGCGCTCGCGTGCTGGAGTTCGTCGGCCGCGCCGACGACCAGGTGAAGATCCGCGGCTTCCGCGTGGAGCTCGGCGAGATCGAGACGGCGCTGACCACCCACCCGGACGTCGCCGAGGCCGTCGTCATCGCGGCCGAGCACGCCGGGAGCAAGCGGCTGGTCGCCTACGTCGTCGCGACCGGGACACCGGACCTGCGCGAGTTCCTGCTCCGGTCCCTGCCGGACTACCTCGTGCCGGCGGTGTTCGTGCCGCTGGAAGCGCTGCCCCTCAACGAGAACGGGAAGGTGGACCGCCGGGCGCTGCCCGCCCCCGACTTCGTTTCCGGGCTCGGCTACCGCGAGCCCGCCACGGACGCCGAGCGGCTGCTCGCCGGCATCTGGGCCGAGGTGCTGCGGGTGGACCGGGTCGGCGCCGACGACAACTTCTTCGAGCTCGGCGGCGACTCGATCCTGAGCATCCAGGTGGTTTCCCGGGCGCGCCGGGCCGGGCTGGACCTGATGCCGGGCCAGGTGTTCGACCACCCGACCGTCGCCGCGCTCGCACTCGCCGCCACCCCGGCCGCCCCCGCCGTGGCCGCCGCGGACGTGGAGCCGGTGACCGGCGAGGTGCCGCTGACGCCGGTGCAGCACTGGTACCTCGACCCGCGTCCGGTGCACCCCGGACAGTTCGTCCAGTCCGTGTCGGTGGAACTGCCGGCCCCACCGGACCCGGCGGTGCTGCGCCGCGCGCTGCGCGATCTCCAGCTGCACCACGACGCCCTGCGGCTGCGGTTCACCCCCGACGGCCAGCACCACGCGCCCGAGGCCGAAGACGTCCTCGGCGCCACCATCGACCTCGAAAAGGGGCCGCTGCTGCGGGCCGAGCTGGCCGGCTCGACGCTGACGCTCGAAGCGCACCACCTGGTCGTCGACGGCGTGTCGTGGCGGATCCTCCTGGAGGATCTGGAAACCCTCCTGGCCGGCGGCGAGCTCGCCCCCCGGACGACGTCCTTCCGGGACTGGGCGCGCACCCTGGCGCGCCATGCGACCGAGGGTTTCTTCGACGACGAACTCGCCCACTGGGCGGCGATCGACGCCGATCCCGCGCTGCCGGTCGACGCGACGGGCGACAACACCTACGGCTCGGCGCGGTCGGTGGTCGTGCGGCTGCCCGCGGAACCGACCCGTGCGGTGCTGCACGACGTGCCGGGGGCGTACCGGACGCAGGTCAACGACGTCCTGCTGACCGCGCTCGCCCGCGTCCTGCGGGACTGGACGGGCCGCGACCGCGTCCTGGTCGACCTCGAAGGCCACGGCCGGGAAGACCTGTTCGCAGGCATCGACCTGTCCCGCACCGTCGGCTGGTTCACCTCGATCTTCCCGGTCGAGCTGACGTCGTCGTCCAGTGTGGACTGGGGCGAAGCCCTGAAGATCACGAAGGAACGGCTGCGCGCGATTCCCCGCCGGGGGATCGGGTACGGCGCCCTGCGCCACCTCACCGGCACCGCCCCGCGCCTCGAACCCAGGATCAGCTTCAACTACCTGGGCCGCTTCGACCACGGCGGCGGCCTGGGCGGCGCGGCGCACCCCGAGCAGACCCGCGCGCACCAGCTCGACGTCGTCGGCGCGGTCGTCGGCGACGAGCTGGAACTGATCTGGCACTACTCCGCGGGCGTGCACACCGAGGCCACCGTGCGGCGGCTGGCCGACGCGCTCCTGGCCGCGCTCACCGGGATCGTCGGGCACTGCGCCCGGCCGGACGCCGGCGGCCGGACGCCGTCGGACTTCCCCCTGGCCCGCCTCGACCAGGCGGCGGTGGACCGCCTCGCCGGGACCGGCCGGACGGTCGAGGACATCTACCCGCTCACCCCGATGCAGTCGGGCATGGTCTTCCACAGCCTCGTCGACGGCGAGGCCGGGACCTACCTCAACCAGGTGCGGCTGCGGCTGTCCGGCATCGATGACCCGGAGCGCCTGGCCGGGGCGTGGCAGCGGGTCGTGGCGGACACGCCGGTGCTGCGCAGCCGCGTCGTCTGGGACGGCCTCGACGAGCCCGTGCAGGTCGTCGAGCGGACCGCCGCAGTCCCGGTCGTCCACCTCGACTGGACGGCGCTGGACGACGGCGAGCGCGCCTGCGAGCAGGAGCGGTTCCTCCAAGCCGATCGCGCGCAGGGGTTCGACCTGACGGCCGCTCCGCTGATGCGGCTGGCGTTCGCCCGGCTCCCCGGCGGCGACGTGCTGCTGGTGTGGACGTTCCACCACGTGCTGCTGGACGGCTGGAGCGCCGCGCAGGTGTTCGGCGAGGTGTGCGCCCGGTACGCCGGCGCCGCCGGGGCGGGGCACCGCCCGCCGTTCCGGGAGTACCTGCGCTGGCTCGGCCGGCAGGACACCACGGCCGCCGAACACCACTGGCGCGAACAGCTCGCCGGCCTGCGGACGCCGACGCCGCTGCCCTACGACCGCCGCCCGGTCGAGGCCCACCGCGCGCGGTCCGCCGCGTCGGTCCGGGTGTCGGCACCCGCCGACGGGCTGCGGGAGCTGGCGCGGCGCGCCGGCCTGACGCTCAACACGATCGTGCAGGGCGCGTGGGGCCTCGTGCTTTCCCGCTACAGCGGGGAATCCGACGTCGTCTTCGGCACCACCGTGTCGGGGCGGCCCGCCGACCTGCCGGGCGTCGAGGCGATGGCCGGGCTGTTCATCAACACCCTGCCCGCCCCGGTGACCGTCCACGACGGACTCACCGTGACGGCGTGGCTGCGGGACCTGCAAGCCGCCCAGGCCCGCTCGCGCCGGTTCGACTTCGTGTCCCTGGCCCAGCTGCAGGGCTGGGCGGGTGGCACCACGCTGTTCGACAGCATCCTGGTCTTCGAGAACTACCCGTTCGACGCCGAGGCCGTCGCCGCGCACGGGATCGGCCTGCACGAGGAAGGCGAGCTGCAGCCGACCAACTACCCGCTCAGCGTGGTCGTCACGCCGGGCGAGCGGCTTTCGGTGTCGTTCGACCACGACCCGGACCTGTTCGACCGGGCCACGATCGACCGGCTGGCCGGGCAGCTGCTGCTCGCCCTGGAACGCATCACCGCCCACCCCGGCCTGCGGGTCGGCGAGCTCGACCTGCTCACCGACGACGACCGCGAGCGCGTGCTGCGCACGTTCAACGCCACCGCGCACCCGGTGGCCGACGCCACGGTGGTGAGCCGGTTCGCCGACCAGGTCCGCCGGACCCCGGACGCGCTTGCGGTCGATGACCTGACGTATGCGCAGCTGGATGCTCGCGCTGACCGGCTCGCGTCCCGGCTGATCGAGCTGGGTGTCCGGGTCGAGGACCGGGTGGGGCTGCTGCTGGAGCGGTCGGCCGACGTGGTCGTCGCCGAGCTGGCGGTGCTCAAGGCCGGTGCCGCGTACGTGCCGGTCGACCTGCGCGCCCCGGCGAGCCGGATGCGCCTGGTGCTGGCCGAAGCGGGCGTCTCCGTGGTGATCGCGGAAGAGTCCTATCGGGATGTCCACAGTGGACCGATGGCCGGGGTGGACGAGACCGGCCCGGAGGGTGCGCCGAATGTTCCTGTGCAGCCCGGGAACTTGGCGTACGTGATGTATACGTCTGGGTCGACCGGCAAGCCCAAGGGCGTGGCGGTGACCCACCGCGACGTCGTGGGCCTGGCCTCGGACTCCTCGTTCGCCGGCGAGGCGCACCGCACCGTGCTGCTGCATTCCCCGCAGGCGTTCGACGCCTCGACCTACGAGGTGTGGGTGCCGCTGCTCAACGGCGGCCGCGTGGTCGTCGCGCCGCCGGGAGACGTGGACGCCGACGTCCTGCGCCGCATGGTCACCGAGCGGGGTGTCACCGCGCTGTGGCTGACCGCCGGGCTGTTCCGCTTGCTGGCGCAGGAGGATCCCGCGTGCCTGCGTGGTGTCGGGGAGGTGTGGACCGGCGGTGACGTGGTGCCCGCGGCCGCCGTCCGCCAGGTGCGGGACGCCTGCCCCGGGTTGACTGTCGTCGACGGCTACGGCCCCACCGAGACCACGACCTTCGCCAGCCGGTTCGTGCTCGCGCCGGAAGACAGCGTGCCGGAGGCGATGCCGATCGGGCGGCCGCTGGACAACATGGCCGCCTACGTCCTGGACGCCGGGTTGCGGCCGGTCCCGCCGGGGGTGACGGGGGAGCTGTTCGTCGCCGGCACCGGTGTATCCCGCGGGTACCTCGGCCGGTCCGGCCTCACCGCGGAACGGTTCGTGGCCAATCCCTTCGGGGCGCCGGGGGAGCGGATGTACCGCACCGGTGACGTGGTCCGCTGGTCCGGTGACGGGGTGCTGGAGTTCGTCGGCCGGGCTGATGACCAGGTGAAGGTCCGCGGCTTCCGGATCGAGCTCGGCGAGATCGAGACGGCGCTGGCCGCTCACCCGGACGTGGCCGAGGCCGTGGTCGTCCACCTCGACCGGCGGCTGGTCGCCTACGTCGTCACCACCGCGGCCACGGCCGACCTGCGGGCGTGGCTGCAGCGGGACCTGCCCGACTACATGGTGCCGTCGGCGTTCGTGACGCTCGACGCGCTTCCGCTGAGCGCCAACGGAAAGGTCGACCGGCGGGCGCTGCCGGCCCCGGCCGCGGAGCCGGCGGCCGGATACGTCCCGCCCCGCACGGAAGCCGAACGCGTGCTCGCCGAGGTCTGGGCCGACGTGCTCGGGGTGCCGGGCGTCGGCGTCGAGGACAACTTCTTCGAGCTCGGCGGCGACTCGATCCTCAGCATCCAGGTCGTCTCCCGGGCCCGGCGCCACGGCCTCGCGCTCACCCCGCGGGACCTGTTCGCCCACCAGACCGTCGCGGCGCTGGCCGTCGCGGCGGGCTCGGCCGCGGTGACCGTGGCCGAGCAGGGGCCGGTCAGCGGCCCCGCCCCGCTGACCCCGATCCAGCACTGGTTCTTCGCCGGGGACTTCGGCGAGCCGGACGAGTTCACCCAGTCGGTCCGGATCGAGCGGGCCGGGCCCTACGACGTCGAGACCCTGCGGGCGGCGCTGGCCACCCTGGCCGCGCACCACGACGCGCTGCGGATGCGGTTCACCGGTGACGGCCAGGACAACGCCCCGGCCGAGCCCGCCGAGATCCTGGACGCCACGATCGACGTGACCCGCGGACCGCTGCTCACCGCCGAACTGCTCGACCCGGCGACCCTGCGGCTGACCGTCGACCACCTCGTCGTCGACGGCGTCTCGTGGCGGATCCTGCTGGAGGACCTGGAAACCGCCTACCGCGGCGACCCGCTGCCGCCCAAGACGACGTCGTACCGCGACTGGGCCAACCGGCTCGCCGCCCACGCCGAGGCCGGCGGCTTCGACGACGAACTGCCGCACTGGCGCGAGGCGCTCGCCGTCGACGCCACCCTGCCGGTCGACGGCTACGCCGCCGCCGAGGGCACCGGCACGGTCACCGCGCGGCTGGACGCCGAGCTGACCCGGGCGCTGCTGCAGGACGTCCCGGGCGTCTACCGGACGCAGGTCAACGACGTGCTGCTGGCCGCGCTCGGCCGGGTGCTGGCCCGCTGGACCGGCCGCGACCGCGTGCTGATCGACCTGGAGGGCCACGGCCGCGAGGACCTGTTCGACGACGTCGACCTGTCCCGCACGGTCGGCTGGTTCACCTCGCTCTACCCGGTCGCGCTGCGCATCGACGACGACTGGGGCGCCCTGCTCAAGTCGGTGAAGGAACAGCTGCGCGCCGTTCCGCGCCGGGGGGTGGGCTTCGGCGCGCTGCGGTACCTGACCGGGACCGCGCCCGCGCTCGAACCCGGGATCAGCTTCAACTACCTGGGCCGCCTCGACGGGGCCGCCGGGAGCCTCGACTCCGCGGTCGGCGACGGCGCGGGCCGGGCGCACCTGCTGGACGTCGTCGGCCGGGTGGACCGGGAGACCTTGGAACTGACCTGGTACTACTCGCGCGACACGCACACCGCCGCCACGGTGGAGAAGCTGGCCGCCGAGCTGGTGGCCGCGCTGGGCGAAGCCGTGGCGCACTGCGCCGAGCCCGGCGCGGGCGGGCGCACGCCGAGCGACTTCCCGCTGGCCCGGCTGGACCAGCGGCAGGTGGACCGGATCGCCGGTGACGGCCGCGCCGTGGCCGACGTCCACCCGCTGACCCCGATGCAGGCCGGGATGGTCTTCCACGGGCTTTCCCAGCAGTCCCAAGGCGTCTACTTCGAACAGGTCACCGCCGTCCTCGACGGGGTCACCGAGGCGCGGGTGCTCGGCGAAGCCTGGCAGCACGTGGTCGACCGGACGCCGGTCCTGCGCGGCAGCGTGGTCTGGGAGGACGTCCCCGAGCCGCTGCTGGTGGTCCACCGCGAGGCGCGGGTGCCGGTCACCGAGCTCGACTGGCGGGACCGCGACCGCGAAGAGGCCCTGCGCGAACTGCTCGCCGGTGACCGCGCGCGGCCGTTCGACCTCGCGACCGCGCCGCTGCTGCGGGTCACCGTGGCCCGCCTGGCCGACGACGCCGTCCAGCTCGTCTGGACGTTCCACCACGTCCTGCTGGACGGCTGGAGCGTCTTCCAGGTGCTTTCCGACGTCTGCACCGCCTACGCGGCCCTGCGCGACGGCACCCCGCCCGCCCTGCCGCACCGCCGGCCGTTCGCCGACTACGTCACCTGGCTGAGCGGCCAGAACTCCGATGGCGCCGAAGAGTACTGGCGCGGCGAGCTCGCCGACGTCACCGAGCCGACGCCGCTGCCCTACGACCGGATCCCGGCGTCCGCCCACGAAGCGAGTTCGTCGACGTGGGTCGGCCGCGACCTCGGCGAAGAGGCGACCGGCCGGCTGGCGGCGTTCGCCCGGCGCGAGCGGCTCACCGTCAACGCCGTCGTGCAGGGCGCCTGGGCCCTCCTGCTGGCCCGGCACAGCGGCGAGGACGACGTCTGCTTCGGCGCCACCGTGTCCGGCCGCCCGGCCGGGCTGGCCGGGGTCGACGACATCACCGGCATCTTCATCAACACCCTGCCCGTGCGGGTCACCGCCGACCCGGCGGCCCCGGTCGCCGGGTGGCTGCGCGGCCTGCAGGCCGCCCAAGCCGAGTCGCGCCGGTTCGAGCACGTCCCGCTGACCGCGGTGCAGGCCTGGAGCGGCGTCGAGGGCGGCCGGAACCTGTTCGACAGCATCGTGGTGTTCGAGAACTACCCGGTCACCGCGGACGATGTCGCCGCGCACGGCGTGCGGCTGCGCGAGCTGCAGGCGATGGAGACGACCAGCTACCCGCTCAGCGTCGTGGCCGCGCCCGGCCCGCGCCTGTCGCTCGGCCTGGGCTACGACCAGGCCCTGTTCGACGAGGCGACGATCCAGCGGCTCGCCGGTCAGCTGGAACACCTCCTGGAGGCGATCGCCGAAGACCCGGCCCGGCCGCTGCGGGAACTCGACGCCCTCGGCGCCGCCGAACGCGAGCAGCTCCTCGTGGCGTTCAACGACACCCACCACGAGGTACCGCCGGTCACCCTCACCGACCTGATCGAGGCCCAGGCGGCCCGCACACCCGACGCCGTCGCCGTGGTCTCGCGCGACGAACGGCTCACCTTCGCCGAACTCGACGCCCGGGCGGACCGGCTGGCCCGGCTGCTGGCCGCCCGCGGTGCCGGTCCGGAGCGGATCGTCGCGCTCGCCTTGGGGCGCTCGGTGGAGATCGTCGTCGCGCAGCTGGCCGTGCTCAAGACCGGCGCCGCCTACCTGCCCGTCGACCCCGACTACCCCGCCGAGCGGATCGCGTTCATGCTCGCCGACGCGAAGCCGGTCGTGGTGGTGACCAAGCCGGGGACGCCGCTGCCGGTCGACGACGTCCTCGTCCTCGACGGCTCGGAGGCCCAGGGCCCGGCCGCCCCACTTGCCGCCCGGTCGGTGTCGCTGTCCGCGCCGGCGTACGTCATCTACACGTCCGGCTCGACCGGCACCCCGAAGGGCGTCGTCGTCACCCACGCCGGCCTGGCGAGCTTCTCCGGCGCCGAAATCGCCCACTTCGACGTCCGGCCCGGCGACCGCGTGCTGCAGTTCTCCTCGCCGAGTTTCGACGCGTCGGTGCTGGAGCTGGCCATGGCGCTGCCCGCGGGGGCCGCGCTGGTCGTGCCGCCGCCCGGGCCGCTGCTCGGCGACCACCTCGCCGCCGTGCTGCGCGACGAAGGCGTCACCCACGCGCTGATCCCGCCGGTGGCCATGGCGAGCGTGCCCGACGTGGCCCTGCCCGCGTTCCGCACCCTGGTGGTCGGCGGCGAAGCCTGCCCGGCCGACCTGGTGGCCCGCTGGGCACCGGGCCGCCGGATGATCAACGCCTACGGGCCCACCGAAACCACCGTGGTGGCGACCTGGAGCGACCCGCTCGAACCCGGCGCCACCCCGCCGATCGGCCGCCCGATCCGCAACACCCGCGTCCGCGTCCTCGACGCCGCGCTGCGCCCGGTGCCGATCGGCGTCGCGGGGGAGCTGTACGTCTCCGGTGCCGGGCTCGCCCGCGGGTACCTCGACCGGCCGGGGCTCACCGCCACGCGGTTCCTCGCCGATCCGTTCGGGGCGCCGGGGGAGCGGATGTACCGCACCGGCGACCTGGTGCGGTGGCGGGCCGACGGCACGCTGGAGTTCCTCGGCCGCGCCGACGACCAGGTCAAGATCCGCGGCTTCCGCGTCGAGCCCGGCGAAATCGAGGCGGTCCTGCGCAAGCACCCGGACGTCCGCGACGCCGCCGTCGTCGCGGCCGACCAGCGGCTGATCGCCTACGTGGTGGGCGAGCCGGGCAGTGGCGATCCGGGCAGTGGGCCCCGGCTGCGGGAGCACGTCGCCGCGGCCCTGCCGGCCCACTTCGTGCCCGCCGCGTTCGTCCGGCTCGACGCGCTTCCCCTCACGGCCAGCGGAAAGCTGGACCGGCGGGCGCTGCCCGCCCCGGCCGCGCCGGTGGAGAGCGCCGGGTACGCGGCCCCGGAAACCGAGACCGAAGAGGTCCTCGCCGCGATCTGGGCCGAGGCGCTCGAACTCGACCGGGTCGGCGTCGAGGACAACTTCTTCGCCCTCGGCGGCGATTCACTGCGCAGCTTGCGGATCACCTCGATGACGAAGTCCGCCTTCGACGTCGAGCTCACCCCCAAGGACGTGCTCACCGCCGGCACCGTGCTGGCCCTGGCGGAGCTCGTCGAAGAACGGGTCCTGGCGGACCTCGAGCGGCTCGCCGCCGGCCACGACCACTGAGCAAACCCCTTACCGGAAAGGTGAATTGACATGCAGGACGACACCGAATTCCAGGTGCTGGTCAACGACGAAGGCCAGTACTCGCTGTGGCCGCTGGCGAACGAGGTACCCGCGGGGTGGCGCGCCGACGGGTTCCGCGGCGGCCGCCAGGAGTGCATGGACCACGTCGACGAGGTGTGGACCGACATGCGGCCGCTGAGCCTGCAGCGGCAGATGGCGGCCGACGGCTGAGCCCGTCCCCGCCCCGCCGTCCCCACCCCACCGACGCGGAAGGTCTCCCGCTCATGCCCTCTCCTTCGACGTTTTACCAGTCCCTGCGGGTGCCGGTCCGGGACCTGCGGCCCCCGGCCGACGGGCGGCTGCAGCGGCTGCTGACGGGCCTGGCCCACAAGCACGGGGTGCCCGCCGCCCAGCTGGTCGTGCACGACGGCGGCCGGACGGGCTCCGCCACGGCCGGTGAGATCACCGCCGCGGCGAAGTTCCCGGCCGGCTCCATCACCAAGGCGTTCACCGCGGCGCTGGCGATGCTGCTCGTCGCGGACGGCGACCTGGACCCGGACGACCCCCTCGCCGAGCACCTGGACGGGCTCGGCCCGCAGGTCGGCAGACCCACGGTCAGACAGGTCCTCAGCCACACCGGCGGGCTGCCGGCCGGGCTCGGCGCCGCCGCCGAGGGCGCCGGATCGGCCCGCCGGTACCTGCGGGCGTGCCGCGACGCCGGGCTCGTCCAGCCGCCCGGACAGGGCTTCTCCTACTCCAACGTCGGGTACGTGCTCACCGGCTACGTGGTCGAGGCCATCACCGGGATGAGCTGGTGGGAGGCGATGGACGCCCTGCTGCTCGACGAACTCGGGATCGACGGTGCGTTCGTCGTGGAGCCGGGCGCGCGGCGCCGGACCGGCGCCCACGTCAGCGGGCACGCCGTGCACGCGGCGACCGGCCGCGCCCGGCCGGTCGCCCAGACCCTGACCACCGCCGAGGCCGCGGCCGGGGCGCTGGCGCTGAGCGCCGGGGACCTCGCCGCCTTCGGCCTCATGTTCTGCGGCGGCGACGGGCCGCTGCCGGCGCACCTGGCCGAACTGATGCGGCGTCCGGTGCCGGGGGCCGAGCCGTTCGGCCTGGCCGACGCCTGGGGGCTCGGCCTGGCCGGCTACCGGGGCGCCGACGCGGACTGGACCGGCCACGACGGCACCGCGGACGGCACCTCCTGCCACCTGCGGGTGGATCCCGAGCACGGCCGGGTCGTCGCGCTCACCACCAACGGGAGCACCGGCTCGGCCCTGTGGACCGACCTGGTCGCCGCCCTGCGCGCGGACGGCCTGCCGGTCGGCGACTACGAGCTCCCCCGCGACCTCGACCGCGCCGCCCGCCCGGCCGCCGACCTCTCGGGCCGCTACACCAACGGCGACCTGGAGTACCAGGTGGACGTCCGCGCGGACGGCGGCACCGTGCTCGTCGTCGACGGCGAGGTCTACCCCGAACTGGCGCTGCTGCGCGACGGGGCGTTCTCCGTCCGCGAACCCGGCACCGGCCGCCGGATCATCGGGGGCCGCTTCCTGACCGACCCGGCCACCGGGACCGTCAGCGCCATGCAGGCCGGGGGCCGCGTGGCCCGGCGGCGGCGCCACGCCTCCTGACTCCCCGCTCCGCACCCCGAGCGTCCCCGGATCAGCCGAACTCCTGTCGTGAGGAAACGAAAGCGATGACCACCTCGAGAAAGAGCCGCATCGACGCGCTGCCCGCGGAACTGCGGGAGACGCTCAAGCGCCGGCTGGCCGGCCGGGCGGAGCGGTCCGACGTCATCGGCCGGGCGCCGCGCGAGCACGCCCTGCCGCTGTCGTTCGCCCAGCAGCGCCTGTGGTTCCTCGACGAGTTTCGGCCCGGGGACGCGGAGTACAACAGCGCCGTGGGGCTGCGGCTGACCGGCCCGCTCGACACCGGTGCGCTCACCGGCGCGCTGGCGCAGCTGGTGGCCCGCCACGAATCCTTGCGCACCACCATCGACGACACCGGCGGCACCCCGGTGCAGGTCGTCCACGCCGCGCCGGAGATCGGAGTGCGGACGGTGGACCTCACCACCGATCCCGCGCTGCGGCCGGCCGATCTGGACGAGGTCCTCGAAGCCGAGTACGGCCGGTCGTTCGACCTCCGCCGCGGCCCGCTGCTGCGGCTGCTGCTGGTGCGGGTCGCCGAAGAGCACCACGTCCTGCTGATCACCGCCCACCACATCGTCACCGACGGCGAATCGATGGGCATCCTGGTGGGCGAGCTCGGCACGCTCTACGCCGCCGCCGTCCGCGGCGAGCCCGCGACCCTGCCCGAGCCGGCGGTCCAGTACGCCGATTTCGCCGTGTGGCAGCGCAACCGCCTCGCCGGGCCCGCCCTCGACCGGCACCTCGCCTACTGGACCACGCAGCTGGCCGGCGTCGAACCGCTCGACCTGCCGGCCGACCGGCCGCGGCCCGCCGTGCGCACCACGGCGGGGGCCGTGCACCACTTCAGCGTCCCGGCCGAGGTCGCCGCCGGGCTGGCCGAGCTGGCCCGGGTCCACGACACCACGCTGTACACCGTGCTGGTCGCGGCCTGCCAGGTGCTCTTCGCCCGCTACACCGGCCGGACCGACATCGCCGTGGGCACGGTGGTTTCCGGCCGGAACGCCCCCGAGCTGCAGCGCACGGTCGGCTTCTTCGTCGACACCGTCGTCATCCGGTCCACTGTGGACCGCGCCGCGCCGTTCGGGACGTTCCTCGACGCCGTCCGCGCGACGGTGCTGGAGTCCTTCGAGCACGCCGAAGCCCCGTTCGAAAAGCTCGTCGAAGCTCTGCACGTCGACCGCGACCCCAGCCGCAACCCGCTGTTCGACGCGATGGTGCTGCTGCACGGGAGCGCGGGCGGCCCGGCGGACTTCGCCGGCGTAACGGCCGAGCCGGTCGAGGTGGCCCGCCGCGCCGCCAACTTCGACCTCACCGTCGAGTTCCAGCCGTCCGCCGCCGCCCTGGAAGGATCACTCGAGTACAACACCGACCTGTTCGACGAGCGGACCGCCGTCGCGCTGGCCGAGCACCTGACCGTGCTGCTGACCGCGATCGCCGCCGACGCGCGGCGGCCGGTCGGCGAACTGCCGCTGCTGACCGGCGCCGAGCGGCGCCGGCTGCTCACCGAGTGGAACGACACCGCGCTGGACGTGCCCGCGGCCACCGTCACCGAGCTGTTCGAGTCCCAGGCCCAGCGCAGCCCGGACGAAACCGCGCTCGTCGCCGGCGACATCGGGCTCGGCTTCGCCGAGCTGAACGCCCACGCCAACCGGCTGGCCCGCCACCTCGTTTCGCTGGGTGCGGGCCCCGAGCGGGTGGTGGCGCTCGCCCTCCCGCGGACCGCCGAGGCGATCATCGCCTTCCTCGCGGTGCTGAAGGCCGGCGCGGTGTACCTGCCGATCGACCCGGCCCTGCCCGCCGACCGGATCGAGCTGCTGCTGCGGGACGCCGGCGCCACCCTGGTCGTCACCCGCGACGGCGGCCCGGCCACGCCGGTGCCCGGTCTCGTCCTCGGCACCCCGGAGACCACCGCCGCACTGGAGGAGTACGCCGGCACCGACCTCACCGACGCCGATCGCCTCGCGCCGCTGCGGGCGGCCAACACCGCCTACGTCATCTACACCTCCGGATCCACCGGGCGCCCGAAGGGGGTGGCGGTCCCGCACCGCAACCTGACGAACCTGCTGTTCAACCACCGCAACGACTTCGCCGCGCCCGGGCGGCGGCTGCGGGTCGCGCTGACCGCGACCCTGTCGTTCGACACGTCGCTGGAAGGCCCGCTGCTCATGGCCGACGGCCACGAGCTGCACCTGATCGGCGACGACGTCCGGCTCGACGCGCACGCCCTCGTCGACCACATCGCCGAGCACCGGATCGACTTCCTCGACCTGACCCCGACCTACCTGCGCCGGCTGGTGCCCGCCGGGCTGCTGACCGATCCGCGGCACCGGCCCCAGATCCTCATGCTCGGCGGCGAAGCGCTGGACGACACGCTCTGGCGGGAGCTCGGCGCCGCCGAAGTCACGGTGGCGCACAACTTCTACGGCCCGACCGAGTACACAGTGGACGCGGTGTCGTGCCGGGTCGGGGCCACCGCCCGTCCGGTGCTGGGCCGCCCGCTGGCCAACACCCGCGCCTACGTCGTCGACCAGGACCTGCGGCCGGTGCCCGCCGGGGTGCCCGGCGAGCTCTGCCTCGCCGGGGCGCAGCTCGCGCGCGGCTACCTCGGCCGGCCCGGCCGGACCGCCGGCAGCTTCGTCGCCAACCCGTTCGGCGAACCCGGCGAACGCATGTACCGCACCGGCGACCGCGTCCGCTGGACGGCGGACGGGCAGCTGGAGTACCTGGGCCGCCTCGACGACCAGGTGAAGATCCGCGGCTTCCGGGTCGAACCGGGCGAGGTCGAAGCCGCGCTGACGCGCCTGCCCGGGGTCACGGCCGCGGTCGTCGTCGCCACCCGGCCGGAAGACGGCCACGCCCGGCTGGTCGCCTACGTCGTCGGCGCCGGAGCGGTCCCGCCCTCGGCGGCCGAGCTGCGCGAAGCCCTGCGAGCCACGCTGCCCGACTACCTCGTGCCATCGGCGTTCGTCCCGATCGACGCGATTCCGCTGACGTCGCAAGGAAAAGTCGACCGCCGGGCGCTCCCAGCGCCCGACGCGCCGGCGGACGGCGGCCAGGCCTACGTGCCCGCGCGCACCGCCGTCGAGCACCAGCTGGTGGCGATCTGGTCCGAGGTGCTCGGCAACGACCGCATCGGCGTCGAGGACAACTTCTTCGGCCTCGGCGGCGACTCGATCCTCAGCATCCAGGTGGTGGCCCAGGCACGCCAGGCCGGCCTGCGGCTCACCTCGCGCGACATCTTCCTGCACCAGACCATCGCCGGCCTCGCGACCGCGGTGCAGACCACCGCGGCGCACGCCCCGGCCGCGGTGGCGCCGGTCGCCGGCCCGGCGCCGCTCACCCCGATCCAGCACTGGTTCTTCGACACCCACGGGCCGCTGGACCACTTCACCATGTCGCAGCTGCTGGAGCTGCCCGCCGACGTCGACCAGCAGGCGCTGCGGACCGCCGTCGACGCGGTCGTCGCCCACCACGACGCCCTGCGGACCCGGTTCTTCACCCTCGACGGGCAGTGGCGGCAGGAGGTCACGCCTGCCCCGCCCACCGGGGTCCTGCGGATCCGGGACCTGTCCTCCCTCGGCGAGGCCGGGCAGCGCGCCGGCATCGAGGCCGCGGCCGCGCAGGTGCGCGCCGGGCTCGACCTGGCCACCGGCACCCTCGCCGGCGCGGCGCTGCTCGTCCGCGGCACCCGGCCGCCGCTGCTGTTCCTGGCCGTGCACCACCTGGTGGCCGACGGGGTGTCGCTGCGGCTGCTGCTCGGCGACCTCGAAACCGCCTACCGCCAGGTCACCGCCGGGGCACCGGTCCGGCTCGCGGCCACGGCCACCCCGTTCACCCAGTGGGCGCACCTGCTGGAGCGGCACGTCCGCGCCGGCGGGTTCGACGACGACCTCGAGCACTGGACGCAGGTGGCGCGCCGGGTCCCGGCGGCGCTGGCGGCCGACCACGCGGGGGCCGGCACCACCGGTTCCACCCGCACCCTGACGGTGACCCTCGGCGCCGAAGACACCGACGCGCTGCTGCACCGCGTCCCCGCGACGTACCGGACCCAGGTCAACGACGTGCTGCTGAGCGCGCTCGGGCGGGCACTGGCGGACCGCACGCACTCCGACGGCGTCCTGATCGCCCTGGAGGGGCACGGCCGGGAGGACGTCCTCGACGGCGTCGACCTCTCCCGCACCGCCGGCTGGTTCACCACCCAGTTCCCGGTCGCGCTCGACCTGCCGCCGTCGGGGGACTGGGGCGCCACCCTCAAGGCGGTCAAGGAGCAGCTGCGGGCCGTCCCGCGCCGGGGCTTGAGCTACGAGGCGCTGCGGTACCTCGGCGAGCCCGGGGCGCCGGGGCACGCCCTGCAGGCGTTCCCGTTGCCGCAGATCTGCTTCAACTACCACGGCCGCTGGGACGGCGGGTCCGGCGGCGACGGCCTGTTCCGCGGCCGGCACGACAGCCCGGGCCCGGACATCGCCCCGGACGAGGCGAGCACCTACCAGCTCGACGTGACCGGGGTGGTCGAGTCCGGCGAGCTGTCGCTCACGTGGTCCTACTCCGACCAGGTCAACGACGAAGACACGGTCCGGGCGCTGGCCGAGGCGATGCTGACCGGCCTGCGGGGGATCGTCGCGCACTGCGCGCTTCCCGGCAGCGGCGGCCGCACCCCGTCGGACTTCCCGCTGGCCCGCCTGGATCAGTCCGCTGTGGACAGATTGGTCGGCGACGGGCGCGAAGTGGACGACCTGTACCCGATGACCCCGCTGCAGGCGGGCATGTTGTTCCACAGCCTGCTCGATCCCACCGCCGACGCCTACGTCGACCAGGCGCGGATGCTGCTCGACGGGGTCCGCGACCCGGACGCGTTCGCGCTGGCCTGGCAGCAGGTGGCCGACCGGACGCCGGTGCTGCGGACCCAGCTGGTCTGGGACGGCGTCGAGGAACCCCTGCAGGTGGTCCGGCGCCGGGCGGTCGTGCCGATCACCCGCCACGACTGGCGCGGGCTGTCCGAGGCCGAGCAGACCGCCCAGCTGGAGCGGCTTTCGGCCGAGGACGCCGCGGCCGGGCTGGACCTGGCCACCGCCCCGCTGATGCGGTTGGGCATCGTCGCGCTGACCCACGACCGGGTGCTGCTGATGTGGACCTCGCACCACATCGTGCTCGACGGCTGGAGCCTGGCCCAGATCTTCACCGAGGTGTGCGAGCAGTACGCCGCCCTCACCGAGCACCGGGCGCCGCGCGTGCCGGCCCACCGGCCGTTCCGCGACTACCTCGGCTGGCTGGCCGCGCAGGACGTGCCGGCGGCCGAGAACCACTGGCGCGCGGCGTTGTCCGGGTTCGCCGCCCCCACCCCGCTGCCGTGGGACCGGCCACCGGCCCAGGCGCACCGGACGCGGTCGTCGCGGACGATCCGGGCCGCCTTGTCCACCGAGGACACCACGCGGCTGCGGGACGTCGCCCGGCGCCACGGCCTGACCGTCAACACCCTCGTGCAGGGCGCCTGGGCGCTGCTGCTGGCCCACTCCAGCGGCGAGTCCGACGTCGTGTTCGGCACCACCGTCTC
Organism: Amycolatopsis sp. NPDC051045; assembly: GCF_040682955.1. Taxonomy (NCBI): domain Bacteria; kingdom Bacillati; phylum Actinomycetota; class Actinomycetes; order Pseudonocardiales; family Pseudonocardiaceae; genus Amycolatopsis; species Amycolatopsis sp. NPDC051045. The sequence continues at coordinate 107,074 of NZ_JBFBCC010000007.1, forward strand.
CGGCCGCCCCGACGACCTGCCGGGCGTGGAAAGCATGATCGGGATGTTCATCAACACCGTCCCGACGCGCACGCGGATCGACAGCGGCGAGCCGGTGCTGGCGTGGCTGAAGCGGCTGCAGGACGAGCAGAACCAGGCCCGGCGCTACGACTTCCTCGCCCTCGGGCGGCTGCGCTCGCTCAGCGACGTTCCTTCGGGGCAGAACCTGTTCGACAGCATGGTCGCGTTCGAGAACTACCCGTTCGACGAGAACGCGGCCGCGCAGGCCGGGGTCACCCTGCGGGAGGTGACCGCCCTCGACGCCACGACGTTCCCGGTGACCCTGCGCGCGTACGTCGACCGGCGACTGGGCTTCGAGCTCGGCACCGACCCGGACCTGTTCGACGCCGAAACCGCCGAAGCGCTGGCGGCCCGGCTGGAGACGCTGCTGCTCGGGATGGCCGAAAACCCGGACCGCCCGATCGCCCGGCTGCCGTGGCTGTCGGCCGAGGACCGGGCCCGGCTCGTCGTGGACCAGACGCCGTCCTTGCCCGCCCCCACCATCACCGAGCTGTTCGCCGCGCAGGTCGCGGCGCACCCGGACGCGATCGCGCTCACCGGCGACGGCAGCTGCCTGACCTACGCCGAGCTCAACACGCGGGCGAACCGGCTGGCGCACCGGCTGATCGCGCTCGGCGCCGGACCCGAACGGTTCGTCGCCCTGCGCCTGCCGCGCTCGCCGGAGCAGGTCGTCGCCATCCTCGCCGTGCTCAAGGCCGGGGCCGCCTACCTGCCGATCGACCCGGCCACCCCGGCCGAGCGCGTCGACCGGATGCTCGCCGACACCGACCCCGTCGCGGTCCTCACCCCCGAGAACGTCGAGGTGGCCACCGGCCCGGACACCGACCCGCCGCTGCGCTGCACGCCGGAGCACCCCGCCTACGTCATCTACACCTCCGGCTCGACCGGGCTGCCGAAGGGCGTGGTGATCCCGCACCGCAACGTCACCCGCCTGTTCGCGGCGACGGACGCCCGGTTCGGCTTCGGCTCCGACGACGTCTGGACCCTGTTCCACTCCTACGCCTTCGACTTCTCCGTCTGGGAGATCTGGGGTCCGCTGCTGCACGGCGGCCGGCTCGTCGTCGTGCCGCACGCGGTGTCCCGCTCGCCGCGGGAGTTCCTGCGCCTGCTGGCCGACGAAGGCGTCACCGTGCTCAACCAGACGCCGTCGGCCTTCTACCAGCTCGTCCGGGCCGACGAGGACGATCCGGAAGCCGGCGCCCGGCTGGCGCTGCGGTACGTGATCTTCGGCGGCGAGGCCCTGGAAACGCGCCGGCTGGCCGGGTGGTTCGCCCGCCACGGCGACCGCGCGCCGCGGCTGGTGAACATGTACGGCATCACCGAAACCACCGTGCACGTCACCCACCACGATCTCGGGTCCGACAGGGACACAGTGGACACTCCAGGGCTCGTCGGCACCGTCCTGCCCGACCTGCGCGGCTACGTCCTCGACGCCGACCTGAACCCGGTCCCGGCCGGGGTGCCCGGCGAGCTCTACGTGGCCGGCGACGGCCTGGCCCGCGGCTACCTCGGCCGGCCGGGGCTGACCGCCGCCCGATTCGTCGCCGACCCGTTCGGCGCGCCCGGGTCCCGGATGTACCGGTCGGGGGACCGGGTGTCCCGCACCGGCGGCGGCGCCCTGCGCTACCACGGCCGCGCCGACCAGCAGGTGAAGATCCGGGGCTTCCGGATCGAACCGGGCGAGATCGAGGCGACCCTGCTCGCCCTGCCGGAGATCGGCTCGGCGGCGGTGCTGGCCCGCGAGGACGAACCGGGCCGCAAGCGGCTGGTGGCCTACGTCGTCGCGGCGACGCCGGACGCCCCGCCGAGCGCGGCGCGGCTGCGCGAGCACCTGGCCCGGTCCCTGCCGGACTACATGGTGCCCTCGGCGTTCGTCACCCTCGACGAACTCCCGTTGACCCGCAACGGGAAACTCGACCAGCGCGCGCTGCCGGCGCCCGCCGCGGCCGCCCCGGCGGGGACGGCGTTCGTCGAGCCCCGCACCGACTCCGAACGCACGGTCGCGGCGGTCCTGGCCGCTTCCCTCGGCCTGGAGCGCGTCGGGGCCGGCGACAACTTCTTCGAGCTGGGCGGGGATTCCATCCTCAGCATCCGGTTCTCCTCCGCGCTGCGCGAGGCCTTCGGCGTCGAAGTGTCCCCGCGGACGGTGTTCGACCACCCGACGGTGGCGGGCCTGGCGGCCGCGCTGCCCGCCGCGTCGGCCACCCCGCTGTCCGCGGCGATCACCCCGGTGGACCGCGGCGAGGAGCTGCCGCTGTCCTTCGCCCAGCAGCGCCTGTGGTTCCTCGACGACTTCGCGCCCGGCAGCACCGACCACGTCACGGTCTTCGGCGTGCGGCTGCGCGGGGATCTGCGGCCCGACGCCCTCTCCCGGGCGCTGACCGCGCTGATCGCCCGGCACGAGTCGCTGCGCACCACCTTCCCGGCCGTGGACGGCCGGCCCCGCCAGGTCGTGGGGGAGCCGTGGCAGCTCGCGCTGCCGGTCACCGACCTGAGCGGCTCGACGGCGGCGGAGGAGGACCTGCGGCGGCTGCTGGCCGAGGACCTCGCCCGGCCGTTCGACCTCGCCCGCGGCCCGCTGCTGCGGGCCCGGCTGGTCCGCGTGGCCGCCGACGACCACGCGCTCGTCCTGTCCCTGCACCACATCGTCACCGACGGCTGGTCGATGGGCGTCCTGGCCGGCGAGCTGGCCACCCTCTACGGCGACGAGCGAGCCGAACTCCCGGCGTTGCCCATCCAGTACGCGGACTTCGCCGCGTGGCAGCGCGAGCGCCTCACCGGCGACTTCCTCGACGACCAGCTCGGCTTCTGGCGCCACGAGCTCGACGGCCTGCGCCCGCTCGACCTGCCGACCGACCGCCCGCGGCCGGCCACCCGGACGTCGAACGGCGCCGAGCACGGGTTCACCCTCGGTGCCGAGGCGCTCGCCGGGCTGCGCCGGCTGAGCCGCGAGCACGACACGACCCTGTTCACGGTGCTGGTCGCGGCCGGCCAGCTGGTGCTGCGGCGCTGGTCCGGCCAGGACGACGTCGCCGTCGGCACGGTGACCTCCGGCCGGGACCACCCGGAGGTCCAGGACCTGGTCGGGCTCTTCGTCAACACCGTGGTGCTGCGGTCCTCCGTGGACGGACGGCAGGGCTTCGGGGAGCTGCTCGGCGCCGTCCGGCGGACCGTCCTGGACGCGTTCGCCCACCAGGAGGTGCCGTTCGAGCGGATCGTCGACGAGCTGAGCCCCGACCGCGACCCCAGCCGTACCCCGCTGTTCGAGGTGCTGGTGACCCTGCAGAACGCCGGCAACCGCCTGCCCGCCCTCGCCGGGCTCACCGCGGGCGAGCTGACGTGGGCGATGACCACCGCCGGGTTCGACCTGAGCGTCGAATTCGAGGAGCACCCGGACGGCCTGCGGGGCCTGCTCAACTACAACACCGACCTGTTCGACGCGGCGACGATGCGGCGCTTCGCCGAGCACCTCACGGTCCTGCTCACCGCCGTCGCGGCCGAGCCGGACCGGCCCGTCGACGCGCTGCCGCTGCTGCCCGCGGCCGAGCACGACCTGGTGGTCGAAGCGTGGAACGCGACCGACCGCCCGGTGCCCGGCACCACCGTCGTCGAGCTGTTCGACGCCCAGGCCGCCCGGACTCCGCACGCGACCGCGCTGGTCTGCGGCGACACGGCGTTGACCTTCGCCGAACTAAACGCCGGGGCCAACCGGATCGCGCGTGTCCTCGTCGCCCGCGGCGCCGGGCCCGAGCGGCTCGTCGCCGTCGCCCTCCCGCGCTCGACCGACCTGGTCGTCACGATCCTCGCCGTGCTCAAGGCCGGCGCCGTCCACCTGCCCCTGGACCCCGAACTGCCCTCCCGGCGCCGGGAGGCGCTGCTGGCCGACGCCCGGCCGGTGCTGGTGCTCACCGAACCGGTCGCCGCGGGAGACGACGTGCCGGACACCGACCTCACCGACGCCGACCGGCTCGCGCCGCTCACCCCGGACCACGCCGCCTACGCGATCTACACCTCCGGCTCCACCGGAACGCCCAAGGGCGTGCTCGTCGGCCACCGCGCGCTGGCCAACCTGGCCGCCGACCATGCGGCGGAGTTCACCGCCGCCGCGGGCCGGGACCGGCTGCGGGTGGCGCTGACCGCCGCGTTCTCCTTCGACGCGTCCTGGGAAACCGTGCTGCTGATGCTCACGGCCGGGCACGAGCTGCACGTGATCGACGGCGACACCCGGCTCGACCCCGCCGTGCTCGCCGGTTACGTCGCCGAGCACCGGATCGACCTGGTCAACTCGACGCCGTCGTTCGTCCGGCACCTCCTGGACACCGGGCTCCTCGACGCGGGGCCGCACCGGCCGCCGGTGCTGCTGCTGGGCGGGGAAGCCGTCGGCGAAGTGCTGTGGCGCGCCCTGAGCGACCTCGACGGCGTCACCGCGTTCAACCTCTACGGCCCGACCGAGTGCACGGTCGACGCGACCCTCTGCCGGATCGGGGAGACCGACCGTGAGGTGATCGGCCGCCCGGCCGGGAACGTGCGGGCCTACGTCCTCGACGACCGGCTGCGTCCGGCGCCGATCGGCGTGCCCGGCGAACTGCACCTGGCCGGCGTCCAGCTGGCCCGCGGCTACCTGAACCGGCCCGGTCTGACCGCGGACCGCTTCCGCGCCAACCCCTTCGGGCCGGCCGGCAGCCGGATGTACGCCACCGGCGACCGGGTCCGCTGGACCGCCGGCGGGTACCTGGAGTACCTCGGCCGCGTCGACGACCAGGTGAAGATCCGCGGCTTCCGGATCGAGCCCGGCGAGGTCGAGGCGGCGTTGCGCGCCCTGCCCGAGGTCGCGGACGTGGTGGTCGTCGCCCGCCGCGACGACGGCCACGCGCGGCTGGTCGCCTACGTCGTCCCTGCCGAAGGGGCCCCCGCGGACCCGGCACGGCTGCGGACGGCGCTGAAGGCGACCCTGCCCGACCACCTGGTGCCGTCGGTGTTCGTCCCCCTCGAGCGGCTCCCGCTGGCGACCAGCGGCAAGGTCGACCGCCGTGCGCTGCCCGCGCCCGCCGTCCACCCGGCCCCGGCCGAGGGCCGGACCGCCCCGCGCACGGACACCGAACGGCTGCTGGCGGACATCTGGGCCGACGTCCTCGGCGTCGCGGAACCGGGAGTGGACGACAACTTCTTCGCACTGGGCGGGGATTCGATCCTCAGCATCCAGGTCGTCTCCCGGGCCCGGCGGCACGGCCTGCGCCTGACCTCCCGGGACGTCTTCCGCCACCAGAGCATCGCCGAGCTCGCGCTCGTCGCCGCCGCCGAAGCGCCCGCCGAGCCCGAAGCCGGGTTCACCGGCGCGGCGCCCCTCACCCCGATCCAGCGGTGGTTCTTCGAGACCGGCCACCACGACCACTTCACGATGTCCACGCTCGCCGAACTCGATCCCGGCGTGCAGGTCCCCGCCCTCGAAACGGCGCTCACCGCGGTGCTGGCCCGCCACGACGCCCTGCGCACCCGGTTCACGCGCACCGGCGACGGGTGGCGTCAGGAGTTCCGGCCCGACGCGGAAATCCCGGCGCTCCGGCACGTTGACGTGTCCGATGTGTCCGATGTGGACATCAGTGCGGTCGCGGCCGAAGCCCGGGCCACCCTGCGCGTCGGTGACGGCCCGCTCGTCGCGGCCGTGCTGATCACCGCCCGGGAGCGGCCGCCGCGCCTGCTGCTGGTCGTCCACCACCTGGTGGTCGACGGCGTGTCGTGGCGGATCCTGTTCGACGACCTGGAAACCGCCTACCGCCAAGGGGTTTCCGGGCAGCCGGTCGACCTCGGTCCGGCTCCGGTGAGCTACCTCCGCTGGGCCGACCGCCTGGCCGGGAACGCCCGCACCTTCGAGACCGAACTGCCGTACTGGACCGGCGTGCTCGACGGCGTCGTCGCGGACCTGCCCGTGGACGGGGCGGGGGAGAACACCGCCGGCCGCACCCGCACGATCACCGTCCGGCTGGATCCGGACACCACCGACGCCCTGCTGCACCAGGTGCCCGAGGTCTACCGCACGCAGATCAACGACGTCCTGCTCAGCGCGCTCGGCCGGGTCCTGGCCCGCTGGACCGGCCGCGAGCGCGTCCTGGTCGCGCTGGAGGGACACGGCCGCGAAGAGATCTTCGACGACCTCGACCTCTCCCGCACGGTCGGCTGGTTCACCGCCGAGTTCCCGGTCGCGCTCACTCTTCCGGTGGGCGACGGCTGGGGACCGACGCTGAAGGCGGTCAAGGAGCAGCTGCGGGCCGTGCCCGGCAAGGGCCTCGGCTACGGCGCGCTGCGGCGGCTGACGCCGGACTCGCCCCTGCGCGACGGCCCGGTGCCGCAGATCTCACTGAACTACCACGGGCAGTGGACCACCGGCGGCGACGCCGAGGGGCTGTACCGGGGCTGGGGCGGCGACCTCGGCGACGACGTCGACCCGGGTCGGCCGCGCAGCGCCCTGCTCGACGTCGTCGGCATCGTCGACGGCGGCGGCCTCGAATTGGCCTGGACCTACGTGCCCGAGGTGCACCGCGAAGACACCGTGCGCGGGCTCGCCGAGCAGGTCGCCGCGGCGCTGCGGGAGATCGTCGAGCACTGCGGCACGCCGGGGGCCGGCGGCCGCACGCCGTCGGACTTCCCGCTCGCCCGGCTGAGCCCGGTCGAGCTGGACACCGTGGCCGGCGACGGCCGCGCGGTCGAGGACGTCTACCCGCTGACCCCGCTGCAGGCCGGGATGGTGTTCCACACCCTGGTCGACGACGGCTCCCCGGCCTACTTCGAGCAGGTCCGCATCCGGCTCGGCGGGGTCGCCGACCCCGCCGGGCTCGCCGCGGCCTGGCAGCGGGTCGTCGACCGCACCCCGGTGCTGCGCACCCGGCTCGTCTGGACGGGTGTCGAAGAGCCCGTGCAGGTGGTGGACCGCACCGCGACGCTGCCGGTCGCCCAGCACGACTGGCGCGACCTCGGCCCGGCGGAGCGGGAAGCCGCTCTGCGGGAGCTCTTGGCGGCCGACCGCGCCGTCCCGTTCGACCTGACCCGGGCGCCGCTGACCCGGCTGGCCATCGCCGCGCTGCCCGGCGACGAGGTCGAGCTGGTGTGGACCTCCCACCACGTGCTGTTCGACGGCTGGAGCTCCGCGCAGGTCTTCGCCGAAGCCTGTGAGCAGTACGCCGCCGCGGGCGCCGGCGTCCGGCCGGCCCTGGTCACCCGGCGCCCGTACCGCGACTACCTCGGCTGGCTGGCGGACCGCGACGAGGGGGCCGCCGACGAGTTCTGGCGGGGCGCACTGGCCGGCTTCGACGCCCCGACCGCGCTGCCCTACGACCGCCCGCCGGCCGAGGCCCACCAGTCCCGTTCGACCGACTCCGTCCGGCTCGAGCTGCCGCCGGCCGCGACGCTGCGGCTGCGCGAGTTCGCCAGGACCCACGGCCTCACCGTCAACACCGTCGTGCAGGGCGCCTGGGCGCTGCTGCTGGCGATGCTGTCGGGCGACCGTGACGTCCTCTTCGGCACCACTGTCTCCGGCCGCCCGGCCGACCTGGCCGGCGTCGAAACCATGATCGGGCTGTTCATCAACACCATCCCCACCCGCGTTCGCGTCGACGGCGCCCAACCGGTCGCGCAGTGGCTCGGGCAGCTGCAGGCGGCCCAGAGCGAGGCCCGCGACCACGACTTCGTGTCGCTGGCCCGGCTGCGCCCGCTCAGCGACGTCCCCGCGGGGCAGAACCTGTTCGACAGCATGGTCGTGTTCGAGAACTACCCGATCAGCGAGCCCGCCACCGCGGGCGCGCCCCGGGTCGTCGAGGTTTCCTCGGCCGACGCCACGAACTTCCCGCTGTGCCTGCGGGCGTCCCTGGACGAAAGCCTCGCGCTGGACCTGGCCTACGACCCGGCGCTGTTCGACCCCGGCACCACCGCGGCGCTCACCGACCGGCTGGTCCTGCTGCTCGACGCCGTCACGGCCGACCCGGACCGGCCACTGGCCCGGGTGCCGTGGGTCGACGCCGCCGAACGCGCCCAGGTGCTCGCCGACGCCCACGGCCCGGGTGCGGCCGGGACGCCGTCGACGGTGCCCGCGCTGTTCGCCGCCCAGGCGAAGCGCCGTCCGTCGGAGCCCGCTGTGCTCGCCGGCCACCGGACCCTGACCTACGCCGAGCTCGACGAGCGGGCGAACCACCTGGCCGGCCGGCTGGCCGGACTCGGCGTGGCCACCGAAGACCGGATCGGGCTGCTGCTCGAGCCGTCGCCTGCGCACGTGGTCGCCGAGCTCGCCGTGCTCAAGGCCGGCGCGGCCTACGTGCCGCTGGACACCCGGGCGCCGCACGAGCGGCTGCGCGCCGTGCTCGCCGAAGCCGGGGTGTCGGTCGTGGTGGCCGGGGACACCTGGACGACGGCGGCCGAAGCCGTCCACAGTGGACCGGTACTGACCGTCGGCGAGCAGCGGTCGCCGACCGCGCCGGAGGGCCGCGTCGGTCCGGAAAACCTCGCCTACGTGATGTACACCTCCGGCTCCACCGGCGTCCCCAAGGGCGTCGCCGTGCGCCACCGCGACATCACCGCGCTGGCCCAGGACAGCCGGTTCGCCGGCGGCGCCCACACCCGGGTGCTCGCCCACTCCCCGCTGGCCTTCGACGCCTCCACCTACGAGCTGTGGGTCCCGCTGCTCACCGGCGGCGCGACGGTCCTGCCCGACGGGCCCGACCTGACCTTGGAATCGTTGCGGCGCGCGGTTTCCGAGCACGCGGTGACGGCGGCGTGGCTCACCGCCGGGCTCTTCCGCCTGCTCGCCCAGGACGCCCCGGACGGCCTGCGCGGCCTGCGCGAGGTGTGGACCGGCGGCGACGTCATCCCGCCCGCCGTGGTGCGCGCGGTCCAGGCCGCGTGCCCCGGCCTGGTCGTGGTCGACGGCTACGGTCCCACCGAAACCACCACCTTCGCCACCTCCTTCCGGATGACCGGCGAGGCGGGCGTGCCCGAGCCGGTCCCCATCGGCCGTCCGCTCGACGGCATGCGCGCGTACGTGCTGGACGCCCAGCTGCGCCCGCTGCCCGCCGGGGCGCCCGGCGAGCTGTGCCTGGCCGGGGCGGGCCTGGCGCGCGGCTACCTCGGCCGCCCCGGCCTGACCGCCGAGCGGTTCGTCGCCGACCCGTTCGGCGAGCCGGGGGCGCGGATGTACCGGACCGGCGACGTCGTCCGGCGCGGTCCCGGCGGCGAACTGGTGTTCCTCGGCCGCTCCGACGACCAGGTCAAGCTGCGCGGGTTCCGGATCGAGCTCGCCGAGGTCGAGACCGTGCTGGCCGTCCACCCGGCGATTGCCCAGGCGGTCGCCACCGTCCACCCGGACTCCTCCGGCACCCGCAGGCTGATCGCCCACGTCGTCGCCGCACCCGGGCGCACCGCGGACCCCGGCGAGCTGCGCGCGCACGCCGCCGCGGTACTGCCCGAGTACATGGTGCCCGCCGTGATCCTGGTCCTGGCGGCGTTGCCGTTGAACCGCAACGGAAAGGTCGACCGCCGCGCCCTGCCCGTGCCGGACGGGCCGCTGACGTCGCGCTCGCCCTACGTCGAGCCGGCCACCGCGACCCAGCGCGCCGTCGCCGGCATCTGGCAGCGGCTGCTCAAGGTCGAGCGGGTCGGGGCGAAGGACAACTTCTTCGAGCTCGGCGGCGATTCGATCCTCAGCATCCGGCTCGTTTCCCGGCTGCTGGCCGAATGCGGCGTGTCGCTGTCGCCGCGGGCGGTGTTCGCGCACCCGACGGTCTCCCGGCTCGCCGCCGCGATCGAAACCGTCGGAGCGACCGCCCAGGACCCGATTCCGGTGGTGCCCCGCGACCGCGAGCTGCCGCAGTCCTTCGCCCAGCAGCGGCTGTGGTTCCTCGACGAGTTCGAGCCCGGCGGCACCGAGTACGTCACCAGCTCCGCCGTGCGCCTGCGCGGCGAACTGGACGTCGACGCGCTCGCCGGGGCGTTCACCGCGCTGGTCGCCCGGCACGAGCCGCTGCGCACCACGTTCGGCTCGGCCGACGGCCACGGCGTCCAGATCGTGCACCCGCCGTCGCCGGTCCCGCTGCCGGTCACCGACGCTCGCGAGGAGGAGCTCACGGAGATCCTGCGCGCCGACGGCGAGCAGCCCTTCGACCTGAGCGAAGGCCCGCTGCTGCGGGCGAAGCTGATCCGGCTCGCCCCGCGGGAGCACGTGCTCACCGTGGCCGTGCACCACATCGTCACCGACGGCTGGTCGAACGGGCTGATCGCCGAGGAGGTCGGCGCCTTCTACGCGGCCGCGCTGCGCGGCGAACCGGCGGACCTGCCGCCGTTGCCGGTGCAGTACGCGGACTTCGCGGCCTGGCAGCGCGGCCGGCTGGCCGAGCGGGTCCTGTCCGGCCAGGCCGGCTACTGGACCGAGCGCCTGCGCGACCTCACCCCGCTGGAGCTGCCCACCGACCGGCCCCGCCCGCCGGTGCGCACCACCCGCGGCGCGACGCGCGAGATCGCCGTCCCGGCGGCGGTGACCGCCCGGCTCGAGCAGGTGAGCCGGCAGCGCGAGACCACGCTGTTCACCACGCTCGTCGCCGCGTGCCAGGTGGTGCTCGGCCGCTGGGCCGGCCAGGACGACGTGGCCGTCGGCACGGTCACCTCCGGCCGGGAGCGGCCCGAGCTGGAGGGGCTCGTCGGCTTCTTCGTCAACACCCTGGTGCTGCGGTCGCGGGTCCGCCCGCAGCTGGCCTTCACCGCGTTCCTCGACGAGGTCGCCGCGGGCGTCCGCGAGGCGTTCGACCACCAGGACCTGCCGTTCGACCGGGTCGTCGACGCCGTGCAGCCCGGCCGGGACCCCAGCCGCACCCCGTTGTTCCAGGTGATGGTGGTGCTGCAGAACAGCCCCCGGGAAGCGGCCCGGCTGCCGGGGCTGGAGACCGAGGAGCTCCCGCAGCCCGCGACGGCGGCGAACTTCGACCTCACCCTCGAGTTCCAGCCGGACGGGGACGTGCTGCGGGCCGCCCTGACCTACAACACCGACCTGTTCGACGCCCGCACGATCGACCGCCTGGCCGAGCACCTGGGTGTCCTGCTGGCGGGCGTCGCCGACCACCCGGACCGGCCCCTGTCCCGCCTCCCGCTGATCGGCGCGGCCGAACGCGACCTCGTCCTGGGCGCCTGGAACGACACGGCCCGCGAGGTGGGGCCGGCCACGCTGCCCGAGCTGATCGCGGCCCGGGCCCGCCGTACCCCGGACGCGATCGCGGTGCTTTCGGGCGAATCCCTCACCTACGCCGAGCTGGACGCCCGCGCGAACCGGCTGGCCCGGGTGCTCGCCGGGCACGGCATCGGCCCGGAGCGGATCGTGGCGCTGGCCCTGCCCCGGTCGGTGGAGATCGTCGTGGCGCAGCTCGCGGTCCTGAAGGCCGGCGGGGCGTTCCTGCCGGTCGACCCGACCTACCCGATCGAGCGCATCACGTTCATGCTCGCCGACGCCCACCCGGCCCTGGTCCTGACCCTCGACGGCCTGGCCCCACCGGCGCCGGACGGCGTGCCGGTGCTGATGCTGGACGACCCGGAGCTGTTCGGCGGCGAGCCGGCTGTGCTCGCCGCGCCGGTCCGCCCCGAGCACCCCGCGTACGTGATCTACACGTCCGGCTCCACCGGCCGGCCCAAGGGCGTGGTCGTCACCCACGCCGGCCTGGCCGGCTTCGCCGCGGCGGAGGCCGAGCACCTGCGCGTCACCGAGGGCGATCGGGTCCTGGCCTACTCCTCGCCGAGCTTCGACGCCGCCGTCCTCGAACTGTGCCTGGCGCTGCCCGCCGGGGCCGCGCTCGTCGTGGTCCCGCCCGAGCCGCTGCTGGGCGAACCCCTCGCCGAGTTCCTCGCCGCCCACCGGATCACCCACACCCTGATCCCGCCCGCCGCGCTGGCCACCGTCCCGGCGACCGACCTGCCGGACCTGCGCACGCTCGTCGTCGGCGGCGACGCCTGCCCGGCGGAGCTGGTGGACCGCTGGGCACCGGGACGGCGGATGATCAACGCCTACGGTCCCACCGAGTCGACGATCGTCGCGACGTGGAGCGAGCCGCTGGTGCCGGGAACACCACCGCCCATCGGACGGCCGATCCCGAACACCCGCGTCTACGTGCTCGACGCCGCGCTCGAACCGGTGCCGATCGGCGTGGCGGGCGAGCTGTACGTCGCGGGGCCGAGCCTGGCCCGCGGCTACCTCGACCGCCCGGGGCTGACCGCCGACCGGTTCACCGCCGACCCGTTCGGCGCGCCGGGGGAGCGGATGTACCGCACCGGCGACGTCGTCCGCTGGACCGCGGCCGGGCAGCTGGAGTTCGGCGGCCGGGCCGACGACCAGGTCAAGGTGCGCGGGTTCCGGATCGAGCTCGGGGAGGTGGAAGCGGCGCTGACGCGGCACCCCGGGGTGGCCGCCGCCGTCGCCGCGGTCCAGGAGGACTCCTCGGGCCACAAGCGCCTGGTCGCCTGCTACGTCCCCGAACCGGGGACGGACCCGGTCGGCGCCGCCGGGCTGCGCGAGTTCCTGGCCGGGTCGCTGCCCGGGCACCTGGTGCCCTCGGCCCTGCTGGAGCTGCCCGCGCTGCCGCTGGGCCCGACCGGCAAGGTCGACCGCCGCGCCCTGCCCGTGGTCGCCGCCGCGGCCGAGCCCACCACCGGCCACGTCGAGCCGGCGACGCCGGCCGAGCGGGTGCTGTGCGAGATCTGGGCGCAGGTCCTGGGCCTGGACCGGGTCGGCACCGCGGACAACTTCTTCGAGCTGGGCGGGGACTCCATCCTCAGCATGCAGGTCGTGTCCCGGGCCCGCCAAGCCGGGCTGCGGCTGACGACGAAGGACCTGTTCCTGCACCAGACGATCGCCGCACTGGCCCCCGAGGCCGGCGCGGTGGCCGAGCCGGCCGAACTCGACGGGCCGGTCACCGGGCCGGTGCCGCTGACCCCGATCCAGGACTGGTTCTTCGCCACCCACACCGTCAACCCGCACCACTTCAACCAGTCGATGCTGGTCGAGCTGGCCGACGGCTTCGACGCCGATGCGCTGCGGCGGGCACTGGCCGCGGTGTGGACCCACCACGACGCCCTGCGGATGCGGTTCACCCGCACCGGTGAGGGCTGGCACCAGCACAACGCCGGCGTCGAGCCGGTGCCCGGGCTGCGCCACGAGGACCTGACCGCCGTGCCCGTGGCCGAGCGGGCGGCCGCCCTGGAGCGGATCGCCGACGACGTCCACGCCGGGTTCGACCTCACCGAGGGCCCGCTGCTGGCCGCCGCACTGGTCACCGCCGATCCGGCGTGGCGGCCGAGGCTGTTCCTGGCCGCGCACCACGTCGTGGTCGACGCCGTCTCGTGGCGCATCCTGCTCGACGACCTCGACACCGCCTACCGGCAGGCCGCCCGGGGCGGCCCGGTCGACCTCGGCCCGCGCACGACGTCGTTCCGGGACTGGGCGCACCGCCTGCGCGACCACGTCCGGGCCGGCGGGTTCGACGACGAACTGGCGTACTGGACCGGCCTGCCCGCCTCGGGCGAGCTGCCGGTGGACCACGACGGCGAGGTGGCCGGCACCGGCACGGCGGAGGTCACCGTGGTGCTGGACGCCGACGACACCAACGCCCTGCTGCGGTCGGCGCCGTCGGCCTACCGCACGCGGGTCAACGACGTCCTGCTCACCGCCCTGGCGTGGGCACTGGCCCGGTGGACCGGGCGCCCGGACGTGTCGATCGCCCTGGAAGGCCACGGCCGGGAGGACGTCCTCGACGGCGTCGACCTCAACCGGACCGTCGGCTGGTTCACCACCCTGTACCCGGTGGCCCTCTCGATCGACGACGCCGCGGACACCCCGGACTGGCGGACGCTGGTCAAGTCCGTCCGCAAGCAGCTGCGGGCGGTGCCGGGCAACGGGTTCGGCTACGGCGCCCTGCGCCACCTCGGTACCCCGGAGGTCCGCGAGCGGCTCGCCGGGACCGGGCCGCAGCCGGAGATCTCGTTCAACTACCTCGGCCAGTGGGACGGGTCCGGGGCGGCCGGGGCGGCGGCGGCCGAGAGCCTTTACGCCGCGGTCCGCGGTTCGCTCGGCCGCGACCACGACCCGGCCGAGCACCACCCGCACCTGCTCGACCTGGTCGGCGCGGTCCAGGACGGCGAGCTGGTGTTCTCCCTGATCCACCAGCCGGGGCGCCACGACCGGCGGACCGTCGAAGCGGTGGCCGGCGACTTCGCCGCGGCCCTGCGGCGGATCGCCGCCGACAGCCGGACCTCCGACAGCCGGACCTCCGGCGGCCGGAGGGAGCGGCGGTGACCACGCGGCTTTCCCGGAACCGGAACTACCAGCTGCTGTGGGGCAGCCAGGCGCTGTCGGAAGCCGGCTTCAGCGCGTCGATGATCGCGTTGCCGCTGCTGGTGCTGGCGGTGACCGGCTCGCCGGCGCTGTCCGGGCTGGTGCTCGGGGTGGACGCGATGGCCCAGCTGCTCGCGGGGCTGCCCGCGGGCGCGCTGGCGGACCGGTGGGACCGCAAGAAGATCCTGCTCGGCTGCGAGGCGGTCTACGCGCTGGCGGTGGCGAGCCTGGCGGCGGCGATCTGGTGGGACGTGGTGCGCGTCCCCCACCTCATCGCGGTCGCGGCGGTGCTGGGGTGCTGCCGGTCGCTGTTCGGGCCGGCCGAAGGCGCGATGCTGGCCGGGGTGGTGCCCCCGGCCCAGCTGCCCACCGCGGTGGCGATGAACTCCGCGCGCGGCGCGCTCGGCCAGCTGTCGGGCACGGCGGCCGGCGGGTTCCTCTACGGCATCGGGCGGGCCGTCCCGTTCGCGTTCGACGTGCTCGTCCACCTGATCTCGCTGGTCGCGCTGACCTTCGTCCGGGCGCCCCGCCGGGAGGCCGTGCCGTCCGGCGGCGGGCACCTCGGCAAGGAGATGGCCGAGGGACTGCGCTGGGTGTGGAACGAACGGCACGTGCGCGTCACGGTGGCGTGCGCGGTGAGCCTGAACTTCTTCTTCAGCGGCTACTACATCGTCATCATCGTGCTGGCCAAGGAGCGGGGCGTCACCTCGGGCGAAATCGGCGTGATGGCCGCGATGCTCGGCGTCGGCGGGGTGGCGGGGTCGCTCATCGCGCCGTACCTGCAGCGGCGGCTGAGCCCGTACGTGTCGATCATGAGCGTGTTCTGGGTGCTGACCCTGCTGACCCCGCTGGCGGCGGTGATCCACGACGGCTACCTGCTGGGGGCGCTGTTCGTCGCGATGGCCCTGCTCCCGCCGACGGCCAACACGACGATCGGGACCTACCAGCTGCTGCTCACCCCCGACCGGCTGCGGGGCCGGCTGACCAGCGTGATGGGCGTGATCGGCGGGGTGTCCGCGGCGACCGGGCCGGCCTTCGGCGGCCTGGTGGTGCAGGCGTTCCCCGGCACGGACGCCGTCCTGCTGTGCGCCGCGGGGATCGCACTGGTGACCGTGGTCGTCACGATCAGCCCCACCCTGCGCCGGTTCCCCCGCGCCGACACGCTCACCCCCGCCGCAACCGAACCCCAGCCGGTGGGCGGCCGGCCGGGGCAGACCGACCCCGCTTCCCCCGACGGACCGAACGAGGAGAAAACGTCATGACCACGCAGGAGCCGGACCTCGCTTTCGCCTTCGAAGACCTGCTGGCGCGTTCGGCCGAGCTGCGCGAGCGCGGCCCGGTGCACCACGACGAAGAGCGGGGGCTGTGGCGGGTGCTCGACCACGCGTCCGTCTCGCGGGTGCTGTCCGACCCGGCGACGTTTTCCTCGGACTTCAGCGGGCTCACGCCGGTCCAGGAGGACTTCGAGACGTTCCGCAAGGGCAACTTCGTCGGGATGGACCCGCCGGACCACCGCAAGCTGCGGACGCTGGTCAGCCAGGCGTTCACCCCGCGGGTGGTGGCCGGCCTCGAACCCCGGATCCGGGCCATCGCCGGCGAGCTGCTCGACGAGGTCGCCGGGAAGTCCCGCTTCGACGTCGTCGACGCGCTCGCGTACCCGCTGCCGATCATCGTGATCGCGGAGCTGCTGGGCGTCCCGGTGGCGGACCGCCCGCTGTTCACGCGGTGGGCCCAGGTGTTGTTCAGCGGCGACCAGCTGGGCGAGTCGGCCGACATGGCCGACATCCAGCGCGCGCTGGACGCGATCGCCCCGACGATCCGCGAGATGAACGCCTACATCCTCGACCACATCCGCCACCACCGCGCCCACCCCGGCCCGGGCCTGACCAGCAGGCTGGTGGAGGCGGAGTTCAACGGCGAACGGCTCGAGGACCAGGAGATCGTGGGTTTCGTGGCGCTGCTGCTGATCGCGGGCCACATCACGACGACCGCGCTGCTGGGCAACGCCGTCGTGACGTTCGACCGGAACCCGGCCGCGGCGGCCGCGCTGCGGTCCTCGCCGGGTGGCCTGCCGGCCGCGCTGGAGGAGGTGCTCCGGCTGCTGCCGCCGTTCCCGGAGCTGGGCCGCCGCACGACGACGGAGGTCGAGCTGGGCGGCCACCGGATCCCGGAGAACTCGATCCTGATGGCCGACCTGGCGGCGGCCAACCGCGACCCGGCGCTCTTCGGCCGCCCGGACGAGTTCGACGCGGGACGCACCCCGAACCCGCACCTGACGTTCGGTCACGGCATCCACTTCTGCTTCGGCGCGCCGCTCGCGCGGCTGGAGGGCCGGATCGCGTTCGAGGTGCTGTTCGAGCGTTACCGGGACATCGCGGTGGCCACGGATGAGGCGGTCGTGTTCCAGAACCCGTCGGTGATCGTGAGCGTGCGCCACCTGCCTCTGGACGTGTCCCCGACCTGAGCCGGAGCCCCGCTCGAGACGCCGATGGGTGGTCGAGGTTCCGGACGGCCCTTCACTGGGTAGCCCATAGGTGTGACCTGAGCAGGCCATGCCTGCTGCGACGAGTGAGAGGTGATCACATGAGCCAGGGCGACGCCCCGGTCGGGCGATCGGTGAAGACGGCGGCGGCCGGCGTTCGGGATCTCGCCGCGGAGGCCGCGCGGGTGGGGGCGGCCGCTGCCGCGCGGGCGGTCGAAATCACCGACCGGAAGCTGGCCGAAGGCAAGGACGAACTCGCGAAGGTCGGCCGCGCGGCGACCAAGGACCTCGACAAGAACACGCGGTCCTCGCGCCGGGATGTGCTGGCGAACTCCGGCGCCGCCCGCGACGAGGTGCTGGCCCGGGCGGTGAAGTTGCGCGATCCGGGCCGCAAGGCCGCGCTGGCCGTGGCGACCGTGGTCGGCTCGGCGGGGGAGTCCGGGCGCCGGCGGCGGAAGGCCGTGGCCACGGCGAAGCGGGACCTGGCGGTGGCGCTCCAGGAGGCCAAGAGCGTGGCCCGCGGTGAACGCACCAAGCGCGCTCGCTGGCCGTGGCTGGTGGCGTTCGGTGCGGTGGCCGCCGCGATCGTGGCGGTCGTGCAGGTCCGGCGGCCGAACCCGCTGGCCGAGGCGGAAAAGAACGCTTCCGCGCAGCCGGAGGACAAGCCGGCGACGCAGTCGACCGGGAACACCGCCGCGCTGCCCGCCGAAAAGCCGGCAGCCGCCAAGCCGACGCCGGCCACGCAGCCGACGGCAGCCAAGCCCGAGTCTGCGGCCGCCAAGCCGACTCCGGCCACGCAGCCGACGGCAGCCAAGCCCGAGTCTGCGGCCACCAAGCCGACGCCGGCCACCCCGCCGGCGGCCGCCAAGCCCGAGCCGACGGCCGTCAAGCCGCCCCAGCCGGCGGACAAGCCCGCGCAGCAGGCGGGCAAGGCCGCCGACGCCGCGAACGGCCGCGCGCCCGCGGGCCGCGGTCAGCACAAGGCGTAGCCCGGGCTCGGTGCCCGCACCCGAAGTGATCACGGGTGCGGGCACCGGCGTGTCCGCACGCGTCGCCCCGGGCCATTGAAAGCGCTTACACTCGGCCCGTCGCCGGAACGAGCAGGAGGTCGCCGATGGCGTGGCGGTTCGCCGTGAGCACGCTGGGCATGCCGGGGGTCCCGGTGCGGGAAGCCGCGCGCACCGCGCTCGCGCACGGCTGCGCCGGCCTCGAACTGCGCGTGCACCCGGCCGAGGAAGTCCACTTGGGACTGTCCGGCCGCGCCGTCGACGGCGTGCGGTCCGTCCTGGACGGCGAGGGACTGGCGGTTTCCTGCCTGGCCGGGTACGCGAAGGTCGCCGCGCCCGGCGCCGACGAGCCGGTCATCGACGAACTGAAAGCCCTGATCGGCTTGGCCCACCGGATGGGCGCGCCCTCGGTGCGGGTTTTCCCCGGTGGCGACGGGGACGCGCAGCGCCGCATCGGCGCCGTCCTCGGCGACCTGCGCGACGCCGGCGTGCGGCTGCTGGTCGAGACGCACGACTCGCACCCCACCGGGGCCGCGGCCCTCGGCCTGGTCGCCGGGTTCGGGGCACCGGACCTGGCCGCCGTGCTGTGGGACGCGGTCCACCCGTGGCGCGCCGGCGAGGAGCCGGGTGTCACCAAGGAGGTGCTCGGCCCGTACCTCGGCTACTTCCAGGTCAAGGACGCCGTGAGCAGGCAGGACGCGACCCCGGTGCCGCCGGGGGCGGGAGCGGTCCCGCTCGGCGACTGCGGGGAGCTGCTGCGTTCGTGGTCGGGCTGGGTGTCGCTGGAGTGGGAGAAGGCGTGGTACCCCGCCATCGCGCCGGTGGACGTCCCGCTGCGCGCGGCGGCGGCCTGGTTCGGCCGGTACGCGTCGGCGTAGTCACGCGACCCGGATGATGGTTTTGCCCGGCGTGCGCCCGGCCGGGCTGAACGCGGCCGGGGCCTCGGCGAGCGGGCGCACGGCGCCGACCCGCGGGCGGAGGCGGCCGTCGCGGACCCGGCGGGCCAGGTCCGCGAGCCGGGCCCGGTCCGGCTCGACGACGAAGAAGACCGCGCGGCCTCCCGCGGGCCGGACGCGGGGCGGTTCCGCGATCGTGACGAGCGTGCCGCCGTCGCGCACCAGTGCGGCGGAGCGGTCGAGGACCTCGCCGCCGAGGACGTCGAGCACCACGTCCACCGGGCCGAGATCGGCCAAGTGCTCCGCGAGCGGGTCGAGGAATTCGGCCGCGCCCAGGCCGAGCACGGTGTCGCGGTCGGCGGCCCGGCCGGTGCCGATCACGTGGGCGCCCGCGTCGCGTGCGAGCTGCACGGCGAGCGAGCCGACGCTGCCGGCGGCCCCGTGGATCAGGACCGTCTGGCCCGCGGCGAGCCGTCCGTGGTCGAACAGCGCCTGCCACGCCGTCAGCCCGGAGATCGGCAGGGCGGCCGCGGTGACGTGGTCGATGTCGGCCGGCAGCGGCGCGAGGTTGCGCGCTTCCACCGCCGTGTATTCGGCCAGGGAGCCGTCGCGGGCCCAGTCGGTCAGGCCGAAGACCCGCTGGCCGACGGTCAGGCCGGTGGTTCCGTAGCCGAGTTCCGCGACGACGCCGGAGAGCTCGTGGCCCGGGACGCTCGGCGTCCGGTCCCGGCCGGCGCGGTCGGCCCAGGTGGCCGGCCAGGCCGGCTCGCCGGGGGTGAACCCGGCCGCGTGCACCCGCACGACGACGTCGTTCTCGGCCGCGTGGGGGTACGGCACTTCGGTCAGGGCGAGTCCGGCGTCGCGGTCTCGGACGGTGATGGCTTGCACGGTGTTCTCCCGAGTTTCAGGCCAGCTCGAGCGGGTTGCGGGCCATGCGGGTGGCGAGGTCGTTGCGCATCGCGGCGCCCGCCAGGCTCTCGGGCTTGCGGGCCGCCTGGTCGCGGAAGCAGCCGAGGAACTCGGCCACCAGGTCCAGCCGCGGGTAGCGCCCGAGCACCTCCGCGCGGAAGCCCGCGGGCAGCTCCGCCACGTCACGCCCGGCGATGTCGGCCGCGGCGGCCCGGGACAGCAGGAAGCCCTCCGGGTCCTCGGCCGGGTCGACCTCCGCCTGCATGTGCCGGACGATCACCTGCGTCAGGCGCGCGCGCCGCTCGGGCGGCCAGCCGGCGCCGGCGGCGAACACCCACGCGACGTGGCCGCCGGCCACCTCGAACGGCTTGGTGTGGCTGTCGAACTCCGCCACCAGCCCGACGTCGTGGAGCATGGCCGCGACGTACAGCAGCTCGGAATCGAAGCCGACGTGGTGGGTGGCACCGAGCGCGACCGCCCAGGCGTACACCCGCATCGAATGGTTGAGCAGGGACGGCGACGAGTAGGTCGTCGCGACGTCGGTGGCGTTCACGCACGCCGGGCCGGACGGGAAGGTGAGCTCCATGCCCCCAGCGTACGCCTTCCATTACAATCAGAGGGTGTAACGTAACTTACCCCGGAAGCCGGGCCGCGACGGTCGACGCCGCGGCCCGGCTTCCCGCGTGGAACGGTCAGCGTCCGGAGAAGTTCACGTCACTGCAGAAGTAGTACGACTGGTCGAGGTGGCTCGCCTGCCAGATGGTGTAGACGATGTGCCGCCCCGTCCGGGTGCCCGCGTTCACCGCGACCTGGTACTGCCCGGCCGGGGCGATCTTGCCCGTCTGGGCGACCAGTTCCAGGTTGCCCCAGCCCAGCGGCTGGGTCGCGGGGTTGAAGCCCTGCTTGGTGATGTACACCAGCAGGTAGTCGGCGCCGTGGCGCGCCTGGTCGGTGATGGTGAGCGTGAACCGGTTGTCCTTGTTCGCCATCTGCCACGCGCCGACGGTGTCGAGGGCGTTGTACCGGGGCGCCTGCGTGCGGCCGCCGCTGCACAGCGTGCCGTCGGGGATCGCGCCCTGGTGGTTGCCCTTGACCCCTTCGCGGTAGAGCCCGTTCCAGTTCCACATCGCGTTCGGGTCGGCCTGCCAGGCCTGCCAGCACATCGGGTCCTTCGTCGCCATCGCCGGGTTCTGGAAGTCGCTGCCCCAGCGGTTCCAGCAGCCGTAGTTGCGCGACGGCGGGTCGGTGGCGGAACCGTGCGCGTCGGCGACGCCGGTGAGCACGCCGCCCAGCAGCACGGCGGTCACGGCCGTCACCACCAGGGAGAGCAAGGTTTTGCGTCGGGGAACCACGCTGTCCTCCTTCGTCGGGGCCGGATTGGGAGCGCTCCCAAGCTTGCGCCGGACGACGATACGCGGCCGTGCCCGCCACTGGCCAGAAGCCGATCTCCGGAAAGTTCCCCGAGGAAAGCGTTTTCAGCACGGTGCCGGACTGAACGATTCCTGAACAGCCGACCGTCCCGCGGCCCGGGCCGCCCGATCGGTCCCGCGCCGGGAGGCGCCCGGTGAGCGCGTGCCCCCACGGCTGCTCCGCACGGGTGCATCCGGAAAATTGTCACCGGAGGACGGGGGAAGGGGCTCGAATCCCGTCCTCCGCGACAACGCGGCCACGGCCGATCGGGTGATCCCCCGGCATCGGCTGGTGAAGCGCCGGCACGCGCCTAAAGTCGTCAGGCACGAACGTTTCCGACGCATTCCCCAACGGACGCGAACGTGGTGGTGATCATGGCTCCTCCTGTGCCGGAACCCCGGGAACCGTGGCCGATCAGGCGGCGGGCGGTGCTCGGCGGCGCCGCGGCGATCCCCGTTCTCCTGGCTTTGGGCCGTCCCTTCCCCGCCCGGGCCGCGGTCCTCCCGCTCCCGCCGGTCGACGACGCGCTGAACGGGCTCGTGGCCTTCCTCGTGCCGGGCCGGGACCGGTTCTCGGTCCGGCAGGGGCGGACGTCGAGCACGGACGGCGGCGTGGCGGCCGGGGCCGGCCCCGCCCTGCGGTACGTCTACGACCAGGCGATTCCGTACCCGATCGTCGGACGGCCCTTCGACCTGAACCTGCCCGGCGCCGCCGCGGTCGCGGCCATCCTCAACCTCGTCGCGATCGAGGTGGACCCGGCGGCCGCGTTCGGCGAGTTCGCGGCGTCGTTCGCCAACCTCTCGTTCCCGGGCAAGGTGGAGGTGTTCCGGCGGCTCGAGGAACCGGGACTGGCCGACGGCACGCCGGTGCGGTTCATCCTCGACACGCTCCCGACGCTCGCCGCATTCGTCTCCTATTCCGAAGCGCCGGTCTTCGACCGCGCCACGAACCGGCTGACCGCCATTCCGCTGGGCTGGGAACTCAGCGCGTACCAGGGGATCGGCGAGGGGTGGAATGAATTCCGGGGTTATTACCGCGGAATCGACCGGGTGACGGACTAGGGAGGAGGCTGTCCATGCGCGACATCGTGGTCGTCGGGGCCGGCGGCGGCGGGCCCGTCGTGGCCAAGGAACTGGCCGCCCGCGGGCTCGACGTGCTCGTGCTCGAAGCCGGGGCCCGGCACCTGCGCCCCGAACAGGAGTGGACGCGGCTCGAGGACGACACCAACGACCCGATCACCGGGCGGTTCCGGGTCGGGCCGTCGCGGCGGGAGGAAGCGCCGTGGCTGCGGGACTTCCCGCAGAACTCGTTCGTCTGGCAGATCGCCGGCGTCGGCGGCACGACGCTGCACTACTTCGGCAACAACCCGCGCCCGGCCCCCGGGGTGTTCGCCGGCTACGAAGGCGCCGACCGGGCCGAGTACGACACCGCGCACGTCTTTCCCTTCACCTACGCCGAACTCCGGCCGTACTACGAGTGGTGCGAGGAGACGCTGCCGGTGCGCACCGCACCCATGGGCACCAAGGAAGCCGTCTTCTTCCGCGGCGCCGAGCGCATGGGGCTGGTCCACCAGACGTGGAAGGATCTGCGCGGTCCGTCCTACCGGGCGCAGGAGAACGCGATCCTGCAGCCGCACGGCACGGCCGGCCGCACCGACGACCCAGCGCGGCTGCGCTACCCGGAAGCGCAGGGCTGCACCTTCTGCGGGCACTGCTTCCAGGGCTGCCTCGAACCCCGCCGCGCGCCGCGCAACCTCAAGGCCAAGCGGTCGACCGACAACTCCTACGTGCCGATGATGCTCACCGCCGACGCGTGGTCGCCGGGCGGGCGGGCCGCGGAGCTGATCACCGACGCCTACGTCGTGCGGGTGCTGAGCGAGCAGTCCGGTTCGCGGACGGTGGCGCGCGGGGTCGTCTACCGCACGCCGGACGGCGCGCTGCACACCGTCGAGGCCCGCGTCGTCGTGCTCGCCGGTGGCTGCGTCGAAAACCCGCGCCTGTGGCTCAACAGCGGCCTGCCCAACCCGAACGACTGGGTGGGGCGCGGGCTGACCGAGCACCACCTCGACTGGGTGGTGGGCGTCTTCGACGAGTACACGGGCGAATCCAAGGGCGCCGGATCCAACTGCCGGATGGACTTCCCCGGCTACGGCGGCGTGGAGAACGTCTGCCTGCCGCCGGCGTTGCAGGCTTTCGCGTTCGCCTACAGCGACGCCGGGATGGCCGGCCACTACGACAACGGCGCGGGTGTCGGACCCCAGGGCGCCGACACGCTCGGGCGGCTGATCGGCAACGACCTCAAGGAGGCGCTCGGCGACGTCAACAAGCTGCTCACGGCGCTGGTGGTCACCGACGACGACGTCCAGCCCGAAAACCGGGTGACCCGGTCGGCGGTCATCCCGCCGGACCCGCACGGGCCCGTGCCGCGCGTGGAGGTCCGCCACCGCGCCCGCACGGCGCGGACCCGCCGCAACCGCGAGTACCTCGCCGCGCGATCGGCCGAGCTGATGCGGCTCGCGGGGGCCCGGCGGGTGCACCGGCTGGACTGGGCGCCCCTGCTGCTCCACGTGCAGTCCAGCATGCGGATGGGCTTCGAAGCGGCCGACTCGGTGCTGGACGGCACGGCCGAGGCCCGCTGGGTGGACCGGTTGTACATCGCCGACAACTCGGCCCTGCCCAACGCGGCGGGCGGCGCCAACCCGACGTTGACGACCCAGGCGGTGGCGACCCGCACGGCGGAGAACATCTTCCGCACCTACTTCGGCGGCGATCCCTGGGTGGGGACGGAAGCACCGACGTCGTCCGTCGACGACCGTGTCACGCAAGCCGTTCTGCTACGCGGCCTCTGAGTCCTTTGAGGACTTGAAGCGATTCGCGGTGCGTGCTGTAGAAATAGTGAAGCGCAGGACATGACCTGGTGACATCGCGAGACGATCCGGGGAGTGAACGACGATGCCGGACAAGATCGCCCGTTCGGCCGCGGCCGACGGGTTCACCGAGCTGGTGCCGGCCGACCCCGCGTGGGTCGGGCGGAGTGATGCCGTGACGGCACTCGGATCTCCCACGGCGACGGCGTGCGCTGCCTGCCCCGACAGCGGCCGGGAGGACCTCCCGGTCCCGGCCACCGCGCCTCCAGGCGCATTCCCGCGGCAGCGACGCCGGCGCCCCGGGTGCTCGTCGAGTTCGCGCAAGAACGGACCCGCGGTTTCGGCACGCTGGTTCCTCCGCCGGTCCCGGTGCCGTCCACCGGTACCGGGACCGGCGGGGGCGAAACCCCGATGCCCGAGGCTTTGAGTCACAACGACAGGAATTCGCCCCGCTGCAGCAGCTGCACCCGCGTCGGCGGGCGGCGCAACCGGACCTCCTCCAGGAAGTTCGACACCGGGGAGTGGAACAGGCCGTAGTCGTCGAAGTGCACCGGGACCGCCCGCCGGGGCTCCAGCAGGTTCAGCAGGTCGACCCCGCCGCGGTGGTCGAGCGAGACCAGGACGCCGAACGCCCGCGTGCCGCCCAGGTGCACGACCGCGAGGTCCAGGCCGGGGAAGTGGTCCCGGATGGTGCGGAGTTCGTCGTGCAGGACGGTGTCCCCGCTGAGGTAGATCCGCAGCGGATCGGTCTCCGGTGTCGCGCGGTACTCCAGCACGCTGCCCATGACCGGCGGGAGCAACCGCCCCATCGGGCCGGGGGCGTGCCGCGCGGGCACGGAGGTCACCGTCAGCCGCGCATCGCCGTCCGAGAAGGTTTCCGCTGTCCACGTCGGCAGCGGGAGGGGAGCGTGGAACCCCCGCCGCAGCAGGCGGGTGGCCGCGTGCTCGGTGGTGAGGATCGGGGTGTCGCGGGGGAGTTCGCGCGAGGCGATCCGGTCGAAGTGGTCGCCGTGCAGGTGGGAAAGGACGATCGCGGTCAGCGGCGGCAGGTCCGCCGGCTGCAGCGCGGGTTCGGTGCGCCGCCGGGAGAACAGCCCCTGGCCGAAGTAGGACCACTGGCCGCGGTGCAGGAAGTTCGGGTCGGTGAGCAGCGTGAACGGGCCCAGCCGCAGCACCGTGGTCGCGGTCCCGACGAACATCAGCGAGTCGCCGCCGGGCGGATCGAACGGAGGCATCGGAAGTCCTTCGCAAGCATTCAGGCAGGGCCCGGGGTAGCGAAGCCCCGGCTCGAGGCGAAGCCTCGGATGTCACAAGCATCCAGGCAGGGGCCCGGGGTAGCGAAGCCCCGCAGGGGCGAAGCGGACGTCACGAACTCCCGGGGGTCCGGGCGGCGGAGCCCCCGGCTCGGGCGAAGCCCGGACAACACAGCCCGGAAACACAGCCCGGGGCGCGGCCGGGCGGCCGCGCCCCGGAACGGCGCGTCAGCTCTGGGACTGCACGTTTTCCCGGGCCTGCTGGGCGCGGTCGGTGACGTCGCCGGTCGCCGACCGGGCTTCGTCCTTGACCGTGGACGCCGCGTCGGTGGCTTCGGACTTCACCGACTCGGCGGCCTGCTGGGCGGGCTCGCGCAGGTTCTCCTTGAGCTCCTCGGCCGCGTGCTGGGCGACCGGGGCCACGTGCTCACGGGCGAGGTCGGTCGCCTGACCGGCGAGCTTGCGCTCCGGCTCGCTCGCGGGCAGCAGGGACGACACGAGCCAGCCGGCGCCGAAGGCGATCAGGCCGGCGGCCAGCGGGTTGCCCTGCGTGCCGCGGCGGATCGATGCCGGGGCCTCGCCGACGGCGTCGGCGGCGGAACTCACCTTGTCGCCGGCGGTCGAGGCGACGGAACTCACCTTGTCCCCGGCGGTCGAGGCGACGGAACCGGCCTTGTCGCCCGCCGTCGACGCGTGGTCGGCCGCGGTACCCATGACGCGATCCCGGGCGCTGCCCACCGCCCGGCGCATCCGGCCGATGCGGCGTTCGACGATCCGGCCCGGGGTCACCTTTTCGGTGAGGGCGTTCACGTCCGTGCTGAGGTTCCGTTGGGTGCCTTCGATTTCGCGGCGGAGCCGCTCGGGTTCGGTCATGGTCGTTCGCCTTTCAGTGCGTCCGGGACCTGTTGCAGGGTCTCGACGGTGCGTTCGGGTTTCGGGTTGATCCGGCGGACTTCACGCCGCCCGGTCGCGTAGAGCACGGCGCCGGCGATCACCCACACCGCCGCGACGATCAGCGCCGCCCAGCCCGCGTCCATCACGTTCGCCAAGCCCTGCCACAGGGCGATGGAGAGGAACAGCACGACCATGTAGCCGGCGAACCCGGCGCCGCCGAGCATGCCCGCGCCCTTCGCGGCCTTGCCCGCCTCGGTCTTCAGTTCGGCCTTCGCCAGCTCCACCTCCTGCCGCACCAGGGTGGAGACGTCCTTCATGACGTTGGACATCAGTTCGCCGACCGAGGCTTCGGCGACGTCGACGGGTTCGCCGGCGCGCGGCGCGGGCCCGGGTGCCTGGGTCATCACGGCACCTGCCCCGGCGCGGAGAAGCGGGGGCTCGGCTGCGGCAGGGCGTCCGGCGGCTGGGGTGCCGTGTAGCCACCGGGGCCGGCGGCGGGCCGGCTCGGCTGCGGGAGGCCTTCCGACGGCTGAGGAGCGGTGTACCCGGCGGGTGCCGCGTACCCGGTGTCACCCGGTTGCGGCACCGGCGGGGTAGCGGCGGGGCCGGCGTGCGGCTGTGGGGCGCCCGCGCGGCCGTTCGGGGAGCTTTCCTCCTTCTGCTGCGCGACGACGCCCCGGGTGAGCCGCCCGGCGAGGGCGCCGGCGACGGCCGCGCCGACCAGGAACGTGCCGGGACGGCGGCGGGCGAAGCGCCGCACCTCGTCCAGGAGATCACCCGGTTCGCGGTGCTCGAGCCAGTCGGCGACCGACCGCGTCCGGTCGGACACCTGGCGGGCGACGTCGCCGGCGATGCCGGGGGAGTCGGTCTGCTCCGCCATCCGCTCGAGCTGACCGGCCAGCTGGTGGAGGCTCTCGGCCGCCTTCCGCTGGCCGTCCCGGGCCTGGGCCTGCAGCTGCTCCCGGCCCTCGCGGACCAGATCGCGCGCTTCCTGCTGAGCGTGCGCGGCCACGTGCTTCGCTTGGTCCGCCGCCGTTTGGGCGACTTCGCCGCCCCGATCGGCGGCCGTGGAAGCCACCTCGCGGGCTTCGTCCTTGGCGGCTTCCGGCTTCGACGGCGATCCGCTGCCCTGCTGCTGCGGCGGTGACTGACCGCCGGGTCCCTGCGTCATCTCGACCTCCTGCGGGAGAGGCACTTCCGCGCCTTGTTGGGTGCCGGTGGCGACCACCGGCCTGGTAGGGCGGCTGGCTACCCGGGTGGTCCGGGGATAAACCGGGCGGCGGCGCGGCCGGTGCGACTCAGTCCGCGGCGGTGAGCAGCGACACCGCGTCGCCGAGGGTGCCCGGGCGCCCGGCCGCCGGCGGCCAGCCGGGACCGGCCAGGACGAGCCGGGGCGTCCGGAGCCCGCTCGGCGGCACCGCCGGGCGGGAGCTCCACAGCACGACCGCGGCGGGCCGGACCCGGTCGACGGCGTGCCCGAGCGCGGTTTCGGGCACCGAAGCGCCCAGGAACAGCGCCGCGCGGCCGTGTTCGGCCAGTGCGGCGCGCAGTGCTTCCAGCGGCAGGGTGTGCCGCTCACCGTCCACACAGGCCAGCAGGACCGGGGGCGCAGCACCGGTGGGGCTGGGGATGCGGTGCAGGGCCGCGGCGACGGCCCAGGACAGTCCGTGCACCAGGTCGATGCAGCGGTCGGCGTCCGGGCCGCAGAGGGCGTCGAGCGCCGGGCGGCAGAGCTCGTCCCAGGTGGCCGGCACGCCGCGGTCGGCCAGGTGCGCCTCGAGGAGCGCGGTGGCGGTGTCGATCTTCAGCTGCCGGATGGCGGTCAGCAGCGTGCCCACGTCGGTCCGGCCGCCGGTGCGGAACGCCCGCGCGGCCGCGGCTTCCGTGCTGAGCCCCTGCTCGATCAGGTGCCGCATGCGGAGCAGCGCGTCGATGTCCGCGCGCCCGTAGCGGCGGTGGCTGCCCGGCTGCGGAGCGGACAGCGGGAGGTCGTACCGGCGGTGCCACGCGCGCAGCGTGGACGCGGGCAGGCCGAGCATCCGCGCCACCGCCCCCGCCGTCCAGGTGACGGCGGGGGCGGGCGCGGGCTGGTTCACCTGCCCATGACGGACCCGGGTGGCCCGGGTCCGCTCAGTTCCCGGGGCGGGCGACGTCGCCGCGCCAGGCGCCGGTCTCGCGGCCACCGCGCTCCTCGATGAAGGTCTTGAACCGGCCGAGGTCGCCCTGGACGCGGTGGTCGAGGATGCCGAGCTTGTCCGCGACGTTTTCGACGAACCCGTCCGGGTCGATGTCGAGCTGGACGGTGACCCGGGTGTGCCGGTCGTCGAGGCGGTGGAACGTCACGACGCCCGCGTGCGTCGGGCCGGAATCGGACTTCCAGGCGACGCGCTCGTCCGGGTGCTGCTCGGTGATCGTCGCGTCGAACTCCCGGGTCTGCCCGCCGACGCTGATCTTCCAGTGGGTGTGGGTGGCGTCGAGCTGCCGGATTTCGTCGACGCCCTCCATGAACTGCGGGAAGGACTCGAACTGCGTCCACTGGTTGTAGGCGGTGGTGACGTCGGTCTCGACGTCGACGGTTTCGGTGACGGTGCTCATCGCGGCCGTGTCCTCTCTTGCTCGGGGTCGGGATCGTCCGGTCCCCGGTTACCCCGGCAAATCGATGACAAAACGATGCAACCCCTCTAGGGTCAGGCAGCACGACGGAAAGGAGCCCCCGTGACCGACCACCGGACGCCCGAGTTGACGGTGCGCGTTCGCACCGTGCCCGAAGCCGTCGTCGTCGCGGCGGCCGGCGACCTGGACCTCGGCACCGCGCCGGTGCTGCGCGCGCGGGCCCGGGCCGCGCTGGCCGGGCGGCCGGGGGCGCTCATCGTGGACCTGGGCGCGATCACCTTCTGCGGCTCGGCGGGGCTGCAGGTTCTCGCCGAGCTGGTCACGGCGACGGCGGTCGCGGACCTGCCGTTCGCGGTCGTCGCCGACCGGCGCCAGGTGCTGCGCTCGTTGCAGATCACCCGCATGGACGCCACGCTCGCGCTGCACCCGACGGTCGACGGCGCCTGCGCGTGGATCCGGCAGCAGGCCGACGACCCTGCTTGAACCGACCCTGCCTGAATGGACGCTGCTTGAACCAGCCCTGCGTGAACGGTGTTAGGGACCACGCGCCGCCGGGTAGTCCCCTGCCATGGAAGCGGAGGCACTGCTGCAGAGCCTGACCCGCGTCGTGACCGCACTCGACGGCACGGGCATCCGGTTCGCCGTCGCCGGCGGCCTGGCCGTGTACGCCCGCGGCGGGCCGCCGTCGGATCACGACGTCGACCTCTTCCTCAAGCCGGGAGACGCGGAAAAGGCGGCGGAGGTGCTCACCGCCGCCGGTTTGCGCCGCGTGCACCCGCCGGAGGACTGGCTGACGAAGGTCTACGACGGGGACATCCTCGTGGACCTGATCCACGGGCCCAACCACCGGCCGGTGACCGACGAGCTGCTCGACCGCGCCGCGCTGATGCGGGTCGGGTCCACCGCCGCGCCGGTCGTCTGCGGCACCGACCTGCTGGTGGACAAGCTGCTCGTGCTGAGCCCGCACCGGTGCGACTTCGCGCCGCTGCTGCGGATCGCCCGCGACCTGCGCGAGCAGGTCGACTGGACGGAGGTCGCCGTGCAGGTGCAGGCGTCCCCCTACGCCCGGGCGTTCCTGGCCCTGCTCGGCGACCTGGCCGTGATCGACCCGAAGGAGGCACTCGTGCCCGAACCACCGCAGTACCTCGTCGCCCGGCTCCACCGGGCGCTGGCCGAAGACCCCCGCACCGCCGAGCTCGGCGTGCACGTGACCGTGCGGGGCGAGCACGTCCACCTGACCGGCGAAGTCACCTGCCCGGCCCGGAAGGCGGAGGTGGACGCCGTCGTCGGCGAGTACCTGACCGGGGAGCTGGTGCACACCGACGTCCGGGTCGCCGACGTCCGCGAACCGGCGAGCGCGGAGGAGATCGGCCGATGAGGATCGCCGCGGTCGGGGACGTGCACCTGGGCGAGGATTCCCGCGGCCTGCTCCGGCCGGCCCTGGAACACCTGGCGGGCACCGCCGACGTCCTGCTGCTGGCCGGGGACCTGACCCGGCACGGCACCATCGAGGAGGCCCGCGTGGTGGCCGACGAGCTCGCCGGGCTCGGCGTGCCGATCGCCGCGGTCCTCGGCAACCACGACCACCACAGCGACTACGGCGAGGTGATCGCGAACCTGCTCCGGGAGACCGGGGTCGAGGTGCTGGAAGGCGACGCGGTCCGGTTCGACCTGCCGGACGGCTCGCTCGGGGTCGCGGGGGTCAAGGGCTTCGGCGGCGGGTTCGCCGGCAAGTGCGCCAGCCGGTTCGGTGAGCGGGAGATGAAGGACTTCGTCGACCACACGATGGCCTCGGCGAATTCGTTGCGCACCGCGTTGCAATCGCTCGACACCGACGTCGTCGTCGCGCTGACGCACTACGCGCCGATCCCCGGCACCCTGCACGGCGAGCCACCCGAGATCCACCCGTTCCTCGGTTCGTACCTGTTGTGCGAGCCGATCGACGAGGTGGGGGCCGACCTGGCGCTGCACGGGCACGCCCACTTCGGGTGCGAGCAGGGCGTCACCCCCGGCGGGGTGCGGGTGCGGAACGTGGCGCAGCCGGTGATCCGGAAGGCGTACGCGCTCTACGAGCTGCACCCGGCCGAGCTGTCCGCCCCCCGCTGACGCGGTCACTGCGCCGGCGAAATGGTTACTGCACCGGCAAAATGGTCACTGCACCAGCGAGATGGTCACTGCACCAGGGAAATGGCTACCGCGCCAGCAGGGTCCGCACCACCGCCAGCACCGGGCGCTCGCCGGCGGTGGCCAGTACCTTCTCGGCCGTACGCCAGCATTCGCGGGCCGCGTCGGGACCGGTCGAGCTCAGGCGCGCCTGGCCCAGCACCACGAAGGCGTACGCCTCGCCCAGCCGGTGCCCGGTGGCCCGGAAACCGGAAATCGCGCGGAGCGCCAGGGTTTCCGCGGCCGCCGGGTCGCCCGCGGTCAGGGACGCCGACGCCAGTGCGGTGCGGGCCTGCTCGGCCAGCAGGCGGAAGCCGCCCTGCCCGGCCTCGCGCAACGCGGTTCCGGCGTGCCGGACCGCGTCGGAAGGGTCCACAGTGGACAAGCCGATCAGGGTGGTGATCCCGCCGCGGAGGTAGCCGATCTTTTCGGCCAGCCGGTGGGCTTCGGCGTACTCCGCCAGTGCCGCCTCCGTGGCACCCGTCTGGCGGTGGAGGTCGCCGAGCGCGCCGAGCGCGTCCACCTCGAACCGCTGGTTGCCCGCCTCGCGCGCCACCGTCACCGCGAGCCGCGCCGCCGGCCACGCCTGCGTGAGGTCGCCGGTCACCCGGTGCACCGCGGCGAGCCGGACCAGCGCGTCCGCCTCGTCGTCCCGGGAACCCAGCTGCCGCAGGCTGTCCAGTGCCTCGGTGAGCACGTCCCGTGCGCGGGCGAGGTCGCCCGAGACGCGGTAGCCGTACCCGAGGTTGCACAACGCGATCGCCGCCGCGTGCGGTGAGCCGAGCCGGCGGCAGAGGTCGAGCGCGCGTTCGTTGTGCTCGATGCCTTCGGCGAGCCGGCCGTGTTCGATGAGCACGGCGCCCAGGTTGATCAGCCCGTTCGCCGCCCGGATCGACTCGCCGCGCCGCAGCGTGCCCGCCAGCGCCGCGGTGAAGTGCTCGATCGCCCGGTCGAGCCGGCCGAGGTCGAGGTGCACGACGCCGAGGGCGTGCAGGACCGAGTCGGCGCCTTCGCGGGCACCGGCGGCGCGGTAGGAGTCCTGGGCGGCTTCGAGTTCCCCGAGCGCCGTCTCGTAGTCGCCGCGGCTCCAGGCCAGCGCGCCGAGGCTGTGCCGCATGGCCCCGGCCGCCCGCTCGTCCCCGGCCCGCCGCGCGGCGGCCAGCCCGGCGGTCGCGGCCGCCTGCCACTCGGCGTCGAGCCGGTGCGAGTGGAAGAAGCCGCGCAGCAGGTCGGCCGCCCGCCAGGCGAACGGCCCCTGGTCCGCCCCGGCGGTCCACCGGATCGCGGAGAGGACGTTCCCGTGCTCGGCCAGCAGCCACCGGCGGGCTTCGGCGGGCTCGACGGATTCGCCGTCCTCGGGCGCGTCGGGCAGCCGCTGCAGGTCGGGGTAGAGCGCGGTCGCCGCGCGGGCCGCCGCGCGCAGGTAGTACCCGAAGAGGCGGTCGAGGGCGTCCGCCCGCTCGGCGGGCGGCAGTTCGTCCCGGGCACGTCCGGCGGCGTAGGCGCGGAGCAGGTCGTGCAGGCCGAACCGGTCGTCGCCGTGGGGCTGCACCAGGTGGCTCGCGGCCAGTTCGCGCAGCAACCGGCCGGCACTCGGGGCGTCCACCCCGGCCAGGGCCGCCGCGCCCGCCACGCCGACGTCGGCGCCCGGCACCAGCCCGAGCAGGCGGAAGACCCGGGCCGCCGCCGGGGAAACGGCTTCGAAGGACAGGTCGAAGGCCCGCCGGACGCCGAGCTGCTCGGCGCCGGGCACGGCCAGCCGCTCGACGAGGCCGGGTCCGGCGAGCTCGGCGAGGTAGCCGCGCAGGGACCGGTCCGGCCACAGCGCGAGGTTCGCCGCGACGATCCGCAGCGCCAGCGGCAGCCCGGCGCACAGCCGCACCAGCTCGCGGGCGGCCGCGTCCTCGGCGGCGACCCGCTCCTCGCCGACGACCGAGGCCAGCAGCGCGAGCGAATCGTCCGGCGGCAGCTCGGCCAGTTCCACGAGCCGGGTGTCCACGGTGGCGGCCAGGCCGCCGAGCCGGTCGCGGCTGGTGATCAGCACCGCGCAGCCCGGGCTCCCGGGCAGCAGCGCGCGCACCTGCTCCGGCCCGGCCACGTTGTCCAGCACGATCAGCACGCGCCGGTCGGCGAGCACCGAGCGGTAGAGCGCGGCGGCGTCGGCCGGCTCGGTCGGCACCTGGCCGGGCCGGACGCCGAGCGCGTGCGAAAACCGGGTCAGCACCGCCAGCTGCGCGAGCGCGGGGACCGTCGAGTAGCCCTGGAGATCGGCGAACAGCTGGCCGTCCGGGAAGTGCCGCGCGGCGCGGTGCGCCCAGTGCACGGCGGCGGTCGTCTTGCCCACGCCGGCCGGTCCGACGAGCAGCGCGATCGGCGGGTGCGTGCCGGGCACCCGGTCCGGCCCCACGAATGCGTCCAAAGTGGACAGGAGCCGGACGCGGCCGACGAGCGTGGCGACGTCCGGCGGCAGCTGCCGCGGCCGGAACTCCGGTTGCGCGGCGCCGGGTGGTTCTTCGGGCGCCTCGTCGGCGAGGACGGCCCGATGCGCGCGCCGCAACCGGTCGCCGGGACCGATCCCCAGCTCGTCGGTGAACATCCGGTGCACCGCGCGGTAGGTCTCGAGGGCGTCGGCGCGGCGGCCCGAACGGTGCAGGGCCTCCAGGTAGAGCGCCCAGAACGCTTCCCGCCACGGGTGTTCGCGGGTCACCCGCGCCAGCTCGTCGGTGATTTCGCCGGACCGGCCGAGCTCGAGGCTGACCTCGAAGTAGCGCTCCTGCGCCCGCAGGCGTTCTTCGGCGGGCTGGTCGACGTCCTCCCGGCTCAGCACCTCGGCCGGGACGTCGGCGAGCACCGGCCCGCGCCAGCAGGCGAGCGCGGCGGCGAGCAGTTCGCGCTCGGCGTCCGGGCGCGGTTCGGCCCGCGCGGCGGCGGTGAGCTCGCGGAACCGCAGCAGGTCGTGCTGCCCGGGCGGCACGCGCAGCAGGTAACCGGTCGGCTGCGTCTCGACGACGCCGTCGCCGAGCGCCCGCCGCAGCCGGACGGCGTGCACCTGGATGCTCTTGCGGGCCGTGTCCGGTGGGTCGTCGCCCCACAGCAGCTCGGTGAGCCGGTCGAGTGACACCGTCGTGTTCGCCCGCATCAGCAACGCCGCCAGGAGGGCCCGCACCTTGGGCCCGGTGACCGGGACGGCTTCGCCGTCCCGCTGGACCTGCAACGGTCCCAGCACCCCGAAGCTGAGCACTCTTCCGCACCCCCCGCTGACCGGACGAACCGGTCATTCCCGTCGGTGAGGGTAGCGGGAATCGGTCAGCCGGGCCGCGCGGGCCGCACCACGGGCGGGGCGAGCAGGGCGCCGAACACCGGCTCGGGCTCCATGATCCGCAGGTCGAAGCCGTCGAGGGCGCCGGCGCAGTCGAGCACCCGCGCCGTCGCCTGGTTCACGAACCGCGAGCCGACGCACGCGGCGCTGCCGAAGCCGTAGGGGAGGTAGCGGGCCTTGTGGCCCTCGGGCGGGGCGGCCCAGCGGCACGGGAGGTACTCGCCGGGCTCGGACCAGACGCCGGGGTCGCGGTGGAGCAGGTAGGTGCACAGGTACAGCCGGTCGCCCGGGACCAGCGGGACACCGCCCAGCTCGGTCGCCGCGGTGACCTTGCGCGAGAGCAGCCAGGCGACCGGCCACAGCCTCAGCGCTTCGCGGACGCGGTGCGCGGCGGGCTCGGTCACCCGCGCCGGCGGCAGCGTGGTGCCCGCCGGGGTACCGGGCCGCCAGCCCCGGTCGAGCAGCACGGTCCAGGCGAGCACCATCGCCGCGGCCCGGCAGACCGCGCCGACCAGCCCGTGCAGGGCCAGTGCCACGTCGTCCGCCGAGCCGAGGGCGGCCCGCAGTGCCTCCGGGAGGGCTTCGGCGCGCCCCGCCGCCCAGCGGTGCAGCGCGGCGTCGCCCCGGCTGTGCGCGATCCGGCCCCGCAGCCGCCGCAAAGCCGTGTTCGTCCGGTCGAGCCCGTCGGACGCGGCGAGGGCGTCCTGCAGCGCCTGCCGGGCTCGCGGGGTCAGGCCGGGGAAGAGCTGTTCGCCGAAGAGCCGCAGGTAGCACGTCGAGAGCGCCCCTGGCCACGCCTCCCCGGCTTCGGCGGACCGCCGGAGCTCCGCGGTGATCCGCTCGGCGGGCACGGCCTGCCAGGCCCGGTCCAGTTCCCGCGCCAGCGCGGCGTTGACCGGGCGGCTGCGGTCGGAGCCGGGCACCCACCCGGCGACGGCGCCGAAGGTCGCCGCTTTCGCCTCGAACGGCGTGGTGGTCCCGGCCAGCGCGGTGCGGACGAGCTCGGCGCCGGACACGAGGTACCGGCCCGGTTCGAACCGGCGGATCGGGACCTCGTCGCCGGCCCACCGGTCGAGGGCGGTCAGCGGATCGGTCAGGAACGTGCCGGGTTCGGCGACGGCTTGGCGCACGGAGGTCTCCCGGGAAACGCCGCGGCCGGGGTCGGTGTGACCCCGGCCGCGGTGGTGTTCAGTAGATCTCGTAGTAGAAGCGCCAGGCGGCGCCCAGTTCGCGGGTCCGCAGGCTGCGGGCCACGGAACGGGTGAAGAAGCGAAGCGTCCTCATGGAGTTCTCCTTCTCTCGACGGGTGTTACCAGCGGAGGCCGATGTTCGACGGACCGGCGGGACCGGAGACGATGCCGTACAGCCACTGGGCCGGCACGTTGGAGCAGATCCAGGACCGCGGCGGGTCCCCGGCGGCGAACCCGGAGCGGCAGATGTTGCCGCCGTTGTCGCTGCGGACGATCCACTCCGCCGGGCCGCTGCCGTGCACGTCGGCATCGACCGAAAGGGTGCCGCCCGGGAACCAGACCTCGTCCGTCTGGCAGGCGCTGATCGGGCAGGTCCTCGAGGTGCCGCCCTGCTCGGTGGCCAGTGCGGCCGGTGCGGCCAGTGCGAGCGCACTGGCGGCGACCGCCCCCACGACGGCCGCCCGCTTCACGAATCGATCCATGTCTGCCCTCTTTCCCGTGTCGTGACGGAAGGGGCGGGCGCCGCGG
The DNA here is from genome assembly GCF_040682955.1 of Amycolatopsis sp. NPDC051045. NCBI lineage: Bacteria > Bacillati > Actinomycetota > Actinomycetes > Pseudonocardiales > Pseudonocardiaceae > Amycolatopsis > Amycolatopsis sp. NPDC051045. Next base: position 143,014 of record NZ_JBFBCC010000007.1, read on the forward strand.
GCCCCCAGCCCGCGGCGCGCGTCGCGATCGACGCGAGAAAAGTGTTCCCCCGTGTTCCCCCTGGTGCCAGACGACCGGTGCCCATCCACCGGCACGTCCCCCCTGCCGGCGAGGTTTCGGATCCCCAGCCCCTCACACCGACCGCCTGGCGGAACCGATCTTGCCGGGCGCCGGTAAAAGCCGGGCAAAAGCCCGTTCCCGGTAAGGTGCGGGGGGAGCGAGGGGGGTGCGGGTGACGGGTTCCGGCAAGCCCCGGTTGCGCTCGGCGGTCCTCGCCGAGGCGTGGACGCGGATCTCCGGGGTCGAGGTCCTGTCGGCGGGCGACGGCGGACCGCTGACCCGGACCGTCAAGAAGGTCATCGACCCGCTGGTGGTCCGCACGGCGGCGCGGCCGCGGCTGGGCCGCCCGCTGCTGGAGCCCGCCGCCGCGGCGGAGCTGACCGGGCTGCTGGTGGCCGACGCGGCCCGGCTGCGGGCGACGGCCGCGTGGTTCACGCACCTCAAGCGGCAGCGCCGGGCCCTGCGCATCACGGCGGGCGACGTCCAGGACGTCTGCTTCCCCTTGGCCTACGAGCTGGCGACGGGGTTCGGCATGCCGGGCCCGGACGCGCCGGAGACGGCCGCGTCGGCGTTGCGCGAGCTGCACGGCGAAGGTTCGGAAGCCGGCGCCGCCCGGCTGACCGCCTACCTGGCCGACCCGCGGGTGGCGGCGGACCTGACCGCGGAAATCCACCGTCGCTGGCACACCGCGGCCGCCGCCGGTCTCGCGCCGGCGGACGCCGTGGCGCTGCTCGGCGAATTCGCCGAGAATCTCGCCGACGCCACGTGGCGGGTGCTGGCGGAATCCGGCGCCGGGCACGCCTTCGGGCTCGCGCTGCGCCGGCCCGGCGGGACCGCCGCCTTGGCCGTCCCCGGCTTGGCGGGCCTCGGCCTGCAGCGCGGGGACCGCACCGCCGTCCCGCCCCTGCGCCGGAGCGACGAAACCGGCCCCGAACTCCTCGAACGCAGCGTCGAACGGCGGGTGCGCGCCACCCTGCGCCGGCTGCCCGCCGACGAGCGGGAACCCGTCGCCGGGCTCGTCGCCGACGAGCTCGCCCGGGTCGCCGCCGGGTTCGGGCTCGGCCGGCCCGCCCTGGCCACCTGCTTCGCGCTCGGCGTCGTCCTCGCGCCCGCGCTCCGGCCGCTCGACGGCGACGCACCCGGCAGCGCGCCCGGCTTCGCGCGGGAGCTCAACGCCCGGATCGCCCGCGAGGGTTACGTGCTGCACGCCCGCCGGGCGCTGGCCGGCACCACGCCGCTCACCCCGCGCCCCGACCCCGGCCTCGTGCGCGAGCTGCGGGAATTCGCCCGGCAGTTCCTGGGCCGGCTGTGGATCCGGCTGCACGGCTTCGACGTCCGCGCCGACCTCCCGGCCGGCGCCGCGGACGTCCGCGATCTCGTCTCCGGCGTCGTCCGCTCGACCTCGCTGGACCTGCGGACGAAGGTGCGCCGCGCGCTCGTGGCCCGGCTGCCGGACCTGGAGGCGGTGTCGTGACGCACCCGGTGCACCACCCCGTCGTCGCGGCGGACGGCGGGCTCGTCCGGTTCGCACTGGCCGGCCTGCTCGCCGGTGCGCCCGGCTCGATGCGGGTCGAACTCACCGACGCGGCGGCCGCGGAACCGTGGCTGACGCGGCTGGTCGGCGCCGAGCGCGCGCTGGAGGCCCTCGCGGCCGGCCAAGTCGACGTGCCCGCCCGGCCGGAACTGGCCACTCTCGCGCTGCTGCTGTGGGGCCGCCGGTGGTGGCCCGCGAGCCCGGTGCTCGGCGTGCCCCCGCTGGACCCGGCGCTGCTGGACCTCGAAGCCGCCGTCGCCACCGCGGCCGTCGAGACCGTGGCCGAAGGCCTGCTCGACGGCTTCGAAGCCACGCCGGCGGAGCTGTTCGACGCCGCCGCCGAGGGCGTGGTCACGACAGCCGTCGCCGAGGAGGTGCGCGAACTGTGCCTGAGGTTGTCGGCGTGGTTCGACGACCAGGACGACGTCGTGCGCGCCGAAGCCGCGGCCGCGCTGGCGGCCGCCGTCACGCCGGGGCAGCGGGCGTACGCCTTGGCCGCGGGTACCGAGACGCCGGTGGCCGGACCCGGGGTCGTGGCCCAAGGCCGGGCGAGCGTCGACTGGGCCCGCGTGCCGCCGGGCGTCCTCGACGCCGCGGAGGACACGGTGACCTGGCGGATCGTCGCCGCCCCGGCCGCCACCCGGCTCGAGGTCGAAGTCGCGGGAGCCTTCGCCGACGCGGCCCTCACCGCGTTCGCGACCCGCGACGGCGAGGTTGTCGCGGAGGTTCCCCTCGGCCTGGGTGCCGGACGGTTCACCGGCGCCGCCGACCTGGCCGGCGCCGGAGCGGATGTCCACATCGGACTCGTGGTCGGCGTGACGGCCGGGAGCGTCCACGAGACGACACCGGAAGACCGGGCGGCGGTGGTGGCGCTCGTGCGGGCGCGCGAGACGCTGCCACCGGAGGCCCGGACGCTGGCCGAGCGCGCGGCGGCCGCGTCCGCCGAAGAGGAGTTCTGACGTGCTCGTCGGCCTGCCGCCGCCGCTGCACCCGCCCGATCGGCCGCTGCCGGCCGAGCTGGCGGGGGCGAGTTCGCACGGGTACAACTGCCGGTGCGTCGCCGGGCACTTCGGCCTCGACCCGGCGCCGTACGGCGCTACGCCCGCCTGTTCGCTGACCGAAACCGAGTACCGGCGACTGCTCGGCGAAGCCTCCGGCAGCCAGGGCGAGGCCAAGCGGCTCGCCGTGGCGCGGGACTTCGCCGGCGCGCACCGGGAGTACGCCCGGATGCGGCAGCTCGCGCAGCAGCTCGACCGCGCCGATCTCGCCTTGGCCGCCCTCTCCGATCTGGCCACCGTCTGCTATGCGGCCGGAGACCTGCGCAACGCCCGGCAGTGTGCCGAAGCCGTGCTGGCCGCTTTCCCGGTGAGCTCGGCCGCCGCTGTCCATTTCGGACAGTACGCCGAACTGCGGATGATCGAGGGATCCCGCGAGGTCGCCGATCGTGTCCTGATTTCTCTGTCCACAGAGGAGGGTGCGGTTTCGCGGGCCCGGGAGCTGATCGCCGGGCAGCGGCACCGGGCGGCGCTGCGGAAGGCGGCCGGGCCGGCGCAGTACCCGCGCGAGCTGCTCGATCCCCACGGCGCCGACGAGCTGGAGCTGCGCATCCTCGAGGTGCGCGTCCAGGTGGCCGCGGGAGACCCGGCCGGCGCGCTGACCGAGCTGGAGAAGATCCTCACGGCGCTGGCCGCCCTCGCGGACGTCGACGAGGTCCGCGAGCAGGTCGGGTCGCTGCAGGCGATGGCGCGCGCCGAACGCGCCCGCCTCCGCCAGGCCGGCGGCGAGGACGCCGACGCGCGGGCGGACCTGGTCCGGCTCGGCGCCGGGCACGAAGGCCGGCCGGCGGCCGCGAAGTTCGCCATCGACCTGGCGGCGGACCGGGCGCTGAGCGGTGACCTCCCGGGCGCGGTCGCGGCGATCGTCGCCGCCCGCGACGAACTCGCGGCGGCGGGCGCGACCGGCGACGTGGCGGAAGCGAGCCACGCGCTGGGCACGCTGCTGCTGCTCACCGGCGATGTCCGGCAGGCTCGTGACCAGTTCGAGCACGCGGGCGAGCTCCGGACGGCCAACGGGGACGCCCCGGGCCTGCGGCGGCTGGACGTCGCGCTGGCCCGCTGCGCCGCGGCGGAGGGCGACTGGGCGGCGGCGGAGGAGCACGTGACCCGCGCCCGGGAGTCGGCGCGAGCGTCCGGGGAGTGGATCGAGCGCCTGCACACGGACTTCGTGGCGGCCACGATCGGCTTCGCCCGCGGTGACGATTTCCCGGCGGTGCTGGACCTGCTGCTCCCGGTGGCGCTGGCGGCGGCGGACTACCGGTTCGAGTTCGCGTCGCCGCGGGCGCGCACGGCCTGGGCCCGCGACGTCGCGGGCCCGGCGACCGAGCTGCTGATGGCGGTGCTGGCCCGGCTGAACCAGCCGCGGCTGGCCGCCGAACTGATCGAGCGCACCTGCGCGGTCGGGGCGTACACCGGGGCCGGGGCCCCCTCGCTCGACCTGACCGGCACACTCCCGGCTCCCGAAGCGGCACCGCCCGCCGACGGGCTGCCGCTGGCCGCGCTGGGCACGGTCACCGCGTCGCTCCCGCTCCGGCTCGCCCCGCCGCCCGCCCTGCGCTGGTCTCCCGGCTCGCCCATGGAACTCGACCGCTGGCTCGAGCTCGCCACCGAGCGGTACGGCTTGCCCCGCCCGGCCGCCGAAACCGTGACGACCTGGCCGGCCGCCGAATCCGGGCGCGAGACGTTCCTCCTGCGCTACGCCGACGCCGGCCACACCTACCTCAGCTGGCGGACCACCGCCGACCTCGACACCGTCCACACCCACCCGGTCGACGCCGCCCTCGTCGCGACGGCTGGCGAGGTCCTGGCCGACGCCTCGCCGACCCCGCGCGAAGGCGAGAGCGCCGCCGACGCCGTCCGGCGCGCGTTGGGCGACGACGCCTTCGGCAGCTTCGCCGGCGAACAACGCCTGGCCCGGATCCTCGCCCTCAACCTGCTGCCCGCCGACCTCGTCACGCGGCTGCGGGACGCCGCGGCCGCCGGCGGACGGCGTCCGCTGCTGCGGGTGCAGCCGTCGCCGAGCCTCGCCGCGGTGCCGTGGGGACTGCTCGCCCTGCCCGACCGGCGGCCGGACCGCGCGCTCGAACCCGGCGAGGAAGGCACCTGCTTCGACGGTGACGACCGCGTGCTCGACGTCGCCGACGTCTCCCTGCTCGCGCCCGCCGGCATCCCGCGCCGCCCGCCGTCCGAGCCCGGGCCGCCCGGGTACCTGCTCGACCCGCGGATCCCCGGCCAGAGCGCGTTCGGCGAGCTGGGGTCCGTGCTCGGCAAGCAGGACCCGGCGTCGCCGCTGATCCGCCACCTCGACGCGCAGCTCGCCGCCGGTCCCGTCCGCCCGGCCGCCGCGCGCGGGCTCGACCTGGTCCGCCGCACCGACACCGACCGGCGGCTGCTCGCCCGGCTGCTGGCCGAGCCGTGCTCGCGGCTGGTGTTCGTCGGGCACGTCAGCCGCGTGCGCGACGAACACGGCGCGCAGACCGCGCTGCACCTGTCCTGCCCGGCCGGGCTGCCCGGCACGGCCGAGCCGATCGGGGACCACCGGCCGTTCACCGCCGCCGATCTCGCGCTGTCCGCAGTGGACGCGATGCCGGCCCGGATGGCGCTGATCGGCTGCGCCAGCGCGAGCGACTTCGGCCTGCCCGAGCCGTTCGGCGTGCTGCTCGCCGCCGTCGCGGCCGGAGCACGGCTGGTGGCCGCGACCGGGTGGGCGCTGCCGACGTCGGCGGCGGTGCCCGGTGCGGACCCGATGGCCGAACTGGTGATCGCCGTCGACACCGCCCTCGACGGCGACGACCCGGTCAGCGAGCTGTGCGCGTGGCAGCGCACCCGGCTCGCCCGGTGGCGCGAACGGCCGGAACCGGCCCGCTCGCCCGCCTTCTGGGCCGCCCTGACCTGCCTCGATGCTTCCGACGACGGGCAAACCTGGGTTCGGTAGCAGCGCGCCCCGCCGAAGCTGTGTGCACACCGCACAGCGAAAGGCAGGACCGATGTTCAAGAAGATCCGCGACAAGGTCGACGAAGCGACTCGCCAGGGCGCGGCTCGCGGCGCACAGGAGTTCCAGCAGCACGCGGAGCAGTTCCGGCGGGCGGCCGCGGCCCAGGGGTACGACATCACCCCGCAGCTGCCGACGCCGCAGCTGGCCGCGCAGGCGTTCCGGACCATGAACGCCGACCCCGATACGGCGGCGTTCCTGGCGCTGCCGCCCGAGGAGCAGCTGCGCCAGCAGCGGGAATTGCAGGCTTACGGCGCGGAACTGCGGCGCCTGTACGACACCGGGGAGCCGGCCACCCTGGTGGTCCGGGCCCTGGAGCCGACCGACCGGGCGGTCGCCGGGCAGGCCCGGTACACCGCGACGCTGGAGGTCACCCGCGCCGACGGCACCACCTACCGGACGGTCACCCCGCTGATCACGCCGCTGGCGACGATCCAGCAGTACGCGCCCGGCACCCGGCACGAGGCCCGCGTCGACCCGGCCGACCCGGCGAAGGTCGCCGTGTTCGGCCCGATCGCCTAGGGGGGCGGGGTGTTCGCCTTCCGTCTGCCGGGAGACCCGCGGCCGGGCCGCCGCGGGGGGCGGCTGTGGCTGCTCGGCGTGCCGACGACGCTCGCGTGGGCGGCGACGGGCTGGTCCGGGGCACTCGGGCTGCTGGACGGTTTCCGGATGATGTCGCTGAACCGCGTCGACGCGTGGGGGGCCGACGCGGGCCCGGTGGTTTCACTCGTGCTGTTCTTCAGCCTGGCGATCACAGTGGCGTCTTCGCTCGGCTTCGCGATGTTGTTTGCCGCGGGCCTGTCACTGGACCGGATGAGCGTCGGCTTCCGGGCGAGCTCCCTGACCACGGCCCTCGGCGTGGCGCTGGGCAGCGGCCTGGCCATCCCGTCGTGGACGCCGCCGGAGTCGGTGGGGCAGCGGCTGCCGGGCCCCGGCGGCCGGGCCGAGCCGTGGTCCGATGTGGACTGGGTCGTCTACGCCGAGCCGTACCTGGTGCCGGCGGTGTCCGCGCTGGTGGCCCTGGTGCTGATCGTGGTGCTGCTGCGGGCCTTCCTCACCGAGGCGGAGGCGGACGACCGCGTGCAGGCACTGCGCCACCACGGCCGTCAGGTGACCGGCTTCGTCACGCACGTCGAGTTCACGAACGTCTGGGTCATGGGGCACCCGCGGTTCGTCGTCCACGTCCGGTTCCCGGCGGAGACGGGGGAGCGCACGGTCGTGACGACCCTGGTCACGTCCCTGTTCCAGGCCCCGTCCCGCGGCTCGGCGGTGCAGGTTCGCTACGACCCGCAGGACCCGGAAGCCGTGCTGGTGGAACCGGATCCGGCGGAGTCGCCCTTCTAGCGCCGGGAGCGCCTCCATGTCCACTGACCCCCATCACCCCGTGCCCCATCACCCCGTGCCCCGCCACCCCGTGCCGGCCTCGCTCGCCCGCGGGTTCCTCACCGGCGGTGTCGCCGGCGCGGCGCTGAGCGCCCTCGTCGCCGGCATCATCATCGAGAAGGTCCCGCTGTTCCTGACCGGCCTGGGCCTTCCGCTCGCTTACATCGCCCTGGTGTTCGTCGCGGGCATGCCGCGACGTGCCCGCGAGGCGGCGGTCGTTCCCCGCCTCGCGCTCGCGCGGGTCGAAAGCCTGCGCGCCGGCGGCACCGAAACGGGGGATGTCCCGGTCGAGTTCCTCCTCACGGTCGCGCCCGACGGAGCACCGGCGTTCCGCGTCCAGGTCACCCACCACGTCAACCTGATCGACCTTGCGCGCCACCGGCCGGGTGATCTCCTCGTGGTCGAGTACCCGCCGGACCGGCCGTGGCGGGCCCGCGTCGTCCCGCACCCGGCGCCGGAGTGGCAGCGCCGGATGACCGGCGCGGTCGTGGAGCCCGCACCCGGGTCCGCTCTGGTCCAGCCGCCGCCGGAAGGGCGCGCGTTCTCGATCGCCGCCTTCCTCGGGCTGCTGCTCGGCGCCGCCGCCGTCGTCGCCCTTTTCCGCGTCGAACTGTTCACCCCGGCGCCGGTGGAGGAGACGCAAACGTCCTCCTCCACCACGGTGACGTCCACGACGTCCTCGTCGGAGTCCATGGTCATCGAGTCGTCGGCCGGTCGTGCGGAGGGGCCGGCCGACCTCGTTCCCGACCTCGTCGGGCAGGCCACGAAGACCCTCGACGTCGGGTGGCCGCGGGCCTGGCAGCTCACGGTCGTCCAGGCCGGTGGGGCCGTCACCGTCCGCGTCACCGTGACCGGGCCCGCCGGCAGCGCCTCGCTCGTCGTGCCGCCTCGATGAGGTGTGCTCAGGCGGCGAGGTGCGCGGCGGCGGCCAGCACGTGCGGCGCCAGGCCTTCGGCGATCACGGCGTAGCCGGCCGAGGAGGGGTGGAACCGGTCGGCGGAGAACAAGCCCGGCTCGGCGGCGAAGCGGGCGGCGAGTTCGGGGCCGGCGGTGGCCACCGCCCCACCTGCCCGGATGGCGGCTTCGGCCTGGGCCTGCGCGTAGTGGCCACTGGCCGCGGAGACCAGCTGCCGGTAGGGCCCGGGCACCCGCGCCACGATCCCCAGATCGGGCGCCGGCACCACGATGACCCGGGTGCCGGCGCGGACCAGCCGGGCCACGGCGTCGTGCAGCTGCCGGGCGCCGACCGCGGGGGACACGAACCCGGCGAGGTCGTTCGCGCCGATCACGATCAGCGCCAGGTCCACACCCCCGCCGAGAGCGACGCCGACCTGGCGTTCGAGGTCGGCCGAGCGGGCCCCCGGCACGCCGAAGTTCCGCAGGCGCACGGTGTGGCCCGCGTCGCGCAGCCGGCGCGTGAGCCGCCGGCCGAGGGTGTCGTCCTCCCGGGTGCTGCCGACGCCGGCCGCCAGCGAGTCACCGAGGACGCAGAATTCGAGTGGTGGAGGCATCACGGGGTACAACGTGCCCACGTCGCCGTTGTTTCCCGTCGGGGTGGAGGTCACGTTGACCAGGACTGTGCTCGTGCGGGTGGTGCTGGTGGCCGTCGTGGTCGTGGTGCTGCTGCTGGCCGCCGTCTGGGCGGTCCAGCGGCGGCTGATCTACCTCCCCGACCCCACGCCGGTGCCCGCCGCCGCGAGCGTGCTGCCCGGCGCTGTGACCACCGGGGCTGCGCCCCGGAGCGGGGACTCCGCCACCCGCACCCCCGAAGTGATTGCCGAGGACGTCCGCCTCCACACCGCCGACGGGCTGGAGCTGGGCGCCTGGTACGTCCGGCCGCGGGGCCGGGAGCCGGCGGCGACGGTGCTGGTCGCCGGCGGCAACGGCGGCAACCGGGCGGGGCGGGCCCCGCTGGTCGCGAAGCTCGCGCAGGCGGGACTGGCCGTGCTGGCGTTCGACTACCGCGGGTACGGCGGCAATCCGGGTGACCCCAGCGAGGACGGCCTGGCCCTCGACGTCCGCGCGGCCCACCGCTTCCTGACCGAGGACCGGCGGATCCCGCCGGAGCGCATCGTCTTCTACGGCGAAAGCCTCGGCTGCGCCGTCGTGACGGAGCTGGCCCTCGAGCACCCGCCGGCGGGGCTGCTGCTGCGGTCCCCGTTCGTCGACCTCGCGGCGGTGGGGGCGGAGATCTACCCGTACCTGCCGGTGCGCCTGCTGCTGCGCGACCGGTTCCCGGTCAAGGAGCAGGTCGCGCGCCTGCGCGTGCCGGTGGTGGTGGTCGTCGGCGGCCGGGACTCGATCGTCCCGCCGGTCCAGAGCCGCGAGGTGGCGGCCGCGGCGTCGGCCCGGCTGGTGGAGATCCCGGGCGCCGACCACAACGACCCGGTCCTGCTCGAAGGCCGGGAGCTGGTCGAGGCGGTGACCTCGCTGGTTCCGCGCTGAGCCGGGCCTCGGCGGCGCTGCCTGGTCCTGGCGGACCCAGGCACGACCGGGCCTGCCTCGTCGCTCGCGGCGGCGGCAAGCTCGACGCCATGACGAACAGCATGAAGGCGGTCACCATCCCGGAGTTCGGCCCGGCGGAGGTGCTGCGGCTCGGTTCCGTGGCGATCCCGGAGCCCGGGCCCGGCGAGGTCTCGATCGACGTCGCCTACGCCGGCGCCAACTTCGCCGAGGTCCTCTACCGGCAGGGCGTCGTGGACGTCCCGCTGCCCTTCGTCCCCGGCATCGAGGTCTCCGGGCGGATCCGCGCGCTGGGCGAAGGCGTGACCGGTTTGTCGGTGGGGGAGCCGGTCGCCGCGTTGACGATCGTGGCGAGCGGGGGCTACGCCGCGGTCGTCACCACTTCCGCCGGCCTCGTCGCTCCGCTGCGCGACCTCGAGCCGGAGGTGGCGGCCGCGGTGCCGTCCAACAGCACCACCGCTTTCCTCGTCCTGGAGCGCGTGGCCGGGCTGAAGCGCGGCGAACGCGTGCTGGTGCACGCCGCCGCCGGCGGGGTGGGCAGCCAGCTGGGGCAGGTCGCCCGCCTGCTCGGGGCCGGCCGGGTCGTCGGCACCGTCGGGAGCGAAGCCAAGATCGCCGCCGCGAAGGCGTTCGGGTACGACGAGGTCGTCCTGCGCGACGAGGTGGAGGGCACCGGCGAGTTCGACGTCGTGGTGGACATGGTCGGGGGGCCGGCCCGCCGCGCGAGCCTGGACCGGCTGGCCCCGATGGGGCGGCTGGTGGTCATGGGCAACGCTTCGGGCGCCGAAGACGTCGGCATCCCGGCCAACGAGCTGTGGTTCACGAACAAGACCGTGTCCGGGTTCAACCTCGCCGCGTTTTCCGCCGTCGCACCGGAAACGGTGCGCCGGGCGCTGCGCCGCGCCGTCACGGCCGTCGCGGACGGCACCCTGCGCGTCGACGTCGAATCGTTGCCACTGGAGGACGCGGTGACGGCGCACCGCCGCATCGAATCCGGTTCGACGACCGGCAAGCTCGTGCTCCGGGTGCGGTGAACCGCGTCAGGTGCCCATCTTCTTCATCAGTTCCGAAAGGTCGACGACCTGGTCGGCGGGCGGGGGCTGGATGTCCACCGGCCGGCCCCAGTCGCGGTAGTCGGTCGTGCCCGTGGCCGGGGTGAGCGCGCCCTGCGGGAACCCGGAGGACATGTCGATGGTGAAGCGCGCGGGACGCCGCGCCGCGTCGAGCCACAGCTCGGCGGGGAGCTTGGCGGTGACCGGCTTGGCCGGCCTGTTGTCCATCGGCGGCTCCGCGAACTCGAGGAACAGATCCGGCGCCTTCGCGGTGTCGAGCTCGAGGCGGTAGTGGTTGACCGGCAGGTCGCCGAGCCTGGCCTGCTCCGCCGACACGATCCGGCCGGTCCGCTCGATCTCCACCAGGGCCCGGCCGAGGTCGGGCAGCTTCGCGATGACCGGAACCGCCGCGCCGGCCGCCTGGGCGATCGGGTCGGCGCTGTCCGGGTCGGTGCCGACCCACTCCTTCCCGGGCACGCCCGCCGGAGCGTGGGTGAAGGTCTTCTTGCCGATCACGCGCAGCTCGGCTCCGTCGACCACCACCGTCAAACTGCTCGTGCTGCCGTCGAAACTCAGTGAGCCGGTGACGTCCTTGGTGGTGGAGCCGAACACCGCGGCCGTGGTGAAGACGGCGGACGGCGCCTCGCCGATCCCGGCGCGCGCGGCCGCCACGAGCTGCGCGACGTCGGTGACCGGCGCGGTGAGCGTCGCGGGGGCCGACGACGGGGCGCTGCCGGGACCGGGGTCGCACGCGGTCAAGGCCAGTGCCGCCGCGCCGATGATCAGGCCGGTCTTCCGCATGGAGCCCCCTCGGTGTGGTGATCGGGGAAGCTATCGGGAGAAGGTCACGTTCCGGACATCATCGTGGCGCCGGGTGTGACGTGTGTCCGCCTTGAGACCGCGGCCGCATCGCGCATAATGGCCACTGACCGACTGCTTGGTATGTGCCGGGCACCACACCCGAAGGAGACACACTGCCGTGAACTCGTTCAAGGATCGCGTCGCGATCGTCACCGGGGCCAGCCGGGGCATCGGCCTCGGGATCGCGAAGACGCTCGTCGAGCGGGGCGCCAAGGTGTGCCTCACCGCGCGCAAGCCGGAGGCGCTGGAAGAGGCCGTCAACTCCCTCGGCGGCCCGGACGTCGCCATGTTCGTGGCCGGCAAGGCCGACGACACCGAGCACCAGGACGAGACGGTCGCCAAGACGATCGAGACCTTCGGCCGGCTCGACTACCTGGTCAACAACACCGCCATCAATCCCGTCTACGGCCCGACGCTGGACGTCGACCCCGCCGCGGCGGCGAAGATCCTCGGCGTCAACGTGCTCGCGCCGCTGGGCTGGACCAAGCGCGCCCGCGACGCGTGGATGGGCGAACACGGTGGCGCCGTCGTCAACGTCGCCTCCGTCGCCGGCCTCCGCGCTTCGCCGGGCATCGGCATGTACGGCGTCAGCAAGGCCGCGCTGATCCGGTTGACCGTCGAGCTCGGGGCCGAGCTGGGGCCGAAGATCCGCGTCAACGCCGTCGCGCCGGCCGTGGTCAAGACGAAGTTCGCGACCGCGCTGTACGAGGGCCGCGAGGAGGAGGTCGCTTCGGCGTACCCGATGAAGCGGCTCGGCGTGCCGTCCGACATCGCCGGCGCGGTGGCGTTCCTGCTGTCCGACGACGCGGGCTGGGTCACCGGGCAGACCGTGGTCCTCGACGGCGGCGTGACCCTGGGCGGTGGCCTGTGACCGGCGTCGTCGTCACCGGGGGCGGCGGGGGCATCGGCGCCGCGCTGGCCCGCCGCTTCGCCGCCGGCGGTGCCCAGGTCGTCGTGGCCGACCTCGACGGCGACAAGGCCACGGAAGTGGCGGCCGAAGTCGGCGGGACGGCGTTCGCGGGTGACGTCGCGAGCGTCGAAGGCGTCGCGAAGCTGATCGACAGTGCACGCGGGACGCTCGGCGAGATCGACGTCTTCTGCGCCAACGCGGGGATCGCGCCCTTCGGCGGCGCGGAAAGCGGCGAGGAGGTGTGGGCGCGCACCTGGGAGGTCAACGTCATGGCGCACGTCCGCGCGGCGAACCTGCTGCTGCCGGCGTGGCTCGAGCGCGGCCAGGGCCACTTCGTCGCGACGGTGTCCGCCGCCGGCCTGCTGACCAGCCTCGGTTCGGCGCCGTACTCGGTGACCAAACACGGCGCGCTGGCGTTCGCCGAATGGCTGTCGGCGACCTACCGCCACCGCGGCATCACCGTGCAGGCGATCTGCCCGCAGGGCGTGCGCACGGCGATGCTGGAGAGCACCGGCACCGCGGGCCAGCTGCTGATGGGCGCGTCGGCGATCGAGCCGGAGCAGGTGGCGGACGCGCTGTTCGCGGCGATCGAGGAGAAGCGGTTCCTGGTGCTGCCCCACCCCGAGGTCGCGGGCTATTACGCGGCGCGCGCCACCGACACCGACCGGTGGCTCGGCGGGATGAACAAGCTGCAGCGCAAGGTCGAGGAGGCCGTCGGAGAGCTGTGAACCGGCAGCCCGAGGTTGACCGGCGCGGGAGCCGGCCGAGCGTAGGGCGGGCCGGAGAAGGTGGCGCAACCGCCGCCAACCGTACTGCCTGCGGCCGGTGACTGTTCAGGTCATTTCGATAGCGGTCGCCTGGCTATGCTGCGACCACAGCCCGAAAACGGCCTGAACAGTCACCGATCAGGTGGCAAGAGAAATCAAACCACCCGATACCAGCAAGGCCCAATGGACTCCAGCGGAACAGGAGGACCAACCCGTTCGAAAATCCGAACCCCAGCCCCGAGAAGCACCGGAACGGGCAACGCGAGGATTTCGTCCAACACCCCGGCCTCGAGACACTGCCGCGCCACATCGGCACCGAGAACGTTGACGTACTTCTCCCCGGCAGCCTCCGCGGCCGCAGCGACTGCCGACTGCAGATCACCCACGAAAGTCACGCCGGGAACCGGTGGCGGGGCGTGGTGGGTGAGGACGAACTGCGGCCCCTCCCACCCGCCGCCGAATGCTTTGCCCTCGCCTGCGCCGCCCCGGTGCGGGTCGTCGCCGTCGAAGGTGCGGCGGCCCACCAGTAGCGCGCCGATGCGGGGGATCAGCTCGTCGACCAGCGGGTCGGGGCGCAGGTGCGGGGTCAACCAGGACATGTCGCCGCCGGGGCCGGCCAGGAAACCGTCGATCGAGCAGCTGAACGCGTAGAGCAGTTTGGCCATGGAACCCTCCGTGGAATCGCCGGACGCGGGTACTGACGGCCGGAGGGCGGGAAACTCATCGGTGGGGCGGGAACCGCGGTGGACGGCGCTCGTTCCAGCTCGCCAGCCCCTCGGCCAGCTCGGGGCGGCCGAACGACTCCAGCATCAACGCCGTCGCTTCGCGGGCCGCCTCCGGCAGCGGCAGCAGGGCCTCGCGGGCGAACTGCTCCTTCATCACCGCCATCGACCGCGGTGCGCTGTAGGTCGCCAGCTCGGTCGCGTAGGCGTGCGCGCGCAGCTGCAGCTCGCCGGCTGGGACAACCTCTTGGACCAGGCCGTAGTCCAGCGCCTGCTCCGCGGTGAACGTGCGGCCGGACAGCAGCAGGTCGCGGGCGCGGCCCTGGCCGACGAGCTCCGGCAGCAGCTTCGCGATGCCGTACTCGGCGATCAGGCCGCGGCGGGCGAACGCGGTGGTGAACTTCGCGCCCGCGGCGGCGAAGCGGACGTCCGCCGAGCAGGCGATGACGAACCCCAGGCCGGCGCAGCCGCCGTTGATCGCGGCGACCACCGGGACGCCCACCGATGCCGCCGCCAGCACGTCCCGGAAGTTTTCGCTTTCCCCGGCCGGTGGCGCCCCGGCGATGGTGTCCAGCAATCCCAGGTCGGCCCCGGGGCAGAAGGCCTTGCCCGCGCCCGTGACGACGACCGCGCGGATCTCCGGATCGGCGTCCGCCTGCCGCAGCAGGGCGCCGTAGCGGGCCTGCATGGGCACGTCCATCGCGTTGCTGCGGCCGGGCTTGTCGAACGTGCACGTGGCGATCGCGCCGTCCGCCGCGTACCGCACGCCATCGACCGTGGACATCGCCGCCTCCTCGGGGTCGGCCACCAGACTAAGCGGTCGCTTGGCCATCCGTCATGTCCCGGGCGGGGGAATGCCCGCGAAGTTCGAAATTATCGAACCCGTTGGTCGACCGGAAACCTCTGTGCCATAGTGCTTTCCGCCCGCACAACGCCCCGCTGGAAGGGACTGCCGATGTCGGAAGTAGAACCGAGCGGGCTCAGCCGACGGCTCGTGCTGGGCGGGGTCGGCGCCGCCGTCGCCACGTCGGCGGTCGCGCCGGTCGCCAGGGCCGCCGACGCGCTCACGCGGCCGGAACTCGCGCTCGCCGGGCGGGAAACCGACCTCGGGACCGGCTGGCGGTTCGTCCTCGCGAACCCCGACGGCGTCACCGATCCCGACGGCCGGTTCGCCGACGCCGCGAAGCCCGCCTTCGACGACTCGACGTGGCAGGTGGTCGACGTCCCGCACGACTGGAGCATCGAACTCCCGCCGACCGAAAAGGGCGGCACGAGCAGCGGTTCCGGCTTCTTCCGCGGCGGCCTCGGCTGGTACCGCAAGACGTTCACGCTGCCGCCTTCGCTCGCCGGCAAACGCGTGTCGGTGGAATTCGACGGCGTTTATTCGGACGCCCACGTGCACCTGAACGGCGAACTGCTGGGCAACCACCCGTACGCCTACACCGGGTTCGCCTTCGACCTCACCGGACGGCTGCACACCGACGGCCGGACGCCGAACGTCCTCGCCGTGCGGGCGACGAACCCGCTGCCCAGCAGCCGCTGGTACTCGGGCAGCGGGATCTACCGCCGCGTGCGCCTGGTCGTGACCGAGCCGGTGCACGTCGCCCGGCACGGCACGTTCGTCACCACCCCGGACATCGCCGCCGACCGGGGCACGGTGCGGGTGGCCACCGACGTCGTGAACGACTCCGGCGCCGCGGTGACGGCGCAGGTGCGCACCACGGTCACCGACCCGGCGGGCCGCGTCGTGGCGAACGGCTCGGCCACCGTCGCAGTGGCCGCCGGCCGGACGACGACGGCGGGGACCGACCTGCGAGTCGAGCATCCCCAGCTGTGGTCGGGCGAGCAGCCCCGGCTGTACCGGCTGCGCACCGACGTCGTCGTGGGCGGCCGCGTGCTCGACACGACCACCGCGGACTTCGGCTTCCGCTACACCGAATTCCACCCCGACAACGGGTTCTCGCTCAACGGCGTGCCGATGAAGCTGCGCGGGGTCAACCTGCACTCGAGCCAGGGCGCGCTGGGCGCGGTGGTCGACCCGGCCGCGCTGGAGCACCAGATGCGGCTGATGCTCGCGATGGGCGTCAACGCGCTGCGGACCGCCCACAACCCGCCGGACCCGCAGCTGGTGACGGTGTGCGAACGGCTCGGGATCGTCATGATGGTCGAGGCGTTCGACTGCTGGCGGACCGGCAAGCTCGAGTACGACTACCACCGGGACTTCGACGCGTGGAGCGGGCGCGACATCGCCGAAATGGTCCACGCGGCCAAGAACTCGCCCGCGGTCGTGCTGTGGTCGATCGGCAACGAGGTGCCGGACGCGTCGATGGCGGGCGGCCCGGAAATCGCGGCGGGACTGATCGCCGCGGTCCGGGCGATCGACCCGACCCGGCCGATCGTGATGGGCTCGGACCGCTACCGCGGCGTGCCCGCGCCCGGTTCGCCGCAGGACCTCATCATGAAGCAGCTCGACGGCCTCGGCGTCAACTACAACACCGCCCAGTCCATCGACGGGCTGCACAAGCAGTACCCGGACAAGTTCTTCTTCGAGTCCGAGTCGTCGTCGGAAACCTCGACGCGCGGGGTCTACCAGGAACCGGAC
This sequence comes from Amycolatopsis sp. NPDC051045, assembly GCF_040682955.1. Taxonomy (NCBI): domain Bacteria; kingdom Bacillati; phylum Actinomycetota; class Actinomycetes; order Pseudonocardiales; family Pseudonocardiaceae; genus Amycolatopsis; species Amycolatopsis sp. NPDC051045. Next base: position 159,416 of record NZ_JBFBCC010000007.1, read on the forward strand.
CTGCTCAACACCGGCGAAAACCACACGCCGGGCAAGCGGGCGACGTCGTCCTACGACAACAACCTGGCTTCGTGGACGTTCAGCGGCGAATACTCGCTGAAGAAGGACCGCGACCGGAAGTTCTGCCAGGGCCAGTTCCTCTGGGCCGGGCAGGACTACCTCGGCGAGCCCACGCCGTACGACGTCTTCCCCGTGAAGACGTCGTTCTTCGGCGCGATCGACAGCGCCGGCCTGCCCAAGGACGCCTTCCACCTGTTCCGCAGCCAGTGGACCACCGCGCCGATGGTGCACCTGACCCCGATGGACTGGACGAACCACCGGATCGGCGAGCCCGTCGCGGTGTGGGTCTATTCCACTGTGGACACCGTGGAGCTGGTGCTGAACGGGAAGTCGCTGGGGGTCAAGAAGTTCGACCGCAAGACCACGGTGGACGGGCGGCCGTACCTCGAGACGACCGAACCGGCCGGTGACGACAAGAAGGACCCTTCCGGCAGCTACGTCAGCCCGAACGGCAGCACCGGCAAGCTGCACCTGACCTGGACCGTGCCCTTCGAGCCCGGCACGCTGACCGCGATCGCCCGTACCGGCGGCCGCGAGGTGGCGCGCGACCGGCTCGTCACGGCCGGGCCGCCGCGCGCGCTCAAGCTGAGCGTGGACGCGCCCGGGGGCGGGGTGGTGGCCGGGGCGATGACGTTCGTGACGGCGTCGGTCGTGGACGCCCGCGGTGTCGTCGTGCCCGGCGCCGAGCCGGTGCTGCGGTTCACCGTCCACGGGCCGGGACGGGTCGCCGGGGTCGACAACGGACGGCAGGAGCTCGCCCAGAGCTACCAGCAGCCGACGATCCCGGCGTTCAACGGACTGGCCGTCGCCGTCGTCGCGGCGACCGGCGGGCGCGGCGCGATCACCGTCACGGCGAGTGCGCCGGGGCTGGCGCCGGGGCGGATCACCTTGCCGGGCACGCCTCTCGGGCAGCGCAACGGGCCGGGGGCGCGCATGGTCGAGACGGCGGTGATCCCGGCCGTCTCGACCGCGGACGCGAGCTACTCGGGTGCCCCGGACACGCTGCCGGCCGCGATGCTGGACGGCAACCCGGCCACCGGCTGGTCCAACTACTACGTCAAGCAGGCGACGTCGACGTTGAACGCGGTGAGCAGGCCGCGAGCCGAGGACTGGGTCTCCCTGGCCTGGCCGTCGGCCCAGCGGATCAGCGCCGTCACGGCGAACTTCGTCGTGGACGCGAAACTGGCGCTGCCGGTCGCCGTCGAAGTCACCTGCCGCACGGCCCGGGGCTTCGAGCCGGTGCGGAACCTGCGGATCACCTGGGGGACCGGTTCGAACGACCCGACGTCGTTCGCATTCGATCCGGTCGTCACCACGGAGGTGCGGGTGACGATGACCGCGCGGGGCTTCCTGCGGATCAGCGCGCTGCTGGCCCGGTGACCGCGGGTCCGGCGGGGCGCACCCCCCGCCGGACCCCGGTGGTCACCGGCTACAGGGCGCGAGAGCGTCGAGGCCCTGCGGCTTTTCGGCGTTGCGGCCGATGGCGGTGGCGATCCGGTTGATCGTCGCCACGCGCTTGTCCTCGAGCGGGCCGAGGATGGCGTTCTGCACGAAGTTGGGGCCGCCCTGGCCGACGGTCGTCTGCAGGCGGTTGTTGGCTTCGGCGATCTGGGTGTTCAGCAGCTCGAGGTTGCGTTGCACCTCGGCCTGGGCCTGGGCGGGGATGGCCGGGAGCTTGCTCTCCACGTCGGGGCAGGAGATCTCGCCGGCTCCGGCGTTGCCGGTGTTGCCCGTGTTCCCGGTGTTCCCGTTCTGCCCGCCGTTGTCCGTGCCTTCGGCCGGCGCCGGCGCCGGCGCCTCGGCGCCCGCGCCCGTGCCGGCCTGCCCGCCCACCGCGCAGGTGGCCAGGCTGTCGAGGCCCTGTGGCTTCTCGGCCCGGCGTCCGATCGAGATGGCGATGCGGTCGATCGTGGACTTCCGCTTGTCCGCCAGCGGGCCGAGGATGGCGTTCTGGACGAAGTTCGGGCCGCCCTGGCCGACGGTCGTCTGCAGGCGGTTGTTGGCTTCGGCGATCTGGGTGTTCAGCAGGTCCAGGTTGCGTGTCACCTCGGCCTGGGCTTGCGCGGGGATCGCCGGGAGCTTGCTCGCCACGTCGGGGCAGGTGATCTGGCCGGCCGCCGCCTGACCGCCCGAGGCGGCGTTCGCGGCGTTGGGGTCGCCGACGGTCATGGCGATCGTCAGTGCCCCGCCCGCGATCGCGAGGGCGAGGGCGCCGGTCGCGATCTTCGTCCGCCGGGATAGGCGGTGTCGTCCACCGGAAGAAGGCATGAATGACTCCGTTTTCGTGCGTGAGTTAGCGTGAACATATGGGTACTCCGCCGTGTTCGGGGGATACGGCGGGGTTCTCTGATGGGGCGGGCCAATCTGGTCGCCGACGACCATGGTGGCCTCTGGGCCAGGGGTTTGTCCAGTGTGATCCGGTCGAAAAAGAAGATATGAACCATTTCGAACCGGGGTACGTGTACCCCTGTGACGGCGGCATCTGACTGCGTTGTTTTTGGCGCGGTTTCGGCACGCAAGAATTGTCGTGCGCAATTTCGGCGTGCCCGGCCGGGCTTGACGCGGGCCGTCGCGTCCTCCTAGCGTCGGCATACCGACCGGTCGGTGTCCAAAGGAGGTCGCTGGATGAGCTGGTACGACGCGAAGCCCTGGCTCGCGAGCTACGACGAACAGGTGCGGGCCGCGGGACCGGCGAAGCCGACGACGCTGCCCGAGATGTTCCGCCGCGCCGTGGACCACGTCCCCGACCGGGCGGCGATCGCGTACTTCGACGCGCGGCTGAGTTATCGCGCGGTCGACGAGCTCTCCGACGGCGTCGCGCGGTACCTGACCGCCAACGGCTTCGCCCGCGGCGACCGGCTCGCCCTGGTGCTGCAGAACATCCCCCAGTTCGTCATCGCCCTGCTGGGCGCGTGGAAGGCCGGCGGGATCGTGGTGCCGGTCAACCCGATGTACCGCGAACGGGAGCTCACGCACGTGCTCACCGACGCCGGCGTGAAGGCGATCGTCTGCTCGCAGCGCGGCTGGAACGCCTACATCGGCAAGACGGCGGCCGCCAACGGGGTCGCCGTCGCGCTCACCACCAGCGAACTGGAGTTCCAGACCCGCGACGACCAGCGCGTGCTGGCCAAGGTCGGAAAAGAAGAGACCCCGGGTGCGACCGAACTCCTCGAAGCCGCGGCCACGCCGGGGCCGAAGCCCCCGGAACCCGCCTTCGCCCTCGACGACACCGCCCTGATCAGCTACACCTCCGGCACCAGCGGCACGCCCAAGGGCGCCACCAACACCCACGGCAACATCGGCACCAACGCCGCCGGGCTCGGCTCCTTCAGCGGCCTGCCCGCCGGCTCGACGATCTTCGGGCTCGCGCCGCTGTTCCACATCACCGGCATGGTCTGCGAGCTCGGCTCCGCGATCGACATCGAAGGGACCCTCGCGCTGGCCTACCGCTTCGAACCCGGGGTCGTGCTCGACGCCTTCCTCGAGCACAAGCCGTCGTACACCGTCGGGCCGTCCACGGCCTACATGGCCCTGATGGCCCACCCGTCCTTCAGCCGGGAGCACTTCGACTCGTTCGCGCTGCTGTACTCCGGCGGTGCCGCGCTGCCGCCCGCCGTCGTCGAGGCCTTCCGCGCCAAGACCGGGCACTACATCCACAACGGCTACGGCCTCACCGAAACCACGGCGGGCTGCATCGTCGTGCCCGGCACCCTCGAGGCGCCGATCGACCCGGAATCCGGCACGATCTCGATCGGCCTGCCGGTGCCGGACACGATCGTCCGGATCCTCGGGGAGAACGGCGAAGAGCTGCCGCCCGGCCGGCCGGGCGAGATCGCCGTCGAAGGCCCGATGGTCGTTTCCGGCTATTGGAACCGCCCGGACGCCACCGCCGAGGCGCTGCCCGGCGGGCGGCTGCTGACCGGCGACATCGGGTTCATGGACGAGCGCGGCTGGGTCTACGTCGTCGACCGCAAGAAGGACATGATCAACGCGTCCGGCTTCAAGGTCTGGCCGCGCGAGGTCGAAGACGTCCTGTACACGCACCCGGCGGTCCGCGAGGCCGCCGTCGTCGGGATCGCCGACGAATACCGCGGCGAGACGGTCAAGGCGTACGTCAGCCCGGCGCCCGGCGCGAACGCCGATCCCGCGGAGCTGGTCGCCTGGTGCAAGGACCGGCTCGCGGCCTACAAGTACCCGCGCACCGTCGAAGTCCTCGACGAGCTGCCCAAGACCACGAGCGGCAAGATCCTGCGCCGCGAGCTGCGGGCACGGGGGTAGCGCGGTGGTGGAGACCGTCCGCGGCCCGATCGAGCCGGCCGCGCTGGGCCGGGTGCTGATGCACGAGCACCTTTTCGTGCTGAGCCCGGAATTCGCCGCCAACTACCCCGAGCACGAAGGGTTCCGGGAGGACGAGCACGTTCCCGAAGCGATCCGGCGTCTGAAGGAGCTGAAGAACGCCGGGATCGACACGATCGTCGACCCGACGGTGATCGGGCTCGGCCGCTACATCCCGCGCGTGCAGCGGGTCGCCGCCGAGGTCGAGGTCAACATCGTCGTCGCGACCGGGCTGTACACCTACCACGACGTCCCGCACTACCTGCACTTCCGCGGGCCCGGCACGCTGCTGCAGGGCGAGGACCCGCTGATCGGGATGTTCGTCGGGGACCTCCGCGAGGGCATCGCGGGCACCGGCGTCAAGGCCGGGCTGCTCAAGTGCGCGACGGACGAACCCGGGGTGACGCCCGGCGTCGAGCGCGTGCTGCGCGCGGTGGCGAAGGCGCACGTCGAGACGGGCGCGCCGATCATGACCCACACGCACGCGGGCACGCGGCGCGGGCTGGAGCAGCAGGCGATCTTCGAGTCCGAGGGCGTCGACCTGAGCCGGGTGCTCGTCGGGCACTCCGGCGACTCGACGGATCTGGGCTACCTCATCGAGCTCGCCGACCGCGGCTCGCTGCTCGGCATGGACCGCTTCGGCCTGGATCTGCTGCTGCCGTTCGAGGAACGGGTGAACACGGTCGCGGCGCTGTGCGAACGCGGCTACGCGGGCAGCATGGTGCTCTCGCACGACGCGTCCTGCTACATCGACTGGCTGCCCGCCGCGCAGCTGCCCGCGATCGCCCCCAACTGGCACTACCTGCACATCACCCGGGACGTCCTGCCCGCGCTGCGGGAGCGCGGGGTGTCCGAAACGGACATCACGACGATGCTCGTCGACAACCCCCGGCGGTTCCTGGCGTGGGCGGGCTGAGCCGTTATCCTGAGTCGTCCTGACGCGGAAGGGGGTACTTGCGGTGACCCGAGCAAGCACCCGTAAGCCGGGCGAAGCCACCGGCGACGACCAGGCCGCCGTGCCCCGGCGGCTGCTGGAGCACGCCACGAAGCTGTTCGCCAAGAAGGGCTTCGACCGCACGTCCGTCCAGGAGATCGTCGAGGCGGCGGGCGTCACCAAGGGCGCGATGTACCACTACTTCGGCTCGAAGGACGACCTGCTCTACGAGATCTACGCCCGCGTCCTGCGCGAGCAGACCCGCCAGCTGGAGAGCGTGGCCTCGTCGGGCGCGCCGCTGCGGGAACGCCTCGCCGCGGCGGCGTCCGACGTCGTGGTGTCCAGCATCGACAACCTCGACGACAACACGATCTTCCTGCAGTCGATGCACCAGCTGTCCCCGGACAAGCAGAAGGCGGTCCGCGCCGAGCGCCGCAAGTACCACGAGCGCTTCCGCGGTCTGGTCGAGGAAGGCCAGGCGTCGGGGGAGTTCCGCACGGACAAGCCGGCCGACGTGGTCGTGGACTTCTTCTTCGGCTCGGTGCACCACCTGGGCTCGTGGTACCGCCGCAGCGGCTCGCTGACGGCCCGCCAGATCGGCGACCACTACGCGGACCTGCTGCTGGACGCGCTCCGCCCGCCTGGTTAGTTGGCGGGGTGACCGAGTTCCCGCCGCTGCCCGTCGTCGACGACCTGACCGAAGCGGAGCGGCAGGTGCTCGAAGCCGCCCGGCACGGCCGGTCCTGCTCGGCCGATGCTCCGATACGCGCCGTCGTGCTGCGCGAACTGCTGCTCGGCCTCCGCGGCCCGGTGGACCCCCGCGGGGTACGGGTGGACGGCGCCCGGATCACCGGGGCGCTCGACCTGGACGACGTCGAGGCCGTCGCCGGGCTCGCTCTGGTGGACTGCGTGTTCGCCGATCCGGTCAGTGCGCAGTACGCCCGGATACCGTGGCTGGACCTGGCCGGCAGTGAGCTCACCGGCGGCTCCGGATGCGCGCTGGACGCCGAGGGCCTGCGGGCCGACGGCCTGCGCCTGTCGGGCACGCGGATCTCCGGCTCCGGGGAGTACGGCGCGCTCTGCCTGCGGGACGCCCGGATCGCCGGCCGGCTCCACCTCTCCGGCGCGGAGTCGACCAGCGCGGACGGGCCCGCGCTGTACCTCGACGGCCTGCAGTGCGGGCAGCTGCAGGCCGTCGGCCTGCGGGCGACCGGGGCCGGCGAGCTCGGTGCGGTCCGCATGCTCGGTGCGCGCGTCGACGGGCAAATGGACTTCGACGACGCCGAGCTCACCAACGGGTCCGGGCCCGCGCTGAACGCCGACGGCCTGGTCGTCGAGGGTGACCTGCGCCTGACCGGGGCGGCGGTGACCGGGGAACTCCGCCTGCTCGGCGCCCGGCTCGGGGAGGCCGACCTCACCGGGAGCACGCTGCGGGGCGGCGCCGGAACCGCGTTGGAAGCCGACCGGCTCCACGTGGGGGAGCTGCGCCTCCGCGAGCTCACGGCCACCGGATCCGGGGCCGCCACGATCAGCTTGACCGGTGCGCGAGTCGACGGGCAGTTCACCTTCGACGGCGCCGTGGTCGTCAACGACCGCGGCCGGGCGCTCAGCGCCGACGGCATCCGGGTCGGTGACACCCTCTCCGGCGAGGGGGTGAAGGCGACCGGCTCGGGCGAGTACGGCGCGCTCTGCCTGCTCGGCGCGCAGATCGGCGGGCACGTCGACCTCGAGGGCGCCGAGCTCGCCAACGACACCGGCGCGGCGCTGAGCGCCGACCGGCTCCGCGTCGACGGCTCCCTGCGCCTCGACGGAGTGACGGCGACCGGGTCCGGCGAGGGGGGCACGCTCCGCCTGCTCGGCGCCCGGATCGGCGGCCAGGTGACGATCGAGGACGCCCGGATCACCAGCGACACCGGCCCGGCCCTCTACGCCGACGGGCTGCGCGTCGAGGAAAACCTCTACCTGGCCGGCACGCACGCCACCGGCGCCGGCGACCGCGGCGCGGTCCGGGCGCACGCCGCCGAAATCGGCGGGCAGCTGCTGGCCGAAGGCGCCGTGTGCGTGAACGGGTCGGGCCCGGCGCTGAGCGCCGACGACCTCCGCGTCGGCACCTACCTCGACTTCACCGCCGTGACGGCGACCGCCTCGTCCGAGGTGGCTGCGGTGAGCCTGTCGGCGGCGCAGGTCGACGGCAAGGTGACCTTCGACGGTGCCGAGCTCACCAACGACGGGGGTCCGGCGCTGCTGGCGGACCGGTGCCGGGTCCGCGGGAGCTTGGCGTGCACCGGCCTGCGGGCCACCGGCAGCGGCGACCCGGCGGTCATCGGCCTGCTGGGCGCCCATGTCGGCGGCCTGCTGAGCTTCACCGGCGCCGAGATCGGCCATCGCGGCGGCGGCACGCTCGTGAGCTTCGAGGACGCGGTGGTCGACGGGCCGGTCTTCTTCCCCGCCGACGTGGTCGGCTCCGACGGCCTGGTGTTCTTCGACGGGTTCCGGTTCGGCTCGCTCGAAGACGTCTCCTGGCGGGAGTGGCTGGAGCTGATCCGCTCGCGCACCGCCGGGTACCGGCCCGGGCCGTACCAGCGGCTGGCCGCGGTGGAACGCGCGCACGGGCACGACGGCAACGCCCGGCAGATCCTCATCGCCCAGCAGCGGGACCTGCAGCAGCGGGCGCCCGAGGTGCTCGGCGGGTGGCCGGCGCGGTGGTTCCACCGGCTGTGGGGCGTCTTCGCCGGCTACGGCTACCGCGCGCGGCGGACGGCCGCCGCGCTGCTGCTCGCCGTGGTCGCCGCCGGGGGACTCGGGCTCTGGGCCGGGCACGTGGGCGACGGGCGCCATCGGGCCGCCGAGCGCGTCGCGGACCTCGCGGCCCCGGCCGGCACGCCGTGCACGACGGTCGAGCTCATCGGCGTCGGGCTGGATCGCGGGCTGCCGCTGTCGCCGGGCGTGCGCGGGCGGTGCGACCTCAACACCGGCACCGGGCCCGGCCAGGTGTTCACGGTGGCGATCTGGGCGGTGCAGGCCGCGGTCTGGGCGCTGGCCACGCTCGCGCTGGCCGGCTACGCCGGGCTGGTACGGAAGCCCGGCTAGTGCCGCTGGAGGTGGTCGAGCAGGAGGGCGATCACCTCGTCCGGCGCTTCCATCGCCATCCACTGGCTCGCGCCCTCGATGATCTGGAACCGGTACTCCGCGTCGATGTGGTGCACCGTCTGCTCCGCCGCGCTCTGGCCCAGGTACGGGTCCTCGCGGCCCCACAGGTACAGCGTCGGCACCGTGATGCGGCCCGCCGGGATGTCGAACTCGTCGTTCGTCGCGCCGCGATACCAATTCAACGTGGCCGTCAGCGCGCCCGGTTCCGAAAGGCGGGCCACCGCGCGTTCGACGATTGCGGCGGGAATCCGGCGATTGTAAACTGCGCGTAATTGCGCGGCTTCGTCGCGTAAGAGGTATTTCTCGGCTTTGCCGGCCGCCCGGCGGAAGAAGCGGATGTAGCCGAGGTCGTGGAACTGGCCGTCGTCGGTCGCCGCCGCGCGGCGGAGGGCCGACGGGTGGGGTGTCGAGAGCACCGTCAACGACCGCAGCCGGTCCGGGTGCGCGGCGGCGAGGGCCCAGGCCACCATGCCGCCCCAGTCGCGGGCGACCAGGTGGAACCGGTCCGCTCCCTGGCTGTCCGCGAACGCGAGGGCGTCACTCAGCAGGAGATCGAGGCGGTAGTGCTCGACGCCCTCCGGGCGCGCGCCCGCGGCGTAACCCCGCTGGTCGACGGCCAGCGCGCGGTACCCGGCCTCGCCGAGGGCGTGGAGCTGCTCGGTCCAGGCGTCGGCGAACTCGGGCCAGCCGTGCAGCAGCAGGACGAGCTCGCCCGAGGCGGGCCCGGCCGCGAGTGCGCTGTGGTGGTGACCGCCGACGGTGACGGTCAATTCCTCCAGCGAACCGGCGTCCGTCGGTGCGACGGCTGTTTCCATGGCGCACAGATTAGATCCGGGCGCCGGGAAGAACCATGGGGAGAAGGGCACTTTTGTCACCCTTTTGCCTGCGAAGTGTCCTGGGTCACAAAGTTTCCGCTCAGATGAGCGAAAACTCCCGCCGAAACTGAAGTTTCTTCATGAAACCGGCGGGTCAGCAGCCCAGCCGCCGGAGGTCGACCACGGCCTTGTCGAAGGTGAAGACGTCGGCGGGGATGTTCTTCGCGAGGCCCGCGGCGGTCCCCCCGCCGATGAGCAGGGACACGTAGCAGCCGTAGTCGATGGCGTACCCGTCGTACAGCCGGCCCGGGTGGCGCGGGTCGACCACGCCGCGCCGCAAGGGTGTCCACCAGCAATTGCGTGCCGCGCTGGGCCGGGCTCAACGCGGTGTTGGCGTAGCGGCCGCCCGTGGAGCCGATCGTCCGCAGGTCGAGGTAAACGGCGATGTCGCCGGTGCGCTCGACCAGTTCGTGCAGGTGCAGCAACGCGCGTGGGTCTTCCCGGTGCCGCGGCGGCCGAAAAGAATCTGGTGATCGGCCGAAGTGGTGCGATGCGCGGACACGGCCCGGCCCCGCCGGCGATCGGCGGGCCGGGCCGCGTCCGGGAACTCAGGCGGGCAGGTCGATCAGGTCCGCCAGCCGGGCGCGGTGCCGGCCCGGGGTGCCGAGGGCGATCTCGTCCGCCTTCGCGCGCTTCAGGTACAGGTGGGCCGGGTGTTCCCACGTCATCCCGATGCCGCCGTGCAGCTGGATCGCCTCCTCCGTCGCGTGGACGGCGATCGGCGCGTTGCGGGCCTGGGCCACCGCCACCGCGATCGGGACGTCGATCCCCGTGGCCAGCGCGTCGGCGGCGTTGCGGGCCGCCGCGCGGGCGAGGACCAGGTCCGTGTACAGGTTCGCCAGCCGGTGCTTGAGCGACTGGAACCCGCCGACCGGGCGGCCGAACTGGTACCGGCCCTTGAGGTAGCCCACCGTCTCCGTGAGCGCCCACTCGGCCACCCCGGTCTGCTCCGACGCCAGGATGCCCGCCCCGAACAGCAGCGCGTTCTCCAACGCCGAAGCCGCCTCCGGGCCGGACGCCACGAGCACCGCCGGTGCGTTCGCAAGCACCACGTCGGCCACGCGGCGCGTCAGGTCGAACGAGACCAGCTCCGACACGGTCGCCGCCGCGGCCTCGACCACGTACAGCCCGGGGCCGTCCGGGCCGGCGGCCGGCACGACCAGCAGGTCCGCCACCGACGCGTCGGCGACCGTGCCGATCCGCCCGGTGAGGGTGCCGTCCGGGGCCGCCGTCACCGACGACGGGAAGCCCGCGCCCGGCGCCGTCGACAGCGGCACGGCCAGCGCGCCGATCGCCTGCCCCGCCGCGAGCCGCCCGACGAAGTCGCGCGCGACCACGTGCACCAGCGCCGTCGTCGCCAGCACGACGCTGCCGAGGAACGGGACCGGCGCGACGCTGCGGCCCAGTTCTTCGGCCACGACGGCGACTTCGCGGGCCGACGCGCCGTGGCCGCCCAGCTCCTCCGGCACCGCCAGCCCGGCCACGCCCACCTCGTCGGCCAGCGTGCGCCACAGCTTCAGGTCGTACGGCTCGGCCGTCTCGACGCGCGCCAGCAGCGCTTCGGCGCCGGCCTTGGCCTTGAGCAGGTCCCGGACCGAAGCCCGCAGGTCCTCCTCCACGTCGGAGTAGAGCAGGTCACGCGGTGTTTGACTCATCGGGGGAGGTCCTTCCAGGCGACGTCCTTGTCGACGCGCGGCTCCGAGGGCAGCCCCAGCACGCGCTCGGCGATGATGTTGCGCAGGACCTCCGAGGTGCCGCCCTCGATGGAGTTGCCCTTCGCGCGCAGGTAGCGGTAACCGGCTTCGCGGCCGGTGAAGTCGACGATCGCCGGGCGCCGGAACGTCCAGTCGTCGTAGGCGAGACCCTCCTCGCCGAGCAGTTCGACCTCCAGGCCGGTGAGCGCCTGGTTCAACTCCGAGAAGGCGACCTTCATGGCCGAGCCCTCCGGCCCGGGCGCGCCGAGGGTGAGCTGCTGGCGCAGCCGGGTGCCGGCCAGCCGCAGCGTCTCCGCCTCGACCCAGTGCCGCACCAGCCGGTCACGCAGCTCCGGCGTGCGCAGCTCGGGCCGCTCGCGCCACGTCTTCGCGACGATCCCGATCAGGCCGCCCTCGCGCGGCTGGACGTGCCCGCCGATCGCGACGCGCTCGTTCATCAGCGTGGTCTGCGCGACCTTCCAGCCCTCGCCGACCGCGCCGAGGCGCTGGGTGTCCGGGATGCGGACGTCGGTGAGGAAGACCTCGTTGAACTCGGCCTCGCCGGTGATCTGGCGCAGCGGCCGCACCTCGACGCCGGGTGCGGTCATGTCGCACAGGAAGTACGTCATGCCCTGGTGCTTCGGCACGTCCGGGTCGGTGCGGGTGACCAGGATCGCCCACTGCGACTCGTGCGCGCCGGAGGTCCACACCTTCTGGCCGGTGACGATCCAGTCGTCGCCGTCGCGGACGGCCCGCGTGCCCAGCGCGGCGAGGTCGGAGCCGGCGCCGGGCTCGCTGAACAGCTGGCACCACACCTCCTCGCCGGTCCACAGTGGACGCAGAAAGCGCTCGCGCTGCTCCGGCGTGCCGAAGGCGAGGATGGTCGGCGCGGCCATGCCGAGGCCGATGCCGATCCGGCGCGGGTTGTTGTCCGGCGCGCCCGCCTCGGTGAACACAGTGTCCACAACGGACTGCAGGGCGCGCGGCGCGTTCTGCCCGCCGAGCCCGGCGGGGAAGTGGATCCAGGCGAGGCCGGCGTCGAACCGCGCCCGGAGGAACTCCAGCGGCTCGGTCGACGCGGGGTCGTGCGTGGCCAGGAACTCGGTGGCCTGGCGGGTCAGGTCTTCGGCGGTGACAGTCACTTCGCGCCCTCCGAGAGGTACTTCTTCAGTTCGCGCCGGGCCAGCGAGCGCTTGTGGACCTCGTCCGGCCCGTCGGCCAGGCGCAGCGTGCGGTTGCCGGCCCACATGGCGGCCAGCGGGAAGTCCTGGCTGACGCCGCCCGCGCCGTGCACCTGCACGGCCTTGTCGAGGATCCACTCCACGGTGCTCGGGGTGGAGATCTTGATCGCCTGGATCTCGGTGTGCGCGCCCTGGTTGCCGACGGTGTCCATCAGCCACGCGGTCTTGAGCACGAGGAGCCGCTGCTGCTCGATCTTGACGCGCGATTCGGCGATCCAGTCCTGCACCACGCCCTGCTGGGCGATCTGCTTGCCGAACGCCTCCCGCGAAATCGCGCGGCGGCACATGAGCTCCAGCGCGCGCTCGGCCATCCCGATGGCGCGCATGCAGTGGTGGATCCGGCCCGGGCCGAGGCGGGCCTGGGCGATGGCGAACCCGTCGCCCTCACCGGCGACGAGGTTCTCCACCGGCACCCGGACGTCTTCGAAGAGCACCTCGGCGTGGCCGCCGTGGTCGCTGTCGTCGTAGCCGAAGACGTGCATGCCGCGCTTGACCGTCAGGCCCGGGGCGTCGCGGGGGACCAGGATCATGCTCTGCTGCTGGTGCGGCGCGGCGTCCGGGTCGGTCTTGCCCATCACGATGAAGATCTTGCACGCGGGGTTCATCGCGCCGGAGATGTACCACTTGCGGCCGTTGATCACGTACTCGTCGCCGTCGCGGCGGATGGCCGTCTCGATGTTGCGGGCGTCGGAGGAGGCGACGTCCGGCTCGGTCATCGCGAAGGCGGAGCGGATCTCGCCGTTCAGCAACGGTTCCAGCCACTGCTTCTGCTGCGGCTCGGAACCGAACATGGCCAGCACTTCCATGTTCCCGGTGTCCGGCGCGGCGCAGTTGAGCGCGGTCGGGGCGAGCCGGATGCTGCGGCCGGTGATCTCGGCCAGGGGCGCGTACTGCAGGTTCGTCAGGCCCTGCCCATGCCTGCCGGCATTGGAGGCACCAACACTGCGGTCGCCGGGGAGGAAGAAGTTCCACAGCCCGCGCTGGCGGGCCTCGGCCTTGAGCTCCTCGACGACCGGCGGGATGGCCCACGGGTCGTCGCGTTCGGCGAGCTGCTGCTCGAACACCGGCTCGGCGGGGTAGATGTGCGAGTCCATGAACTCGAGGAGCCGCCCGCGCAGCTCCTCGGTCTTCTCGTCGAACGCGAAGTCCATTTACTTCTCCTCTTTGAGAATTTCGTTGCCGTGCGCGATCAGTGGCGCGACCCCGGCCCCGACGCCTTCGAAGCCGGCCCCGACCGTCTGCCCCCTGGTGAAGCGGAAGTGGATGCCTTCCAGGATCACGGCCAGCTTGAAGAACGCGAAGCTGACGTACCAGTTCAGCTGCGAAACGTCCCGCCCGGAGCGCTCGGCGTAGCGGGCGACGACCTCGTCGGTGGCCGGGTAGCCCGGCGCCGAGCTGGCGTTGGAGACGAACGGCAGCGACACCTTGTCCCGCTCGGCGTAAGCCACCAGCAGTGCCAGATCGGTCAGCGGGTCGCCCAGCGTCGACATCTCCCAGTCGAGCACCGCCGAAATCCGGTCGTTCCGGTCGACCAGCACATTGTCCAGCCGGTAGTCGCCGTGGATGATCGACGGCTCGCCGGACACCGGCACCGCCGCCGCGAGCCGGTCGTGCAGCTCGTCGATGCCGGGGAGGTCGCGGCTGCGCGACGCGTCGAGCTGTTTCTTCCACCGCCGCAGCTGCCGCTCCAGGAAGCCCTCCGGCCGGCCGAAGTCACCCAGTCCGACGGCGGCCGGGTCCACCGCGTGCAGGTCGACCAGGGTGCCGACCAACGCGTCGGCGATCGCCCGGGTGCGGTCCGCGCCGAGTTCCGCGAGTTCGTCCGCGGTCCGGTAGGGCGTGCCCTCGACGAAGCTCATCACGTAGAACGGCGCGCCGACGACGTCGGCGTCCTCGCACAGGAGCAGCGCTTCGGGTACCGGCACGGCGGTGGTCCGCAGGCCGGAGATCACCCGGAACTCGCGGCTCATGTCGTGCGCCGTGGGCAGCACGTGCCCGAGCGGCGGCCGGCGCACCACCCAGCGCGACCGGCCGTCGCCCACCACGTAGGTGAGGTTCGACCGGCCGCCCTCCACGACGTCCGCGGTCAGCTCCCCGGCGACCAGGCCGGGCCGGCGCGCGTCCAGGTGGGCGCGCAGGCGGCCCAGGTCGAGTCCTGGCGGGTTCATCCAGCCTCCTCAAGCTCGGTCCCGGAGAGCATACCGACTAGTCGGTATGACGTACAGCGGCCTCGGAGCGGCACTTCCCGTGAAAGTGCCGCTCCGACGGCGTCATGCGAGGAAACGCGTCACCCACTCGGCGACGCAAGCGGGCTTCGCTTCGCCGTCGATCTCGACCGTCCACTTCGACACCGCCTGCTTCCCGCCCGGGATGTCGGCGATCTCCACCAGCTCGGCCCCGGCACGCACCTTCGAACCGACCTTCACCGGCTGCGGGAAACGCACCTTGTTGAGGCCGTAGTTGATGCCCATCCGGATGCCGTTGACCTTGTAGATCTTCGGGCCGAACGCCGAAAGCAGCGACAGCGTCAGGAAGCCGTGGGCGATGGTGCCGCCGAACGGGCCGGCGGCCGCCATCGGCTCGTCCACGTGGATCCACTGGTGGTCGTCGGTGGCGTCGGCGAACTGGTTCACCCGTTCCTGGGTGATGGTCAGCCACTCGCTGTACCCGAGGTGCTCGCCGGCCGCGGCGGCGAACTCGTCGAGGCTCTGGAATTCCCGCATCGGCCTCAGTCCTTCGGTCCGCCGGCGACGTAGATGACCTGGCCGGAGACGAACCCGGCGCCCTCACTGACCAGGAACGACGCCAGGTTGGCGATGTCTTCGGGCGTGCCGACGCGCTGCACCGGGATCTGCGACGCGGCCGCCGCCTTGAAGTCCTCGAAGCTCATGCCGAGGCGCTCGGCGGTCGCCGCGGTCATGTCGGTGGCGATGAAGCCCGGCGCGATCGCGTTGGCGGTGACGTTGAACTTGCCCAGCTCGATCGCGAGGGTCTTGGTGAAGCCCTGCATGCCGGCCTTCGCCGCGGAGTAGTTGACCTGGCCGCGGTTGCCCAGCGCCGACGTGCTCGACAGGTTGACGATCCGGCCGTACTTCTGCTCGGTCATGTGCTTCTGCACCGCGCGGGTCATCAGGAAGGAGCCCTTGAGGTGCACGCCGAGCACGGAGTCCCACTCCTGCTCGGTCATCTTGAAGATCAGGTTGTCGCGGGTGATGCCGGCGTTGTTGACCAGCACGACCGGCGGGCCGAGCTCGTCGGCGACGCGGCCGACGGCCGCCTCGACCTGCTCGGCGTCACTGACGTCCAGCGCGACACCGACGGCCTTGCCGCCCTTGGCGACGATCGCCTCGGCGCCCTGCTTGACGCCGGCCTCGTCCAGGTCCAGCAGCCCGACGGCGAAGCCGTCATCGGCCAGCCGCGCCGCGACGGCGGCGCCGATGCCGCGGCCGGCACCGGTGACCACGGCGACACGGGAAGGGGAATCGGTCACGGGGACCTCCTCGTCGTTGAGAAGCGGGCTCGTGCCCGCGAGCCTACTAAGCGGTTGGTCACTCGACGATACGCGGGATCGATCCCCAAAGTGGTGATCGCCATGCGCAGGATCATAGCCATGACCGAGAGCGCAAAACGGACTACTCCGCTTGGGGGAACCGCTTCAGGTAGTCCGGTTCGCGGTGCTCTTGACTTGCCGCCGAAGACTGCTGTAGACGGGACGGCGCAATCCTCGACGACCGGTGTTCGCAGGACCGGGTGCCGCGGCGTTACGGGTGCAACCGGCTCGGCGAGGAACCGGCCGCGGATGTGCCGCGGGGAACCTGTTGCGCTTCAAGGCGAACGCCGGCTGACCGGACGCCGCACGCGAAGGTCAGCCTCCGGGCACGAGATCGCGCGCCCGGAGTTCGGCGTGGACCCGCACCGGCCCGTCCAAGCCCGCATCCCCGTCAGGCCCGCCTCTTCCGCGAGGCGGGCTTGACGGTCGGCTGACAAGGGGTGCCTCGACCGTTGCTTCGGGGGTGCCCGGAGGGACCGTGGTCACCAGGTCGACGAGGAACTCCATCGTCGTGCCCCTTTCAGAGCCGCGAGACCTGGTAGTGCGCGATCAGCCAGCGGTCCCCGGCGCGGCGGACGATGACGCTCAGGTGCACCGACAGCGTCGGCCGATCGGTGAAGCCGAAGTCGACACGGGCATACCCGAGGAGCACGTCTTCGGCCAACCGGCGGGTCTCCACGATCCGGTAGTCCGCCGTCATGCCCCGTGGCTGGGAGCCGTAATACGCCGCCACGCCGTCCCGGCCCACGCTGTACGGGTGCAGCCCCTGGAAGATCGCGTCCTCGGTGAAGACCTCCGCGACGCGCTCGGGCTCGTGCGCGTCGACCGCCGCCTTCCAGGCGTCCAGCACGCCGGTGAGGATTTCGGTGGCCATGGTCAGTGTCCCGCGCTTTGGCCGCCGTCGACGTGCAGGATCTCGCCGGTGACGAACGGCGCGCCCTCCAGGTAGACGACCGCGTCGACGATGTCGCCCGGGTCGCCGATCCGCCCGACCGGGTGCAGCGCGGCCAGGGCCTCGTGCGTCGAAGCCGGGTGCATCGGAGTGCGGATGATGCCCGGAGACACGGCGTTCACGCGGACGCCGCGCGTGGCGTACTCGACGGCCAGGGACTTCGTCACCGAGTTCAGGCCGCCCTTGGTCAGCGACGCCAGCGCCGAGGGCACCGCGCTGTTCGCGTGGTCGGTCAGGCTGGTGGTGACGTTGACGACGTGCCCGCCGCCGACTTCGAGCATCGCGGCGATCGCCCGCTGGGTGACCTCGAAGAAGGCACGCAGGTTCACGCCGGTCACCAGGTCGAAGTCGGCGGCGGTGTAGTCGGTGAACGGCTTCGCGACGAAGACGCCGGCGTTGTTGACCAGGGTGTCGACGCGGCCGAACGTGGCCAGGGCCTGCTCGATCACGCGGGCGCCGACGGCCGGGTCGGCGATGTCGCCCGCGACGGCCAGGATCCCGGCGTCGCCCGACGGGGTGATGGACCGCGAGTTCGCGACGACCGCGTAGCCGAGCTTGCGGTACGCCTCGACCAGTGCCGCGCCGATGCCCTGCGATGAGCCGGTGACGACCGCGACCTTCTGGGTGCTCATTTCTGTGGACCTCCTCGAAGTGGTGCTTCCGAAGCCGATGGTGTGCCGGACCCGAGCGCTTCGCCACGACCGGTTCGCTCTCACTTGAGAGGCGCAACCTCCCACCGCATTAAGCTGCCGCCATGGAGCTACGCCAGCTTCGGTACTTCGTGGCCGTCGCCACAGAGCTGAACTTCGGCCGGGCCGCCGAACGGCTGCGCATCGCCGGGCCGTCGCTGTCCCAGCAAATCAAGGCGCTTGAGCGTGACCTCGGTGTCCGCCTCTTCGACCGTGACCGCCGTTCGGTCACGCTGACCGACTGCGGGGAATCGCTGCTGCCCCAGGTCCGGGCGCTGCTGGAGCAGGCGGACGAGCTACGCCGCACGGCCGCGGGGATCGCGGCGCGCGAGCCGGTGCGGCTGGGCTACGTGAACTGGCGCCCGGCCGACCTGCTCGACCGGGTGGCGGGCGTCGCGCACCTGCACGTCGACACGTGGGTGCTGCCTTCGCACACCCAGCTGCGCCGGGTGGCCGACCGGAGCATCGACCTGGCGATCTGCTGGGCGAGGGCCGCCGAACTGGCCGAACTCGGTCTGGAAGCCCGCTTGATCGGCGCGGACCGGCTCTACGCGGTCGGCACCGGCACCGCCGAGGTCGCGGCCCGGGACGTCGTCGTGCTGGTCGACGCCGACACGGCCAGCTGGGCGTCGTGGAACGCCTACGCCGAGGAGTTCGCCCGGGCGACGGGCGCCGAGGTGGTGCACACCGAGGACGGGGGGTCCACGGGCCCGGCGCTGTTCGACCACGTCCGCCGGCTGCGGCGTCCGGTGCTCAACAACCCGAAGGGCCAGACGACGCCGGTACCGCCGGACCTCGGGCGGCGGCCGGTGGTGGACCCGGCACCGTTCTGGACGTGGTCCCTGGTGTCCCGCCGCGACGAGACCCGCGCGCCGGTCCGCGCGACCATCGCGGCGCTCACCCGGGACGTCGGCTCCCTGGACCTCGGCACCGGATGGCTGCCCGCCGACGACCCGCACGCCGTCGAGCGGGGCCGGCCCGCCTGACGGGCGGTCGCCAGGGGCAACGCGCTCGGGGGCGGCGTTCGCCTCGTCGTGGCACGGACATTCCTCCGGCGGTGTGGACCCGCAGCGTTGCACCGCGAGTGCCCCAGGGCGGCCCGGTCGCCCACCGTCCAGCAGGCTGGTCAACACCGCGTTGCCCACCGGGCGCTGCGGCCCGAGCGCGGCATGAGCGGTCACCAGGGCAGGCGGTCCCGTCCGGGCCGCCGCCCGGGCAGATCCCCGCGCCCGAAGGTGCCGGCCGACCTGCGCGGCGGCCGGGCTACCCCCGAGCCCGGCTCCGGCAGGGCCCGAAGTACCGGCACTCGATCAGGGCCCGGGGGTCGAGGGATCGCGCGCGCGGCTCGAGCGTGTCGAGCAGTGCGGCGATCTCTGCCAGGTCCACGGCACCGTCGGCGGTGAAGGGGAAGAACCGCTCCATGGTGTCGTGCTCGGCGCAGCCGCTGCCCCGGAGGTTGCCCGCCGGGACGACGGTGAAGACCTCGTCGCCCTGGTTGTCGAACGTGAAATAGCACTGCAGCCGCACCGGGGTGGTGTCGGCGACGTCGTTGATGTGCTGACCGCCGTAGGTGGCGGGGTAGTGCCACCTGGCGTGGACGTCGTCGGCGAACCAGACGCGGCCGGGATCGCTGTCGCCGTCGAGGTGCCAGCCCCGCCCGGTGAGGAACTCGTGCACGCGGAGCTGACGGGCGAGCGCCAGATCGGTCGGCGGCGTGGTCATCGTGCATCCCTTCGAACGAGGCGGTTACCCACGCTCAGTGTCGCCCTCGGGGGTCCGCCACGACTGGGCGACCCGCATCCGGGAACCGAGACAGGGCGCGGGTCAAACGATCCCGGCCGCGATCAGCTGCTGCCAGATCTCGCCCTGGTCGACGACCTCGACGCCGTGCTTCTCGGCCTTGGTCAGCTTGCTCGCCCCGACGTCCGCGCCCGTGATGAGCAGATCGGTGCTCGCCGAGACCGAGGACGCCGTGGTCGCGCCCGCCTTCTCGCAGAGCCGCTGGAACGTCGGACGGGGGACCTTCTCCCCCGAACGGGGATCGTGGATCGCGCCGGTGACCACCACCGTCTTGCCCGCCAGCGGCGCGCCGGCCGCGACGACCGGCGGGAGGTCCTCCTCGCGCACGTCCAGGGAAACGCCCGCCTTCCGCAGCCGCTCGAGTTCGGGGCGCAACCGGGTGAGGTGCTCGATCAGCGACGCGGCGACCTTCGGCCCGATGTCCTCCACGGCCACGAGCCCGTCGACGCCCGCGTCCGCGACGTCCTCCAGGGCGCCGAACCCCGCCCGGCACAGGCGGGCGGCGGTGCCTTCGGACGCCATCGGGATCGCCAGCCCGATCAGCGCCCGGCGCAGGCCGACCGACCGGCTCGCGTCGATCGACTCGATCATCCGCGTGGCCGAGACCTCGCCGATTCGGTCGAACTCCAGCAGTTTTTCCTTGGTCAGCCCGTAGAAGTCCGACGGGTGCTCCAAGATCCCCGCCTCGGCCAGCCGTTCGATCCACACGCCGCCGATGGCGTCGATGTCGGCCGCGGCCCGCGACGCCCAGTGGATCAGCCGCCGGACGGTCTGGGCCGGGCAGGAAACGTTGGTGCAGAACAGTTCCCGGCTGTTGCCCTGCTCGGTGAGCGGCTGCCCGCACGACGGGCACGTGTCCGGCGGGACGATCTCCCGCTCGGCGCCGGTGCGCTTCGAGGCGTCGAGCACGCCGGCGACGAACGGGATCACGTCACCGGCGCGGCGCACCAGCACGGTGTCGCCGATCCTGATGCCACGGGCCCGGATCACCTCCTGGTTGGCCAGCGTCGCGCGGGTGACCGTCGTGCCGCCCACGAACACCGGTTCCAGCCAGGCGACCGGGGCGATCTTGCCCGTCTTGCCGACGTCCCAGACCACGTCGGCCAGCACGGTGGTTTTCTCCTCGGCAGCGAACTTGAACGCGAGCGCACCGCGGGGCGAGCTCGACCGGGTCCCGGCCGCCGCGTAGGCGTCCCGGCTCGCCAGCCGCAGCACGGCGCCGTCGAGGTCGTAGTCGAGGTCGTTGCGCTGCTGCTCGATCTCGCCGATCACGCGCTGGGCCGACTCCGCGTCGGCGCAGCGCCGCATGTCGGCCGCGGTGAAGCCGAGCGTGTGCAGCGCGCCGCCGAGGTCGGTCTCCGCGCTGTCGGGCTCGGTGTACAGGTCGAAGGCGAAGAACCGCAGGCGCCGCTCGGCGACGGTGGCGGGGTCCTTGGCGCGCAGGGTGCCGGCGGCGGCGTTGCGCGGGTTGATCAGCGGCTTGTCCGGGTGGGCGCTGTTGTAGGCGGCGAAGGTGGAGCGCAGCATGACGGCCTCGCCGCGGACCTCGACGCGGCCCGGCGCGTCGACGTGACCGGGGATGCCGTCGGTCAGCGCCCGTACGAGCACCGTGACGTCGTCGCCGGTCGTGCCGTCCCCGCGGGTGACCGCCCGGGCCAGCCGTCCGTTCTCGTAGACGACGGCCAGCGACAGCCCGTCCAGCTTCGGCATGACGACCACCGGCTGGCCGGGGAAGCGGTCGAAGAAGGCGGCGACCTGCTCGGGCTTGGTCGCCTTCTCCAGGGAGAGCATCGGGCGCGAGTGCCGGATCGGCGCGTGCAGCACCGCGGGCGCGCCGACCTGGTCGAGGGGGTTCGGGTCGGGCGCGAGCTCCGGGTGCGCCCCGATCAGGCTCCGCAGCTCGTCCTCGACCGCGTCGTACTCCGCGTCGGCCACCAGCGGCGAACCGCGGTAGTAGGCGTCACGCAGCACCGTGATGCGATCGGCGAGTTCCTGGATGCGTTCCTGAGCGTTCACCGGAAGGACGTTACCGGGCACCCCCGACAAAAAACCGCTTGCCGCGGTTCCGCGGGGTCGCCGACGATGACGGGCATGGCGACCCGACGAGCCGACATGTTCACCGAGGACGGCAGGCCGTCGCCCGACGACCCGCGCGAGCACCGGGTGCGCCTGGGCGACGAGCGCACCACGCTGGCCGAATCCCTGCGCTGCCTGCGGCTCACGCTGGAGCTGAAGTGCGCTGGCCTCGACGCCGAGGCCATGGCGCGGCGGGCGGTCGAGCCGTCGACGATGTCGTTGCTGGGCCTCGTGCGGCACCTGGCCGAGGTGGAGCGGGCCACCTTCCGGGTGCTCCTGGCCGGCCAGGACGTGCCCCGGCTCTACACCACTGGCGCCGACCGCGACGCCGACTTCACCGGCGCCGTGCCGGATCCGGACGTCGTCGAGCAGGCCTGGGCGGCGTGGCGGGCGGAAGCCGGCTTCGCGACGGAGTTCCTGGCCGCGGCGCCGAGTTTGGACGTCACCGCCGAGGATTCCGCGAACCAGCACGGCAGCGGCGGCGGGGCGATGTCGCTGCGCGAAGCGGTGGTCGGCATGATCGAGGAGTACGCCCGCCACCTTGGGCACGTCGACCTCCTCCGCGAACGGATCGACGGCCGCCTCGGTCAATGACCGCAACCTGGAACAACTCCAGGGTTACGATCAAGATCATGCGATTCGCCATCAAGACCTCGCCCCAGAACACCGAATGGGCCGGCATGCTCGCCGTGTGGCAGGCCGCCGACGAAATCGAGCTGTTCGAATCCGGCTGGACCTTCGACCACTTCTATCCCATTTTCTCCGATTCGACCGGTCCCTGCCTGGAAGGGTGGGTGACGCTCACGGCGCTCGCCCAGGCGACCAAGCGGCTCCGGCTGGGCACGCTGGTCAGCGGCATCCACTACCGCCACCCGGCGCTGCTGGCGAACATGGCCGCGACGCTGGACATCGTCTCCGGCGGCCGGCTGGAGATCGGCGTCGGCGCCGGCTGGAACGAAGAGGAGTCGGGCGCGTACGGCATGCAGCTGGGCTCGGTCAAGGAACGCAGCGACCGGTTCGAGGAAGCCTGCGAGGTCCTCGTCGGGTTGCTGACCCAGGAGACGACGACCTTCCGGGGCGAGCACTACCAGCTGACCGATGCCCGCTGCGAGCCGAAGGGCGTGCAGAAGCCGCACCCGCCGATCTGCATCGGCGGCAGCGGCGAGAAGCGCACGCTGCGCACGACCGCGAAGTACGCCCAGCACTGGAACTTCGTCGGCGGCACGCCCGAGGAGTTCGCCCACAAGCGTGACGTGCTGCACCGCCACTGCGCGGACATCGGCCGCGACCCGGCCGAGATCACGCTGTCCTCGCACGTCCGCCTCGGCCCGGACCTCGACTACGCGAAGGTCGCCGCCGAAGCGGAGGCCCTCGGTGAAGCGGGCGTGGACCTGGCGATCGTGTACCTGCCGCCGCCGCACACCCCGGCCGTGCTGGAGCCGCTGGCGAAGGCGCTCGAGCCGCTGCGCTGAACCGCGCCCGGCACCGCGCTGCCCGCGAGGCCGGGCGACGGCCAAGGCTCCACGAGGCCGATCGCCCGGCGGGAGGGCCCGGTCGCGGTGGCGAGGTCGTGGGCTTGGTCGCGCCCGGCGGCGACCACGTTTTCCGGAGCGCCACCACGTCCGGCCGCAACGTCCACAGTGGACTATTGCTCAACCGCCCGGCAGGATGCTGTTCCGGTCAGTCCGTGCTTGCCGGAGCCGGTCCTGCGTCAGGTCCCGGACTTTCCTCAGGATGTCGGACAGGTCAGAGCACAGCACCTCCCCGCCCCCGGCACCCTGCTCGTTGCGGCCGCAGGCCGCGGCCGTGAGGACGAGAAAGACCACACACTGCACGACGAACAGCCTTCGCATCGGGTTCCTCCCTGCCTTCGCTGCTTCCCGGACGGGACGGGACGGCCCCTGTGCCGGGTTGCACCGGCGCGCGGCCGGGCGGGAGGACCCGGTGCTCACCGCAGCTTGCCGAAGAACGCCCGCACGTCCTCGACCAGCAGATCCGGCGCCTCCATCGCGGCGAAGTGGCCGCCGCGGGGGAACTCGGACCAGTGCACGATCGTGTGCTCGCGGTCGAGCGCGCTGCGGATCGACACGTCCAGCGGGAACACCGCGACGCCCGTCGGGACCGGGTACCGCTCACTCGCACCCCAGGCACCGGCGTGGGCGGTCTCGTAGTAGCAGTTGGCCGAGGAGCCGCCGGTGCCGGTCAGCCAGTAGAGCATCACGTTGGTGAGCAACCGGTCCCGGTCCACCGCGTCCTCCGGCAGCTCGGCCGCCGGGTCGGTCCACTCCTTGAACTTTTCCACGATCCAGGCCAGCTGACCGGCGGGGGAGTCGTGCAGGCCGTGCGCCAGCGTCTGCGGCCGGGTCGTCTGCAGCGCCACGTAACCGGACTGCTCGGTTTCCATGTACTCCAAGTGCTTCAGCCGCGCTTGCTCGGCTTCGGTCAGCTCGATCCCCGCGTCCCGGGCGGTGAACGCGGCGAGCCCGTTGGCGTGCACCCCGACGACCTTGTCCGGGGCGAGCCGGCCGAGTCCCGGGCCGATGACGGCGCCGGTGTCGCCGCCCTGCGCGCCGTAGCGGTCGTAACCGAGCCGGTTCATCAGCTCGGCGAACGCGCGGGTGATCCGGTCGGTGTCCCAGCCGGTCTCGCGGGTCGGCCCGGAGAAGGCGGTGCCGGGGATGGAGGGGATCACCAGGTGGAACGCGTTCGCGGGGTCGCCGCCGTGGGCTCGCGGGTCGGACAGCGGGCCGATGACGTCGAGGAACTCCACGATCGACCCCGGCCAGCCGTGGATCAGGATCAGCGGCAGCGCGCCGGGCTCGGGCGAGCGGACGTGCAGGAAGTGGATGTCCTGCCCGTCGATCTCGGTGGTGAACTGCGGGAACTCGTTCAGGGCGCGCTCGTGGCGGCGCCAGTCGTAGCCGTCGCGCCAGTACCCGGCCAGCTCCTTGAGGTAGCTCACCGGGACCCCGCGGCTCCAGCCGGTCCCGGGCAGGTCCGCCGTCCACCGGGTGCGGGCGAGCCGGTCGCGCAGGTCGTCCAGGTCGGCCTGCGGGATGTCGATGGTGAAGGGCCGGATCTCGCTGGTGTTCTGCATGTCTTCGACTGTAGGAGCCGGTTAGGTCAGGTTCGGTCCTAAGCGACCGGCAGAATCGCGGGTATGTGGGAAACCTCGGCGCGGCTGCTGCGTTTGCTCTCGCTCCTGCAGACCCGGCGCGACTGGTCCGGAGCCGAACTGGCCGAGCGGCTGGAGATCACCCCGCGCACCGTGCGCCGCGACATCGGACGGCTGCGCGCCCTCGGCTATCCGGTGCTCGCCACCGCGGGCACCGCCGGTTACCGGCTGGGCGCCGGCGCGGACCTGCCCCCGCTGCTGCTCGACGACGACGAGGCGGTCGCGGTCGCGATGGGCCTGCGCACGGCCGCGGGCGGCTCGATCACCGGCATCGAGGAGACGTCGGTGCGCGCGCTGGCCAAGCTCGAACAGGTGCTGCCGTCGCGGCTGCGCCACCGGATCAACGCCCTGCGGTCGGTGACCGTGCCGATGGCCAACACCGGCCCGACCGCCGACCCGGACACCCTGACCGCGATCGCCGCCGCCTGCCGGGACGCGCTGCGGCTGCGCTTCGGCTACCGCGCCCACGACGGCACCGAAAGCATCCGCACGACCGAGCCGCACCGGCTGGTGCACACCGGACGGCGCTGGTACCTCGTCGGCTGGGACGTCGACCGCGAGGACTGGCGCACCTACCGCGTGGACCGCCTCGAACCCCGCACGCCCACCGGGCCCCGGTTCACCCCGCGCACCCCGCCGGACCCCGATCTCTCCGGCTACACCTCACGGGCGATCTCGACCTCGGCCTACCGCTACCAGGGCCGCTTCACCCTGCACGTCAGCGCCGAAACCGCGGCGGAGCGCATCGCCCCGACCACCGCGGCGCTGGAGCCGATCGACGAGCACCGCTGCACCCTGCGCGCGGGGTCCGACTCGCTCGACGAGCTGGCCATCTACGTGGCCGGCAAGGGCTTCGACTTCCAGGTGCACGAGCCACCGGAGCTCGTCGAGCACGTCCGGGCGCTGGCGGCCCGCCTGGGCAGGGCGGTGGGCTGAGCGGGATCTCCGCGATCACCGCACCGCGCACGTGCCGCACGGCTCGGGTGCCGGCGCGCTGCGCGCCTCCTGACGGCACGTGGATGCCAGCAGCAGCACCAGGAACAGCACCGCGACGAGCCACACGCAACCGCCGCCCTCGGTGCGTTTCGCGCGGACCTCCACCCGTCCGCCGGGTACCGTCCGCGCGTGTCGCCGGGCGTAGTGGCGGGCCTGGGTCGCCGCGCCGCGGGACTCCGTCAGCCACGGCGTCCGGTAGGAGCATTCGCCACACCAGTACCGGTAGTTCGCGGCCATCGGGCCTCCTTCCGTCGAGGGATCCGGGCCGGGCGGCCCCCGTCACCGCCCGGCCCGGAAGATCAGGGGTGCTGGAGCGTCCGCATGAGCAGACCCACGAAGTGGTCCATGTCGGCCTGCAGGCACGGCTGCTGGTTGTGCTTGCCGGTGCAGCCGGGCGCCCACGCGCTGCCGTCGCCGTAGTCGGCGAAGGTGAACGGGATGCCCTCGGCGGTCAGGTTGGCCGCGGTCACCAGGTTCGTTTCCCGGGCCCGGCTCTCGACCACCGCGTGGAGCGGGTCGACGGTCAGGTCACCGCCGTTGCCGATGTAGAGCGCCACGCCCATGCCGCGCAGGGCCGAGACGTGCTGGGCGGGGCTCTGCGCGTTCCAGATGCCGTCGAACGGCCAGATCGGCGGCCCGAAGATCGCGTCCACCGACGTCGTCGGCGTGCCGGACGCGGGATCCAGCTCGGTTTCCGCCACCACCGCCCGCTGTTCGGAGTTCTGCAGGTCGAGGCCGCCGGAGAAGCTGCCGACGTAGCCGAACTCCTCCGGCCGGTGCTCGGCGTAGTGGACCGCGCCGAAGCCACCCATCGAGTGCCCGGCGATCGCGCGGCCGGTCCGCGCCGGGATCGTCCGCAGGTTGGCGTCGATCAGCGGGATCACCTGCCCGAGGTGGAAGTTCTCCCAGTTCTGCGTGCCGAGCGCGCCGGGGTTGACCCAGTTCGAGTACCAGCTGCGGCCGCCGTTGGGGTGCACCGTGATCAGCGGCGCCGCGCGCGTCGACGACTCGGTGATGTCCAGGTTCCGCTGGGTGTTGGGCAGGTCGGCGTTGCCGTGCAGCGAGTACAGCACCGGGTAGCGGGTGGCGGCCGTGCCGTCGTAGCCCACCGGCAGGGTGACCATGACGACGTGCTGTCCCGGCAGCTGGCCCGGCAGCACCGACGGGGTGGGCACCTGGTCGGAGCGGACGGCGAAGGTGAACGTCCGGTGGTTGCCGTCGACCCACGCGGGCTGCTCGGTGACGGTCAGCCCGAAGCCGTTGTCGAACTGCGGTGGCCCGGTTTCGGCGGCCGCCACGGGGGCCGCGAGGGCCAGTGCGGTGGCGAAAACGGTGGCCACCGCGGCTCCGCGCTGCAGCCCCGTTCGTGAATGACTCTCCATGGAGATCCCCTCTTCGGTGTTTCCGATTCGGTGTTTCCGATGACGAGCCGAGCCTGCTGTTCGCGCAGGTCGGGGAGCCAGGACGCAGACCGGCCAAATAAGGCCGGTCGGCACGCTAGGGTCGATCGGGAACGCAACACCGCTGCTGGGGGGATGCGCGGACGTGACGAGCGGGTTCGGCGCGCTGCTGCGAGAGCTGCGGCGGCAGGCGGGGATGACGCAGGACGAGCTGGCCGATCGGTCCGGGGTCGCGGTGCGCACGATCAGACGCCTCGAGCGCGAGGTCGGCACCAACCCCCGCCTCGGCACCGTGAAGCTGCTCGCCGACGCACTGGGGATCGCGCCGGAGGACCACCGGAGGTTGCTGACCGTGACCGCGGGTGGCACCGCGGTTCCGGCGGAGGGCATCGCGGTGCCGGGCGGCGAGTCGGCCGGTGGCGCCATGGTTCTCGGGGAAGGCATGCCGGTGCCGGGTGGGTTGGTGTCGGAGGCGGCGGCTCCGGGTGAGGTGGCGGGTGGCGCCGCGGTTCCGGCGGAGGGCATCCCGGTGCCGGGCGACCTCGGGCCGGGGGCGACGGCCGGCGGCAGCGCGGTACCCGGCGATGTCGTACCGGGGGTGGCGGCCCAGGGTAAGGCGGCTGGTGGGGTCGCGGTTTCCGGCGAGGGCGCCCCGCGGACAACGCCCCGCGGCGAGCTGGCCGCCGCGGCCGAGGGGCTCGCTCACGCCGTTGCCGGGCGGTGGCAGCGGGAGGAAGAGCAGCGCCGGATCCACGATCCCTTCCCGCTGCCCGTGCGGTGGCGGCCGCTGCCCGCGCGGCTGACCGACCACTGGGCCAACATCCGCCGCGTTCCCGCCGGGGCCACCGCCGATCCGCTGGACCTGGCGGGCGAACTCGGGGAAATCGCGGCCACCTACCGGCGGATCCCGTCCGGACGGCTGGTGATCCTCGGCCGGGCCGGGTCGGGCAAGACCGTGCTGACCCTGCGGTTCGTCCTGGACCGGCTGCGCGACCGCGCGGACACCGAGCCCGTGCCGGTGCTGCTCGGCCTCGGCTCGTGGGATCCGGGGGCGGCGGCGCTGCGGGACTGGCTGATCGACGCGCTGCTGCGCGACTACCCCGGACTCGCCGCGGCCGCGCCTGGCGGTGGTTCGACGCTCGCCGCCGCGCTGGTCGAGGCCGGGCACGTCCTGCCGGTGCTCGACGGGTTCGACGAGATCGCCGACGGCTTGCACCGCGCCGCGCTGGAAGCGCTGAACGGCACCACCCTGCCGCTGGTGCTGACCAGCCGCCCGGCCGAATACGCCGCGGCGGTCGCGGCGACCGACGTGCTGACCGCGGCCGCCGGGATCGAACTGACCGATCTCACCCCGGGCGACGTGCTCGCCTACCTGCCCCGCACCACCCGCCGCCCGGCGCCCGATGGCGCGCCCGGGACGGTGTGGGACCCCGTGCTCGCCGAGTCCGGCAGCGAAGCCGGTGCCGCGCTCGCCGCCGTCCTCAGCACGCCGCTGATGGTCGTGCTCGCGCGGACGGTGTACAGCGACGCGCCCGGGGAAGACCCCGCCGTCCTGCTCGACACCACCCGCTTCCCGACCGCCGAAGCCGTCGAAGACCACCTGCTGGGCAGCTTCGTGCCGACGGTGTACCGGGACCGGCCCCGGTGGGACCCCGGCCGCGCCCGGCGCTGGCTCGGCTACCTCGCCCGCCACCTCGACCGGCTCGGCACGCGCGACCTGGCGTGGTGGCGGCTGGGCGGCTCGTTGCCCCGCTCGTCCCGGATCCTCGCCGTCGTGCTCTCGGCCATGCTCGCCACCGCCGTCGCCGACTGGCTGTTCTTCGTGCCCGTGGACGTCGTCACCATGGGCTTCCTGCCCGGGCTGGGCGCCGGGCTGCTGGACGGGCTGCTCGTCGGCGCGGTGGTCGGCCTCGCGTTCGGCCTGGTCCACGGGATCATGGTGGTCTACGGCGGCCTGGTGTTCGAGCCGTCCCGGCTGCAGGTCCGGTTGCGCGGACGCACCGGGAGACCCGAGGGCAGCCTCCTGCGCCGCTACGCCGGCCGGTTCGTCGCCGGGCTGCTGGGCGGGTTCGTCGTCGGGCTGGGCTACGGGCCGGTGACCGTGATTTCCCGGGCGATGGCGACCGGCTTCACGCCCGGGATCGGCGTGCTGGTGGAAACCGCGCTGGTCAACACGCTCGCGAGCGGGCTCGTGTTCGGCCTGGCCGCCGGGGCGACGTTCGGGCTCGTCTCCGTGCTGGAAACCCCGCTCGACATCAGCTCGGCCGCCGGCCCCGCCATGCTGCTGCGCGCCAACCGCACGACGGTGCTGCGCCAGGTGCTGGCGTTCGGCCCGCTGCTGGCCCTGGCCATCGCGGCCGGCGGCCGGATCGTGGTCGAGCTCCTGCAGGGTGTCCTCGGGCCGCTGGTCTGGACCCTCTCGGGCGGCTTGATCGTCGGCGCGGTGGGCGGCCTCGGCGGGGCGGTCGCGTACGTCTTCGCGTTCACCGCGTGGGGCCAGTGGCTGGTGGTGTCGCGGGTCTGGCTGCCCCTGACGGGCCGCCTGCCGTGGGCGACGGCCGCGTTCCTCGAGGACGCCTACCGCCGCGGGATCCTGCGCCAAGCGGGCGCGTTCTACCAGTTCCGCCACGCCCGGCTGCAGGACCACCTGGCCAGGACCGAAAGCCCGTGAATGCCACCTTGAGGGACGCCAAGTCCCTCAAGGTGGCATTCACGGCTTTGCTCGGTCGCGGAGGAACTTCGCCCGCACGCCGATTCCTTCCGGGACCGCGCGGTGTCCATGTCTTCGGAAGCGGCGCAACGCCGGCCACCGGAGCCAGAAGGAGACCCGAGTG
Source organism: Amycolatopsis sp. NPDC051045 (assembly GCF_040682955.1). Taxonomy (NCBI): domain Bacteria; kingdom Bacillati; phylum Actinomycetota; class Actinomycetes; order Pseudonocardiales; family Pseudonocardiaceae; genus Amycolatopsis; species Amycolatopsis sp. NPDC051045. Next base: position 189,177 of record NZ_JBFBCC010000007.1, read on the forward strand.
CGCACCAGGACTTCACCCCCGCCGGCGGCCCCGGCCGAGGGGCGGACGCAGCGAAGATGGGTGCTGGCCATCACCTCGGTCGCGTCGATGATGGTCGTCCTCGACGCGCTGGTCGTGGCGACCGCGCTGACGGCGATCAAGAGCGACCTCGGCGCGTCGATCACCGAGCTCGAGTGGACGGTCAACGCCTACGGTCTCAGCTTCGCCGTCCTGCTCATGACGTCGGCGGCGGTCGGTGATCGCTGGGGCCGTCGCCGGGTCTTCGCGACGGGGGTCGCCCTGTTCGCGGTGGCGTCGCTGATCTGCGCGGTCGCGCCGAACGTCGAAATCCTGATCGCCGGGCGGGTGCTGCAGGGCGCCGGGGCCGCGTTCGTCATGCCGCTCGCGCTCGCTCTGCTCGGGGCCGCGTTCCCGCCGGAGGCCCGGCCCAAGGCCCTCGGCGTCTTCGCGAGCGTCAGCGGCGTGGCGGTGCCGCTCGGGCCGCTGCTCGGCGGCGCCGTCGTGGAGGGCATCTCCTGGCCGTGGATCTTCTGGATCAACGTCCCGGTGGGAGTGGCGCTGGTCTGCTTCGTCCTGACCCGGACCGAGGAGAGCCACGGCCCGGATGCCGCCCTCGACGTCCCGGGCCTGGTGCTGGCCGGCGCCGGCTCCTTCGGGGTGGTGTGGGGCCTGATCCAGGGCAACGCGGCCGGCTGGACCAGCGTGGCGGTGCTGGGCCCGCTCGCGGCCGGCCTGGTGGCGCTCGGCGCGTTCGTGGCCTGGCAGCGACGAGCCGCCCACCCGATGCTGCCCCTGCACCTGTTCCGCTCGCGCCGGTTCGCCGCCGGCAACGCCGTGATCTTCTTCCACTGGGCCTCCGCGCTGGGCGCGGTGTTCTTCATGGCCCAGTACCTGCAGGAAGGGCTGGGGTTCGGGCCGCTGGCCGCCGGGCTCGGGCTGGCGCCGTGGGGTCTGACGACGGCGGTCGTCCCGCAGGTGGCGGGCCGGCTGGTCGGCCGGTTCGGCGAACGGCCCTTCATCGTCGCGGGGCTCGGGCTGCACGGGCTCGCCATGCTCTGGATCGCCCTGGTCGCCGGCCCGGCGATCGGCTACTGGGCGATCGCCGCGCCGCTCGTGCTGTCCGGCACGGGCATCGCGATGTGCCTGCCCGCCGCGCAGAGCGCGGTGCTGACCTCGGTCGCGCCGCGGTTCCTCGGCAAGGCCTCCGGTGCTTTCAGCGCGATGCGGCAACTCGGCGGGGCGTTCGGCGTCGCGATCCTGGTCGCCGGGTTCTCGCTGGCCGGCAGCTACGCGTCGAGTGCGGAGTTCTCCGCCGGGTTCGCCGCCGCCGCGGTGGCCAGCGCCGTCCTCGCCGCGGTGGGTGCGCTGGCCGGTTCCCTCATCCCTCGCCGCGAACCGAAGGAGTAAGGCCATGTCCGACCTGAAGGCCCACGCCGACCTGCTGCGCGAGCTGCACCACGGGAAGCTGCTGGTGCTGCCGAACGCCTGGGACGAAGCCAGCGCCGAACTCGTCGTCGAGACCGGCTTCCCGGTCGTGGCGACCTCCAGCGCCGCCGTGGCGGACGTGCTGGGGCACCCGGACGGGGAACAGGCCCCGTGGCGGGAGATGTTCGCCGCCGCCGCCCGGATCGCCCGCGCCGTGCCCGTCCCGGTGACCGTGGACGCCGAGGCGGGCTACGGCCTGGAGCCGGACCGGCTCGTGGCCGAACTGCTCGAAGCCGGGGCTGCCGGCTGCAACCTCGAGGACACCGATCACCGGGCCGGGGGCCTCGTGGACGCCGCGGCGCACGCGGATTTCCTGGCCAGGGTCCGCGCGGCGGCCGACGCGGCCGGCGTCCCGCTCGTCGTCAACGCGCGGATCGACACTTTCCTGCCGCCCAGCGGGTTTTGCGGACCGGACCGGACGGCCGAGGCGATCCGGCGCGGCCGGCTCTACCGGCAGGCGGGTGCGGACTGCGTCTACCCGATCGGGGTGTCGAGCGCCGACGGCCTGAAGCGGCTGGTCGACGGCATTTCCGGGCCGGTCAACGGAAACAGCGGCGCGGAACTGGACCTGGGTACCCTGGCGTCGCTGGGGGTCGCCAGGGTGTCCTACGGACCCCGCTTCTACCGGGCGGGCCTGCCTGCGATGCGCACCGCGCTCGAGGAACTGCGCGGCCAGGAGGGTCCGGGTGCCCGGGCGTCCCGCGGATGAGGCGGTGCTCGCCGCCGCCCTGGACTACGCGGTCACGTCGGCGGCGGAGATCGGGCTCGCCGACCTCGGGCGCGATCCGCGTCCTTGACCGACGATGTCCGGCACGAGCAGGGAGTGTGTGATGTCTTCCGAGGCGATCCCCCAGACCGGATCGCGACCCACACCTGCCTCGCCGAGCTGAACCACCGGAGCCGGCGCGTGCTGCCCGCCCGGGCTCGGCGCGCCGGCGGACGATCCCGGGACGCCGGTGTTCGCCGACGACTCGATCGCGTGGCTGGGGCCGTTACCCGACGCCGTGCTCGGCGCCCCGGGGAGGTCGCGTGGCTGCCCTGACCTTGCGCGGCCGAGCTGTCAGGTGCGGTCGTGGAGGGTGATCCGGTAGCCGTCGGGGTCGGCGAAGGTGAACGTCCGGCCGAAGGGGCCGTCGATCGGTGCGGAGACGATGGGGTGACCGTCGGCGACGAGAGCGTCGTGAATGGCCTGGACGTCGGTGGCGTGGAGCCAGATCCCGGCACCGATGCCGGGCTGGGCCACGGAGGCGAGATCGGTGCCGGGAACGACGTCGCGGAGGGCGAACGCGATCGGCTTCGTCTCGAAGACGACGGCGTGCGGAGGTCCGGCCGGCGAGCGGACGAGGCCGAGGTACCGCTCGTAGAACGCCTGCGAAGCGTCGAGGTCGCGGGCTTGGAGCGAGATGAAGTCGGGACCGGTGGCGGGCATGGTGTGCTCCTTCGTTTGCGTGTCAGTTTTCTGACACGGGTCAATCTATGTCAGAATACTGACATGAGTCAAGACGGTGTCGACCTGGAGACGTCACTGGGCTACCTGCTGAAGGAGGCGTCGAGCGCGCTGCGCGTAGCCATGGAGGAGGTGCTGCGGCCGCTCGGGATGAGCGTGACGCACTACTCCTGCCTCGAGCTGCTGGCGCAACGGCCGGGCTTGTCGAACTCCGAGCTAGCCCGGGGCGCGTTCGTGACCCGGCAGACGATGAACGTGCTGCTCCAGGCCCTGGAACGAGACGGCTACGTGACCAGGCCCGCGGAGGCACCCGTCGGAAAGGCTCTTCCCACGCGGCTCACGCCTCGCGGCCGGCGGAGCCTCGAGAAGGCGTCCGCGGCGGTCCGGTCCGTCGAGGTCAGAATGCTGGCCGGCCTGACCGAGGCCGAGCGATCGGGGGCGTTCCGGATCCTGCGGAGCATGATCCATGCGCTGCGCGACGGCGCCTAGCGCGCCCGGACCCGGCGGACCACGAACACCCCGGCGGTGACGGCGATGGCCGCGAGGACGACGTACTGGAAGCCCGACGCGTACCGCTCGACCACCGGCCAGTGCTCGCCGAGCAGGTAGCCCGCGACGACGAACCCGGTGTTCCAGACGAGGCTGCCGGCCGTGGTGTAGAGCAGGAACCGCCCGAACGGCATGCGCTCGACCCCGGCGGGCACGGAGACGAGGCTGCGGAAGACCGGGACCATGCGGCCGAGGAAGACGGCTTTGCCGCCGTGCCGGGCGAACCAGGCCGCGGTGCGGTCGAAATCGGCCGCCTTGACCAGCGGCACCCGGGCCACCAGCCGGCGCGTGCGGTCGTGCCCGAGCCGCCGGCCGAGCAGGTAGACGACGACGGCACCGGCGACGGAGCCCAGCGTGGTCCAGAAGACGGCTTCGCCGAGGCCGAACGCGCCCCGGCCGGCGGCGAACCCGGCGAGGGGGAGGACCAGTTCGCTGGGCAGGGGCGGGAAGAGGTTGTCCAGCCCGACGACGAGGGCCGCCCCGGGACCACCGAGCGATTCCATGAGCCCGACGGCCCACCCGGCCACCCCGGTGAGTTCTCCCGCGGCGGCCGGCGGGGCGGGGGATCCGGTCATGGTGGCTCCTGGGGCGGGGTCGGGCGAGTTCGTCGCGCGTAGTGGGCGGGAGTCAGCCGCCGCAGGCCTTGGTCAGGGCCGCCACCTGGTCCGTCTTCTCGCGGACCCACGCTGCCGGGGTTGCGGCCAGCTCGGCGGCCGTTGTCTCGCGGTAGGTGGTTGCCAGCTTGGTGATCGCTTCGGCCGCCGTGGTGTTCGCCGCCCGGGAGGCCAGGCCCGTCAGCTCGTCGGCGGCTTTGTGGGCTCGGTCGGCCGCGGCCGCCGGGTCCGTCACGTCCGAATTGGCCGTGGCGATCTGCACCGCTTCCGCGCAGACCGCCGCCGTCGAGGCGGCGTTGCCCACCTGGCCCGCCGTCTCGGCGGCCGCGCCGCAGGCGGTGAGGGTCAGGGAAACTCCGGCGGCGAGGAGGGCCTTCGTGAGGTGGTTCATCATCGTTCCTTTCGGGGAAGCGGGGTTCGGGTGCGGAGCAGGCTGGCGGCGACGGCCGTCGCGAGGATCGCGGCCACCACTCCCAGCGAGAGCGCGGTCGGGATCTTCCAGACGTCCAGCAGCAGCATTTTCACGCCCACCCAGACCAGCACCAGCGCCAAGCCGAGCTTCAGGTACACGAACCGGTGCATGACGTCGGCGAGCAGGAAGTACATCGCCCGCAGGCCGAGGACGGCGAAGGCGTTCGACGTGAACACCAGGAACGGCTCCTGGGTGACCGCGAAGATCGCCGGGATCGAGTCGACCGCGAAGACGATGTCGGTCACCTCGATCAGCACCAGGACCGCGAGCAGCGGCGTGGCCACCCAACGACCGGCCTGCCGCACCAGGAACCGGCCGCCGTGGTCGCCGTCGGTGGACGGGACGATCCGGCGGAACGCCCGCAGCACCCGGTTCTGCTCGTAGTCGACCGTCTCGTCCCGGTGCAGCGCCATCCGCACGCCGGTGATGACGAGGAAAGCGCCGAACACGTAGAGGATCCAGGCGAAGCTCGCGATCAGCACCGAGCCCGCGGCGATGAACACCGCCCGGAACACCAGGGCACCGACGACGCCGTAGAACAGGATGCGGTGCTGGTACTCGCGGGGGACCGCGAAGTAGCCGAAGATGATCGCGAAGACGAAGACGTTGTCGACGGCCAGGGACTTTTCGATGACGTAGCCGGCGAAGTACTGGCCCGCGAACTCCGCGCCCCAGACCCACCAGACCACGGCGCCGAAGGCGAGCCCCAGGACCACCCACGCGCCGGACCACGCGAGCGCCGATCGGACGCCGACGACGGGGGCCCGGCGGTGGGCGGCCAGGTCGATCGCGAGCATGACCAGGATGACGCCGAGCACGGCGGCCCAGGCCCAGAACGGGACGGTCACGAGACATTCCTCCGGTTCGGTGCCGAACCGGAGGTCTCCCCGGTCACCCGAAGGTGACGCCGGCACCGGGCTGCGCTGGGGCAGCCGTATTGACGATGCCGGACCGGGCGGGTACTCCCCTCCGCTGACTCCAGAATGACGAACTGCACTTCGTCTGTCAAGTTCGGACGGCTAAGACCTGGTCTCAAAACCTTAAGGGTGCGTCACTGCGTAACCTGCCGGTCCTGGTCGTCGATCGTGGGCAGTCGTGGCGAAGACGACGCAGCAGCGGCGGGTCGAAGACCGGCTCTGGGAGCTGATCGAACCCCTGATCCCGTCCCGACCAGCGCCGCGCGGTCCGGGTGGGCGGCCCCGGATCGATGACCGTGCCGCGCTGGAGGGGATCTTGTTCGTGCTCGACACCGGCTGCCGCCGGCGAGACCTACCCGAGCAGCTCGGATGTGGTTCCGGGCACACCGCGTGGCGGCGGTTACGCGAGTGGCAGGACGCCGGCGTGTGGGACCGGCTGCACCAGCTCGTGCTCGACGAGCTGTCCACCATCGACGGGGATGAACGAGCACTCTCGCCGGGAAGTGATCAGCCATCGGTGGGGCCGCCTCTTCAGAGGCGTTCGATGCGGTCGGCCTGCGGGCCCCGGTCGCTCTGACGCACCGTGTACCGGACCCGGTCACCCTTCTGCAGCGGCTCCGACCCCATGATCACGGACGCGTGGGCGAAGAGATCGTCGCCGCCTGCGTCCGGGGTGATGAAGCCGAAGCCGCGGTCGCCGTCGTAGCGCGCGACGACGCCCTCGCCGCCTCGTACGGGCACGTCCCGCGCCGCCGGCCCTGCGGCCGCGGCAGGTGCCGACCGCTGCGGCGCCGTCTGGGGCTCGGCGCCCCGGACCAGGTGCACGTCGCGGGCCTGCGGGCCCTTGTCTCCACTAGCCACCTCGTAGGCGACGCGGTCGCCCTCCGCGAGCCACGTCAGCCCCTCGGCCAGGGCCCGGGCGTGAACGAAGACATCCCCGGCGCCGGAGTCGGGGTTGATGAAGCCGAAGCCCTTGTCCTCGTCGTACCAGGCCACCGTGCCGTCGGCACCGTCCGCGATACCAGCCGCAGCGGGTGAGCCGGCCCCTGCTCCCAGCGGGATCACGTGCCCGGCCTGCGGGCCGCGCTCGCCTTCGACGATCAGGAAGGCCACCCGCTGCCCCTCGCTGACCACGCCGCCGGTCACGATGGCGGAGCTGTGCACGAAGATGTCGGCGCCGCCGCCGTCCGGCGACGCGAAGCCGTACCCCTTGCCCGGCTCGTACCAGTTGATGGTGCCGAGCAGGCCCACGGCGCTGCCGGTGGCCGCATCGGCGGTGACGCGAACGCGCAGCGCCTGGGGCCCGCGGTCGTTCTCGCCGACCTCGAACACGACGGCCTGACCCTCGCGGAGCACTTTCGCGCCGCCGTCCCCGACGATCTCGGAGGCGTGCACGAACACGTCCGGCGAGCCGTCCTCGGGCGCGAGGAAGCCGAAACCCCGTTCGGCGTCGAACCAACGGACGGTCCCTTGCGGCATCAAAGGCTCCAGGTCGAGAGGGCGGGCAATGGCCCCCAGTCTCTCTGACAGACCTCGCGGTCCGTCGGCCGGGCCCCACAGGCGGGCGGTGCGGAGCCACGGGCGGGCCGTTGGTTCACCTAGCGACACGCCGAGTTTTGAGACCAGGTCTAAGGTGGCCGGTATGGCTTCGTGGACGTTCCTCAGCAACCACGCGCACGTGCTGCTGTGCGTGGCCGCGGATCCCGACCGCACGCTGCACGACATCGCCGAGCGCGTGGGGATCACGGAGCGCGGGGTGCAGCTCATCCTCGCGGACCTGATCGCGGAGGGCTACCTCGAGCGCGAGCGGGTCGGCCGGCGGAACCACTACCGGATTCACCCGGAAGGCCGGTTGCGCCACCCGCTGGAGGCGCACCACCGGGTCGCCGATCTGGTCGCGGCGCTCGGCCTCGACGACGCCGAGCGCGGCACGCGTCCGGCCGCCGCCGCCGGAGTCGTTCGAGAAGGGCAGCCGGGATCGGCCGCTTCCCGTTTCAGCGCCCGGAAAGCCGACCGGTAGCACCGCACCGCGTCGGGCGGTAGGCCGCTTGGCGCGCGTCACCACAGCCTGAGCCCCCGCCGGAGGGGCCGCAAAGGCCCCTCCGGCGGGAGATCAGCCGCCCGCGGGCAGCCCCGTCAGGGCTTCCGCCAAGGTCAGCGGGCGGAGCGACAACGTGTACGCGTACGTGGGGTCCGCCGCGACCTGGCTCTTCTCGCGCACCGGGTTCGGGGTGTCGCCCACGCCGGTGGCCGCGTGGTCGGCGTGCAGCGTGAACCAGCCCGGGTTCCGCTGCAGCTGGAACGGGTACGCCGCCCGGTCCAGGTCGTCGTACGGCGTGACGCTGACGTCCTGCATCCCGCTCACCAGCAGCCCCGACAGCCGGCCGTCGGTCAGCAGCGCCCAGCGGGCGTCCGTGTGGTTGCCGTGGTCCTGCGGGCGGTGGTAGTCCACGTACTGCTCGTCCACAGTGGACTTGTTGACCGCGATCGGGGTGCCGTCCTTGCGGTCGACGTAGCTCTCCGCGGTGCGGCCGTACCAGGCGAACCGCTGGAAGCTGTCCGGGACGGCCAGCGACACCCCGATGCGCGGCAGGTAGTTCAGCGTGCGCAGGGTGCCCTGCGGGGTCACGTTGTGCGCCAGGTGCAGCACGCCCGCCGAGTCCACTGTGTACGTCATCGTCTGGTCGAACCACGCGCCCGCCACGTCCGGCGCCGCGACCCGGCTGTCCACCACGACGCGGACGCTGCCCGCGCGTTCCACGCGCACGCCGGTGACGGTCGTGCGCAGGCGGTCGAGGCCGAGTTTGCGCCAGTCCTCGCCTTCGGCCCGGCCCCAGGCGAACGTCTCGTTGCTGATCGGGGCCCGCCACGCGTCGAGCTTCGGGCCGCTCGCCAGCAGTTCCCTGCCCCAGGACTGCATCGACACCAGCGTGCCGGTCCGCTTGTCGACCCGGTAGCTCACCGGGCCGGCCGCGGCGGTGACCGCATCCGCGGTCTCCCGCGCGGTCACCAGGCCCCAGTCGAGCGGCGCCCGGTCGAGACCCGGCACGCGGGTGCCGCCGAGCGGGAACTGGTCGTGCGCCAGGACGTGGCCCGCGGGCAGCATCGGCCGCGGCGTCTTGACGACCGCCTCGACCGTGAGGAAGCGCTCGCGGTCGCCCGCCTTGACCGGCAGGGTGAGCCGGCCGGTGGTGGCCGCGGCGACGCGCAACGGCTGTTCGCCGCTCTTGACCGTCTTCGAGCCTTCGGTGACGCGCCACCGCAGGCTCACGTCGCCGGTGTCGCTGAACTGGCGTTCGTTCGTCACCGACAGCACGCCATCGGCGTAAGCGAACCGCAGCGGCTGGTGGGCCCACGCCAGCTGCGTGGTTTCCGGCTGCGGCTTCCGGTCCGAGCCGATCAGACCGTCCACACCGGACAGGCTGGAGCCGTAGGACAGGTACGTGCCCCGCTCGGTCACGCTGTCGAAGTCGAGCGCCAGTACCGCGCCCGGGGCCGGCTCCGGCCCCGCGAGCTCCGCCGCGCCGAGCGCGCGGTCGTGGATGCGGACGTCGTCGACCTGGCCGCGCGCCATCCAGCCGATGGTGGACGGGTCGTTCCAGGACGTCTCGAAGTCGCGCCCGATGTTCACCTCGGCCGAGGAGGAGTCGATCGCGCCGGTGAACGCCTTCTGCGCGACCTCGCGCCCGTCGATGTACAGCCGCAGCGTGGCGCCGTCGTAGGTGCCGCTGACGCGGTGCCAGTTGCCGTAGAAGTCCGCGGGGACCGGGGCCTGCACGGGGATCCACGTGCCGCTGTGGACGAAGAACTCCAGCGTCGTCTCGTTCTTCATCTTCAGCGAGTACTGGTGGTCGCCTTTGGTGATGATCGGGAAGCTGCCGGTCCACTTGCCCGGTTTCACCCACGCGTCCAGCGTCAGCGCGGTTCCGGTGAGGTCCAGCCTGCGGTCGCGGTAAACCTCGGCGAAGTCGTCCAAACCGGACAGTTCCAGGGCTTTGCCGCGGTGCCCGTCGACCAGCTTCGGGGCCCCGGACAGGTGGGTGGCGATGCCGTGCCCGGAGACGTCCGGGACGACGCGCACCGGCTGCCGGATGTTCTGCTCGGCCCAGTCCCAGATGAACCCGCCCTGGGTCTGCGGGTTCGCGCGGATGATGTCCCAGAACTCGCGGAAGTTGCCCAGGCTGTTGCCCATCGCGTGCGCGTACTCGCCGAAGATCAGCGGTTTCGTGGTCTTCTTCGCCTGATCGGCGAACTTCTCCGGCGAGGGGTACCGCGGGCCCCACACGTCGGCGAACGGCGCGTCGCCGTCGGGGTTGTTGGACTGGTGGTAGATCGGGCGCGTCGGGTCGTTGGCCCGCAGCCAGTCCGCCATCGCGTAGTGGTGGGCGCCGAGGCCGGCTTCGTTGCCGGTGTCCCACAGGAAGACGCTGGGGTGGTTCTTGTCGCGCTCCACCATGCCGGCCAGCCGGTCGAGGAAGGCGTCACGCCACTCGGGCTGGTTCGCCTGGCACCACTGGGCGCAGTTCTCGTGGTTGTGCGTCTCGATGTCGACCTCGTCGTCGATCCACAGGCCGTGTTCGTCGGCGAGCCGGTAGAAGTACGGGTCGGACGGGTAGTGCGACGTGCGGACCGCGTTGACGTTGAGCTGCCGGAGCAGCGCGACATCGCGCTCCTGCGCCTGGCGCGGCACGTGCCGGCCGTGCTCGGGATCGGTCTCGGCGCGGTTGACGCCCTTGAACAGCACGCGCTTGCCGTTGACCAGCAGCTGCTTGTCGCGGATCTCGATCTCGCGGAAGCCGGTCGTCTCGCGCGTGATGTGGGTGGTCTTCCCGTCCGGGCCGGTGAGGGTCAGCACGGTGGTGTACAGGTTCGGCGTCTCGTCGGTCCACTTGGCCGGGTTCCGCACGGGCAGGGTGAGGGTGACCGCGCCGCCGGCGTCCCCGACTTCGACGTCCTGGGTGGCGGTCCCGACCTCCTTGCCGGCCGCGTCGCGCAGGCTGAGCCCGACCGTGTGCTTCCCGGTGGTGCCACCCGGTTCGCGCGCGACCTCGACGGCGGCGGAAAGGACGGCGTCGGTGTACGTCGGGTCGAGATCGGTCCGCAGCGTCACGTCCCGGAGGTGGGTGGCAGGCGCGGAAGTCAGCGTCACCGACCGGAAGATGCCCGCGTACCGCCACTGGTCGTAGTCCTCCAGGTAGGCGCCCGCGCTCCAGCGGTGCACCTGGACGGCGAGCCGGTTGCGGCCCGGCCGTAGCGCGGCGGAGATGTCGAACTCCGCGGGCGTGTAGCCGCCCTGGTCGTAGCCGATGTACCGGCCGTTGACCCACACGAAGTACGCCGAGGTCACGCCGTCGAAGCGGAGGAAGGTGCGCCGCTGCGCCCAGTCGGCGGGCAGGTCGAAGTCGCGGGTGTAGGCCGCTGTCGGGTTGACGTCGCGGGGCACCCGCGGCGGCGCGTCCGGCTGGATCTCGGTGGCGATGTTGCGGAAGACCGGGTGGTCGAGGCCGTCGGTCTGCCAGGTGTGCGGCACGGAGACCTCGCGCCACCCCGACGTGTCGTACCCGGCGGCGTGGAAACCGGCGGGAACCTGCGCGGGGGTGTCCGCCATCGCGATGCGCCACTTGCCGTCGAGGGTTTTGGTGAACGGCGTGTGTTCCTGCCCCCGGACGGCGGAATCGACGTCGGCGTGCGGAGCGAGGAACGCGTGCGGCGGCTCCTGGCCTTCGCCGACCTTCCGCGGATCTTCGAGGTAGGAGTAGACGTCGTCGGTGGGTGGCGAAGCCGCGCTGCCCGGCCCGGCGGGCACCAGGACCCCGGCGAGTGCCACCAAGACCACACCAAGAGCGCGCAGGCGCACGGGGGAAACCTCCATGTTCCGACATGATTCGGACAGAACCCAACAAAATGGAACATCACGGTCGGCCGGAGGTCAAGAGGACATTCGGTGCGGAACGGGGAAGGCCGGCAAGGCGACTTCGGCGGTGAGGCCGTCGGGCCACGTGAGGGTGATGCGGTGGCCGCCTTGGCCGTCCGCGGCGACCGCCAGGGCCGGATCGGGTTCATCGGGACCGCCGCGGTCCAGGACCACGACGGCGGCGAGCACGGCGCCCGGGGCCGGGGGACCGTCGGTGGCGACGAAGGGGATCGCGGTCCACTCGCCCAAGGGTGAGACGCCGGACTCGAGGACCACGTCGGCGGTGGTGAAGCCGCGCAGGGAACGCACCTCCGACCGCAGGGCGGGCGTCCGCGCGGCGGCTACGCCCGGATCGGTGGCCGGGCGGGCCGCGTCCGCCACCGGCCAGCCGCTCAGCCTCAGCGAGCGGACCGGACCCCCGGCACCGTCGAGCCGTGCCAACCTGACCTCGACACCGCACCGCACCACGGAAGCCACGGTCAGCACCGGCCCCGGTACCACCGGCCCGCTGCGGCCCGAACCGTGGTCCGGCGCATCGTCGGCGTCGGTGTCGACCCAGCGGACCCGGCCCTGCGACGCCGCGGCCAGCACCCCGCCCGGCAGCTCGGTCGCGTAGCAGGTTACGTACCCCGCGCGGTGGCTCGCCCGGCCGTCCGCGTCCAGCACGACGACCGTGTTGTCGGGTACGGAACCGAGCGGCGGCACCGTCGCGGTGGAGTAGCCGAGCCGCGCGTAGAGCGGCGAGTCGCCGCGCGGATCCCCGGGACGTGCGTGGTCCGTGCCGTGGTTGACCACCAGGGCGATGCCGTCGCGACGCCGTCCCGAAACCAGCCAGCCGGGCGCGGCGACGACACGGGCGACGTCGCCGGTCTCGATCGGCAGCGGGTCCTCGACGTCCGTCCACACGGGATGGTGCGCGGGCAGCGCGAGCCCCAGCATCCCTTTGGTCGCCCAGTAGGGCGAGCCGGGCCCGGAGTACGCCTGGCGCATGGCGGGCCAGGCGTGGTGCCAGCCGAGGTTCAGCAGGCCGTCCGGGGCGCCCCGGTCGGCGAAGTGCCGCACCATCCCGCCGGCGACCCGGCGCGTCAAGCCGGGGGACAGGTGCGAAGTCCCGGTGAGCGCGCCGACCCAGAACGGGGCCGCGGCGGCGAAGCGGTAGACCAGGCTGCGGCCTTGGAGCAGGGGCGAACCGTCGGCGCCCACCAGCCGGACGGCGTCGTCGAGGTAGTGGCGCAGATCCGCGGCCCACTGGTGGCGCAGGGCGCCGGGGCACAGGGTGCCGGTGACATCGAACAGGTGCGTCCACAGCAGCGGGTACAGGTGCAGGGCCCACCCCGTGTAGTGGTCGTACGCGCGCTCGTCGCCGTCGCTGAGCCAGCCGCCGGGCCGCCGCAGCGACGCGTGCACGGCGAGGTCCTCCTCGACGTCCGCCGCCGACCACGGGCCGCCGGCCTCGCGCAGGAACGACTCCACGACGATCCGGAACCACACCCAGTTGATCGGCGGGTAGGGCTGCCCGACCACCGTCGCGAGCCAGGCGACGACCCGGTCGCGGACGGCGTCGTCGAGCCGGTCCCACAGCCACGGCCGGGTCAGCTGGAGCACCAGCGCGATCGACGCCGCCTCCACTTTGGACTGGCCGAGCTCGTCGGGCCGGGGCCACGCCTCGGGCGACGACGGATCGGTGCCGGCGGCCAGCCCGCGCGCGTAGTGCTCGAGGAAACCACCCGGATCCGCGCCGCCCTCCCCGGCGACGCGGAAGCCGGCGAGCAGGAACGTCCGGGCGAACCCTTCCAGGCCGTCGGAAACGCGGCCGTTGCGGCTGGCCGGGCCGGGCAGGTCGATCCGGGCGCCGGCCGGGGAGCGGTACTCCCCGGCCGCCGCCAGCATCCGGTCCGCCAGCGCGGTCCAGTGCCCGCGGGTCCAGCCCGTGTACGGCGACAGCCGCCGGTCCTCGACGGCGGTCATGCCTGCACGGCCAGGGAATGCCGGGTCACCGGGGCCCGGGGCGGGAGGCCGGCGGCGTAGCGTTCGAGCTCGCCGAGCGCCTCGGCGCTCATCCGGCGGGTCTCCGAGCCCAGCGAGCCCGCCACGTGCGGCGTCAGCACCACGTTGGGCAGGTCGTAGAGCGGGGAGCCGGCGGGCAGCGGCTCGGGCTCGGTGACGTCGAGGACGGCGTGCAGGCCGTCGGTGGCGCAGGCGTGTTCGAGCGCCGTGGTGTCGACGAGCGCTCCTCGCGCGGTGTTGACCAGCACCGCGCCGGGCGGCAGGGCCGCCAGTTCCGCCGCGCCGATCATGTGCCGGGTCTCCGGCAGCGACGGCGCGTGCAGGCTGAGCACGTCCGCCTGGGGCAGCGCCTCGGCCAGCCCGGCGGGCTCGGCACCGGCCGCGCGGATCTCGCCCGGATCGGCCACCGGGTCGACGACGAGCACCCGGGCCAGGTCCAGCAGCCGCAGCAGCGCGGCGACCCGGCGGCCGACGCGGGAGAAGCCGACCAGGACGACCGTGCGGTCCCGGCCGGACAGCTCCCCGCGCAGTTCGCGGTAACCCCAGTCCTCCCGGAACGCCCGGGCGTCGGCGGCCAGGAAGGGCACCTTCTTGAACGCCCACAGGATCGCGCCCAGGGTGTACTGGGCGACCGGCTCGGCGTTGGCGTCGGCGGCGGTGGTGACCAGCAGGCCGCGGTCGAAGACCGCCGCGCCGACGTGGTCGCGGACGCTGCCGGCGGCGTGCAGCACCGCCCGCAGGTTCGGCGCGGCCCGCAGGACCGCGTCGTCGAGCGGGGGACAGCCCCACGACGTGATCAGCACCTCCGCCGCCGCCAGCCGCGCCCGGACCGGCGCCGAGGCGAGCTCGTCGGTGCACAGCGGCTCGCCCAGCCGGGCCGTGGCGCGAAGCCGCTGCAGTTCCGCTTCGCCGAACTGCAGCCGCATCGTGTCCCGCGCCATCACCAGCAGGGTCTCCGGGCGGCGCGTCACTTGACGCTGCCCGCCGCCAGCCCGGACCGCCATTGCCGGTGCAGCAGGACGAACGCGACCACCAGCGGCAGCACCGCCAGCAGGGAGCCGGTGATGACGAGCGGGTTGTACTGCGGGAACTGGGTCACGCGCGTGCTCCACTGGTACAGGCCGAGGCTCATCGGGAACAGCTTCGGGTCGGTGAGCATCACCAGCGGGAGGAAGAAGTTGTTCCAGATCCCGACGAACTGGAACAGGAAGACGGTCACCAGACCGGGCCGCATCATCGGCAGCGCGATGGTGAAGAACGTCCGCAGTTCGCCGGCGCCGTCGGTCCGGGCGGCCTCGAGAACTTCACCGGGCACCGCGGCGTCGGCGTAGACGCGGGCGAGGTAGACGCCGAAGGGGTTGGTCAGCAACGGGATGAACACCGCCCAGAACGTCCCGACCACCTGCAGCTGGGAGGCCAGCAGGTACAGCGGCAGGGCCAGCGCGGTGGTCGGCACGAGGACACCGGCCAGGGTCATCGCGAACAGCGCGCGGCGGCCGGGGAAGTCGAGCTTCGCGATCGCGTACCCGCACGCCGCGCAGATCAGCGAGCCGAGGACCGCGCCGAGGCCGGCGTAGAGCAGCGAGTTGCGGATCCAGGCGAGGAAGACGCCGTTCTCCTGCGTGAACAGCGCACTGAGGTTGGCGCCGAGGTGGAACTGCCCGAACTCGAACGCCCCGGTCGTGGAGAAGTCGCCGACGGACTTGGTGGCCGAGGTGACCAGCCAGATCAGCGGCAGGACCGCGTACAGCGCGGCCAGCACCAGCAGGACGTGCACGACCGTGCGTGACGTCCACCGCGAAGCTGCTTTGGGGGGGTTCCGGGTGGCGGAGCCCCCGGCCCGAGGCGAAGCCTCGGATGGCGCAGCGGCAGGGGACAGGGTCACCGGGACCTCCGGGCGGACAGGCGCATGACCAGCGCCGAGAGCAGGGCGGACACCAGCGCCAGCAGCACGGACGCGGCGGCGGCGCGGCCGTAGTCGTTGGCGATGAACGCGGCTTCGTACACATAGAGACTCGGGGACCAGGTGCTCGTCACCGACCCGGTGAACCCGCGCAGCACCAGGGGTTCGGTGAACAGCTGCAGGGACCCGATGACGGTGAACACGAGGGCGACGAACATGGTCGGCCGGATCATCGGGACCTTGACCGACCACGCCGTCCGGATGCCTCCGGCGCCGTCGGCGCGCGCGGCTTCGAGGACGTCACGCGGGACGGCCTGCAGCGCCGTGTAGAAGATGATCATGTTGTAGCCGACCCACTGCCAGGTCGCGATGTTCACGATCGAGGGCAGGATGCCGGTCTTGCCCAGCGGGTCGAACGGCAGGAGCGCGGTCAGCCCGGAATTCGGGCTGTACAGGTAGGCCCAGATGAGCCCGGTGATCACCGTCGGCACCGCGTAGGGGAGGAAAACCGCCAGCGACCACACGCGCTTGAGCCGCACGACGGCGGAGTCGATCAACAGGGCCAGGAGGAGCGCCAGGCCGAGCATGATCGGGATGTGGACCACGACGAACAGCGCCACGTTGCCGAGGCTCGCGTGGAACGCGCTGTCGGTGAGCACGTCGGCGTAGTTGCCGAGCGCGACGAACGCCTGCGTCGGACCGGAGAAACCCAGGCCGGACAGCCGATCGGTGAACAGGCTCAGGTAGAGGGCGTACCCGATCGGCACGAGCACGGTCGCGGTCAGCAGGATCGCGAACGGGGCCGCCAGCACGAGGCCGGCGCGGCCGCGGCCACGGCCGCCCCGCGCCGGAGCGCCGGGGCGAACCGGCGCCGGCACGCCCGCGGCGCGCTCGGGGGTGAGGACGGTCATCAGGCTTTCCCTTCCAGCACGGTCAATCCCCGCTCCCGCAGCGCGGCGACGGCGTCGGCCTGCGTCTGCCGGACGGCGGTGGCCAGGGTCGTGCCCCCCGTCTTCACCCCGCTCATGCGGTCGACGACGGTGGAGAAGATCCGCAGGGCGTTGGGGCCCCACGTCCAGTCCGGGACCCGCCGGGCGGCTTCGTCGAGCACGTCGTACACCGGTGCGCCGAGGAAGTACCCGCCCTTGTACGCCTTGCGGGCCACGTCCCGGCTCGGCAGGTAGGCCGGGAAGGGCGTGCTGAACGTCGCCCCGATCTTCGGGAAGCCGGCGGGGTCGGTGCTCAGCCAGCGCAGGAACTTCACGGCCGCGTCCGCCACCTTGCTTTCGGCGGAGACGGCGAACGCGCTGCCGCCCTGGACGCCGTTGGCCGGAGCGCCGTCCCAGGTCGGCATCGTGGTGACCGCCCACCGGCCCTTGTCCTCCGGGATGGACTTCACCAGCGAGCCGACGCTCCAGGAGGCGCCGAGCAGGCCCCACAGGCGGCCCTGGTGCATCGCCCCGATCCAGTCCTGGTCACCGGTCGGGGCCGTGGCGACCAGGCCGTCGCGGATCATGCCCTGCCAGTAGTCCGCGGTGCGCAGGGTGCCTTCGCCGTCGATGTCCACCCGCCACGAGCCGCCGTCGACCCGCCACCACGGATCGCCCGCCTGCCAGCACATCCCGGCGAAGAAGGAGCCGTCGTTGAGCGGGAACGTCGTCACCCGCGCGGCCGGGTCGGCCTTCTTCACGGCCTGCGCGGCGGCCCGGAACTCGTCCCACGTGCGGGGCACGGCGATCCCGTGCCGGTCGAACAGGTCCTTGCGGTAGTAGAGCACCATCGGGGCGAGGTCCATCGGCACCGCCCAGGTGCGCCCGCCGGGCCGGACGCTCTGCCAGGCCGCGGGGGAGTAGCCCCGCTCCAGGTCCGCCAGGTCGTCGGTGAGGTCCCGCAGGCCGCCCGTGGTGAGCAGCTGCGGCAGGCCCTGGTACTCGGCGTGCAGGATGTCCGGTGCGTTGTGGGCGCGCAGCGCGTTGGTCTCCTGGGCGTAGCCGCCCTTGAGCCCGGCCGCGATCACGTTGAGCTCCACCGAGATGTCCGGGTGCGCCGCGTTGAACCCGGCGACGTACTTGTCCATGCCGGTGAGCCAGGACCAGATGCGCACGCGGGTGGCGCCGGACGCCGTGGTGGTCGACGACGCGCAGCCGCCGAGCAGCCCGCCGGCCGCGAGCGCGGCCGTGGCCGAAAGGAACGTCCGGCGGGGCAGGCCCGCCGATCCCCGAAGCGTCATTGCTCCTCCGTCGAAGTGATGGCTGTCACTGTCGGGGTGTGCCATAGTTCGAGTCAACAATTTGCGTCAAAAACGATCAGAAGTGATCAGGACCGAAAGGGGCCGCGGTGTTGCGGCAGCGGCTGAGCGCGCTCTTCGACGGCCATCCGGCCCTGCGGGTCTCCTTCCCGGACGTGCGCGATCGGGCGGTGTGGGACGCGGTGGCGGGGGATGCGCTGCTCGCCGAAGCCGCGGTTGTGCTCGCCCGCCCGGCGCCCGTCCTGACGGCCACGGCGTGGGCCCGGACCTTCCGCGACGGTGTCCGGACCGACTACGAAGACGCGGCTCGCGAGCTCCGCGAACGCGTGACGCTGCTGGTGCTGGCCGCGGTGCTGGCGCCCCCGGACGAGGTGTCGTTCCTGGACGGCGCGATCGACGGGCTGGTCGCGCTGGCCGAGGCGACCACCTGGTGCTGGGCGCCCCACGACCGGCACGCTGCCGCCCGGGGCGAGGTGGTCGCCGATCCCGGTGATCCCTTCCTCGACCTGGGCGCGGCCGAGGTCGCGTCCCTGTTCGCCTGGGCCGACCACGTCCTCGGCCCGCTCTTCGACGTCCGCGCCCCCGGCCTGCGCAAGCGTCTGCGGCGGGAAGTCGACCTCCGCGTCCTGACGCCGTTCGAGCGGATCCGCGACTGGCACTGGCTCGGCCTGGACGGCGACGCGCACAACTGGAACCCGTGGATCCACAGCGCCGTCCTCACCGCCGCGCTCCTGCTCGTCGACGACGAACAGCGGCGGCTGCGGCTGGTGCGGCTGGTCGTCGAAGGCCTCGACCACTACGTCGCCGTGCTCCCCGACGACGGCGGCATCGACGAGGGCGTCGCCTACTGGTGGCACGGCGCGTGCCGGCTGCTGGAGAGCCTCGACCTGCTGGCCGACGCGACCGGACTCGACGCGCGGGACCTCCCCGTGCTGGCCCCGCTGATCCGCTTTCCGCACCGGATGCACCTGGGCGGCGACGCGTACGTCAACGCCGGGGACGCTCCGGCCCGCCTGCCACTGGCCCAGCCGTGGCACGTCCTGCACCGGTGGGGGGAGCGGTTCGGCGACGACGACGTCCGGGCGCACGCGGTGAGCCAGGCACGAGCGAGCGGGCGGCCTGTGTGGCCGCAAGCCGGCCTCGGCCGGGCCCTGGCCGGCCTGGCCGACCCGGATTGGCGGAAGGCGATGACCGCGGAGCCCGGGGCGAGCTGGCTGGCTCGCGAACAGTGGCTGCCGCGGGTGCAGGTGCTCGTGGCCCGGGAGACGGCGGGCACGCCGCGCGGGCTGACCGTGGCGGTCAAGGCCGGGCACAACGGCGAGCGGCACAACCACCTCGACGTCGGGTCGTACTGGGTGGCGGTCGAGGGGGTGCCGGTGGTGGCCGACGCCGGCCAGCCGACCTACACCGCGGACAGTTTCGGGCCGGACCGCTACCGGGCCTGGCCGGTGCGCAGCGAGTGGCACAACGTCCCCGAGCCGGGCGTCACGCAGGAACCGGGGGAAGCCTTCGGGGCGCGAGACGTCCGGGTCGAGCTCACCGCGTCCGCGGCGACGCTGTCGGCGGACCTCGCCGGGGCCTACCCTTCGCTGGCGCGCTGGATCCGGACGGTGCGGCTGGTCCGCGAACCCCGCGCCCACGTCCTCGTGGAGGACGACGACTCCGTCCGGCCGGTCCGGCTGCGGCACGTCCTCGCGGGCGACGTCGAACCGGGGGACGGCGAAGCGTTCGTCTCCCTCGCCGGACGGCGGGTCCTGCGGCTGAGCTGGGATCCCCGGCACACCACCGCGGAACTCGAGCGGCGGCCGCTGGACGACCCCGTGCTGCGGGCCGCGTGGGGCGAGCACCTCACCCGGCTCACCCTGCTGGTGCGGGAGGGCCCGGCCCGGGTCCGGCTGGAGCAGGTCCGGTGATGCTCGCCTCCGAACGCCACCAGATCATCCTTTCGCTGGTGCGCGAGCACGGCGCGATCCGGCTCGCCGAGCTCGTCGACCGGCTCGGCGTCACCGCGGTCACCGTCCGGCGGGACGTCACCGAGCTGGCCGACCGCGGCCTGCTGACGCGGGTGCACGGCGGCGTCACGCTGACCCGGCCCCGCGGCGGCCAGCCGGAGACCGGCCGCGCCGGCGCCTCCGCGGTGTTCGGCCCCGCCGTGCCGGGCGCGCTGGTCGGCATGGTCGCGCCGTCGGTGGAGTACTACTGGCCACCGGTGATCCAGGGCGCGCAGTCCACTGTGGCCGCGGCGGGCGGCCGGCTGGTCCTGCGCGCGTCCAGCTACGACGCGGCGGAGGACCGCCGCCAGGTGACCACGCTCCTCGAGCGCGGCGTGCAGACGCTGCTCGTCGCGCCGGCCACCAGCGGCCGGGGCGCTCTGGACCTGCTGCGCTGGCTGGGTTCGCTGAGCGTCCCGGTGGTGCTCGTCGAGCGCCTGCCGCCGCCGGAGCTGCCCACCCTCGCACTGGACGCGGCCACGACGGCGCACGCACTCGGCGCGGGCCTGGCGGTCCGCCACCTGGTTTCGCTGGGCCACCGCGCGGTCGGCCTCGTGACGTCCCGGTCCAGCCCGACGAGCCGGGCGCTGCGCACCGGCTGGCGCGCGACGATCGAGTCCCTGGGCCTGGACGCCGCCACGGCGCTGGACCTCGACGTCCCGGTCTACGGCTCCCCGGGATGGGCGGCGGAGTACGACGCCCTGCTGGACCGGTGCGGCCGGGCCGGGGTCGGCGCCCTGCTCGTGCACTCCGACCGCGAGGCCATCGGCTTGATCCAGCGAGCCCGCGACGGCGGCATCGCGGTACCCGGCGAGCTGGCGGTGGTCTCCTACGACGACGAAGTCGCGGCGGCGTCCGACCCGCCGTTGACCGCGGTGTGCCCGCAGAAGCACCGCCTCGGCGCGGTGGCCGCGGAGCTCGCACTGGCCCGGCTCGCCGACACGACCGAGCGCCCCGTGCACCGGCTCCAGCTCTGGCCGACGCTCGTGGTGCGGGAGTCCTGCGGGAGTGCACTCGAAGCGCGGCAGCCGTGAGCCCGTGGAATCGCCCGAAGGCCACCTCGAGCCGCTGGGGGACAGTCAGGGCGCCGTGAGGCGGCGGCGGGCGGCGTGGGTGGTCACCGCCGTGCCGAGGGCGACCACGAGCACCGTGCCCGTCACCAGGAGGCGCGCGCGGGACCGGCCTCCGCGGGCCGGGATCTCCGCGAGCGGGCCGGACACGGCGAGGCCGGTGAGCGTCCGCTCGGCTTCGGCCATCGCCGGGCGGGCCCATGGTTCAGGGCGCAGGAATTCCAGCAGGGCGTCGAGGAGCGGGCCGCCGGCCCGGGGCGGGACCGCGCTGCCCGGCGCTCGCCCTTCCAGCGCGAAATACAGGGTGGCGCCCAGGGAGTAGACGTCCGCGGGAAAGCCCGGGCCGGTCACCTCCGGGGCGGGGAAACCGCCACCCAGGCCGAAGCCGGTGATCTTGGCCGTCCCGTCCGCGGTGATCAGCACCTTGTCCGGGCCGAGCCCGCGGTGGAGGATGCCCTCGGCGTGCGCGGCCGCCAGTGCCGACGCCAGCTGGGCGCCGAGCGCCGCGACGCGGTCCGGTGGGAAGCTCCCGTGCCGGTCGACCAGCTCGGCCAGCGTGCGGGTCGCCAGGTCCTCCGTCACCACGTACGGGATGAGGTCCAGCTCGAAGACGTCGTGCACGACGACGACGTGGGGGTGGTGCAGCCGGATCGCCACGCGCGCGTCGCGGATCGCCTTGGCCCGGACGCGATCGGAATGGGCTGCGTCGAACGGGCACCCCGCCGGGAGCCGTTCGACGGTGACGAACCGGTCGAGCAATTCGTCCCTGGCCCGCCACACCGCGCCGTCCGGGTGGTGGCCGGCGGGTTCGAGCAGCCGGTACCGCCCGGCCAATGCTGCTTTTTTCGCTGCCACCCGTATTCCCCTGTCGACGTCGACGGCCTCGAAAGGAAATACGGCCGCCAACGGCGAAGGGTTCGGTCACGCGGCCGGTTTTCCCGGAATTTTCACGTCCGGGACATCGACGGTTCTTCCCGGACGGCGGTGCTTTCGCCGGTGACGAGCACGGGGGTCACGGCGTCGGGCTGGGCAACCGGTCCGCCGTCGAGCAGGCGCACCGCCTGGCGGACGGCCAGCGCCCCCAGTTCGCGGGCCGGGACCACCACCGCGGTGGGCCGGATCCGCTGCTGCCCCGCCACGGTGTCCGAGCACACCGCGACGACGGAAACGTCGACGGGGACCCGTAGCCCGCGGTGCCGGAGGGCGGTCATGACCACCGGCAGGGCCGCTTCGTCGTGGACGACCAATCCGGTCGGTCCGCCAACGGCGAAGAGGTCGTCCAAGCAGCGGGCGACGTCTTCGGCCGTGGGCGCGCACGGTTGAGAAAGCGCTTTCACGTCGCGATCGTCGGCCGTCGCCCGGAACCCTTCCACGAAGTCCTTCAAGTACCGGAGCCGGTGGCCGGGCTGCGTGGCCGACGGCGCGAGGTGGGCGACCGAGCGGTGGCCGAGGTCGGCGAGGTGGGTGAGGCAGGCCTGGCCGGCCGGCGCGAAGTCGAGCGTCACCGACGCCAGCCCGTGGTGCTGCCCCGGCGCGCCGACCAGCACCGCGGGGCGGCCGGAGGCCAGCAGGACGGGCACGCGCGGGTCGTCGTCGCCGGCGTCCAGCACGATCACCGCGTCGGCCAGGGCGGCCGCCGTCACCCGGTGCAGGCCCGAGCTGCCTTCGTCGTCGGTGACCAGGAGCAGGTCGAAGCCGAGTTCGCGGGCCGCACCCGCGGCCGCGGAAAAGAACTCCATCGCCATACCCAGCTGCCGGTCGGCGGGCAGCGGCACCGCCACCGCGAGGACTCCGGCGCGGGGCGCGGGCGAACCGCCGCGGCGCCGGTAGCCGAGGGTGCGGATGGTTTCTTCGACCCGGCGGCGGGTCGCGGGGGAGATCGTCCGCTTCCCGGTGATCACGTAGGACACGGTGCTCGCCGAGACGCCGGCCGCGTTCGCCACGTCGGTGATCGTCACCGTGCCGCGGCCGTCTCCGGACGGCCGGCCCGCTGCGTCGCGGAAATTCGTCATCATCGTGAGGACTTTCTCGATACCCATTGTCCGATCCGTTGTCCGGTCGGAAGTTAGCGCTAACAAGAAGGGGTGAGGGCCGACCCTAATGCCGGTCAACGCGCCTGGTCAAGACACCTTCGTCGGATCGTCGAAAAATAGCGGGCCTCGATTCATTCCCCGGGGCGGCACTCGGTCACCGGCAGCCCGCGGTTGCCGCCGCGGGCCAGGGCGACGAAGCCGAAGGTGGTCGATTCGCCGGGCTTCAGCACCGCATTCCACTCGGCGTTCGCGATCGCCGAGGTGGCCCCGGTCCGCACCAGCCTGCCGTTCCAGAGGTCGTCGATGCTCGTCCCGGCCGGCGTCGGCCAGCTGACCGTCCACGCCGTCACGTCGGCCCGCCCGCTGTTGCGGACGGTCACCAGCCCCTGGAAGCCCCCGTTCCACGACTTCACGACCTGGTAGCGCGCGGCGCAGCCGGCCGGACCGGCGGTCCGGGACGTGAACGGGGTCGTCGACGGCGCCGAAGCCAGCTGGGCCGCCGCGCTCGCGGGCTCCCGGCCGGACGGGATGGACGTCGCCGCCACGATCGCGGCCGCCGTCAGCGCCAGCGCCGTCCCGGCGAAGGCCACCCGGGAGCGGCGCCGGCCGGGCGGCGCGGGCGCGCTGTCCGGCGGGGCCGCCGCCGGGACCACGCCCGGCGTGGTGGCGCGGGTCAGCAACCGGGCCGCCCCGGCCATCGCGGGGCGGGCGGCCGGATCCCGGTGGAGCAGCCGGAGGACGGCGTCGGTGACCGGGCCGCTGGTGGCGGGCGGGGTGATGTGGCCGCCGCCGACGCGTTTGAGCAGGGCCAGCTGGTTCTCGTCGGTGCCGAACGGCGGCCGCCCTTCGAGCGCGGTGTAGAGCGTCGCGCCGAGCGAGTAGACGTCGGAGGGGAAGCCGGGCTCGGCGCCGTCCGCGACTTCCGGGGCGAGGTAGGCCGGCGTGCCGACGACCAGCCCGCGACCGGTGGCGGTGCCCTCGCCGCGCGCGTGGGCCACCCCGAAGTCGGTGATCTTCGCCGTGCCCTCCGTGGTGACGAGCACGTTGTTGGGACTGATGTCGCGGTGCACGACGCCTTCCGCGTGCGCCGCGGCCAGTGCCGAGGCGAGCTGGGCGCCCAGTTCCGCCACGTACTCCGGCACCAGCGGGCCGTGCTCCTCCAGCAGGTCGGTGAGCGTGCGGGACGGCAGGTACTCCATCGTGATGTAGGCCGCGGCTCCCTGCTCGACGACGTCGTACACGACGACCGCGTGCGGGTGGCGGAGGCGGGCGGTGACCCGGGCCTCCCGGAGCGTCCGGGCGCGCGTGCGCTCCTCGGCCGCCGGGCCGGCGGCGGAGTCGGGGAAGAGCTGCTTGATCGCGACCAGGCGGTCGAGCCGTTCGTCCTTCGCCCGCCAGACGGTGCCCATCGCGCCGTGACCCGCCCGGCCGAGCACGCGGTACCGGCCGGCGATCACTGCTCCTTCGTGCACGCGCACGCTCCCCTCCGTCGTTCCGTCATGGGGGAACACGGCCGGTTCCGGCGCGCAGTTCGGCGCGCGCCCCCGATTCACTCACCTGGGTGGGGGCCGGAAAAAGCCTTCGACGATTTCGTTCCGAATGACGGAAACGGCACCGGCCGCTACGGAAGAAATGCCGATCCGGTTGTGACGGAAGGATAACGGTATCGGTGGGTCAGTTCGACCGGCAGCCGAGGACCGGGACAGCGGGGCGGCCGGCCGTGGTGGTCTGGTTCAGCCCGAACGAAACCGAGCCGCCCGGTTCGACCAGGGCGTTCCAGCCCGCGTCGGTGACGGTCACCGCCGAGCCGGCCCGGGTGAGGGTCCCGTTCCAGAGATCGCGGACGCCGACCCCGCCGGGCAGCACCCAGGTGACGGTCCAGCCGGTGAGCCGCGCCGGCCCGTCGTTGTGCACGGTCACCTGTGCCTGAGCGCCGCCCGGCCACGCGCTCGTGACCTCGTAGCGCGCGGTGCACCCGGCGGCCACGGGCGTGCCGGAGCGCCGCGTCGGCCCGGCGGAGGCGCGCGCCGGGACCGGTGCGGGGGCCGTGGTGGTGCTGCGGACGGTGCGGTCCGCGGTGACGGTCGTCGGCGGGTGCTCGACGGGGGCCGCGGTGGTGGTCCCGGGCCGGTCGGCGAGGGCGAGGCCGGCCACCACGCTCACCGACGTCAGGCACGCGGCGGCCCCGGTCGCGGCGGCGCGGCGCAGCCACCGGCGGCGGGGCCGGGGCGCCGGAACCGGCCGGCCCACCGCCGCGAGCAGATCCACCGTCTCCTGCATCGACGGACGCGCGGCCGGATCGCGGTCGAGCATCCGCATCAGCACGCCGGTCAGCGGGCCGCCGTGGGCCGGCGGGGTGAGCTGGTTCTCGGTGATCCGCCGGAGCAGCGTGATCGGGTCGTCGCTGGTGCCGAACGGCGGAGTGCCCTCCAGCGCGGTGTAGAGCGTGGCGCCGAGGGAGTAGACGTCGGACGGCAGGCCCGCTTGGCTGCCCCGCGCGACTTCCGGGGCCAGATAGGGGAGCGTGCCGACGACGACGCCTTCGTCGGCGGCCGGCTGCTCGCCGAGCGCGCGCGACACCCCGAAGTCGGTGATCCGGGCGGTCCCGTCGTCGGTGACGAGCACGTTGTTGGGCGTGACGTCCCGGTGGAGGATCCAGTCGCCGTGCGCGGCGGCCAGTGCCGCGCCGATCTGGCGCCCGAGCCGCAGCACGTCGCAGCGCGGCAGCGGTCCCCGGTCGACGAGGACCTCGGTCAGCGAACGCGCGGGCACGTACTCCATGACCAGGTACATCGAGCCGGCGTCCTCGAACACGTCGTACACCGCGACGGCGTGCGGGTGCCGCAGCCGGGAGGCCAGCCGCGCCTCGCGGATGGCGCGTTCGCAGACGTCCGCGCCCGGCTCGTGCAGGAACTGCTTGACGGCCACCACGCGATCCAGCCGCTCGTCCCTGGCCCGCCACACGAGGCTCATCGCGCCGCGGCCGACGTGCCCCAGGAGCCGGTAGCGCCCGTTGACGAGCTGTTCCTCGAAAGCCACCCGTACCCCTGCGTCGGTCGACGAACCGCGAAAACGCTCCACTTTGTAGCAGAAGACCGGTCCCGGCGGGGCTCCGGCGCCGCCCGGAACGGGAACCGTTACCGGGATCGACGTGTTCGACGGCCGGGCCATTCCGGATATTCGGGTGTCCGGTGCGAATTCGACGAATTCCGTGGGAGCGCGGACCCGGCCCGCCGCGGAGGCGTACGGTGTGGGCATCGCGGTTCAACCGGCAGCCGCCCGCTCGTTCCCCTGCGTGTCCGTCCCGTAGGTGGGCCGGGAGGCGCGCCCGTCTCCCCGGCCGTACCTCGCTCCGAGGAGGCCCGTGTGCTCGACCAGATCACCGCTCCGCGCTTTCACGTCGACGTCCCGTCCGCGATGACCCTGCGGGTGACCGCCACGGCGGAGGCGACGGTCGTCGCGGTCCGCGGGGAGATCGACCTGCCGGTCCTCGACCGGCTCAGGACCCGGTTGGGCGAGGAGATCGACCTCGCGCCGCGGGCACTGGTCCTGGATCTGACCGAGGTGGTGTTCTGCGGGGCGGGCGGGATCACGGAGCTGCTGGTGGCGGCCTCGGAGGCGCACGTCAGCGGCGTGCCGTTCGCGCTCGCGGCGCAGGGACGGGCGGTGCTGCGGCCGGTCCGGGTGCTGGGGCTGGAGCAGGTGCTGCCGATCCACCGGACCGTCGACGCGGCGCTGGATTGGCTGGCCGTGCTGCCCCGGTTGCGGGCGAGCCACCGCTGATCGGGCCCCGCCGCGGTGCCGGCGTCACGGCCGTGACGCGGCCCGCCGGCGCTGGGGCACGACGACGTACTTGGGGTCCTTTGTGGACTCCACGCCCGCTTCGAACACCCCGAACCGCTGCAACGCGCTGCCCGCGAACAGGGCCGTCCCGGCCGCCACGGACACCGCGCGGCTGCGGTGCCCGAGCAGCGTGCCGAGCAGGCCGGCGGCGGTCAGCCGCTCCGACCACTTGCGCAGCCGGTGCGCCCGGCCCGTCGTGTAGGCCTCCGCCGTGAGCCCGAGGCGCTTCTCCAGCACCTTGGCCGCCACGAGCTCGGTCGCCGCGCCGAAGGCGGCCAGCGCTCGCGCCGGGCCGGCCTCCTCGACCGGCACCAGCGCCATCGCGAAGCCGCCCGAGCTCGCGGCCGCCGAGCCGGTGAACACGAACGGCAGCTGCGCGTGGGCCTCGTGCCAGGCCGGGACCGCGGTCTGCGACAGCAGCACCGCCGTGTAGGACGCGACGGCCGGGGCGACGACCGCCGACGACAGCCCGGCGGGCCGGGCCGCCGCGCGCAGGAGCCGGCCGGGCAGAGAGCGGCGCAGCCCGGCGGGCAGCAGCTCGGCGGCCGCGGCGACGCCCATCCCGGGTCCGAACGCGCTGAGGATCCACGTGCCCACGCTCATCGGCGACGTCGGTTTCGCGACGCGCAGCATGTGGTGGAACCGCTCGGGCCGCCCGAGGTCGGCGACCAGCAGGTAGACACTGGCCAGCAGCGCCGCCATCGACCCGGTGCGGCCCACCCGGCGCAGCCGCGGCCGCCCGGTCAGGTCGGCGCCGGCGGCCAGCAGCGAGGTGCCCGCCGCGAGCCCGCCGGTGAACAGGTACGCCGGCACCTTCCACTCCCACACCGGCGGCTTGAGCACCGGACGGCCGTAGTACGACCGGAACTCCGCCGGCGGCACCATCAGCTCTTCGCGGGAGCGGCGCTTGCGGCCGAACGTCCGCGCGCGGCGGTCGGTGGCCCGTGCGTCGCTGCGCGGTTCGCGGAGCAGGGGGTCTTCGCTCATCGGCGGCGTCCTCCGAACGCGGCGACCGCGGCGGCGAGCAACGCCGACGCGGCCATCCCGGCGTACTTCCACATCGCGGGCAGCTCGCGGGTCGGCACCACCGGATCCGGCGGCAGCCCGTAGACCTCGGGTTCGTCCAGCAACAGGAAGAACGCGCCGTTGCCACCGACGCCGTCCTCGGGATCGTGGCCGTAGAGCCGTGCCTCGGGCACGCCACGCTCGTGCAGGTCCTCGACGCGGCGGGCCGCCCGCTCGCGCAGCTCGTCGAGTTCCCCGAACTGGATGGAGTCGGTCGGGCAGGCCTTCGCGCACGCCGGCTCGAGGCCGTCGTGGAGGCGGTCGTAGCAGAGCGTGCACTTCTGCGCCCGGCCGTCGCCGGGCCGGCGGTCGATGACGCCGTAGGGGCAGCCGGAAACGCAGTAGCCGCAGCCGTTGCAGATGTCCTGCTGCACCACGACCGAGCCGAACTCGGTGCGGAACAGCGCGCCGGTCGGGCAGACGTCGAGACAGCCGGCGTGGGTGCAGTGCTTGCACACGTCCGACGCCATCAGCCAGCGGAAGTCGGTGCGCCCTTCGGCCCCGGTCGTCGCGCCCGGGAGGTCGAACGACGGCATGCCGAGATCCTCCGGCGCCCGCTCCAGCGGCGAGGTGCCGAGTTCCCCGCCGCCGCGCGGGGATCCGTGCAGTTCCCCGGCGACGAACCCGGTGGTCTCGCGGATCGCCGACGGCCCGGTCGGCAGGCCCGCGAGCCCCGGCGACTGTTCGCCGAGCGGGCGCTCCTGCTCGATGAAGGCCACGTGCCGCCACGAATTCGCACCGAGCGCGCCGGTGTTGTCGAACGACATCCCGAGCAGGTCGAGCCCGTCCTCGGGGACGTCGTTCCACTCCTTGCAGGCGACTTCGCAGGCCTTGCAGCCGATGCACACCGACGTGTCGGTGAAGAACCCGACGCGCGGCGGGTGCCCGGTGTGCCCGGCCTCGGCGGCCACGTCCGGCAGCGGCCCGGACAGCCGGTTCTCGGTCGTCATGATCGGTCCTCCGTGGCGTGGCCGGGTTCGACGTGCTCGGTGTCGTGCGCGGTGGCGACCTGGGTACCCGTTTCCGGCGTGATGCCCGCACGGGCGCGATATTCGTCGAGCAGGGCGAGCAGCGCGGCGCCGCGCGGGCGCCGCCCGGGCCGGACGTCGCAGGTGGCGACCTTGCTCTCCTGGATGAACACGTTCGGGTCCAGCACCACGCCGAACAGGTCGTTGACGACGTCGCGGGGGACCAGCCCGGAGCCGCCCCAGTGGTAGGGCATCCACACCTGGTGCACGACCTGGTCCTGCACGCGCAGCGGCGCCATCCGGTCGGTCACGAACACCCGCGCCTCGACGGCCGCCCGCGCGGTGACGACGTGCGCCCACCCGAGGTGCGCCAGGCCGCGCAGCTTCGCCAGCTCGGGAGAGACCTCGACGAACAGGTCCGGCTGCAGCTCCGACAGGTACGGCAGCGTCCGGCTCATCCCGCCCGCGGTGTGGTGCTCGGTCAGCCGCGCGGCGGTGAACACGAACGGGAACACCTCGCCGTGGGCCTCGGGCGGCGACGGGTGGGACGGGTTGTCCCGGCGGCCGTACACCTTCCGCGCCGGGTTCGCCTGCTGCGTGTAGAACGGGTTGCGGAACGGTGATTCGTGCGGCTCGTAGTGCGTCGGGAGCGGGCCGTCGGCCAGCCCCGACGGGGCGAACAGCCACGCCTTGCCGTCCGACTGCATGATGAACGGGTCGTCGCCGCGCAGGGCGGCCGGGCCCACGGCGTCCGGCGGCGGGACGTGGTCCGGCGGCTTGGTCTTTTCGAAGTCGGGGACGTCGTGGCCGGTCCATTCGCCGCGCTCGGCGTCCCACCACACCAGGGCCTTGCGCTCGCTCCACGGCCGCCCCTGCGGGTCGGCGGACGCGCGGTTGTAGAGCACCCGCCGGTTCAGCGGCCACACCCAGCCCCATTCCCTCGCGTACAGGTCCTGCTCGAAGCGGGACTTGCGGCGGGCGGCCTGGTTGACGCCGTCGGCGTAGACGCCGCTGTAGATCCAGCACCCGCAGGACGTACTGCCGTCGGCCTTGAGTTCGAGGTAGCCGCCGAGCTCCTGGCCGGTGGTGAGGTCCTGGCCGTTGATCCGCCGCAGCACGTCCTCGGCGGACGGTTCGTCGTCGTGGACCGCGTGGTCCCACGCGAGGTCCAGCACCGGCCGGTCGCGTTCGTCGGCGGAGCCGGCCAGCCGCTCCCGGACCAGGCGCCCGAGGTGGTGGAAGAACCACAGCTCCGACCGCTGGTCGCCGGCCGGCTCGACGGCCTTTTCGCGCCACTGCAGCATCCGCTGGGTCTGGGTGAACGTTCCTTCCTTCTCGACGTGCGAGGCGGCGGGGAAGAAGAACACCTCGGTGCGGCACTGCTCCGGCACGATCTCGCCGGTCTCGATCTCCGGCGAGTCCTTCCAGAAGGTGGCGCTCTCGATCATCGTCAGGTCCCGGACCACCAGCCAGTCGAGGTTGGCCATGCCGAGCCGTTGCAGCCGGCCGTGCGCGGACCCGACGGCGGGGTTCTGCCCGAGCAGGAAGTAGCCGGACACCTTGCCGTCGACCATGTCCATCACGGTGCGGTAGGTGCCGTGGTCGCCGTTGATCCGCGGCAGGTAGCCGAAGCAGAAGTCGTTGTCCGCGGTGGCTTTGTCGCCCCAGTACTCTTTCAGCAGCGAAACGGTGTAGGCGTCGGCGTTGCGCCAGAAGCCCTTCTGCTTGTCAGCGCGGACGCTGTCGAGGTACTCGGCCAGGGTGGTGTGGTCGGGGGTGGGCATCGGCAGGTAGCCGGGCAGCAGGTTGAACAGCGTCGGGATGTCGGTCGAGCCCTGGATGCTGGCGTGCCCGCGCAGCGCGAACACCCCGCCGCCGGGCCGGCCGATGTTGCCGAGCAGCAGCTGGATGATCGAGCCGGCCCGGATGTACTGGGCGCCGACGCTGTGCTGCGTCCAGCCGACGCTGTAGACCAGCGCGGCGGTGCGTTCCCGGCCCGAGTTGCGCGTCCACGCGTCACAGACGCGCTGGAAGAGCTCCTTCGGCGTCCCGCAGGTGGCCTCGACCATTTCCGGGGTGTAGCGGGCGAAGTGGCGCTTGAGGATCTGGAAGACGCAGCGGGGGTGCTGCAGCGTCGGGTCGGCGGCGATCTCCTCGCTGCCGCCTTCGAGCACCGGGCCGCCCGAGCCGTGCTGGTAGGACGACGACATCTCCTTGCCGTGACCGCCGCCCTCCGGCTGCGCGACGCTCTCGTAGTGCCACGTCGAAGGGTCGTAGGCGGCCTTGGCCTCGTCGTAGCCGCTGAAGAGGCCGTCGAGGTCCTCGGTGTCGCGGTAGTCCTCGCGCACCAGGAACGAGGCGTTGGTGTAGGCGACCACGTACTCCCGGAAGTCCAGGTCGTTGCTCAGGATGTGGTTGATCACCCCGCCGAGGAACGCGATGTCGGTGCCGGCGCGCAGCGGGACGTGGGCGTCGGCGAGCGCGCTCGTCCGGGTGAAGCGCGGGTCGATGTGCAGCACCTCGGCCCCGCGGGCCTTCGCCTCCATCACCCACTGGAACCCCACCGGGTGCGCCTCGGCCATGTTCGAGCCCATGATGACGACGCAGTCGGAGTTCTGCAGGTCCTGCTGGTAGTCCGTCGCGCCACCGCGACCGAAGGAGGCCCCCAGACCGGGAACCGTGGCGGAGTGTCAAATACGGGCCTGGTTCTCGATCTGGATCGCGCCGAGCGCGGTGAAGAGCTTCTTGATCAGGTAGTTCTCTTCGTTGTCCAGGGTGGCGCCACCGAGGCTGGCGATGCCCATGGTGCGGCGCAGCGGCTTCCCGTGGTCGTCGGTGTCCTGCCAGCCTTTGCGCCGGGCGTCGAGCACGCGGTCGGCGACCATCGCCATCGCCGTGCCGAGGTCCAGGTCGGTCCACTCGGTGGCGTAGGGCGCGCGGTAGCGGACCTTCTGCTCGCGCTGCGGGCCGGTGACCAGCTGCTTGCTCGCCGAGCCCTTGGGGCAGAGCCGGCCGCGGGAGATCGGGCTGTGCGGGTCGCCTTCGATCTGCACGACCCGCTCGTCCTTGACGAAGACCTGCTGCCCGCAGCCGACGGCGCAGTAGGGACAGACCGACCTGGCCACGCGGTCGGCGCCCGCGGTACGCGGGGTCAGGGCTTCCGAGCGCGGGGACTCCGCCGCCTTGCCCCGGCCGAGCGGGTCGGTGCCGGTCAGCTGGCGGTAGACCGGCCAGGACTCGAGCCACTTCCGTGGTCCCACGCCCCACCTCCCTACCGCGGCCCACCGGCCGCCTCCGCACGGGCGGCTACCCGGGGTCTGCCCCGGCTAAACGCTGTCACGGCCGGGGGCGTTCGCGAGTCCACCGGCGCCGCCCGGGCCGGTCACCGGCCGCGGCGGCGCACCGGTGGCAGAGGACGATCCGCTCGTCGCTGGTGTCGGCCAGCCACCGCGCGTCGACCCACAGCACGTGGGGGAAGCGCTGCAGGCCCGCCTTGTGCAGCGGGATCCCGCAGAGGGTCTGGTTGGTCCCCGGCCGCCAGGCGTGCACGGACCCGCCGGGCGCCCGGACGCCCTCGTCGTCGACCCAGCGGTCGGAGGCCGCGACCGCGGGTTCGGTACGTCTGCTCATCTCGTCCCCTCCGCTCGCGAGCGATGGCCCGGGGTTACCCGCGGCCCCGAGGGGCTCACGTGGAGAACGGCGACGACGCCCCTTCCGCGCGGGTGCGGCCGCGGCGGCCGACGGCGGCCAACGGCTGGGCGATGTCCTCCAGCGACTTGCCTTCCGCGTCCACCGCCAGGAACCGGGCGACCAGGCCGCCGGCGATCATCACCGCCGCGCCGAGCAGGTAGCCGACGAACAACCGGACCGGGTGCTCGCCCGTGCCGATCAGCGCGCCGTAGATCACCGGGCCCAGCGCGCCGAAGCACTGCGCGATCGCGAAGAACACCGCGATCGCCTTCGCGCGCACCTCCAGCGGGAAGATCTCGCTCACCGTCAGGTAGCCCGCGCTGGCGCCGGCCGAGGCGAAGAAGAAGATCACGCACCACGCGATCGTCTGCGTGATCGCGTTGAGCGCGCCCGCGTAGAACAGCACCGCCGTGACGGCGAGCAGGACGCCGGACACCACGTACGTCCCGGAGATCATCTTCCGGCGTCCGAGGGTGTCGAACAGGTGGCCGATGGTGAACGGGCCGACCAGGTTCCCCACCGCGAACGCGATGAGGTAGATCGGCGTGGTCTCCGACGACACCCCGTAGAACTTGCCGAGCACCAGCGTGTAGGTGAAGAAGATGGCGTTGTACAGGAACGACTGGCTGATCATCAGCGAGGCGCCCAGGACGGCCCTCGACGGGTAATCCCGGAAGAGCACCCTGGCCAAGGCCACGTAGCCGATCCGCTCGGCCGGCGTCACCTGGATCGCCTTCTTCTCGTCGACCGGCGGCAGGCTGCGGCCGGTGGCCTCCACCTCGTGCTCGATCTGGGCGATCGACTTCTCGGCGGCTTCGGACTTGCCGTGCATGATCTGCCAGCGCGGGCTCTCCGGCAGGTGCCGCCGCACGAGCAGGATCACCAGCCCGAGCACCGGCCCGATCAGGAA
The DNA here is from genome assembly GCF_040682955.1 of Amycolatopsis sp. NPDC051045. Classification (NCBI taxonomy): domain Bacteria; kingdom Bacillati; phylum Actinomycetota; class Actinomycetes; order Pseudonocardiales; family Pseudonocardiaceae; genus Amycolatopsis; species Amycolatopsis sp. NPDC051045. The sequence goes on from NZ_JBFBCC010000007.1 coordinate 222,303, forward strand.
GCCCAGCCGCCAGCCCAGCGAGAGGTCCAGCCGGTTGAGCAGGATGTACGTGCCGATCGTCCCCAGCACGGCCCCGGCCCAGTAGGTGCCGTTGACCGCGATGTCCACCCGGCCCCGGTAGCGGGCCGGGATCAGCTCGTCGATCGCGGAGTTGATGGCGGCGTACTCGCCGCCGATGCCCATGCCGGCCACGAACCGGGTGGCGTAGAGGAAGACCACCCAGCCCACGCCGTTGCCGAGGGTCAGCGCGGTCAGGCCGCTGCCGACGAGGTAGACGGCCAGGGTGAGCATGAACAGGTTCCGGCGCCCCAGTTTGTCGGACAGGCTGCCGAAGAACAGCGCCCCGACCACCTCGCCGGCGAGGTAGATCGTCGCCAGCAGCCCGACGGCCGCCGACGACATGTTCAACGTCTCGGGCTTGGTGAGGGTGTCGGCGACCGCGCTGGCCACCGTGATCTCCAGGCCGTCGAGGATCCAGGCCACCCCCAGGGCGACCACCATCCGGGTGTGGAACGGGGACCAGGGCAACCGGTCGATGCGCGCCGGGATGAGCGTCCGCACCCCGGTCGCCGCCGAGTCGGGTGTTGCCGTCATGACAACCTCCTTGAAAGCCGAGCCGCCCCGCGTGACTTCCCGCGCCTCCCCGCGGCGAAACACGATCGGGTCGACTCGGGTGGTCACGGCTTGTGATCGGCCGGTGACCGTCATTAGCCTGACGCGGAGGCGGGTCGTGCACGAGCCGCAACTCCCGTCCGTGCCGGTCCTCCGAAGATGGGGTGTTTTCGCGTGGCGTCCTTCGGCCCCCCGCCGGGGCGATTGCGGGTCTCGTGCTCGCACGGTGAGCCGGTACTCCTGGTCCTGGCCGGCGAACTCGATGCCGGGACCGTCCTCGTCGCCGCGGGGGCCGTGGCGGCCGCGCTGGCCGGGTGCCCGGCACCGCGGGCGATCGTGCTGGATCTGGCCGGCGTGCACTTCCTCGGCGCGGCGGGGGTCCGCGCCCTGTGCGCGGTGACCGACCACGCCGCCGCCGGGAACGCCCGGCTCAGGGTCGTCACCGGCGGCAACGCGGTGGTGAGCCGGGCGCTGCGGCTGACGGGGGCGGACCGGGTGCTGGACGTCTACGTCGATCGCGGCACCGCGCTGTGCGCCGGCGACGGCCGCGAGTTCCTCCGGCTGGCCGCGCAGATGTGGAACAGCTGACCCAGACAGTCCACAAGGGACAGTTGATTACGCCGTCACCGCTGGAGTTTCGCGTACGCGATGACGTTGTCGAGGTAGTTCCGGTTCGCCGCGTCGTACCGGCCACCGCAGGTGATCAGGCGCAGCTGCGGGTCGGCCGTGTCGCCGTACACGGCTTCGGTCGGGAACGCGTTCTTCGCGATCTGCTCCACCTTCGTCACCTCGAACGTCAGCCGTCTGCCGTCGGCGCGGTCGACGTGCACCTGCTGGCCCGGCTCGAGTTCATGCAGCCGCCAGAAGATGCCTTTCCGGTGCCCGCCGTCGATGTGGCCGAGGATCACCGCGGGCCCGGCTTCGCCCGGCGTCGGGCCGTATTCGTACCAGCCGGCCTGCAGCGGCCGGTCGACCGGCGGGACCTCGACGGTGCGGTCGGCGTTGAGACCGAGCGGCACCAGCGAGGACTTCGCGTCGATGGCCGGGACGTCGAGCGCGGTCGGCAGGGACCGCGCCGGCCCGGCGGGGGCGGGCGCGGGGGCCGGCGCCGCGGGGGCCGGCGCCGCGGGGGTCGCCGGTGCGCCGCACCCGGCGAGCACCAGCGCGAGCAGGGCGATCAGGAGCGTGCGACGGGGCATCGGCTCAGCCCTCCGCCGTGAGGCTGCCGTCGCCGGTCTGAGGCGCACCGGCGGGGACGACGGCCACCTGACGGGGCCGGTCCGGCCGTGGCGGCGCCTCGGGTGCGCGTTCCCGCGACGGGCCGCAGATCGCCGACGCCAGCTTCACGTCGCCGCGGCCGAGCGCGCCGGTGGCGCTTTCGCCGAGCAGCTTGACGTGCAGCGCCGTCACTTCGAGGCTGCCGTCGTAGCGCTGGAGCTGCTCGTTGACGATCACCTCGGCCACGCCGGGGATACCCAGCCGCTGGTTCGGCGCGGTGGCGGCGGGGAGCGTGCCGAGCCGGCCGAGCTGGACACCGGCGAGGTCGCTGCTGCCGGTGACCTGGCCGTCGGCCGACGCGCAGCGGGCGCTGATCAGGCGGATCGACGGCACGCGGCCGGCGGCGGGGCCGAGCAGCGGCAGCGCCGCCTCGGCGACCGCGGCCTTGGCCACCGCGGAACCGGCGCCGGTCACGACGGAACTGGTGATCGCCTTGGCGGTGACGAGCCCCTCGAGCGGCGCGTCGGCGGCGCTCGCCGAGGCCGGGCCGCCGCCGCCGGACGCCGCCAGCCGCCCGGTGTCGACGGTGGTTCCCGCGCCGACGGCCGGCACCCCGGCAGCAGGGAAACGGTGGCCGAAGCGCCGTACGCGGACGCCGTGACAGCGTCGTCCGCCACCGCGACGCCGGCGGAAGTGGCGAGGACGGCGGCGGTCACCCCGGCCAGGCCCCCGGCTCGGAGCAGGGCTGTGCGCATGAAGAATTCCTTTCAGCGGCAACGGATGCGGGAACGCGAGCGGGGACGCGGACCGGTGACGTCGACCGGTCCGCGGGGAGAAGCCCGGCCAAGCTACCAAAATCGTCGCGGCGGGCAAGGATCCCGGGAACCGGCGACGGCCGCGGAGGTGCGCGAAAAGTGATCTCGAACCACGGCGACCACCTTGGCGTGGCCGCCCGGGCGCGGGGTTCCCGGAATTCGCCGACGGGCAGTAGTGCGCACTGCGGCATTCGAGGCGGGACCCGGCCGGATCTGACACGGACGAGTGATTACCTGGACGAGTGCGGAAGAATACGGACGGTAATGTGACCGCCACGGCCGGGTTTCCGCTGCGGGGAACCGGATTCGCGTGCGCCGAAGGGGAGTCCGGCTGCGCGGCGATCCGCGCGGTGGCCCGGCCGGGCCACCGCGCGGATCGGGGTCAGCGCTGGGCCTTGACCGCCGCGATGTAGGCGTTCGACGGGCCCGTGAACGACAGCACCACGCCGACCACCGCGGCGAGCACCGCGAGGTACCCGCCGATCGTGCTCTGCCCGGTCAGCAGCGAGATCAGCTGCAGGGCGGCCAGCACCGTCAGCACGATGCGCGCCCAGTTCCGGCCGGCGCGCAGCTTGAAGGCGAACAGCAGGTACAGCGCGGCGATGATCACCGCGATCACCACCGCGGTGATCATCGTGACGTTCACCGTCTGGTCGATCTGCGCGTCGGTGAGGTTGCCGCCGCGTTGTCTGTTCGTGTCGCGCAGGGTGGCCGCGATCTTGTCCCGGTCGGCGAAGATCAGCAGGCCGCCGATCAGCCCGATGACGGGCGCGGCGATGAACGCCCAGAAGGCGGCTTCGATCGTGCCCGGCCGCGGCGGGGCGGGTGCCTGGCCCGGCGAGGCGGAAGCCGGCGACTGCGGGTAGTTCGGTGATTCAGTCATAATGATCAAATAGCACTCTTTCGGGTGACCCGCAGGGCGAACGGGTGCGGTGTGGTCGGCCGGACCGTTCCCCACTGGGTCCCGCGCACTGGATTTCCCCTTCTCGTCGCGGCTCCACTGTGGATTTGTAAGCCGTTCCCCGGCGCGGAGGCCAAAAGCGCAAGATCGGCCGCCGGGACCGTCCACATCGGCCGGCCCCACCCGCGGGCCGGGTCAGCGGCCGGTGCTGCCGTCGATCAGCTCGCGGAGGATGTCGGCGTGCCCGGCGTGGCGGCCGGTCTCTTCGATCATGTGGACCAGGGCCCAGCGCATCGACGGCGCGGCGCGGCCGGGGCGGGCCACCGGCTGCGTCAGGTCGGTGCAGGCGTCGATGACCTCGTTCGCCCGCTCGCACGCGGCGCGGTAGCCGGCCAGGACCGCGGCGGCGGTCTCCTCCGGGCGTGGCCGGAACGTGGCGGGCCAGTCGGCCGGGTCCTCGCCGAGGAAGGTGAACCGCTCGACGTGCGTCAGGTGCCGGACCAGGCCCAGCAGCGACGTGCCCGACGGGACGCCGGGTGTCCGGACCTGCGGTCCCGGCACGTCCTGGGCCTTGGCGTCGACCGCGGCCCGCAGGTGGTCGAGGAAGCCGCGCAGCACGTCCTTCTCGGCCGGGCCGGTGCGCGGGGGCGGGGTGTCCCGCCGCCGGGGTCGGGGCATGGTGCGTCCCTCCGGGTCGTGGTGCGGGTGATCGGCGACTTCGGCGGTCGGTTCGCCGGGCGGTGTCGTCATGGCCGCTGCTCGCAGGTGTCCTGCCCGCCACCCTCACCCGGACCCGGCGGTTCCGGCACGCTTTCTTGCGGTTCCGGCAAACTGGCGGGGTGAGCGACGACTTCGAGGACGTGCTGCACGCGGTCGGTCCCCGGCTGCGGGCCCTGCGCCGGCACCGCGGGATGACGCTGGCCGACGTCGCCGCCACCACCGGGGTGTCGCAAAGCACGCTGTCACGGCTGGAGAGCGGGCAGCGGCGCGCGAGCCTGGAACTCCTGCTGCCGCTGGCCCGCGCCTACGACGTTCCGCTCGACGACCTCGTCGGCGCGCCCCGCACCGGCGACCCCCGCATCCACCTCACCCCGATCCACCGCCACGGCATGACTTTCGTGCCCCTGTCCCGGCGGCCGGGCGGCATGCAGGCCTACAAGATGATCATTCCCGGCGCCGATCGCCCACCGGTCCCGGAACACCGGATCCACGAAGGCCACGAATGGCTTTACGTGCTCCACGGAAACCTGCGGCTGGTCCTCGGCGAGCACGACCTGGTCCTGCCCCCGGGCGAGGCAGCGGAGTTCGACACCACGATCCCGCACTGGCTCGGCAGCGCCGACGGAAAGCCGGTCGAGCTGCTGATCCTGTTCGGCCGCCACGGCGAACGGGCGCACCTGCGCGCCCGTTCGCGCTGACCACGAGGTTCGTCCACAAGGGACTGTCAGGGGCGTGTTTCGCTCCGTGGCCAAAGCATCGATTCCTCATGGACTGGCCACGGGACCGCGGCACCGACCGTGACGAAGCGTTCGAGAACGTCACCACGAAGGACCCGCTCGCGACGTCCGCCGGCTCATCACGGTCGGGGGAAGCGCCGGATGGTGGCATTCTTCGAAGACCACCACGGGCTACCGTGATCGGGGTGGTCTTCGGCGGGCGGAGGGCGGTGATGGCGTTGTCGGGCGACGGTGAGGCCGGCGGCATCCTCCGGCAGCTGGACGAGGTGACCGGCGCCTTGGCGGCGCTGACCGCGGCGCTGGACGACGACGGCGAACTGGACACCTCACTGCAGCTGGTGTGCCGGCAGCTGATCCACGTCATCCCGGGCGCCGACCTCGCCAGCATCACCTTGCTCCGGAACGGGGTGCCGAGCACGGCCGCCTGTACCGATCACCGTGCCTTCGACCTCGACGCCGTCCAATACCGCGCCGGGAGCGGGCCGTGCCTGGAGGCCGCCGAGACCCGCCGGGTCGTCCGGGTCGACGTCGCCACCGCGCGCGGCCGGTGGCCGGAGTTCACCCGCAGGGCCCTGGACGCCGGCGTGGCGAGCTACCTGTCCGCGCCGCTGGCGGTCGACGCCGCGCACACCGGCTCGCTGAACCTCTACGGCCTGCACGCCCACGGCTACCAGGAGGTGGAAGGCACGCTGCTGGAGCTGTTCGTGGCCGCGGTCGAAGGTGCGTTGCGGTCCACGGCCCGCTACCTGGCCGCCCGGCGCGAAGCCGGGCAGCTGAGTACCGCGCTGGTGTCGCGGGCGGCGATCGACCAGGCCAAGGGCATCCTGATGGGAGCCCGCGGGATCTCCGCCGACGAGGCGTTCCGGCTGCTGGTCGTGCAGTCGCAGCGGGAGAACGTCAAGCTGCGCGACTGCGCCGAGCGGCTGGTCACCGCGGTGCTGCAGGGCACGTCGATAACGCGCCGGCCCGGCCGGCCTGGCGCTTGCCCGCGGTAGAGAGGACCGTAGGGGTCATGACGCCCCCGGATCCCGATGCCGACTCGCCCGCCGCGGCGGGGCGCCTGCTGCTGGATTCGCTGGCGGCACGGGTCGCGGTCGACGAAGCGGTCGGCATCCTCCAGGGCTGGCAGGGCTGCGACGCCGCACAGGCCCGCCACGACCTCACCGGCGGCGCGGGACTGGGTGCCGAGGCCGCCCGGGTCGCGGCCGTCGTCGACGCCCGGGCCGACGGAACCGCCGACCCGGATTTCGGGGACCGGGGCTGACCGTGGTCAGCCCGCCAGGTCGGCCGGGGTGAGGGTGCCGTTGGTGATGGCGCGGGGTGGCCTGGTGCGGGACACGGGCGGGGGCGTTGTCGAGGGGCCGGTGCCCGGTACCGCCGACCCGGATTTCGGGGACCGGAGCTGACCCTGGTCAGCCGGCCAGGTCGGCTGGGGTGAGGGTGCCGTCGGTGACCGCGCGGGTCACCTCACGCAGGACGAGGCGGTGCTCGGTGGCGTAGCCGGTCAAGCGAGCGCGGGCCTCGGCCAGGGTGATCCCGAGGGTGCCGGCGACCAAGCCGACGGCCTGGTCGAGCTGGACCCGGTCGTTCAAGGCCGTGACCGTGGCCTCGAAAAGCCGGTCCGCGCGGCGGTCGCCGCGCTCCTGGACCAGGGCGAGCACCGCCAGGTCGGACACCACCTGCGCCAGGTCCAGCTGCCACTGCGGCATCGTCACCGCGGTGTCGTAGAACAGGTTGAACCCGCCGACCGCGGCTCCGTCCAGCCGCAGCGGGACCGCGACCACCGAGCGGTACCCGGCCTCCAGGGCGGCGGGAACGAACTCGGGCCACCGGTCCCGCTCCGCCGCCAGATCCGGCGCGGTCACCACGGCGGCCGCCGCGATGCAGTCCACGCACGGCCCCTGCTCGATGTGGGTCTGCAGCAGCTCGACGAACCGGGCGGTTTCGTCGGAGGTCGCCACCACTTCCAGACCACGGACACCGGTCAGCAGCACGCCGGTGGCGGTCGCGCCGAGCAGCCCGGTGCCGACCTCGGTGATCAGGCGCAGCACCGTGGCGTTGTCCGGGCTGCCGACCAGGCGCGTGGTGATCGTGACCAGCGCGCCGGTCAGCTCGGCCGGGGCGGTGCCGGGTTCCCCGTCAACCGGATGGTCGCTCATGTTGTCTCCTGGTGAGGGGGTCATTCGGCCAGCTCGTCCAGGGCGATGAGCCGCTCCAGGACGTCTCGGGCGACGTCGAGGACCGACCGGTCCTGGCTGAAGGCGTGGGCGCGCAGGCGGGCGAAGGCGTCGTCGAGGGTGACTTGCAGCTGGGCGGCGAGCATGCCGGTGGCGATGTTGACGTCCTGGTAGGAGGCAACGGGACGAGGCGCGAAGTCTTGGCCCGCCCGTTCCGCCTCGAGGGACTGGCGCAGCAGGGCCGCCGTGGCCAGGTCCGCCGCCAGCGCGGCATCCCGCTGTTCGGCGCTGGCCAGTCCGCCGGGACGGCGGCGGACCAGCTCGAGGGTGCCGAACTTGATCGCCCCGAACTGGAACGGGAACGCGAACACCGCCGCCACACCCAAGGCGAGCGCCGCGTCGGCGAATCCCGGCCAGCGCACCTGCTCGACGCTCAGGTCGGGCACCAGCACCGGGCTCCCGCCCTCGAACGCCTCGACCCCGGGGCCCTCGCCGACGGTGTACTGCAGTTCCGCCAGTTTCGCGGCCCACTGGTCGCTGGCCCCCAGCACCTCCTCGGAACGGGCGCTGCCCCGCAAGGCCAGGATGGCCGCGTCGACCTGCTCCAGCGTGTCCACACACGCCAGGCACACCGCTTGCGCCCAGCTCTCGCGGCGGCCCGGTACCTCGGCGGCCGCGGCGATCGCCCGCCACAACCGCTCCCGAGGTTCTCCATCCACCGTTGCGCCCTCTCCACGCTGCGGGCCACCGAGCCGGCACCCCGAACCGCCAGCCTACGAGACGCCGCCGGGCCGGGCAGCCCGGCCACGCCCGCGGCCGGCCCGGCTCAGGAGTTCAGGACGTCGGCGACGAACCGCTCGGCGACCTCGCGCAGCTTCACGTTCTGCTCCTGAGACTGCTTGGCCGGCAGGCCGAACGCGTCGTCCTCGGAGATGCGGTGCACGGCCATCAACATGCCCTTCGCCTGGTCGATGACGGCCCGCGAGGTCAACGCGCTACGCAGCTGCCCCACGGTTTCCCGGGCGGTCACGTAGCGGCGGGCCGCGCGCAGGGCGGCCTCCGCCGCGGTGGTGTACAGCTCCAGCAGGGCCGCGTCCAGGGCGCCGAACCCTTCGTCGCCGGCGCTGTAGAGGTTGAGCGAGCCCTGGTACTCGCGGTCGATGGACAACGGCGCGGACAGGTAACCGGCCACCGCGGTCTCGCCGGCCGCGGCGGTGAACTCCGGCCACCGGCCGGCCGCCTCGCTCACCTTGACGCGCTGGACCGTCCCGGCGCGGGCCGCCTCCAGGCACGGGCCCTGACCGGCGTCGTACTGCGCCTGATCGATCCGGCGCGCCTCGTCGCCGGTCGACGTCGCCGTGTAGGGCCCGCCATCACGCACCAGAGTGATGCTGGCCATGTCGGCTTCCGGCACCGCGTGCACCGCCTGCCGGCACACCCGCTGCAGCACCACCGGCAGTTCCTCGTCCTGCTCCAGGGTGGTGCTCAGCCGTTCCAGCGCGCCGGTGACGTCGTCGACCCGCCGGACGGCGTCCTGTTCGGCAAGGTGATCCTGCGGCACGTCCATCGCCTGGCCTCCCGGTCGCCGTCGTCGCGCAGAAGCACCGTCCGCCGGAGCGCGCACTGGTGGCGGGGAAAGCCCACCGCGGCCCGCCGTACGTCCACATTGGACGGACGTCGGCGATACCCGGCGTCAGCGGGTGAGGAAGCCGCCGTCGACGAAGAGGTCGTGGCCGTTGATCCCGCCGTTGCGGAGCAGGAACTCGGTGGCGTCGGCGATCTCGTCCATGGTGACCAGGCGCCCGATCGGCGTGCGCTCGGCCTGGTGACCGAGGTCGGCGTCGCGCCATCGGGGACTGTCGCCCACCAGGCCCGGGTGCAGCGCGTTGACCCGGTGCGGGGCGAGCTCGACGGCGAGTGTCTTCACCAGTCCGGTGACGGCGCTGTTGAAGGTGGTGACGACGGTGGAGCCCGGGTAGGGCCGCTCCTTGGCCAAGCCGCCGAAGAGGACGACCGAGGCGTCCGGGGTGAAGCGCTCCCGCAGCACTCTGACGGCTTCCGTGTAGCCGACCAGCTTGGTGGTCACCGCGGTGATGGCCTCGGCGATGTCGAAGTTCTGCAGCGTGTTCGGGCGCTGGTGGCTGGCCGTGATCACCAGGTGGTCGAGCGGCGGCACCTCGGCGGCCGAGGCGGCGATCGTCTCCGGCCGGGCGAGGTCCAGGCCGAAGCCGGTCACCGCGGGCCCGATCTCCTTGGCGACGGTCTCGGCGCGGCCCGCGTCGCGTCCGGCGATCACCACGGTGCCGCCCCGGTCCGCGTGCCGCCGGGCGATGAAGCGGCCCAGCCCGTCGGTGCCGCCGATGATCATCATCGTGCTCATGAGCTCCCTCAATCCTATTGACCACTTGGTCATTAACGAGGATAGGCGCTTGCTGACCAGTGGGTAAATTGGGTGGCATGAACCGACGCCCCCACCGGCGCGATCCGGAAGGCCACCGCCAGGCCATCCTGGACGCGGCCCGCACGTGCTTCGGCGAACGCGGGTTCGCCCGGGCGACGGTGCGGGAGATCGCCGCGCGCGCCGGGGTCACCCACGGCCTCGTCCTGCGGCAGTTCGGGTCGAAGGAGCAGCTGTTCCTCGCCGCCGTGCCGGGCCACCGGGAGCTCGACGAGGTGATCGCCGGCGACCCGGAAACGCTGCCGGACCGCGTCGCGCGCGCCTACGTGGAACGGATGGAGGCCAACGCCGCCGTCGACCCCCTCGTGGTCCTGCTGCGCAGCATCGCCTCGGACCAGCAGGCGGCCGCCAAGCTCTACGGCGCGATGGAGGCGAGCAGCATCCGGGCCTACCGCGAGGTCATCCAGGGCCCGGACGTCGCCGCGCGCGTCGCGATGCTCGGTGCGCAGCTCATCGGCGTGACGGTCAACCGGTACATCGCCCGGACCGGGCCGCTCGCCGAGATGCCCGTCCCCGTGCTCACCGAGCACTTGACCCGCGTGCTGCGGCACATCCTCTTCGGCTCCGGCGGGTGATCGCCCTAACGGAGGCGGGCGAGGTAGACGGCGCGCACGGCGAGGGTGCGTTCGATCTCGTCGATGATCGGGGCGAAGAACTGCCGCCGGTGGTCGGCGTCGCTCATCGACGTGACGGCGAAGTACATGCTGCCGAAGGCCGCGAGCAGGGTGGCGTTGCGCAGCAGGGCGACCGGGACGGCGGGAAACACCTTCGAATACTCCGGTGCGGCCGTGACCCACTGTTCGGCGACTCCGGGCGTCACGACGATCAAGCCCAGCACGAGGAAGAACGCGAACAGGGCCGCGCCGATCACCACCGCCTGCATGAGCTGGCGGGTGGCGAGCATGACCAGCAGGTTGCGTTTCTGCCGCCCGTTGAGGGTGACCGCGCGGACCGCGCCCTCGGTGATCGGGACCTCCGCCAGGGGCGTGCCCTGGCACGCCGCGGTCAGCATGGCCGGGCGGAGGTCCTGCTCGACCCGGCCGGTTTCGTCGCGGAGCCGGGCCGCGGCGGCGAGGACGGTGACCGCGGCGAAGAGGGCGACGACGAGGGCCAGCCGCCACCAGGGGAGCTGGTTCATCAGCTGCCAGAGTTCGCTGGTGAAGAACAGGAACAGGGTGGCGAAGAGCAGGACGGGCAGGGCGCGGCCGAGGACGTGGACGCTGTTGCGGAGGTCGTAGACCGTGTGCCGGAGAGCCTGGCGCAGCAGGGTGCCGAAGCCGTAGGTCGTGGCCAGCAGCGTCGCGGCGAACGCGGCGGCGAAGAACAGGACGAACCCGAGGAGGCCGAGGGCGCGGGAGCCGGGCGGGGTGATGGTGCCGTCGAAGGCGAGCTGCAGCAGGGGCACCGCGACGGGCATCGTGGCGTAGGCCGCGAGGATGGCGATGGTGGCCGGCCGGGAGAAGCTCGGCATGCGCCGGGTGAACGCCGACACGGCGAACCACGCCGTCAGGGTCACCACGAACACGATGCCGAGGAGGATCCAGCGACCGGAGCCGGCGGTCTTGAGGGGGACGAGCCAGGCGAGGCTGGCGAAGGTCACGAACGCGAGCGCCGGGAGCATCCGCGGCAGGATGTGCGAGAAGAAGCCGTAGCCGTCGATCATCGTCGGCATCCCGCGCTGGAGGAACCAGCGTTCGGTCCGGCGGATCACGGCGCGCGACGCGGTGAACGGCATGGCGTGCTCAACTCCCAGGCGCGGGCCGGGGCCTGCCGGCCCAGCCGGAGTGCATTGTAGACAGTGGGACGCCTGGGGGTGCCCGGTGGCCGTCGACTGCGCGGCGGCCCCCACGCCAGGCGAAGAGGGCTGCGGCGGGCGCCGGCAGCGGGCTGATCGCCGCGGGTGTGCCGATCGCCGAACCCGGCGCGGCCGCGCACCGAGCCGGGGCCTCGGTGCGCGTCGTCCGCGTTCGGGGCAGACTGTCGGCATGGCCGAACTCGAAGGAATCGACGTCACCGCACCGCCGAGCGGCACGGGCTGCGCGGAGTGCCTGGCCGTGGACGGCTGGTGGGTGCACCTGCGCCGCTGCGCCCAGTGCGGCCACATCGGCTGCTGTGACACCTCACCGGCCCAGCACGCGACCGCGCACCACCAGGCGACCGGGCACCCGCTGATCCGCAGCTTCGAACCGGGCGAGGACTGGTTCTACAGCTTCGAGACGGGCGAGGCCTACGACGGTCCGGCCCTGGCGCCCCCGGAGCACCGGCCGGTCACGCAGCCGGTGCCGGGTCCGGAGGGCCGGGTCCCCGCCGACTGGCAGTCGCACGTGCACTAGCCCCGCCGCCGCCCACCGGCGGCCGTCCCGTGGTCGGCCTCCACCGGGACAGGGGCGCGGAACCACCGGGTGACGGCGTGTTCGAACGAGCCGCGGTCCGGGGAGCGAGCGCCGGTCCAGGCGACGATGCCGTCCGGCCGGACCAGGACGGCGCCGAAGCCGAGGTCGTCGCGCGCCGGGCCGGCCGCGTACCGGATCCGGCCGGCGTGGCGCAGGGCCACGTCGCGCAGGCGTCCGTCGGCGCTGAAGTCGAGGGCGACGCCGCGGCCGTCCCGCATCAGGTCGCCGAGGCGGGTGCCGTCGGCCAGGGCGAAGTCCGGCGCGTTGTGGCCGGTCAGTGGCTGCTCGCCGCCGAGTTCGTAGCGGATCGACGTCCCCGAGGTGCGCTCGAAGACGTACGTGGTGCCGTCGCGGGTCGTCAGCAGGTCGCGCACCACGGCCTGGATCGCCCGCGAGTGCGGATCCGGCCGCATGATCGCCACTTGGGCGCGCGACCAGCCGAGCACCCGCGCACCGACCGGGTGGCGTTCGGCGGTGTAGGTGTCGAGCAGGCCTTCCGGCGCGTGCCCGCACACCGTCGCCGCGAGCTTCCAGCCGAGGTTCACGGCGTCGCCGATGCCGAGGTTGAGGCCCTGCCCGCCCAGCGGCGAATGGATGTGCGCGGCGTCGCCGGCGAGCAGGACGCGGCCGCGGCGGTAGGTGGTCGTCTGCATCGCCCGGTCGGTGAAGCTGGAGGCGAAGTGCACCTCGTCGAGCGTCGCGTCGGTGCCGGAGACGCGGCGCAGCACCGCCTGGAGGTGTTCGCGGGTCACCGGCCGGGACCGGTCGTACGCGCCGCCGTCGAAGTCCAGCACGCCGAGGTGACCCGGCTCGGACATCGTGACGTACATGCCCGCCGGGGTCAGGGTGAAGCCCCGGCGCAGCTTCCCGGGATCGGCGAGCGTGGCCAGCGCGAGGTAGCCGGTGAACTGCGGCTCGGTGCCGGCGAAGGCGAAGCCCGCGAGCCGGCGCACCGTACTGCGTCCGCCATCGCAGCCGACGACCCAGCGGGCCGGGTACCGGTGCTCGCCGGCCCGGACGACGACGGTTTCGCCGTCCTGGGCGATGGCCGTGACGGCGACGCCGCGCCGGATCTCGGCGCCGAGCTCGCCGGCCCGCTCGGCCAGCACCGTCTGCACCGCGTCGAGGCTGGTCATGATGCCGTCCATCGCCGGGCCGGGAAGCCGGAAGGGGAAACGGGAGAGGTCGACGTCGGCCGGGTCGAGGGGCGTACCGGCGAAGTGGCCGACCGACCGCGGGGGTGCCGGCTCGTCGGCGCCGGGCAATTCGTCCACGCCCGACGCGGTCAGCAGCGGTGGCAGCATCCCGCGGCGGTAGAACGCCTCGACCGATCCGCCGGACAGGCCCCGCATGCCGAGCGGGAAGCTCCGCCACGGCGAACGCAGCTGCGGCTCCCGTTCCAGCACCAGCACCGAGCAGCCCGCGAGGCCGAGCTCGCAGGCGAGGAACAGGCCGACCGGGCCGGCTCCCACGATCACTACGTCGTCCACGGCGAAACTCCTTCTCGACGGACGTCCTTGAGGTACGCCGAGACTGACCGCCGCCGCTCACACGAGCCGCACACGGCGCGCACGCCGCCGACGCGTCAGCTTTCGCCGAAGGGCTCCGCGAGCCGGGCCGGGTCGGCTGCGGTCACGGCGGTCTTCGCGTCCGGTTCCCAGCCGTTCGCGTACGCCGCGGCGAACTCTTCCGCGCCCAGCGCGGCCCGGCCCCGGCGGGTGAGCTCGCGGATCAGGGGATCGGTGTGGTCGTGCGCACCCCGCAGCCGGGCGGCGGCCCCGAGCAGCACGGCCGACTCGCGCGGCCGCCCGAGCGCTTCGGCGAGCGCGGACGTCTGCACCGTCACCAGCGACAGGATCGGCAGGTCGCGGGTGGCCAGCGCGGCCGCGTACGCCCCGCGCAACGCCTTGTCCGCGCCCGGCCGGTCGTCCCGGGCCAGGCAGAACGCGGCCCGGGCGCTGCCGGCCAGCGTCCGCGCGTGGTCGGCGGGGAACGCGGTGTCGCCGAGCAGACCGCGTTCGGCGTCGTCGAGCAGGGCGCCGGCCCGGTCCAGGTCGCCGAGCCGTACCCGCAAGGCGGCCTCCTGCGCGTCGATCACGACCAGCAGCTCCGCCGAGGACGAGCGCAGCACCCGCTCGCGGGCGGCGCCGATCATCGCCATGGCCCGGCCGGTGTCGTCGCGCCGCAGGTGCAGGTCGATCCAGCGCAGGTCGGTGTAGAGCCGGTCGCCGAGGCTGAGCGAGCCGAACTCGGCCGCCAGCGTCCCGGCCTCGCGCAGGTCGGCGAGCGCGCCGTCGAGGTCGTCGTAGCGACGCAGCTGGGCGCGCATCGGCAGGGTCGCCGCCTGGCCCCACCGGTCGCCGGCCCGCCGGAAGCAGGCCAAGGCCGCCTCCACGTGGACGCGCACCCGGGCCGGCACCCCCGCGTTCTCGGCGATCTCGGCCTGGAACATGTGGGCCAGCCCGGCCAGCCACCCGTCGTCGCCCTCGGCCAGGCGCCGGAACAACGCCGACGCGGATTCCTCCTCCAGCAGGAGGAGCAGGACCGGGCCGAAGGCACGGTAGTGGTTCGGCAGCCGCGGATGCGCGAGCAGCCGATCGGCCAGCGCACGCATCTCCGCCCGGTCGTCCGCCGCTTCCCCGGCGGTGAGCCCGGACAGGATGTCCGCGCGGCTGAGCAGGCGGACGGCCCGGGCGCAGTCGCGTTCGGGGGTCGGCCGGCCGCCGGGCACCGCCAGGGCCTCGCCCAGCCAGTAACCGGCGTCGGAGTGGCGGCCGAGCATCTGCCAGTACCAGGCCAGGGCCAAGGCCAAGGTGATCGCGGCGGACGAGTCATGGGTGGCGCACCGGTGGCGCAGGGCGGCGAGGGTGTTGTCGTACTCGGCCGTGATGACCTGCATGGCGCTCAGCTGGTGCGGGCCGCGCAGCCGGGGGTCCTGGCGGGTCATCAGCTCGGTGAAGTGGGCGGCGGCCAGGTCGCGGGCCACGTCGAGGTCGCCGGTGCCGGTCAGGCGGTCGATGCCGTACTCGCGGATCGTTTCGAGCATGCGGTAGCGGCCGGTTCCGGGCGCCAGCTGCAGCAGCGACCGGTCGACGAGGGCGGCGAGCAGTTCGGGAATCCCGTCGGGGGGCACGGTCGTGCCGGCGCAGACGGCCGCGGCCGAGGCGGGGGTGACACCGCCCGGCAGGACGGCGATCCGTTCCGCGACGGTCCGCTCGTGTTCGTCGAGCAGCTCCCAGCTCCAGGCGATGACCGCGCGCAGGGTGCGGTGCCGGGCCGGGGCGGTGCGGCTGCCGGTGGTGAGGAGCCGGAACCGGTCGGCGAGCCCGCCGGCCAGGTCGGGCAGGGCCAGCGTCCGCAACCGGGCGGCGGCCAGTTCCAGGGCCAGCGGCAGGCCGTCCAGACCGTGCACCACGCGCACGATGTCGGGCAGCGTGGTGTCGTCGACGGCGAAACCGGGGCGCACGGCGGCGGCCCGCTCGGTGAACAGGCGCACCGAGGCCACCTCGCGGGCCTGTTCGACGCCGGCGTCCGGCGCGGGCAGCGCGAGCGGGCCCAGCGGCACGAGTGCCTCGCCGTCCACCGCGAGGGGTTCGCGGCTGGTGGCGAGCACCCGCAACCCGGGGCAGCGGGGGAGCAGCATCGCGACCAGGTGGGCCACGGCCTCGATCAGGTGCTCGCAGTTGTCGAGCAGCAGCAAGCTCTCCCGGCCGCCGAGCTCGCCGACGAGAACGTCCCGCTCGTCACCCTCGGCTCGCCTGCGGGCGTCGAGCATCGCGCCGCCCCGCAGCCCGATGGCGGCGAGCACGGCCGGGACGATCTTCGCCGGTTCGGTGACGGGTGCGAGGTCGACGAGCCAGGCGCCGTCGCGGTATTCGCCGCGGTGGTGGCGCGCGGCCTCCAGTGCGAGCCGGGTTTTCCCGGCGCCGCCGGGGCCGAGGACGGTGACCAGGCGGCCGGTGGTGAGCAGGGCGCCGATGCGGGCGAGGTCGTCGTCGCGGCCGATGAAGCTGGTCAGCGACGCGGGCAGGGCGGACGGCCGGATCCGCTCGGGTCCGGCGGCCGCGTGCGGATCCGTCGCGGGTGGCCGGGCGGGGCGGAGCAGGCGCAGGTGGCGTTCCCGCAGGGCGGTGCCCGGGTCGGCGCCGAGCACCTCGGCCAGCGTCCGGCGGACCCGCTCGTAGACGCCCAGCGCCTCGGCCTGCCGCCCTTGCGTGGCGAGCGCGTCCATCAGCAGCGCGGCGGCCCGCTCGTGGACCGGGTGCTCGGCCAGCAGCCCGGTCAGCCGGGCCGCGGCCGTCTCGGCGTGCCCCAGCGCCGACTCGGCGCCCGCAAGATCGGCGACCGCCTCGACCGACAACTGCGCCAACCGGGTCGCGACCGTGGGGGCGACCGCGGCGATGACCGCGGGCTCGGCGCCGGCCCGGCCTCCCCACAGCGCCACGGCCTCGGCGAGCGCGGCACTCGCGGGTTCCGGGTCGCCGGCCCGCAGCTCTTCCCGGCCGGCCGCGGTGAGCTGCTCGAAGCGCAGCGCGTCGACGTCGGCGGCGTCCACCGCCAGCCGGTAGCCGCCCGTGCCCTGCGAGACCACGTCACCGGCCGGCACCAGGGCGCGGCGCAGCCGGGAGACGAGGGTCTGCAGGGCGGAGGCGGGTCCGGACGGCGGCTCCTCGCCCCACACGGCGTCCACCAGCACGTCCGGCTCGACCGCGCGGCCCCCGGCGAGCGCCAGCCGGACGAGCAGGCCCTGCAACCGCGCGCCCGGCACGGGCAGGACGGCGTCACCACTCGAAACCCGGAACGGGCCGAGCAGCGTGATGCGAAGCCGTGCACGCCCGTCCATTCCCCGATCTTCGCGCGCTCGCCCGCGCGACCTCGAACCAGGGCGGCGGTGTCAGCGCCGTGTGCGTCCCGTGTGAGCGGCCTGCCGCAGCCTTCGCTCGTCCACCACCGACACCGGAGGCCACGATGACCGACACGAACAACGCCGGCGGCTGGGTCCGCACCTGGGGTGCCTCGCCCCAGGCGGCCCACGACGGGCTCGGCTCGCTCGACGACCACCCGCCGCTGGCCGACGTGACGCTGCGCCAGGTGGTGCGCATCAGCGGCGGCGGGCACCGGGTGCGCATCCGCTTCACCAACGAGTTCGGGACCGCGCCCGTCACCCTCGGCCCGGCGCGGGTGGGCCTCGCGGCGCCCGGCGGCGCGGTGCAGGCGGGCAGCGAGCGCGTGCTGACCTTCTCCGGCGCGCCGGCCGTCACCGTTCCGGCCGGCGCGCCGGTGCTCAGTGATCCGGTCGACCTGTCCCTGGCCGCGCTCGCCGAGCTGTCCATCAGCCTCTACCTGCCGGAGCGCGTGGAAACCTGCACGTGCCACGACCCGGCCCTGGACACCGGCTGGACGATCCCGGGCGACGCCGTGGCCGCCCCCGCTCTGCCGGAGGGTGCCGGGGTCTTGCCGGTGCGGGCGCTGCTCTCCGCCGTCGAGGTGCTCCCCGAGGCCCCGGCCGAGACGATCGTCGTGCTCGGTGATTCCCGCACCGACGGCGCCGGTTCGACGCCGGACACCCACCACAGCTGGCCGGAGCTGCTGGCCGAGCGGCTCGGAGCCGCCGGCTACGTCGTCAACCAGGGCATCAGCGGCAACCGGCTGCTCCACGACGGCATCGGTCCGGCCGCGTCGGCCCGCTTCGACCGTGACGTGCTGGCGACGCCCGGCCTCGGCTGCGTGGTGCTTTCCATGGGCGGCAACGACATCGCCATTTCGTCCGCCCCCCGCGACGACGGTTCGCTCGCCGATTTCCTGAAGATGTTCCCCGGCGCCCCGGTGACGACGGACGACGTGATCGACGGCTACCGCCGGCTGGCCGCCCGGGCGCGCGACCGCGGCGTGCGGGTCTACGCCACGACGATCGCGCCTTACGAGGGCGCGCAGCTGTACACCCCGGAGAGCGAGAAGGCACGCCGGGTGGTCAACGACTGGATCCGCACCGGCGGCGCCTTCGACGCGGTGCTGGACTTCGACGCCGTCTGGCGCAATCCGGCCCACCCGAGCCGAATCAGAGACGGCTTCCACTCCGGCGACCACCTGCACGGCAGCGACGCGGGGTACCGGGCGCTGGCCGGCTCCGTCGACCTGTCGCTGTTCAGCTGACCGGCGGGGAACGCGTTCGTGTTCCGGCGTTCCCGGCGCGACAGGAGCCGGCAAAGTCGGCGCGCTGCGGTTCGACCAGCGGGAATCACCCCTCCGGGCCGGTTGTTGCGCCTGTCTTGCCTGCGGGACACGCTTCCGCCATTGGGTCTAATGCCGGTAGCGGATTGCGCGATGACAGCGATTTGTCAACGACTCTGGCTACCATGGACGCCCGGTCCCGGGGCGAGTGGAGGGCTTGCGATGGCGGAGGACGCACCCGGTGGGGGTGTGCTGTGGCCGCTGGTCCAAGCCCTTCAGCGGGTTTCCTGCCTGGTCGATCTCAACGGCCGCCGGCTGGTGCTGCAGATCGTGGCCGATGAGCTCGGATACCCGCTGCCTGTTTCGGAGTATCCGCAGACCGCCCTGCACCTGTACGCGATCGTCGAAGCGTGCCGTCAGCGCCCGGACGGCCTGATCACCTTGCTGGAGGTGCTGGAAAAATTCGAACCGGGAACGGTGGCGATCGCGACCGTCCGCCAGATCATCACGGACATGACGACGCTGGAAACCTGGTCCGAACCCGAGCGGCGCCAGTTGTTCATCCTCCTCTCCGGAGTCGTCGTTCCCGACATTCCCGAGATCTACGGCCAGGTCGCCGGGGTCACGGCGCCGCCGTTGCGGCCCGAAGCCACGCTCGAAGACGTGTTCCTCCTGCTGGAGACCCTGAACGCCGGCGCGGACGGCATGCCCAAAAGCCTCATCTTCCTCGAGCACCTCGCGACGAGGGTCCGATTCGACCTCGCCGCCGAATTGAGGGCGTGGGTCGAGAACAAGACAGACCGGATGAACCTCACCGCCGAGCTGCGGGCGTTCCGCAGTCAGGTACTGCCGGCGCGCCGGTTCCCGTCGCCGCCCAAGCCGCGTTCGGAGGCTTACCTGGTTTTCCTGCTGCAGCCGGAGGGACCGAGTGGTGACCGCTACCGGCTCTCGCACTGGCGGCAATTGGACCTTTCGGGCGGTTGGTTCCCCGAACGGGGCAAGGACTACATCGGGCTCCTCGACGAGGTGAAGCGCCACGTGGCCGTCATCGCGGAGCGCGTCGAAGGTGATTGGGCCCGCTACGATCCCGACATCCGGTTGGACTTCATCCTGTCGAGAGAATTGCTCCACCTGGACGTCGACCAGTGGCAGTGGGAAACGGACACGGCGTTGCCGGAGCCGCTCGGTTGTCATTTTCCACTGGGTGTCCGCAGCCTCGAACGGATGAAGGCCAGGAAGTGGCACCGGGCCTGGTACGTGCGGTGGCGGGAACTCAAGGCGCAAGCCGGCGCCGGTGGTCCGATCGTGCTGGAATCCGGGTTCTGGGGGCCGCGCGAAGGCGGGTGGAACCTGCGCGAGCTCACGTCGAGGTTCGAAGCGGCTCCGACGCTCGTGGCTTTCGTGCTCAGTGCTCCGCCGCGCCGGCAGGCCGCCACCGGCGACGAAATCGAGGTCGGCCTGCGCGCCGGCTTCCCCGTGATCGTCTGGCACCGAGAGAACTGCGAATCCGAGGAGTTTTCCCGCACCGTGAAGGAATTACTGCACGCTGACGACCAGCCCCGCCACCTCCTGGAGCGGCTTCGCCTGGTCCGCCTGTCCGCATTCGCGGAAGACCCCGGCGGGAGCCACGTCGGCAACCAGCTCGCCGTCATCTGGGACGACCCCGAGCGGCTCGTGGTACCGGAGCAACCCTGCGCGCCCGAGGCGGTGCCGACCGCATGACCGGAGTGGAGCAAGCGAGCGGGCCCGGGGACTGGCGGGTGTACCACGGCACCGGACTGGTCGCGGAAACGCCGGTCGAGGTGTTGCCCACCCCGCCGCCCTGGCGGCAGTTCGACGGAGCGGGGGTCGTCGAACGTCCGGCCGATGACAGCGCCGAGCGGGACCGGCGAATCGGCCGCCTGCGGCGCCAGCCCCGCGTGCCGCACCCGAACGAGGTGCTCATGGTCAACGCGGCCCTGCACCTCGGCCGCCCGTTGTTGGTCACCGGCCAGCCGGGAACGGGGAAATCGAGCCTGGCCTACCTGATCGCGGCCGAACTGGGGCTGGGACCGGTGCTGACGTGGCCGGTCACCAGTCGCTCGGTGCTCAAAGAAGCGATCTACCACTACGACGCCATCGGACGCGTGCAGGCCGCCGGCGCACAATTGCCCGAGCAGGCGGACATCGGCGACTACATCCGGCTGGGGCCGCTCGGAACGGCGTTGCTGCCCTTCGAAAAGCCGCGGGTGCTGTTGATCGACGAATTCGACAAATCGGATATCGATCTGCCGAACGACCTGCTGAACGTCTTCGAAGACGGAGAGTACGAAATTCCGGAACTCGTGCGGCTGGCGAAGCGGCAACCCGAGGCCACCGTGCTGACTGCCGATCGTGGCGGAACAGCGGTGGTGCGGGATGGCCGGGTCCGAGCGCGGGCGTTTCCCATTGTCATCATCACCAGCAATGGCGAACGCGAATTCCCGCCTGCCTTCCTGCGCCGGTGCCTGCGGCTGGAAATGCGGCGTCCCACGGTCGAGCAGCTGGGGCTCATGGTGGCCGCGCAGCTGGGGGAAACCGAGGGCGTGGACATCCGGCTCCTGATCGAAAACTTCGTGGAGCGCAGCGAACGGGCCGGTGGCCTCGCCACGGACCAGCTGCTCAACGCCGTGCACCTCGCCGCGGAGCTCGCCACGTCGGGAGCGTACCGGACCGATGACGAATGGAAGGATCTGCTCGCCGCCGTCTGGCAGCCGCTGCAATCCACGGAGTCCGAATGACCGGGCTCCGGCGAGAAGGGGAGCGCCTGTCCCCGGTCGGGCCGCCGCCCCTGCGGACCGTGGACCTGACCTGGCGTGAGGTCCGTGACGTCCTGTACCTCGCCTTCCGCCTGAGTCCACCCGGCGAAGCCGCAGCGACGCTGTCGCCGCGTCCCGCGGCGGTTTCTCCGCCACCGCCACCGCCGACACCGACGCCGCCACCGGACCGTGGCTTTCCCACGGTGGACGACAGTGAGGCCGACGAGCACGGCCGGCAGCAGCGGAAAGCCGAGACCGCGGCGGCCCGGCAGGACTGGGGGCCGGTCACGAGCCGCACCGTTCGCGCGGTGGACCCCTTCCTGGATGAGGGCCGGGAAGCCGCGCCGCTACTCTGGCCGACGCTGCCGGCTTTGGCCGAAGCCCGGGAAATAGCGCGGGCCCTGCGTCCGTTGGCGCGAAGCGTGCCGTCGCCGTGGAAGGAAGTCTTGGACGAAGAGGCCACCGCGGTGCGGGCCGCCGAGGACGGCTTGTGGCTGCCTGTGTGGAAGCCAGACCAGTGGCGTCGCTTCGACCTCACCCTGGTCGTGGACACGGCCACGTCGATGGAACTCTGGCAACCGACGGTCGAAGAGTTCCGGGAACTCACGCGGCGTCTGGGTGCCTTCCGCGATGTCCGGACGCACCTCGTCGACTGCTCGCAGCCGACCGGAGAACTCAGGCTCCGTCCGGAAGGCCACAGCGGGAACGAATACCGGCCGCGCGACCTGGTCGACCCGGCGGGACGGCGTCTGGTGCTGGTGCTCACCGACGCGGTCGCCGTGGCCTGGCGCAACGGTGCCGCGCAGCAGATGCTGGCCGACTGGCGGGACATGCCGGTCGCGGTCCTGAACATGCTGCCCCAGCGGCTCTGGACCTGGGGCGGTCTTTCCCCGGTCCGGCTGCGCTTGTCGGCCCCGGTTCCCGGGGCACCCAACCGGGCGCTCAAGGCGCATTCCCGCACCCCGCACGGTGGCTGGGCCGAAGAACCCGCCGAAGGCGCGGTCGTGGTGCCCGTCCTCGAATTGTCACCCGATTGGATGACAGGCTGGGCGGACCTGGTGGCGAACGCCCGGCCGGTCGAAACCACGGCCATCCTCGCCCGGCGGGACCACGGTGACCAGTCGGCCGGAGAAGCCCCCGTCGACGTGCCGGACGACGACCGAAACCCGCGCAGCCGCGTGCTGAAGTTCCGGACTTACGCGTCGGCACAAGCGTTCCAGCTCGCGGGTCTGCTGGCGGCCGCACCGCTCAACCTGCCGACGATGCGGCTGGTGCAACGCGTGCTCCTGCCGGGATCCGGGTTGCCGGCGCTCGCCGAGGTGCTTCTCGGCGGGCTGCTCCACCGGGTACCCGCCGTCGGCTCGCCCGCCGATCCGGCCGCGGTGACGTTCGAATTCCGCGAAGGCGTCCGTGCAGAGCTTCTTTCGAGTGAAAGAAGGGACGTCACCGTGCGCGTCGCGCGCGTTCTGGGACGATATGCGGGGGAAAAGATCGCGGCCCTGCGCAACTACCAGGAAGCTGTCGACAATCCGGATACGACCGTTCGGCTCGACGCATCGGCGGAAAATCTGCCGTATATCCGAGTTCAAGAAGTGGTTTTCAAGGCGCTGTCCGGCCGATATCTGCGTCGGGCGAAAAAGCTCGACGCCGTTCTGCGCCCACGGTCGACTGGTCCCGTTGCCGACGCGAACGGGCGATCCGATAAGGTCGTGAACAACAGTACATCTGAATCCATTCAGGAAGTCAAGGACAACGACTTGAACGCCACTTCCGTCCCGGTCTCGCCCGGAGAGCCCGCGGACACGCTCGTTCCGCCCGGAGGAGATGACGCCGTGACCTCGCCTGGTTCCCGACTTCCGGTCGTGCACACGGAGCGGCTGCCGGGCCGCCCGCAGATCTGGGGTTCGGTTCCGTTGCGCAACCCGGACTTCGTCGGCCGGACCGAGTTGCTCGAACGGTTGCGGTCGAGACTGGTCCAGGCCGGCGGCGCGACCGCGGTGCTGCCGGAAGCTTTGCACGGAATGGGCGGTGTCGGCAAGTCACAAACCGTGGTGGAATATATTTACCGGCACGCTTCCGAATACGACGTGATCTGGTGGATACCGTCCGAACACGACACGCAGATCTCCAGCAGTATGGTCGAGCTCTCCAAACGACTCGGCCTGCAAGTGCCGAGTACCGCGGACGCGGCCGTGCCCGCTGTGCTCGAGGCGCTACGCAAAGGTGAGCCGTTCAGCAGATGGCTGCTCATCTTCGACAATGCGGACCGCCCGGATATAGTCAGCCGGTTCTTCCCCGCCATTTCCACTGAGTCGGGGCACATTGTCGTCACCTCGCGCAATTCACAGTGGTCCGGCGTCGCGCGCACCGTCGAAGTCGATCTGTTCACCCGCGAAGAAAGCAAAGAACTGCTCCGCCGTGCCGGTGGCGGTGTGACGGAGGAAGAAGCCGACGAACTCGCCGAGGCTTTGGGTGACCTGCCGCTGGCGATCGAGCAGGCAGCGGCCTGGCGGGCACAAACCGGCATGCCGGTGAGCGAGTACCTCGAACTGCTGGACCAGAACCTCGCGGAGCTGATGGAGGACGACGTCTCCGCCGACTACCAGCGTTCGGTCGCGGCGGCGTGGAACGTCCCGCTCAGCCGGTTGCGGACCGCGCACCCGGCCGCGTTGCAGCTGCTTCAGGTCTGCGCGTTCTTCGGGCCGGAACCGATCGCCCGGGGCCTGTTCACGGGGGTGCGGGCAGCGCCGGTGCCGGAAGAACTGGCCAAGGCGCTCAGCGAGCCGATCCGGCTCAACCGGGCCATCCGGGAAATCAGC
Organism: Amycolatopsis sp. NPDC051045; assembly: GCF_040682955.1. Classification (NCBI taxonomy): domain Bacteria; kingdom Bacillati; phylum Actinomycetota; class Actinomycetes; order Pseudonocardiales; family Pseudonocardiaceae; genus Amycolatopsis; species Amycolatopsis sp. NPDC051045. Next base: position 246,101 of record NZ_JBFBCC010000007.1, read on the forward strand.
CGGTACAGCCTCGCCCGGCTCGACCACCGGAGCAACACCCTGCAGCTGCACCGGCTCGTGCAGTCGGTGCTGAAGAACCAGCTGCCCGAGGCCGATCGCGACCTGATGAGGCACGCGGTGCACATCCTGCTCGCCCACGGTGATCCGGGCGAGCCGGAGAACTCCCTGAACTGGTCGCGGTACGCGGAGCTCCTCCCGCACGCGATGGTGTCGCGGGTGATCGAGTGCCGGTCCGACGCTTGGGTCCGCGGCCTGGTGATCAACCTGGTGCGGTACCTCATCAGCAGCGGTGATTACCGCGGTGCGCGGGAAACCTCGTCGCAGGCGCTCGCGGAGTGGCGGGCGAACTTCGGGGAGACGGATCCCGACACCCTGTCGATGGCCCGGCTGCAGGGCGTCTCCCTGTCCCGGCTGGGGCTCGCCGCCGAGGCCCGCGAACTCAACGCCCGGACCTTCGAGCAGGTCCGTGAAACGATGGGCGAGGAGAACGAGCTCTTCCTGAACGTCGCGAACACGGTCCGGCAGGACATGCGGTTGGAGGGCCGGTTCGACCGCGAACTGGAGATGGGTGAGGACATCTTCGAACGGTCGCGGCGCGTGCTCGGCGAAGACGACCCGGCGACGCTGGCGGCGGGCAACAACCTCGCCGGGAGCCTCCGGCTCAACGGCCTCTTCTTCCGGGCGCGCGACCTCGACGAGGACATTTGGCGGCGCAAGAAGATCGTGCTCGGCGAGGAGCACATCGACACCTTCCTCACCTTGAACGCCCTGGCGATGGACCTGCGGGAATGCGGGCTCTACGTGGAGGCCTGCCGGTTGCAGGAGGAGACGCTGGAGCGGCAGCGCGAAGTGGTCGGCGCCGACCACCCGCGCACGATCGGTGCCATGCGGAACCTCGCCGTGGCGCGCAGAAAGGCCGGGTTGCACGACGGTGCGTACGAGCTCTCGGTGGAGTGCGTCGAGCGGTACCGCCGCAGGCACGGCGATCAGCACCTCGACACGATCACTTCGGAGACCTGCCTGGCTGCCGACCTGCGGCACCTCGGCGACCTGGCCGAATCCCGGAGGATCTGCGAATCGAGCTACCGGGTGTTCGTCGAAAGCTACGGCCCGCAGCACCCGTTCACGCTGGTTTCGGCGATCACCCTCGGCATCACCCTGCGCCTGATCGGGGACGTCGAGCGCGCTTGTGAACTCGACCGGAACACCACTGACGCTTTGAAGTCCGTCTTCGGCGGCGACCACCCCTTCACCATGGTCAGCGCCGCCAACCTCGCGAGCGACCTGGCCGCGCGGGGCGAGGTCGAGGCAGCGCGCGAACTGGACCTGGAAACGCTGGAGCGGTCCGGCCGGACGCTGGGCAAGGACCACCCCGCCACCCTGGCTGTTGCACTGAACCTTTCGCTGGACCTGAAGGCGCTGGGCGAAGGGGAGGAGGCGAACCGGCTGCACGCGGTGACCGTGGAGGGGTTGCGCAAGGCTCTGGGTGACGACCACCCGGCGATCGCCTCGGCGGTCAAGTCCGAACGGGCCAACTGCGACACCGACACGATGCAGCTGTGACCGAGGCCCCGCGGGCGCCTCTCACGAGATGCCCGTGGGAACCCGCACGGCGGCCCCCAGCCATTCGGCGAATTCGGTGGCCGGCACCGCCGTTCGTCGCTGTGCCAGGATCCGATCGCGCACCGCGAGGGCGACGTGCGGCGCGCGCACGAGCACGTTGTCCTCGTGCCCGGGCCGCGTTGCCATGGCCAGCCCGAGGCCCAGCCAGGCTTGGTCGTCCTGCGGGTTCGTGACGATCCTGGCCCGGTAGCCGGCGACAGCGGTTTCGGTGTCACCGCAGGCGTAGGCGAGGTCGTCGGCCGGTTGACGGGTGGGGTTCGCCCGGCTGCCCGGCTGCCCGGAGAGCCCCGCCTGGAGGAGCCCGACGCGCGCCGCGGGCCGCACGGAGCGGCAGCAAGGGACGATCGAACCGGGGACGTCCGTCGGCGCGCCGGGTGCCGTTCCGGTGAGCCAGGCATCGGCGAGGGCGGTGACCGCTGCGGTGTCCGGCCGGACGTGGTGGAGCAGCCAGGACGCACGGTGTTCGACGGTGAGCTTGGTGACCACCTCGGCGATGTCGCCGGGCACCTCGTCCGACCCGGCCGCGGCGAGCCGGCGGTCCACCGAATCGACGAACTCGCGGCCGAGGTCGTTGAGCCCCGCCCCCGGCGACAACACGTCGATGGCTTGGCGCACCTGGCGATGGCGAAGGGCGTAGTGGAAGTCGGCCAACCGGCCTTCCTCCGCCGAGCCGTGGCGGCGCTGGTACCGCCAGAATTCGACGGCGGAGCAAAAGGCGAAAATCCCGTGCAGGATCCCGGGAACGGGGCGGGGATCGTCGCGCCACGGTGCGTAGAACCAGCGTTGCGGGATGTCGCGGTCGTGGAAGCTCACCAGGTCGAAGAGCGCGTTCAGCTTCGAATGCTGCAACTCGTGGACGAGCACTTCGGCGAGTTCGGTGGCCGAGGCCTTGGGACAAGCGGCGACGGCGCCGAACGCCGAAGATGCCGATGCACCGGAGACGGGGGCGCCCGCGTCGAGCGGAACCAAAGTGGTCACGCCGAGGCTGATTTCCGCGGCGTAGGCGGGGTGGCGGGTGGCCAGGATGTCGAACGCTTCACCCAGCAGCTTCGCCCATTCGGCCTGCTCGACGGAGTCCAGCAGACGCGGCGGAACCGGTGCGGAGAACTCCCGGTAGGGCCCGTGGTCGTCCACTTCGACGGTGAGGGTCCACGGCGGCGGGCCGGCCACGATCCGCCGGGCCGGGGTGAATCCGGACGTGGCCGACCGGGCGGTGAAATCCACCGAGACGGCGGGGTTCCCGGACCGCAGAACCGCGCGACGGGGACCGGCCCGCAGCTCCGCCGTGCCGATCGGGAAGGCGGTCGGGAGCCGGAGCTGCCCGACCGTGGGCAGCGTGGTCACGCCGTGGACCACCGGGACGGTCAAGGTGCACGGTGTGCCCGTGCGGATGGCGGCCGCGGCGGCGACAGACGAGAAATACCCCAGTTCGGCCCAGAACGGCGTGCTGTCGGCCAGCCCTCCGGAGACTTTCCGCAACGTCCTCGTCAGCCAGACGCCGACGGAAGGGTGCAGCAGCAGTTCGTCGGTGACTACGGGATTCCGCCGTTCCGCGGCGGAAAGCACCTGCCACGCACGCGCGATCTCTTCGGCTGCGGCGCCCTCGACGAGGTCGAGCAGCGTCCGCAACTGCAGCTTGCGGCGGCTGAGCTGACCGGCGCGGAGCACCGCGATCGCCCGCTCCGAAACGGGGCCGGTGTGGAATTCTTCGAGAAGCGACCGCGGCACTCGATGACGGGCCAGCTCTTCGTGCATCCTCCGGATCCCCTCGTAGTCCGCCCGAGGGCGGCTCTCCTGCTAAGCCGGAATTCCGAAGCCGTTTCCCACGTTGGCCTGGACCTGAACCGCATCCTCGTCCGGCTGTTCCGCACGATGGCGTTCCCCGGCGATCGCGGAGTCCAGGTCGGGTGCGCGAAGAACCCGCAGCTCGCCGAGCGGAATCGCCGTCAGGTCGAGCAGCCCGGTTTCGAACGTCTGCATGCCGACCAGCCTCCGTGTCCCGATCACCAACGCAGTCTGCATTATGCCCGACCCGAACGCGCTGCGTCAGGTACGAAAGGAGCGGGGGATCGGCGCGCTGACGCGGTGTCACACCTTCGTCCCGGTTTTGACCGGGAAATGTCACCCGTCGATGATCAGCGGTGCCCTCGGGACCTCACGGCGACGATGGCCGCCTGATCGGTCAGCCCTCGGCGTTGTCGGCGTAGTTCACCGTGACGTTCTTGAAGCCGAGTGACTGCAGCAGGCCGACCAGCATCGTCCTGGTGTTCCGCTCCGCGTCGAGCACCAGTGAACTCTTCGCGGCCGCGGCCTGGATCTGCTTCTGGGCGAGCTCGTACAGCGCTTGCTGGGAATTCGGGTTTCCGCTGAGGAACTCGTTGATCCGGGTGAACAGGCCCTGCTGCCGCGCGTACACGTGGGACTCGTGCACGTCCAGGGTCGCCGGCTCCAATTGTGCGTGTCCCACCGTGATCGTGGCGGACAGGCGGTCGTCGGAGACCTGGATCGCGTTGCCCTTCAGGCGCGAGAAGTCCACGAACGCGTTGTCCGTGCCGACTCCGATGAACAGGGTGTCGCTGCCCACGAGGAAACTGGGCAGCGCCGAACTGGTCTTGATGTCGACGACCACCTGGAACGAACCGCTGGCGGCCTCGTAGCGCGAGAGCTCGACGATCGACTGCAGCAGCACCGGACCGGAGCGTTCCTCGGTCTGCTGGGCGAACGGATTGCGCAACTGGGGCAACACGTGTACCGCCGATGCGACGAGTACCGCGGCGACCAGCACCACCACCGCCACCGCCAATGCGACGAGCCGCTTGCCCCATGCACCCATGCCGGGAGGATTACCCAAGCCGCGGCCCGGCTAAGCGGCCGGCGGCCGGTCTCCGGCGGCTGGTCTCCGGCGGCTGCGCAAAGGCACGACGCCGGGAGCGCCCGCCGATCCGGTGGCGGCCTGCCGTTCGTTTGTCCATTGAGGACGATCGGGCGGCCACCCGGACGCGGCCCCGCCGGAGACGGCGGGGCCGGCCGGGGTGCCGGGTCAGCCGATGGGCACCGAGGTGCAGACGTTCCCGCCCACCTGGGTGAAGACCCCCGGCCGGTCGTACCGCCAGAAGCGCAGGCAGATCAGGGACCCGTTCGCGTAGGTGCGGTGCACTTCGAGGGTGGTCTCGCGCGCGGTGTTGGTGGGGCCCGTCTTGATGACGCCGCTGGGGCCGAAGGCCTCGAAGAACCCGACCGATCCCAGTGACGCGCTGCGCTGCGCCACGATGTAGTCGACGGTCCGGCCGGCGCCGTAGGTGAGATTGCACAACGTGTGCCCCGAGTTGCAGGCGAACTCGAGCACGGTGGTCCCGGCCGTGCTCGCTGCCGCCGGCACTGCCAGTCCCACGGCCATGGCTGCGGCAACGCCGGCCACGGCTGCGGCCCGGCCCGTACGTCGATCGACTCTCATGATTCTCTCCCTCGGCCGTCGGTTCCGGCTGTTCCGGATCCGCCACGGGTGCCACGTCCGTGGCGACGCGGCAGTTGAGGGCCGACCGGCCGAATCACCCGGATGGCCTGCTCCGGGCGGAGGGCCCGGCGATCGCGGTGCGGTCGCCGGCGGCCGGTGGCTGCGCGCCCGCCCTTGCAAGTCGGGCCGTTCCGGACGAGGCTGCTGGGCGGTCAACCCTCGGAGGTGCGGTATGGGGTCCAGGATGGTTCTGCGAGGCGCCGTCGTCGCGGCGGCGTTGCCGGCTCTGCTCGCGAGCTCGGTCACGGCCGGTGCGCGACCCGACCGCGGTGGCCACGGCGGCCGGGGGATCGACCACATCGTGGTGATCTACGAAGAGAACCACAGCTTCGACAACCTGTTCGGCGGCTGGGAAGGTGTCGACGGCCTCCAGCGGTCGCGACCGCAGACCCAGGTGGCGCCGGACGGCAGTGCGTTGCCGTGCCTGCCGCAGACCGACGTCAACCTCACGTCACCGCCGCTGCCGGGCACGTGCACCGGCACGATCGGGACGACGCCGGTCACGTCGGCGTTCACCAACCGGCCCTTCGAGATCGACCGCTACATCCGGCCAGCCGACACCACGTGCCCGGCTCCCGGCGTCGTCGCGCCCAACGGCGTGCCCAAGGGACAGGGGCTGCCCGGCGGCTGCACCCGGGACCTGGTCCACCGCTTCTACAACGAGCAGTACCAGATCCACGGCGGTGCGATGGACCGCTACGTCGCCGGGAGCGACGCGGCCGGGCTGGCCATGGGGCACTACGACACCCGTGGCCTGCCGATCTACGAATACCTGCACAGCCGGCACGCGCCGGACTACGTGGTCGCCGACCACTTCTTCCAGGGCGCGTTCGGCGGCTCGTTCCTCAACCACCAGTGGCTGGTCACCCCGAACACGCCGACCTGGCCCGGGGCGGTGCGCGACGGCGGCGCCGACGACCTGCACTCGATCGTGGGGCCGGACGGCTTCCCCGCGGGCACCCCGCTGCACCCCGCGACCCCCGGCACGGCCGATCGGGCGCTGACCCAGGCCGCCAGCGCCGACGGCAGCTGTGTCGTCCCCGCGGCCGTGGGGGCGCCGCCGGCCGGGACGGTGTGCGGTGACTACGCGATCAACACCGTCCAGCCGCCGTACCAGCCCTACCAGCCGGGCACCCCGGTGTCCCGGCGGCTGCCGCCGCAGACCACGCCGACCATCGGTGACCGCCTGTCGGCCGCGAAGGTGGACTGGGCCTGGTACTCCGGCGGCTGGGACAACGCCGAGGGCAACGTCGGCGGCCCCGGCTGGACCAACGGCACCACCCCGGGCACCTGCACCAGCCCGCGCACCGCGGCCGGCGCGGTCTACCCGAACTGCCCCGACGCCACGTTCCAGTACCACCACCAGCCGTTCAACTACTACGCCAGCCTGGCGCCCGGCACCGCGGCCCGCGCGGCCCACCTGCGTGACGAGACCGAGTTCCTCGGCGCCGCCAAGGCGGGCCACCTCAAGCCGGTGAGCTTCGTCAAGCCGGTCGGCGAGGAGAACGAGCACCCCGGCTACGCCAGCGAGGACGCCGGCAGCCGCCACCTCGTCGAGCTGATCAAGGCCGTGCAGAGCGGCCCGGACGCCGAGCACACGCTGATCGTGGTCACCTACGACGAGTTCGGCGGCCAGTGGGACCACGTGGCCCCGCCGGCCGGCCGGCACGCCGTCGCTGACCGGTGGGGACCCGGCACCCGCATCCCGGCCCTGCTGATCTCGCCGCAGCTCCGTCGTCCGTTCGGCGTGGACCACACCTCCCACGACACCACGTCGATCATGGCCACCATCGAGCACCGCTTCCACCTGGCCCCCTTGGGCACCCGCGACGCGCGCGTGGCCGACTTGCTGGCCTTCTGCCGGTAAGCGCCGGTGCCCGGCGCGGCAGCCCGGGGCGAACGGGGGCCACGAGCGAAACCGCTTCAGCCGCGCTTGCGGCCTCCGGCAGCGCGGGCGGGCACCGGCCCGATCGAGCCGCGTTCGACGAGCGTGGCGGGCAGGGGAACGAGGGGTGTCGTCTTCGTCGCGCCGTCGACCAGGGCCGCCAGCCGTGCACCGGCCGCGTGGCCGATGTCGTAGGTCGGCTGGGCCACCACGGTGATCGGCGGGGTGACCAGGCGGGCCCACGGCTGGTCGTCGTACATCAGGATCGAGACGTCCTCCGGGATCCGCAGGCCCTGCTCCTGCAGCGCGCCGACGACGGCCAGGCCGATCAGGCTGTCGGAGGCGATCAGGGCCGTCGCCGGGTCCGGGTCGCCGAGGAGGTCGGCGACGGCCTTCCGGATCTCGCCCTCCCCGTGCAGTCCGGAGCGCAGCAGCGAGCGGTCCCAGGTCAGGCCGCGCGCGGTGAAGCCGTCGACGAGCCCGGCCACGCGGGCCGCCACCGGTGACGGCAGCGGGTCGGGGCCGTCCGGGTCGGTGCCGCTGCCGTGCCCGGTGGTGATGTAGCCGATGCGGCGGTGTCCCATCGACAGCAGCCGGTCGGCCGCGTTCCCGGTGGCCGGGGCGATGTCGGCGCAGGCGGCGTCGACGGCGAGCCCGGGCACGGCGCGGTCGAGCAGCACGAGCGGGCGCCCGGCGTCGACCACGGCCTGCAGGTGGGCCGCGTCGGTCGTCGACGCGGGGGCGACGATCAAGCCGTCGACCCGTTGGTCCATCAGCATTTCGACCGCTCGCCGCTCGGCCGCGACCCGTTCGCCGGTGTTGGCCAGGACCAGGCCGAGCCCGGACCGCTCGACGGCGTCGGAGATGCCGCGGGTGGCCAGCGAGAAGTAGGGGTTCTCGATGTCGCCGACGACCACGCCGACGCTCTGGGACCGGCCGGTGTTCAGGGCGCGGGCGGGCAGGTTCGGCCGGTAGTTCAACCGGGCGGCCGCGGCCAGGACCCGCGACCGGACGGCGTCGCTCACGGCGCCGTACGCCCCGAGCGCGCGGGCGGCCTGCGCCTTGGACACCCCGGCCTCGCGGGCGACGTCGGCCACCGTGTGGTCCCGGTGCTGCGCTGGCTTCGTCAAGTGCCCTCCTCGCTGCATTCTGCCTCGACGCCGGCGGCACCGGCATCGGGACCTCGGCCGGCGACGCTTGACGACCGGGCGACGACGACCTAGTCTCCGAAAATCCCATTGAGACCGGTCTCAACGAGACTACACCGGTGATTGAGACCGGTCTCAATACGATCCGACCCAAGGACGGGCCCGTGTCTCCTACTCCTCGCAGAACGCTCTTGGCCGTGTTGACGGCCTTCACCGCCGTGCTGGGACTGGTCGCGTGCGGCAGCGGCGCCCAGGGCAACACCGCCGGCAACCCCTACGGCCTGATCACGCCGGGACAGTTGCGAGTGGCCAGCCTCGGCGACGCCAAGCCGTACACCTTCACCGCCTCCGACGGTCAGTTCACCGGGTTCGACGTCGAACTCTTCCGCGACGTCGCGAAGCGGGTGAACGTCACCGACGTCGTGTTCACCGGCCAGGACTTCTCCGCCATCCTGCCGGGCGTGGCCAACGGCCGGTTCGACGCCGGCGTCGCCGCGATCGGCATCACCGAAGCGCGCAAGAAGACGGTCGACTTCAGCACCGGGTACCTGGCCGGCTACCTCACCGTGATCACGACCAAGAACTCCGGCGTCACCTCCGCCGACGCGCTGGCCGGCCGCAGGCTGGGCGTCGTCCAAGGCTCACTGCAGGAGGCGTACGCGGTGAAGAACTTCCCGAAGACCGACCTCGTCCGCTTCCCCGACAACAACGCCGCCGTCTCCGCCCTCACCCGCGGATCCGTCGACGCCCACTTCCTCGACTACGAGGCCGCCAAGTCCTACGTCACGCAGTTCGGGCTGGTCAGCGCGGCCGACATCCCCTCCTTCGACGCCCCGGCCGGGTTCGCGCTGAAGAAGGGCAACACCGCCCTGAAGAGCGCGCTGGACAAGGCGCTGATCGCCGCGATGGAGGACGGCACCTGGAAGAAGCTGTACGAGAAGTGGTTCCCCGGCTCCCCGATGCCGAAGCAGTACCTGCCGGGCGGCGACCACACCGGCGTCCCGGCCGCCAACTGATCCCGGCCGGACGCCGAAAGGAGCTTCCATGGACTGGCTGAACGACTTGGGCCGCACCTTCTTCGACTTCTCGGCCATGGCCGAAGTCCTGCCGCAGATGCTGACGGTCGGCCTGACCAACACCCTGATCATTTCGGTCGCCGCGACCGCGATCGGCCTCGTGCTCGGCATGTTCGTCGCCGTCATGGGCATTTCCGCCTCGCCGTGGCTGCGGATCCCGGCCCGGGTCTACACCGACCTGTTCCGCGGTCTGCCGGCGATCCTGACGATCCTGCTGATCGGGCAGGGATTCGCCCGGCTGAGCCAGTCGGTGTTCGGCCCGTCGCCCTACCCGCTGGGCATCATCGCGCTGAGCCTGATCGCCGGCGCCTACATCGGCGAGATCTTCCGGGCCGGCATCCAGAGCGTCGACCGCGGGCAGCTCGAAGCCTGCCGGGCGCTCGGGATGAGCTACGCCAGGGCCATGCGCCTGGTCGTCGTCCCGCAGGGGGTGCGGCGGGTGCTGCCGGCACTGGTCAACCAGTTCATCGCGATCATCAAGGACTCCAGCCTGGTCTACTTCCTCGGCCTCCTGTCGAGTGAGCGGGAGCTGTTCCGCGTCGGCCAGGACTCCGCGATCCTCTCCGGCAACCTGTCCCCGCTCGTCCTGGCGGGCCTGTTCTACCTGGTGATCACCGTGCCGCTGACGCACGTGGTCAACCACTTCGACCACCGGTTCCGCACCGGCCGGCGCGCGGCCGGCCCCGTCAGCGGCTTGAAGGAGCTCGACGAGCTCGACCACAGCATCCTCATCCCCGGGAGCAAGGCATGAACCGGACCGTGTCCGAACCGGCCGCCGGTGCGGCGGCGACGTTCCGGGGCTCGAGCCTGGAACTGGCCGGCCTGTCGATGGCCTACGGCAGCTTCGACGTGGTGCGGGACATCAGTTTCGCGGTCGCGCCGGGCAGCACCACCTGCGTCATCGGCCCGTCCGGATCGGGCAAGTCGACGCTGCTGCGCGGCATCAACCGGCTGCACGAGCCCAAGAGCGGCCGGGTGCTGCTGGCGGGCGAGGCGACGTCCGGCATGGCGCCGGAGCAGCTGCGGCAGCGGATCGGCATGGTGTTCCAGCACTTCAACCTCTTCCCCGACCACACCGCGCTGGACAACGTGGCGCTGGCGCTGTGGAAGGTCAAGGGCCTGTCCCGAGCGGCGGCGCGGGAACGCGCGGCCCGCAGCCTGGCCGAAGTCGGGCTCGCCGACCGGGCCGGCCACCGGCCCCGGGACCTCTCCGGCGGCCAGCAGCAGCGGGTCGCCATCGCCCGGGCGCTGGCCATGGAGCCGGAGGTCATGCTGTTCGACGAGGCCACCAGCGCCCTGGACCCCGAACTGGTCAAGGGCGTGCTCACGCTGATGGCCGGGCTGGGGGAGCGGGGCATGACCATGGTCGTGGTCACCCACGAGATGGGCTTCGCCCGCCGGGTCGCCGACCAGGTGGTCTTCATGGACGAAGGCGAGCTCGTCGAGCGGGGCCGGCCCGAGGAGCTGTTCGAGCACCCGCGCAGCCCGCGGCTGCAGCGGTTCCTCTCCGAAGTCCTCTGAGTACTCGCACCCTTCTCGGCCTCACGAAAGGAACCCATCCTCCGATGAGCAGTACCCCCGCGCCCGTTGTCGTCGTCGGCGGCGGCATCATCGGCATCTCCACCGCCCGCCACCTCGCCGTGGCGGGCGCCGAAGTCACCTTGATCACCGAGGGAGAGCCGACGAGCAACGCCTCCGGGCGGTCGCTGTCGTGGCTCAACTCCGCCGGCCTGCGGAGCGAGGAATACCACCGGCTGCGGCTCGCCGGGATCGATCGCTACCGCACGCTGGCGGCCCGGCAGGCGGGCGTGGACTGGCTGCGCTTCGACGGCGGCCTCGCCTGGTCGGCCCTCGGGGACGCCGACGGCTTGCGCCGTCAGCACGAGCACGAACTCGCCCTCGGCTACGACAGCCACCTGCTCGACCCCGGCCGGGTGGCCGCCACCGTGCCCGGTGTCGATCCGGCCGCGGTCCCGCCCACCGGGGCCGTCTGGAACCCGGGCGAGGGCTGGGTGGACCTGCCCAGCCTCGCCCAGTTCCTGCTCAAGGACCTCGTCGAGCACGGCGGGCGGCTGGTGACCCACGCCGGCCCCGCCGAGGTCGTGACCGCGGGCGACGCGGTGGCCGGGGTCCGCACCGCCGCCGGCGAACGGCACCCCGCCGAGGCGGTGGTCCTGGCGACCGGGCCGGCCGTGCCGGCGATGGCGTCCCGGCTGGGTGTCGCGATCCCGGACGCCACCCCGATCTCCCTGCTGGTGACGACCGCACCGGTCGACACGCCGCTGCGCGCGGTCCTCAACACGCCGCGGGCCTCCCTCCGGCCCACGCCGCACGGCGGCCTCGCCGTCGACTCGGACTGGACGACCGCGAGCATCCGGCCCGCCGGCGGCGGCTTCGACGTCCCCGCCGAGATCGTGACGGAGCTGCTGGAGGAGGCGTCGAAGCTGCTGGCGGGCCACCCCCGTCTGGTGGCGGACCGGTACGCGATCGGCCCGAAGCCGATCCCCGGCGACGGCGACCCCGTGCTCGGCCGGGCCGACGAGGTCGGCGGCCTTTTCCTCGGCTTCACCCACAGCGGCGCCACCCTCGCCCTGATCGCGGGCGAACTGCTGGCGCACGAGATCACCACGGGCACCCCGCACCCGATGCTGGCCCCGTTCAACCCGCGCCGGTTCCGGTAGGCGCTGCGGTCGCTTTGAGCTCGCGGGGTCCCGCGGATTCGGCCGGGACCGCGGTGATCGCTGCACGGAGGCGAGCACCGCGGCCCCGGAGTGGCCGGTTCGATCAGTTCGGCGCCCGCGAGGAGGCCTCACCGCCGCGGCGCGCTCACGTCGTCGTGCCGGCCGGCGGGGCTCAGCGGGCAGGGAGTCCCCGGAGCGCGTCGCGGAGGAAGGTGCCGCCCTGCCGGACGGCCGTCCGGGCCGCCGGGATGTCGCGGAGGGCCCGGAGCGAGACGAAGTCGTGCGTCGTGCCCAGGTAGCGGGTGGCGGTGACCGGCACCCCGGCCTTCCTGAGGAGGCGGGCGTACTCTTCGGCTTCGTCGCGGACGACGTCCGCCTCGGCGGTGATCACCAGGGCCGGGGGGAGCCCGGCCAGGTCGCCGGGGGTGGCGCGCAGGGGCGCGGCGGTGGGCTCGTCGAGATCGCCGGGCCGGTCGGCGTATTCGTGCCAGTACCAGCGGGTCTGCCCGCTGCTGAGCAGGTAGCCGGTGGCGAACCGGCGGTGGGACTCGCTGGTGCAGCTCGGGTCGGTCAGCGGGTAGTACAGCAGCTGCGCCCGGATCCGGGGTCCGCCGCGGTGCTTGACGAGCATGGTCAGCGTGGTGGCGAGCGTGGCCCCGGCGCAGTCGCCGGCCACGGCCAGCCGGGCCGGGTCGAGGTGCAGGTCGCCGGCGTGGCCGTCGATCCAGTTCAGCAGGGCGTAGCTCTCCTCGAGCGCCACGGGGTAGCGCGCCTCCGGGGTCCGGGTGTACTCGGGCACGACGAAGGCCGCGCCCGCGAGGGTGACGAGTTCCCGGACGAGCCGGCCGTGGGTGCGGGCCTCGCCCAGCATCCAGCGCCCGCCGTGCAGGTAGAGGACCACCGGCAGCGGTCCGGTCAGGCCGGCGGGCCGGAAGAGCCAGAAGCCGACCGGGCCGCGGGCCGTGATCGGCGCGATCGCGAACTCGGCGTGGACCCGCTCGTCGCCGGTCGTGTCGTCCTGGGCCTCCAGCAGGGCGAGCCGGCCGTCGTCCGGGCCGAGCTGCTGCAGGTGGGGCGGGGCCGCCGACGCCCGGACGTAGCGTTCCACCACGGGATCGAGGACGGCGCGCGCGTACCCCGCCGTGACGTCGTCGTCGTGCGGGCCGGGTCCCATCGCCTCACCTCTTTCGTGATCGTAGGACATCGGCGCCGGCCGCCGTCCACCTCGCCGGGGCCGCGAATCGGCTCGACTAGAGTCGGCGTGACAGGCACCCGCGCCGAGTTCGGAGGACACCCGTGGAGCTGATCGGCCGGGGCCGCGAACTCGCGGAGGTCCTCGGCGTCGTCGATCACGCGCCCACCGGCCCGCGGGCGCTGCTGTTGCTCGGCGACACCGGCGCGGGGAAGACCGCCCTGCTGGACGCGGCCGCGAGCCGCGCGGCGGCGGCCGGTTTCCGGCTGCTGACGGCACAGGGGTGCGTCGCCGAAGCCGACCAGTCCTTCTCCGGCCTGCACCAGCTGCTCCGCCCGGTCCTGCCGGACGTGGCGCAGCTGGCGCCGCGCTGGCGGGAGGCGGTGGACGTCGCGCTGGGGATCGCGCCGGCCTCGGCCCTCCCGGATCCCGCCGCGTTACGGATCGCGGTGCTGACGTTGTTCGGCGCGCTCGCGGCGGACCGGCCGGTCGTGCTGCTCGTCGACGACGTGCACCTGATCGACGGTGACTCCTGCGACGTGCTGACGTTTGTCCTGCGCCGGCTCACCACGGAACGGCTGGCCGTGGTGCTGGCGGGGCTGGGGCCGATCCGGCCGGCCCGGGTGGACGCGGCCGTGCCGGTGCTGGCGCTGGAGCCGCTGTCCGACGCCGCCGCGGCCCGGCTCGTCGACAGCCTGCCCACGGCGCCGACCGGGCGGGCCCGGCTCGAGGTGCTGCAGCAGGCGGGCGGCAGCCCGCTGGCGTTGCTCGAACTGGGCCGGGCCGCCGCGCGCGGCGGTACCTCGGTCCTGCCCGGCCGTCCGTTGCGCGGTGATCGGCGCCTGGCGGCCATGTACGCCGGGCGGCTCGGCGAACTGCCCGAAGCCACCCGGCGGCTGGTGGTCTACGCGGCGGCGGCCGACGGCACCGACCTGGCCACGACGATGGCGGCCGCCGGGAGCGACGACCTGTCGGCGTGGACGCCGGCGGAGCGGGCCGGGCTGCTCACGGTCACGGCCGAGGGCGTGGCGTTCCGGCACCCGCTGGTGCGGGCCGCGGCCTACGAGTCCGCGCCGGCCGAGGTGCGCGCCCGCGCCCACCGCGACCTGGCCGCCGTGCTGCACGGTGATCCCGAGCGGCGGGCGTGGCACCTCGCCGAGGCCGCGGTCATGCCGGACGAGTCGATCGCGACGGAGCTGGAGAAGGCCGCGGAGCTCGCACGGCAACGCGGTGCCGGCTACGCCGCCGCCCGTGCGTGGGAGCGCGCCGCCGAATGCACCCCCGATCCGCGAGACCGGGCTCGCCGCTACGTGCGGGCCATCCACGAGGCGGACAACTTCGGTGATCCCGTCTGGATCCGGGAACTCCACGACCGGATCGTCCGGCTGACCGACGATCCCGACCTGCTCGGCATCGCCGCGGCCGGCGCCGGGCACGCGCTTTCGCTGTCGGGGCACCAGCGCGAGGCCTTCGACCTGCTGCACGCCGCGTTGCGGGACCACCGGCCCGGCGACGCCGGCACCGCGCTCGCCCTGACGTCGGTGCTCGGCGCCGTCGCCGTGCAGTCCGGCCTGCCGCGGCACCGCGCGGCCGTCTCCGAGCAGCTGGCGCGGCCGGGCCTCGGGGACGACCGCGGCCCGGACGGGCTCCTGCCCGACGCCGCGCGGCCCGCGATCCGCGAGAACATCCTCGTGCAGAGCGACCCCGCCGGGCAGGCCGTGGCGTTGTCCCGCCGGGCGGACGCGGCCGTGCACCGGCCCCTGGATGGCCCGGCCGAGCTGGTTCGCCTGCTGTGCCTCGGTTCCGTGTCGTGGTTCGCCGACGAGTCGGACGGGTGCGTGACGACGTTCCGCCAGGTGTTCACCATGCTCGGGGCACGGAGAGCGCACGGCATGGTCGTGATGTGCGGCCCGGCGTTCGCCTCGGCCCTGATCGCCACCGGACGCTGGGCGGAGGCCGGCGTCCTGATCGAGGAACTGCGGGCGAGCGCGGCCGTGCACCACCTGCGGTACGTGGCCGTCGACGCGGAAGCGCTGGGCGCGGAACTGACCGCCCTGCGGGGACAGCCGGCGGCGGACCGCCCGGCCCTGGACGCGGCCTGGACGTCGATCGACCTCACCGAAAACCTCTGCACGCACACCCGCCTGCGCCGCGCGGCCGGGCTGGCGGCGCTCAACGCCGGCGACGCGCAGGCCGCCTACCGGCACCTGCGCGAGCTCTTCGCCGTGGACGGCACCCCGCACGACGCCTTCCTTTCCAGCCGTTCGGTCGCCGACCTCGCGTTCGCCGCGAAGCTCACCGGTCAGGGCGCGGACGCCGCCGAGGTGGTCGCCGCGGTGCGGGCCGGCCAGGGCGAGCACCCGAGCGTCCGGATGCGGTTGCTGCTGCACCACGCCGACGCCCTGGTCGCCGAGGCGACGGCGGGCCGGGCCGCCGACGTCGAGCGCGGCTACCGGCTGGCGGTCATCGACCCGGCCGGTGAGCAGTGGCCGCTCGAGCGGGCCCAGGCCCGGCTCGACTACGCCCGCTGGCTGCGCCGGAGACGCCGTCCGCTCGACGCGCGGCCGCTGTTCACCGCGGCGCTGGAAACCTTCACCCGGCTCGGAGCCACCGGACTCGCCGACTTCGCCCGGGGCGAATTGCGGGCCAGCGGAGCGGCGATCGCCGGCCCGGTCGAAGCGGATCCGCTGGAGGCCCTGACTTCGCAGCAGCGGGAGATCGTCCGGCTCGCGGCGCGCGGGCTGCGCAACCGCGAGATCGCCGAGCAGCTGTTCCTCTCGCCCCGCACGGTCGGCTCGCACCTGCACAACGCCTACCCCAAGCTCGGCATCAGCGGCCGGCACCAGCTCCGCGACCTCCTCGACGGCTGACCGCGCACAGTGCCCGGGGTTCAGCGCGGGATGTTGCGCAGGTTCTGCCGGGCGAGCTCGTAGACCTGGCCGATCCCGCCGCTCAGCACGGCTTTCCCCAGTGAGAGGGCGAAGCCACGGGCCTCTTCGACGGTGACGTGGGACGGCACCTCCAGGGCGTCGGGCGTGGTGACGACGTCGAGCAGCGCCGGGCCGTCGTGGGCGAGCAGGTCCGCCACCGCGGCGCGCAGGCCGGCCGGCTCGGTGACGCGGCGGGTGCGGAACCCGGCCGCGGCGGCGAGGGCGGCGTAGTCGACCTCGTCGTGGTCGGTTTCGAAGGGCGGATCGCCGGCGACCATCATCTCCAGCCGGACCATGCCGAGGCTGGAGTTGTTGAACACCACGACCTTGACCGGCAGCCGGTGGGTCTTCACGGTGAGCAGCTCGCCCAGCAGCATCGCCAGGCCGCCGTCGCCGGACAGCGAGACGACCTGCCGTCCGGGAGCGGCGATCTGCGCGCCGATCGCCATCGGCAGGGCGTTGGCCATGGAGCCGTGCACGAACGAGCCGAGGATTCGGCGCCGCCCGGTCGGGGTCAGGTAGCGGGCCACCCAGGTGCAGCACATGCCGGTGTCGACGGTGAAGACCGCGTCGTCGTCGGCGGCCTCGTCGAGGACGCGCGCGAGGTACTCGGGGTGGATCGGGCTGCGCTGCCCGTGGTCGCGGGTGTAGGTCTCGATCGAGTGCGCGAGCGCCCGTTCGTGGTGGCGCAGCATGTCGTGCAGGAAATCGTGATCACCGCGCCGATCCAGCAAGGGCAGCAGGGCGCGCAGGGTGGCGCCGACGTCGGCGGCGATGCCCTGCACCAGCGGCGTCCGGCGGCCGAGGCGAGCCGGGTCGATGTCGATCTGCACGGTGCGGGCGCCCGGGAGGAAGTCGTCGTAGGGGAAGTCGGTGCCGAGCATGAGCACCAGGTCCGCGTCGTGGAGCGCGCGGTAGCAGGCGCCGTAGCCGAGCAGGCCGGTCATGCCGACGTCGTACGGGTTGCCGTGCTGGAGCACGTCCTTGCCGCGCAGCGTGTGCCCGATCGGCGCCCGCAGCCGTTCGGCCAGGGCGAGCACCTCCTCGCGGGCGTCGGCACAGCCGATCCCGGCGAAGATCGCGATCTTGCGCGCAGCCGCGATGTGCCCGGCGAGTTCGCGGACGTCCTCGGGGGCGGGCGCGGGGAGCGGACGGCCGCGGACCAGGTCGCCCGCCACGCCGCCGGCGCTGTGGTCGGCGAGGACGTCACCCGGCAGCACCAGGACCGCGGCCCCGCGCTTGCCGACCGCGTTCTGGATCGCCAGCCGGGACACGCGCACGAGCTGGTCGGGCCGGTGCACGGCCTCGCAGTAGTGCGCGGTCTGGGTGAACAGCGCCTTGGGGTCGGTTTCCTGGAAGTAGCCGCTGCCGATCTGCCGGGACGCAATGTGCGAGGCGAGGACGAGGACCGGCGCGCCGGAGCGGTGCGCGTCCATCACCCCCTGCAGCAGGTGGGTGTTGCCGGGTCCGCAGCTGCCCGCGCAGACGGCGAGCTGCCCGGTGAGCTGCGCCTCGGCGGACGCGGCGAACGCGGCGGCCTCTTCGTTGTGGACGTGCACCCAGTCGATGCCGCCGGCGGCGGCACCGCCACTGCGCCGGACGGCGTCGCTGAAGGCGTTGAGGCTGTCGCCGACCAGGCCGTAGATCCGGCGGACGCCGGCTCGGACCAGGACGGCGACGAGGTCGTCGGCGGCGGTACGGGTCATGGGTTCACTCCTGGAGCCTTCTTGGTGGGGTGCAGGCGGAACAAGTGCGCCACCTGGGCGGCGCCGTCGGTGTACTGCTCTACGCGGTCCTGGACCCGCTGGTCGAGCCCGGTGAGCCGTTCTTCGTGCTGGCGCCGGTGCTCGTCCCAGGACGCGACGGTGTACTGCTCGACGTGGACGGCTTCGTCGCGGGCGTCGCGGTAGAGCGCCCAGCCGGTGCCGCCGGTGCGCAGCCGCGTGTTGCGCAGGTCCGCCATCGCGGCCGAGAAACCGGCCTGCTGCCCGGGCCCCACCCGGTAGCGCAGGGACACCAGCACGGGCGCGGTCTCGACGTCGGGAGCCGGGGTGACGCCCGGATCGGGCCAGTAGGTCACGGTCTCCCGGCCGCTGGTGGCGACGTCGAGCACCGGCCGGCGGGGCACGGTCACGGCCCCGGCGAGCAGCAGGACACCGGCGATGACGAACGTGGTGGCGAGCCCGATCGCGCTCGACACCACGCCCCACAGCGCCGCGCTCCCGGCGAAGGAGGTGAACAGCACCAGCTGGTAGATCGACAGCGCCCGGGCGCGGACCCAGCCGGGCAGGAACGCCTGCGTGGCGGCGTTCATCCCGGCGATCACCGCGATCCACGCCACCCCGGCCGCCACGAGCACGGCCAGGACGAGCGCGGGGGAGCGGACGGTGCCGAGGACGAGCATGGCCACGCCGAACACCAGGCCCGCCCCGGCGACCAGCCACGACGCGCTGAACCGCCGTCGCAGCCGCGGCAGCACGAGCGCCCCGCCCACCGAGCCGATCCCGGCCGCGCCGAGCAGCAGGCCGTAGCCGGTGGACCCCAGGCCCAGCCGGTCGTGCGCCAGTGGCGCCAGCAGGGCCCACAGCACGTTGGCGGGCACGGCGAACACCACCAGCCGGACGAGGATGCGCCGGACCACCGGCGCGTGCCGGACGTACCGCCCGCCCGCTTCGATCCCGGCCAGGAACGCCTCCCGGGCGGCGGGCGCCCGCGGCGGGGACGGCGAGCGCAGCAGCGCCAGGGCGAACACCACGAACGTCGCGGCGTTGAGGGCGAACAGGCCGCCGACCCCGAGCCGGGTGACCAGCAGGCCCGCGATCGCGGGGCCGACGGCCCGGGCCAGGTTGACCCCCACCGAGCTCAGCGCGGCGGCCTGGGCCAGTTCGGCGCGCGGGACGAGGTCGGGGACGAACGCCTGGTACGCCGGCAGCTGGGCGGCCGACCCGCAGCCGAGCAGGAAGGTGAACACCAGCAGCAGCACGGGCGTGGTCTTCCCGGTGACGGTGACCCCGGCGAGGGTGGCGCCGACGACGACCTGGAACGCCTGGGTGCCGACGAGCAGCCGGCGGCGGTCGGCGAACTCGGCCACCACCCCGGCCGGGAGGGTCAGCAGCAGGACCGGCAGGCTCGAGGCGCTCTGCACGAGCGAGATCACCAGCGGGCTGCCGTGTTCGTCCACCAGCAGCCACTGCGCGCCGACGGTCTGCATCCACGAGCCGACGTTGCTCACGAAGGAGGCGATCCACAACGCCCGGAACGCGCCCCGGCGCAGCGGTGCCCAGGTCGACGCCTCGGCGGAGGTGATCATGAAACTCCCTTCGCGGTGACCGGAGGCGAGCATCGCGCGGCCGCGGCCGCGCAGGCATCGGTCGGTCGACTGGTCCGGGCGCCCCGGCGAAGGTTGCGTCGACCGACCGATGCCCCCGGGCGGGCCGGTGCACCAGGGTGGGCGCCATGCCGGAAAACCCCGTGCTCGAAACCGCCGCCCAGGAGTTCGCGGACGCGACGAGCAAGCCCCCGTTCCTCTACGACCTCGGCCCCGCCGAAGGACGCAAGACCGTCGACGCCGTCCAGGCCGGCGACGGCGTCGCCCGTCCCGACGCCGACGTCACCGACCTCACGATCCCCGGCGGCCCGGGCGGAGAAGTCTCCGTGCGGATCGTCCGCCCGAAGGGCGCGGCCGCGCCCCTGCCCGCGGTGCTGTACACCCACGGCGCCGGCTGGGTCTTCGGCAACGCGCACACCCACGACCGGCTGATCCGCGAACTCGCCGTCCGCGCCGACGCGGCCGTGGTGTTCCCGAACTACAGCCTGTCCCCGGAAGCCCGGTACCCGACGGCGATCGAGGAGATCTACGCCACGCTGGAGTGGATCGCCGCGGCCGGTGCCGAGCACGGCATCGACCCGGGCCGCATCGCCGTCGCGGGGGATTCGGTGGGCGGCAACATGACCGCCGCCATCACGCTCATGGCCAAGCAGCGGGGCGGTCCGGCCCTGGCGGCGCAGCTGCTGTTCTACCCGGTCACCGACGCCGGCTTCGACACGCCGTCCTACGAGCAGTTCGCCGAGGGCTACTTCCTTTCGCGCGAAGGCATGCACTGGTTCTGGGACCAGTACACGACCGATCCGGCCCAGCGCGCCGAGATCACCGCGTCGCCGCTGCGCGCGTCGCTCGAGCAGCTGGCCGGGCTGCCGCCGGCGCTGGTCATCGTCGGCGAGGCCGACGTGCTGCGCGACGAAGGCGAGGCCTACGCCGCCAAGCTGCGCGCCGCCGGCGTCCCGACCACGGCCGTGCGCTACCAGGGCATCATCCACGACTTCGTGATGCTCGACGCCCTGCGCGACACCCACGCGGCCCGGGCGGCCACCCGTCAGGCAGGCGAGTTCCTGCACGACGCCCTGCACCCCTGATCAACCGAGGAGAACCTTGATGTCCACGCCCACGGTCGTACTCGTCCACGGCGCCTTCGCCGACGCCTCCAGCTTCGCGCGGGTCGTCCCCGAACTGCTCGCCGACGGCATCCCGGTCCTCGCGCCGGCGGTGCCGAACCGGTCGCTCTCCGGCGACGCCGCCTACATCGCCTCGGTCGTCCGGCAGATCGACGGCCCGGTCGTCCTGGTCGGCCACTCCTACGGCGGCGCGGTGATCACCGTCGCCGGTGCCGAAGACAACGTGCGGGCACTGGTGTACCTCGCCGGCTACGCCCTCGAAGAAGGCGAAAGCCTCGGTGAGCTGCAAGGCCGGTTCCCGGACTCCGACCTCGCCGCGGCCCTGGTGACGACCTCGTTCCCGGTCGAGGGTGGCGAGCCGGGCACCGACGTGTCGGTCGACGTGGCGAAGTTCCCGGCGATCTTCGCCCACGACGTCGACCCGGACCTGGCGAAGGTCCTCGCTGTCTCCCAGCGGCCGCTGGCGGCGGCGGCGTTCGCGGAGCCCGCCCCGGCCGCCGCGTGGAAGACGAAGCCCGCCTGGGGCGTGGTGTCCACATCGGACCACACGATCAACCCCGAGGTCGAGCGGTTCGGCTACCAGCGGGCGGGCATGAAGCAGGTCGAGCTGGACTCCTCGCACCTGGTGATGCTGTCGCACCCGAAGGCCGTCGCGGACGTGATCCGCGAAGCGGTGCGCTCGACCGAGCGCTGAACCGGGGTCAGGGGCGGGCCATTCCGGTGTCCCACCGCGCGTAGTGCGGTTTCCAGCCCAGGACCTGGCGAGCGCGTTCGTTCGACGCGCCGCGCAGGGCGGTCAGCTGGTACGACGGGAACCAGCCGAGCAGGCGCCGCGCCAGGTCCTGGGGGATCGTGCGCGGTGGCGGGCCGCCCAGCAGCCGGGCCAGGCGGGGGACCCACTCCGCGGCCGTCACCGGTTCGTCGCCGGTGATGTTGAACCGGCCGGTCACCTCGGACTCCACCGCGAGGACCGTGGCGTGCGCGGCGTCGGCCGCGTGGACGAACGACGTGCGGCCCGTCGCCGCGTCGGGCAGGCGGAACCGGCCCTTCGCCAGCGCTCCGCCGACCGCGCCGTCCGGGGCGTACTGCGTGCCCGGACCGGAGAGCGTGCCGCAGCGCAGCACGATCCCGCCCGCGCCGAGGGTCAGCTCCTCCAGCGTCGCGACCGCACGGACCGTGCGCGCCCACCCTTCGTCCGGGGCGTCCGAGTACAGCCGCGCGTCCTCGTCGAGCACCGCCGGGCCCTCCGGCGCCGTCGCGAACGCGATGCTCTGCGCCACGAACCGGCGCACGCCCGCCGCGTGGGCCGCGGCCAGGAGGTGTTCCGTGCCTTCCATGCGCAGCCGCGCCGTCTCCTCGAACGCCGACGGCGAGCGCAGGGCCGACAGCTGGTGCACCACCACGTCCGGGGCCGCGGCGCGGACCGCGGCCACCACGCCGTCGCGGTCCAAGGCGTCCGCGACCACGACGTCCCCGAGGCCGGAGCCGGAGCCGGGGGAACGGACCAGCGCCGTCACGTGGTGGCCGCGCCCGGCCAGTAGCGGCAGGAGGGCCCGGCCCAGCACGCCGGTGGCGCCGGCGACCAGGATCCGCACGTCAGCCCGCCTCTTCCGGGACCCCGCGGACGCGCATCAGCAGCCGGCACGCCGGGTCGCCGTGGCGCAGGCAGCCGACCGCGCGGTTTTCGGTCAGCTCGACGCCGAGCCCGGCCGACCAGCCCGCGTGGATGTCGGTGCACGGGCACTCGTAGCCGTCCAGGGAGCCCGCCATCCGCACCATCGTCACCGCGAAGTTCCGCCGCATGGTCAGTTCCAGCAGGTCGTCTTCGACCACATCGACGCCGCCGTCGCGCAGCTCCGACGGGAACATCGCCTCCGCGCACGCCTCGTACCGCTCGCACAACCCCTTGATGCCGGGATCGGCCTCCCGGGTGCGTTTGGCCACCTTCCGCCCGATGTTCTCCGCGACGAACCGCAGCGCCTCGGCGTTGATCTCGTTCGCCACCTCCTGGCCGAACCGGCTCGCGACACCCTGGTACCAGCGGGCGTCGTGCAGCCACCACGCCCGGTAGGCGTCCATCGCCCGCAGGTTCGGGGCTTCCGGAGCGCTCGTCATGCGCGCTCCCCGGCGATGAGCTTCGCGCGGAAGCGCTCCCGCAGCTCACGCTTGAGCACCTTGCCCGTGGCGCCCTTGGTGACCTCGCTCGCGTCCATCACCAGCGCCCGGGTCAGCGCCGGGAACCCGGCCGCCGTGAGCGCCGCGTTGACGACCCGGGTCCACTCGTCCTCGGATCGCGGGTCGGTGGTCTGCAGCAGCACGTACGCCTCCGCGACGCCGTCGCCGTCCCAGTCGGCGCGGACGCCGTCGGGGGCGACGGCCACCACCGTGCAGTCGGTGAGCTCCGGCAGCTCCCGCAGCAGCAGCTCCTCGGTCCGGGTGCTGAGCACGAGCCCCGCCGCGGTGCGGATCGCGTCCGGCGCGCGGTCGAGGTGGTAGAAGTTGCCGTCCTCGTCCTGCGTGGACAGGTCGCCGGTGAGCCAGTAGCCGCCGAGCCGCAGCCGGTGGAACGTCAGCGAGTCGTTCCAGTAACCCGGGGTCAGCGTCGGTGACTTCACGCCGAGCCTGCCGATCTCCCCGGGTGGCAACGGCTTTCCGTCCTCGGACAGCACGGCGGCTTCGGCGAAGCTCATCGGCTTGCCGATGCAGCGGCCGTAGGAGGTGCTGCCCGGCCGGTGTCCGTTGTGGAAGATCGAGTAGCCGGTCTCGGACGAGCCGAGCCCGTCGGTGAACACCGAGCCCGGGACGCGGACGCGCTTGAAGTCGTGGCCGATCCACTCGTGACTGCCCTGGGCGATCAGCGCGCGCACGTGCGCCTCGTGGGCGGCGTCGCCGGTGTTGTACCACCCCTCCACAGAGGACAGGTCGCGCTTCGACAGGTCGTGCGCGGCCATCTCGCCGTAGGTGCCCGCGAACCCGAAGATGGTCGTGGGCTTGAACTCCTCGGCCGCGTCGAGCACGTCCGCGCCGCGCTGGCTGGACTGCAGGTAGACCGGCGAACGCAGCAGCAGGCCGAACAGCAGCACCGAGATCGCGGCGTTGTGCGAGCCGGGCAGCGCGACCAGCAACCGGCCCATCGACGTCCCGGTCGACAGCTTCAGGCGGTGCAGCTGGGCGTACAGCAGCGTTTCGTGCGTGTGCGGCACGGCCTTCGGCATGCCCGTCGTGCCGGAGGAGTGCGAAATGATGATCGGGTCGGTGCGGTCGTGGGCGTACGGGAACACCGCCGGCAGCGAGCCGGTCGCGCGCACGTCCGCCGCGGTGACGCCGAAGCCGAGCGAGAGCTCGCCGAGGTGGCCGGCGAACACTTCGCGGTGCGCTTCGCCGGTGAGCACGCCGACCGCGCCCTGGCGGCGCACGTACTCGCGGGCGATCTCCGGCCGCAGGTTGCCGTTGACGAACGACGGGATCGCGCCGAGCGAGGTCAGCGCCAGGAAGTTCACGGCGAACTCGGTGCTGGAGAAGGTCTGGATGGCCACCGGGTCGCGTGGCCCGACGCCGCGGGCGTGGTACCACGACGCGTAGGTGCGGACCACGTCGTCCAGCTCGCCGAGGGACAGGACCGCCGGGTGCGTGCCGTCCGGGGCGAGCCACGTGCCGTCGGTCCGGATCGCCTCGTCGTCACGCGGGTGGCCGTACGCCAGCACCCGGTGCAGGACGTTCCCCGCGCCGAGCGTGGGGTCGGCGAAGATCTGCGCGCGTTCGGCCTTCGTGATCACCGTCGTTCTCCTTCGTCGCGCCCGGCGGGCGTGGTCGTGGTGGCGGAGCGGGCCAGCGCCAGGAGCCCGGCGACGCCGGCGGGATAGGGCTGGGGGAGCGTGGAGCCGGGGCCGACGAGCAGCCCGGCCGCGAGGGCGGCCGCCGGCGGCTCGGTCCCCCGTGCGCGGTGCACGGCGTCGGTCCGCGGCGTGCCGGTGAGTTCGACGCCCAGGACGAGGACCCGGTCGAGGTCGTCGTCGAGCAGCAGGGCGGCGAGGTCGAGCGGGCCGGAGCCGGGGTGGGCGCTCGGCGAGATCGACAGCAGCGGCCCGGTCAGGCCGTGCTCGATGGCGATCCGCCCGAGGATCGCGTTCGCCGTGGCCTGCATGAACAGCAGCGCGTTGGCGGGCGCGCCCTCGGTCAGCAGCCGGCTGGCGAGGTCCGTGGTGACACTGTCGCCGAGTTCGCTGGCGAGCACCACGCCGGTGCGCGATCCGTCCACTGTGGACCGGCTCAGCAGTTCCGTGGCGACCTGGTGCACCAGCGGGTTGAACGGGGACTCGATGAACCCGGCGACCGGGGGAGCCGTCGCGGGGTCGCCGATCGCCGCGGCGAGGACGTTCACGGGCGCTCCAGCACGAGTGCGGTGTTGGTCCCGCCGAACGCCGCGTTCACGGTCAGCGCCCGGCGCAGGGGCGCGGACCGCGGCTCGTTCGGCACGTAGTCCAGGTCGCAGTCCGGGTCCCGGCCGGTGAAGCCGGCGGTCGGCGGCACCGTCCGGTCGAGCAGCGCCAGCAAGGTGACGACGAACTCCACCGCACCGGCCCCTTCGAGCAGGTGCCCGGTGGTGCTCTTGGTCGAGCTGACCGGGACGTCGGGTGCGGCCGCGCCGAACAGCTCGTGCAGGCCCGCGGTTTCCGCGCTGTCGTTGAACAGGGTGCCGGTGCCGTGCGCGTTGACGTAGTCCACGGAGCCGCTGCGCCGCAGCGCCGCCCGCGCCGCGCGCACGAGGCCGCGCGCTCGCGGGTGCGGGCGGGCGATGTGGTGGGCGTCCGATGCCGTGCCCCAGCCCGGCACCCGCGCCAGCACCTGGGCGCCTCGCCGCGCGGCGGCCGTTCCCGATTCGAGCACCACCGCCGCCACGCCGTCCCCGAGCAGCAGCCCGGACCGCCCCGCGCTGAAGGGCCGGAGCACGCCGTCGCGGGCGAGCGCGCGTCCCGAGTCGAACTTGGCCTGGTTCTCGGGCTCGACGAGGTAGCCGCCGACGCAGACGGCGCTGTCGGCGACGCCGGCGGCGATCAGGCGGCAGCCGTGGACGAGCGCGCTCGCCGAGGCCACGCAAGCGGTCGTGAACGTCGTCCGGGGCCCGCGGGCGCCCAGCCGCGCGGCCAGGGCGTCGGCGAACCCGCTCGCCACCGTGTCCTCGATCCGCGAGGTGTCCCCGGAAGCCCAGAACGCGGTCACGGCGGTGAAGTCACCGGCCGCGCCGGCCAGCACCGCGGTGTCGCGCCCCGGGGGCAGCCCGGCCATCGCCACCGCCGCGTCGGCCACCGCGGTCAGCGCGGCCCGCAGCGGCGGGGTGTCCGGGCCGGGAGCGCACGCGGCGACCGACGTCCGCAGGCCCGCGGTGCCGAACCGCTCGATCGGGCCGAACGCCGCCCGCCCGGCGAACACCCCCGAGCGCAGCGCGTCGGCTCCGTCGCCGAACGCGGTCCGCACGCCGTACCCGGTCACCACCACGTCGGTCATCGCACCGCCACTTCCGTCAGGTACGCCGCGATGCGCCGCGCGGACGTGGGCCCGGCGAAGCACTCGTCGTCCGCCTGGGCGAGCACCCCGCGGCGGAGTTCGAGCAGGTGCAGGAACCAGACCAGGCCGAGGGAGTCGAACACGAACTCGGTGTCGTCGTCGGCGAGGTACGGGAAGATCTGCGGATCCGCCAGCAGGTCCCGCACCTGGGCCGCCGAGACCGGCCCGCCGGGGGCGGTGGTCATGCCTTCGCGCCCCGGGCCACCGTGTCGGCCACCAGTTCGCCGAGGCTCATCGCGCCGACCGGCTCGATGCTGTCCTCGGGGTACTGGACGGAGAACCGGCGCTCGATGCGCATCGTCAGCTCGATGAGGCTGAGCGAGTCGAGGTCCAGCCCCGCCGCGCCGAGGGTCGCGCTGTCCTCGACGGAGCCGGTATCCAGCGGCTGCCCGAGATCCTCGACGATGGTCTTGAGCACGAACTCGCGGATCTCGGATTCCAGCGTGGTCTGCATGGGTGTGCGCCTTTCGTTTCGGCTCGCGGGGTCAGGCGGGCACGGCCGCCGCGCGCAGCACGTCGTGCCGGCGGACGAGCTTTCCGTTGGGGGTGCGGGGAAGCCGGGGAAGCACGCGGATCTCCCGCGGGATCTTGTAGTCGGCGAGCCGCTCGCGGCACCACGCCAGCAGGTCGGCGGGGGTGGTGTCGCCGACGACGTAGGCCGCGATGGTCCCGCTGTGCACGGCCACCGCCTCGGTGACGCCGGCGTGGGCGCGCAGCGCGGTCTCGACCTCGCCGAGGTCGACCTTCAGCCCGCCGATCACCACCAGTGAATCGCCGCGCCCGCGCAGGTGCAGGCGACCGTCGGCGTCGAGCTCGGCCCGGTCGCGCACGCGCAGCCAGCCGTCGGCGTACCGGTCGCCACCCCCGGCGAGGTACGGCGAACCTTCGTCGAGCCGGACCTCGACCTCGCCGGCTTCGATCCGCAGCACCACCCCGGGGGCGGCGCGGCCGACCGACGGCCGCAGCCGCCCGCTGACGTCCATGGCGAGCACGCCGGTTTCGGTGGTGCCGTAGGACTCGCCGACGCCGATCCCGAACCGGCGGGTGAACTCCGCCGCCACCGCCGGATCCATGATCTCGCCGCCGCTGACCGCCGCCTTCAGCGACGGCAGCGGCGGGATCTCCTTCGCCGTGGCCAGCAGCGCGTAGTGGAACGGGGTGCCGAAGACGGCGTGCACGTCGTACCGCGCGGCGGTCGCGAGGAGCTCGGCGGCGGTCAGCCTGCTCGCGAACACCGCGGTCACGTTCCGCGCCAGGCTGTGGAACAGCCCGGCGATCAGGCCGAAGCTGTGCGCCGTCGAGCTGAGCAGCAGCACCCGGTCGCCGGGTCCGGGCATGCCCTCGACGCGGGCGAACCGGTCGATTTCGGCGGCGAGCGACGCCGGCGTCCGGCCGATCATCTTGGGCACGCCGGTGGAACCGGAGCTGAACTGCACCAGCCGGTGCCCGGTCGAGGCGGGGACACCGCCGGCGATCCGGGCGGTGAGCAGTTCGTACTCCCGCGCGAAGGCCGGCGTGGCGCCGGACGGCCCGCCGCGCACGGTGAACTGCGGCCGGCCGACCTGCTTGACCGCCTCGACCTCGGCGGGCTTGAACCGGTGGTCCACCAGCATCACCTGGGCACCGAGCGACCACAGGGCCAGCATCGCCTGCACCTGCGTGTAGCTCGGCGGCACCTGCAGCAGTACCGTGCTGCCTTCGGTGACCCCGGCGCCGGCGAACACCGCCGCCTCGGCCACGACCTGCGCGCGGACGTCGCCGCGGGTCCGGACGTCGTCGCCGTGGGCGAGGTAGGGACCCGTGCCGGGGTGGGCGTCGAACAGCCGCGTGACGAGCTCCGCCATGGCGCCCGCCATCAGGACTCCCGGCAGAATTCGCCGATCGGGATGCCGACGTGCCGCTGATCGGTGGCGAGGTAGCCGAGCAGCTCGTCCCCGTTCTGCAGCTCGGTGACGTTGCGGACCTTCGCGCCCGGACCGAGCACCCGGACGTGCCAGTCGTCCTGCACGGTGAGGCTGACGACGACGCCGTCGCCCGAATGCGCGGTGATGGTCAGCAGCGGGCGGGACTCCAGCTTCGCCCGGCCGACGACCACGCGGCGGGTGCGCCCGTCGGAGTCGACGGCGAGCACGGTGCTGCCGGAGCCGAGCTCGGACAGGTAGCTGGTGCGGTTGCCGGGGCCGAGCACGTAGGAGTGCAGCGCGCCGGCGTTGACCCGGAACGGCCGCGTCGGCATGTACGGCAGCGGGTGGGTTTCGCTGCAGCACAAGATGAACCCGGTCGAGTACGAGCCGACCAGGATGCCTTCGTCCTCCCGGAAGTGCGTGCAGGTGTCGACGCAGACGCGGTCGCCGAGGCCGTGGTGCTCGATGCGGTCCACGGTGAGCGTGCTCAGCTCCAGCCGCGGGCTCGTCCCCGACAGCAGGCGGGTCAGCGCGAACACGTCGTCGGCGGTGTGCGGGGCGAGCAGCACGCCCTCGGACCCGCGTTCCAGGACGTCGACCACGATGGCCGCCTCTTCGAGGTCGGCGCACACCGTGATCAGCTGCCCGGGTGCCTTGTCCGCCGCGGCCAGCACGATCTCCAGCGGAATCTTGGTGGGGTCGGCGAACTCGACGATGGCGTACGGCAGCTCGATCGCGGCGGCACAGGCCAGCTGCAGGGTGCGGTCGTCGCGCACGTGCACCCAGCCGGCCCGGTCGCCGTCGGTGCGGACCAGGTCGGCGAGGGCGTCTTCGTCGTCGACCGCGGTCACGCGAACCGGCGCGTCGCCCTCGCCGACGAGCACCCCGGTGACCGTCGGCGGCAGCTTGGCGAGCAGCTCCGCGTCGGCGGAGACGACCGCCTGGGCCTTGGCGTGGACGGCCGCGTCGACCACGGCTTCGAGCTGGGCGGCCGGCACGGCCCGGACGTCGATCCATGCGTGTTTCATGCGACACCTGTCGTGAGGGGGGCGAGGGACTCGGACAGCGGACCGGGATCGGCCGCGTGGACCACCGCGGCGAGCCGGGCGACGGTGACGGCGGGGTTCTCCGCGGTGAAGATCCGGCGGCCGACCGCGAGCCCGGCGCACCCGGCGGCCATCAGGGCCGCCGCGGCCGGCACCGGGTCGCGGGCGTCGGGTGGGCCGCCGGCGCACAGCACCGGGATCGGGCAGCTTTCGACGACCTCGGCCATCCGCGCCGGGTCGGCGGGCACCGCCGTCTTCACCAGGTCGGCCCCGAGGTCCGCGGCGATGTTCACCGCGTGGGACAGCAGCGTGACGTCCCGCGGGTCGGAAATGCGCGGCCCCCGGGGGTAGATCATCGCCAGCAGCGGGATGCCCCACCGCTGGCAGGCCCCGGCGACCAGGCCGAGGTCGGCCAGCTGCCGGCTTTCGGTGGCGGAGCCGACGTTGACGTGCACGCTCACCGCGTCCGCGCCGAGCCGCAGCGCGTCGTCCACGTCGCCGACGAGGACCTTCGCGTCGGTGTCCGCGGCGTGTGCGGTGCTGGCGGACAGGTGCACGACGAGCCCGCAGTCGCCCAGCGTGGCGGGCTCGAGGGTGCGGGCCCGGCCCTTGTGCAGCACCAAGGCGTCCGCGCCGCAGCCGGCGATCGCGCGAACCAGGCCGTCCCAGCCGGACCGGTCGCTCACCGGGCCGTCGGAGACGCTGTGGTCGAGGGGGACGAACAAGTGCTTCCCGTCCCCGGTGCGGGAAAGCCTGCGCATCCGCAGGGCCTTGCCGTCGACGGTCATCGGGCCACCTTCCGCGGTGCGGCCGGGATCTGCTCGTACACAACGGAAGTCTGCGCGGGGCGATCTTCGGAAATCAAATACCAACCGGTGATAACTCGGCAGTTATCGCTTTTTGAGAATATCGCCAGGTGTGTTCGCCCGGTTCTTGATCGGTTTCTCAGGTTTCAGTGCGATGTTCGGCGGACCGGCGAGAGGAGCAACGGTGACTTCCGAGGTCCGTGTGGCGGTCGCCTACCACGGCGGCCGCGGGCACACCGCGCGGCTGGCCGAGGCGGTGGAAGCCGGGGTCAAGGCGGTCGAAGGGGTGCTGGCGGACCCGATCGACGTCGGCCGGATCGCCGCCGAGGACTGGTTCCGCCTCGACGACGCCGACGCGATCGTCTTCGGCGCCCCGACCTACATGGGCACGGCGTCGGCGGCGTTCCACGTTTTCGCCGAAGCCAGCAGCCGGCGCTGGTTCACCGCGCGGTGGACCGGCAAACTGGCCGCCGGATTCACGAACTCGGGGGCCAAGGCCGGCGACAAATCGAGCACTTTGTCCTATTTCGCCACGCTGGCCGCGCAGCACGGGATGCTGTGGGTCGGCCTCGGCCTGCGCCCGGGCTGGAACTCCACCAAGGGCGGGCCCGGCGACCTCAACCGGCTGGGGTTCCACCTCGGCGCGGCCGCGCAGTCCAACCTGGACGAAAAGCCGGCCGCCATGCACGAATCGGACCTCGCGACGGCCGAGCACCTCGGCGGCCGGGTGGCCCGGTACGCCCTGCAGTTCGCCCTCGGCCGGGAGCGCATGCCGTGACCGGCTCCGCCGCCCTTCCCGGCGAGGCGACCCGGGTCGCGCGGGGACGGCTGATGCTGGCCGTCGCCCTGGTCGCCCACACGCTGGTCCTGCTCGACAACACGATCATGAACGTCGCGATCGACGTGCTGGCCGACCCGGTCCGCGGGATCGGGGCCGGCACCGGGGAGCTGGCCTGGGCGGTCAGCGCGTACCCGCTGGTCTTCGCCGCGGTGACGCTCACCGGGGGCGCGCTGGCCGACCGGTTCGGTGCCTCCCGGGTGCTGCTGCCGGGCCTTTGCCTGCTCGGCACCGCGTCGGTGGCGGCCGCCCTTTCCCCGAGTGGAGCCGCGCTGATCGCGGCCCGCGCGGTGATGGGCGCGGGTGGCGGGCTGATCGCCCCCGCGACGCTGACCCTCGTCACCGCCGGGCTCCCGCCGGGACGGCGCGCGCGGGCCGTGGCGCTGTGGTCGTCCGCGGCCGGGGTGGCCGTCGCGGTGGGGCCGGTGCTCGGCGGGCTGCTGCTGGTCCGCTTCGCCTGGCCGGCCGTCTTCCTGGTGAACACCCCGCTCGTCGCCGGTCTCGTGCTCCTCGGCCTGTTCCTGCCCCGGCTGCCGGTGCCCGGCCGGCTCCGGCCGCTCGACCTCCCCGGCGCGGCGCTGTCCGGGCTGGGGCTCGCGGCCCTGGTGGGCGGAATCGTCCAATGTGCCCGCGAAGTCACGCCGGCCGCGCTGCTCGCGCTGGCCGCGGGGGCGGTCCTGCTCACCGCGTTCGTCGTGCACCAGCTCCGGGCCCGGCATCCCGCGTTCGACGTGCGCCTGCTGCGCAAGCACGGTTTCGGCGGCGGCATCCTCGGCCTGCTGCTGAGTTTCGCCGGGCTCGCCGGGCAGCTGTTCTACTGCGCGTTCTTCCTCCAAGGCGTGCACGGCCTGACCCCCGGTGAAGCCGGGTTCGTCATGTTCGCGGCGGCCGTGGGCATCGTGACCGGCAACCGCGTGTGTTCGCCCGCGGTGGACCGGTTCGGCACGCGCAGCACCGTTCTGGCCGGCTTGGTGGCCGCGTCGCTGACGTACGCCGCCTACCTGTTCTTCGACGAGCACACGCCGATCGCAGCGGTCGTCACCGTGTTGTTCGTCCAGGGTTTCGGTACGGGACTGGCCTTCGCCCCGCTGACCTCGGGACTGGTCGGCGGGCTGCCGGACGAGCGGGCCGGCGCCGGTGCGGCGCTGGCCACCGTCACCCGGCCGCTGGGCAGCACGATCGGCGTCGCCGTGCTCGGTACCGTGCTGACCCTGGCTTACCGGACGTCGGTCGCGCCCGCGCTGGCCGGGCTGCCGGGACCGGCCGCCGCGCAGGCGCGTGGCTCGGCCGAAGGCGCCCGGGCGGCCGCGGCGGCGCTGGACCGCCCGGAGCTGATCGCGGCGGCCGACGCCGCGTACGTGCACGCCATGCACGTCACGGCCGGGTGGGCGACCGTGGTCTCCCTCGGCGGGTGCGCTGCCGTCGCGGCGGGCCTGCACCGGATCGGACGGCGATGGAGCTGACCCTGCGCCACCTCGCACTCGTGGTCGCGGTCGCCGACGCGGGTGGCATCCGGCGGGCCGCGATGGCCATCGGGGTCGCCCAGCCGGGGGTGACCGCGCAGCTGAAACGCATCGAGCAGGACCTGGGGGCCGAGCTGTTCGAGCGCCGCGCGGAAGGTGTCGTGCCGACCCCGCTCGGCACCCAGTTCGTCGCCGAGGCCCGGGATCTGCTGGCGCGCTTCGACGAACTCGTCTCCAGCGCCCGGGTGCTCGGCCGCGGGGTCGCCCCGGGCACGACGGTGCGGGTGGGCGCCACCGACAACCGGCACCTGCCGCGGATCACCGTGGCGCTGGCCGAGCTGCTGCCGGGGTGCGACCACGAGGTTTCGGTGGGCGGTGACGCCGAGGAACTGCTGACGGCGGCCGAAGAAGGCCGGCTCGACGTCGTCGTGCTGACCGAGCACGCGCACCGGCCGCGGCCCCGGCTGGGCGGCTTCCTCGACCACGATCTGGGACGCGAGCCGCTGTTCGTCGCGGTGTCCGAAGAGCACCGGTTGGCGCGCCGGCGCTCGGTCGCCCTCGCCGACCTGGCGGGGGAGGTCTGGGCGGTGCCGGCCGAGCAGTCCGAGGACGAGTGGCGGAGCTTGCAGGAAGCCAGTTCCCGGGCCGGGTTCAGCCCGCGCCTGCGCCACCGCGGGGTCGACCGGGCGAGCACCGAGGCGCTGATCCGGCTGGGGCGCGCGGTGGCGGTCCTCGCGCCCCAGGAGCCGGTCGGTGCCGGGGTGGCCCTGGTGCGGCTGGGGGATGCCGGGCTGTGGCGCCGGACGCGCCTGCTCTGGCTGCCGGACTCGCCGCTCGCTTCGGTGGCCGCCCGGCTGCCGGCGTTGCTGCGAACGGCGGTGGAACCGGCCGCGGCCGCCGGGTGAGCGGCGTTGTGTCCGGAATGGTCCGGCCATGAGGTGGTATGGAAATTTTCCGGACTGTGCTAGTAGTTGAAAGTACAACGACGTCCTGTGGTGCACCGCCGCCGACGAGGAGCACGGGGCAGCCGCCCGCTTTCGGCGGCGCTCCAATGGGCACCCGCTCGCGGCAGGTGCGGCACAGCGGAGGAGGAGATCCCATGGGTGGACGTGCCGGCCCCGCACCCGTGCTCGAACAGCGGCTACCGGGCACGGTGATCCGGGTCCTCCTGATCACCGGCGATCCGCAGGTCGCGGCCCGGCTCGACGCCACGCTCAGCGGCGGCGACTGCGTGGTCGGCCGGTCCGCCGACGCCCGGAGCGGCCTGGATCGCGCCCTGTCGAGGGAGTTCGACGTCATCGTCCTCGACGGGCAGCTGCAGTCCGGCCGTGGTCTGGACCTGATGCGGAGGATGCGCAGGGCGCGCGTGCTCACGCCGGTGATCATGCTGATCGCGGGCGGGCAGGTGCGCGATCGGGTGGGGTGCCTGCAGGCCGGCGCGGACGACTGCGTGGACAGCTCGACCGACGCCGAAGAGCTGCTCGCCCGCTTGCGGGCGTTGCACCGCAGGAGCCCGTACCGCACCGGAACGGTCCACCTGGGCGCGGCCCGGGTCGACGTGGCCCGGCGCGTGGTGATCCACGAGGACGGCACCCGGGTCAGCCTGACCGGGCGGGAGTGCGCCGTGATCGCCGTGCTGGGCGCCGAACCGGGCCGGGTGGTCTCCCGGGCCCGCCTGCACGCGCTGATCTTCCCGGACCGCCAGGCGAAGTCCATTGTGGACACCTACGTGTACCACCTGCGCCAGAAGCTGGGACGCGAAGTGGTCACGACCGTGCACAGCGTTGGCTACCGGCTGGGGCACGTCCCGTTCGCCTGAGACAGGCCGTCTCCGGCGCGGGCCGTCGTGTGTCCCTCGGCCCCAGTCCGGCCGTTTTCCCGGCAGCCGGGACGGGAGCGCCGACATGCCGTCGGGCCCGAAAACCATCCCCACCACGCCGGCCGGCGTACCACTGCCCGCATGACCGCCTCGCCGGTTGCCTGATCGCTGCTTCCACAATGGACAGTGCGCGGTCCGGTCCCGGCCGCGGCGTCGTAGCTGAGAACCGCTTCCGCTCGGCGAAGGCTGGGGGAGACCTGCGAGCGGAAGCGGTGGCTTGAGGCCGGTACGGGGGCCGCCTCTCGGCGAGTGGCGCGACCCGGCTCCGGGGTGAACCGGTGTTCCGGGAAGGCCGAAGGGGTGAGGCCCGGGGGACTCCGCCGTACCGACACCCCTTACAACGCACGGCGCGGTGCGGTGTTCCCCGTCGCCGGGGCCGGCGGACGTGAGCTGCGTCGCTCACGGATTTCCGGCGTTGTTTCTGTCGGCCGGACGTGGGTACTTCGGGCGGATGGCAGCCACAGGAAGCCGCGACGAGCTGCAGCGGATCGCGACGGAGAAGTTCGGCTGGGCGGAGCTGTCCGCCGAGCAGCTCGAGGCGATGGAGCAGGTGATGGCCGGGCACGACGTGCTCGCCGTGCTGCCCACCGGGGCCGGCAAGTCGGCCATCTACCAGGTCCCCGCGTTGCTGCTGGACGGCCCGACGCTGGTGGTGTCGCCGCTGATCGCCCTGCAGAACGACCAGATCGAGCGCATCGGCGACAGCCGGGCCCCGGAGGCCGTCGCGCTCAACTCCACGCAGCGCGCCGCCGAGCGTGACCACACGTGGGACGCGTTGCGGCGGGGGAGCGCGGAGTACCTGTTCCTTTCGCCGGAGCAGCTGGCCGGCGACGAACTGCTCGACGCCGTCGCCGAGCTCGGCGTTTCGCTGTTCGTCGTGGACGAGGCGCACTGCGTCTCGGCGTGGGGGCACGACTTCCGCCCGGACTACCTGCGGCTCGCGCCGGTGATCGAGCGGCTCGGGCACCCGCGGGTGATCGCCCTGACGGCGACCGCCGCGCTGCCCGTGCGCGCCGACATCGTGGCCCGGCTGGGCCTGCGCGACCACCGGGAGGTGCTCGCGAGCTTCGACCGGCCCAACCTGCGGCTCGGGGTCGATCCGCTGACCACCGATGCCGACAAGCGGCAGGCGGTCGTCACGCGGACGCGGGCGCTGACCGCGGATCCCGCCACCCGGCCCGGGCTCGTGTACGTCACCAGCCGCAAGGACGCCGAGGCCTACGCGGGCGAACTCGCGGCGATCGGCGTCCGCGCAGCGCCCTACCACGCCGGGATGAAGGCGGCCGACCGCGAACGGGTGCACGAGGAGTTCCTGCGCGGCGACCTCGACGTGGTGGTGGCCACTTCGGCGTTCGGCATGGGGATCGACAAGGCCGATCTCCGGTTCGTGCTGCACGCGTCGGCGCCGGAGTCGCTCGACACCTACTACCAGCAGATCGGCCGGGCCGGCCGCGACGGCGAGCCGGCGGAGATCATCCTGTACTACCGGCCGCAAGACCTGGGCCTGCAGAAGTTCCTCACCGCGGCCAAAGCACCCGAGCAGGCGCTGGCGGAGGTGGCCACCACCCTCGGCGAGCACGACGAGCCCCTGAAGCCGGCCGAGCTGGGCCAGGAGGTGAACGTCTCCGCCGCCCAGCGCACCCGGGCGGTCAACCTGCTCGAAGAGACCGGAGCGGTCGGTGTCACCACCGACGGCCGGCTCGAATACCGGGAGCCCGGCCTCGACCCGGGACAGGCCGTCGAGCAGGGTGTCGAGGCCGCCGAAGCCCACCAGCGGCTGATCCGCTCCCGGATCGAGATGATGCGGGGCTACGCCGAGACCACCGGGTGCCGTCGCCGGTTCCTGCTCGGCTACTTCGGGGAGCAGCTCCCGCAGCCGTGCGGCAACTGCGACACCTGCACCGCCGGCACCGCCGAAGCCCAGCCGGCGGGCAACGGCGCCTTCCCCGTCAACAGCGCGGTCGAGCACGCGGAGTGGGGCCGCGGAACGGTGATGTCGGCGGACGACGACAAGCTGACCGTGGTGTTCGAGGACCACGGCTACAAGACGCTGTCGGCGTCCGCGGTCCGCCGGCACGGCCTGCTCACCGCCGCCGACCGCACCGGTTAGCCACCGTGGCGGCGGGTACTCGCCGCACACGATCCGGTGGGAGGTGAGCCGCGTGAACCCCGAACTTCCGCTGTCCGACGAACTGGCGGGCGTGTTCGCCCGGATGTGCGGCCTCCTGCTGTCGGAGGAGACCGTGGGTTCGGTGCTTCGGCTGGTGACCAAGCTGGCCCAGGAGACGTTCCCGGAAACCGCCGGAGCCGGCCTCAGCGTCTTCGATCCGGACGGGGCGCGGGTCACCACCGCCGCGACGGACGAGCTGGTCGAACGGGCGGACCGGATCCAGTACGAGACGGGCTCCGGGCCCTGCCTGGTGGCGTGGGCGGACCGGACGGTCGTGCGGGTGGACGACCTCGCCCGCGACACCCGGTGGCCACACTGGTCCCGGCGCGCGCACGAGCTGGGCCTGCGGGCGGTGCTGAGCGCGCCGCTGGTGGCCGGCGACTCGGCTTTCGGCGCCATGAAGGTCTACGGGGCCCGGCCGGGCGTCTACGGCCCACGGGAAGAGTCCCTGCTGAGCATGTTCGCCACGCAGGCCGCGGTGCTGGTGGCGAACACGAAGTCCTACACCGACGCGCGCCGGGTGAGTACCCGGCTCCAGTCGTCGATGCGGGGGCGGGACGCGGTCAACGTCGCCAAGGGCATCCTCATGGCGCAGGGGCACGTCGACGAGCGGACGGCCTTCCTGCAGCTGGCCAAGACCGCGGAACAGCGCCGGCAGCCCATGCTGGAGACCGCCGAGGACCTGGCGCGGACGATCCTGCGGCCCCGGCGGTGACATGAGCGACCAGGACGCCCGGCATCAGCAGCAGGCGGTCGCCTCGGCGTTCGCCCGTACCGAACTGACCGTGGAGGAGCTGTGGCTGCGGTACTTCGCGCTGGGCGGCAGCCTCGGGGTGTTCGAGGTGGAGGCCTACCTGCACGGCGTGCTGCAGCTGCCCGGATTCGACCGGGACGTCGTGGCGCACGTGGTGAACGAACGCCTGGACGAGCTGAGCCGGCACCGGCGCGCGTCCTACAGCCGGGAGATCCGGGACGTGGCGCCACGCGGTGCGCCGCTGACCGCGTTGACGACGCTGCTGGAGGGCGCGGAACTGGCGCCGCCCGAGCGGCTGCCCGCACTGGTCGCGGCCGCGGGTGACGCACTGGGCATCCGGCTGACCATCCACCTCGCCGACTACGAGCAACGCTCCCTGTGGCCGGTGCCGTCGCCGGGGGCCGAGCCCGGGGCCGGCCCGCTCGACGTGGACACGACGTTGGCCGGCCGGGCGTTCCGGCGGCTCGAAATCCTGCCCGCGGAGACCGCCCCGCCGCGGTTGTGGGTGCCCCTGCTCGACGGCGCGGAACGGCTCGGGGTGCTGGAGGTCGAGGTGGCGTCGGCGGCCGACCTGTACGACCCCGGCCTGCGTACCCAGTGCCGCTGGGCGGCGTTGCTGATCGGGCACCTGGTGGTGCTGATGACGCACTACGGCGACGGCATCGATCTCGTGCGCCACCGGCGGACGCGGACGGTCGCCGGGGAGCTGATCTGGTCGATCCTGCCGCCGCTGACCGCCGGCGTGGACGGCTTCGTCGTCAGCGGCGTCGTCGAACCGCGGCACGCGGTGGCCGGGGACGCCTTCGACTACTCGCTGTCCGAAGACACCGCTCGCCTGCTGATCCTCGACGCGGTCGGGCATGACCTGCGCAGCGGCCTGCTCGCCGCGACCGCCGTCGCGGCCTACCGGGCCGCCCGCCACGCCGGGGGCGGCCTGTACGAACAAGCCCGGCTCATCGACGAGACGCTCGGCAGCGCATTCGGCGACCACGCCTACGTCACCGCCGTCCTGGCCGAAGTCGATCTGCCGACCGGGCGCCTCCGCTACATCAACGCCGGGCACCCGCCACCGCGGATCATGCGCGCCGGGCACGTGGCCAAGCCCCTGCCCGGCGGCCGGCGGATGCCGCTCGGGCTCGGCCCCGGCCGCGAGTTCGCCGTCGGCGAGGAACGGCTGCAGCCCGAAGACTGGCTGGTGCTGTACTCCGACGGCATCACCGAAGCCCGGGACGCCGAGGGGGAGTTCTTCGGTGAAGGCAGGCTCGCGGATTTCCTCGAGCGGGAAGCCGCGGCCGGGTACCCGCCCCCGGAAACCGTCCGCCGGCTCATCCAGGCAGTGTCCGAGCACCAGGACGGGCGCTTTCAGGACGACGCGACCGTGTTGCTCGCGCGGTGGACCGACCCGGGCCGGATTCTGCCGTGAGCCGGTGGTGGCCGGGTGCCGGGACCGGTCACCGTGGTCACCGGAAAGCGCTTCCCCTCGGCCGCGGCGACCCGGTCAGGGCCGGCCGCGGCGGGGCGTCTGCCCGGCGACGCCGTGCTGCAACGGCGTGCTATTCGTCGGTCGCGGCCTACCCGGTACCGGCGGGGACAAACCCCGCCGGCCGGGCGCGGGTGCGTCAGTCCGGGGGCTCTTCGTCCGGTGCGGCGCCGGGGCGCCGGGCGTCCTCGTCGAGGAACTGCCCGGGGTCGACGTCGAGGTCCGGGACCTCCGGGGTGCCGGGCGAGATCGGCTGATCGGGACTCAGCGGCTGCGTGGTTTCGTCCATGGCCGGCACCTTTCGCGCGGGTGTCCGGTGCGGTCGGCACCGGGTCGCCCGGGTATCCGCCGCCGGGCACGCGAAACGTGCGTCCCCCCGAGTGGGTGGACCCCCGCACCCGGCTCAGACGCGGCGGAACCGGGCCTCGAGGAGTGCGAACACCCCGAAGACCGCGAGGCCGGCCGCGAGCGCCAGCAGGAGGAACGGTCCGTAGGGCTGCACGGCCAGCGTCTTCAGCGCGGGGTCCAGGCCGGCGGCTTTGCCCGGGTCGTACCGGAGCGCGGCCAGCACGAACATCGTGCCCACGGTGCCGTAGGCCAGCGCCACCGCGCACCAGCCGACCTGCCCCAGCCGTTCGGTCAGCGACCGGACGCCCGGGGAAGCGCCGCCGAAGTCGAGGTCGTGGACGAACTTCCGCCCGACGCCCCGGTAGGCGAGGAACGCCGAGACGGCGATCACGACGCCGCCCGCGAACACCACGGCCCCGGCGCCCCAGGGCTCGCCCAGCGCGGCGGCGACGATCGAACCCGCTTTGCCGGAGCCGCCCGCCGCGGTCTTGGCCGCGCTGTAGGCGACCAGGCCGTACAGGACGACCTCGATCCCACTGACGGTCCGGCGCACCCACCGCCGCCGCGCCGGAGCGTGCCGGTGGCCGGCGATCGCTTCGGCGAGCTGCCACAACGCCAGCACCCCGGTACCCGCGACGATCAGCCACAGGACCCACACCCCACCGCCGTCGGCGACGAGCTGCAGCGCACCCGCCTTGTCGGTCCGCTCGTAGTCACCGAGCGCCACCTGCGCGGCCAGCCAGGCCAGGAGCAGGTGCACCACCGCGTAGCAGGTCAGCCCGATCCGGACGGTGACGGTAAATCCTCTGATATCGGACACGCGGGCGATCCTGGCCCACCGCGGCCGATTTGGCCAGGGGCTGTCGTCGCCTGCCGCGGGTGATCCCGGACACCGGCCTCTCCGGAAGAATTCCTTCCGAAGAGGCCTTCGCCCGACGCCGGTCTCAGGAGCAGTAGGTTCCGTTCAGGGCCGGTTGCAGGAAAGGCGGCGTGCTGCCGGTGTAGTTCGCGCTGTAGCCGATCGCGGCGGTTGCGCCCGTGGCCAGGCTGCCGTTCCACGACATGCTGTCGACCTTGACGAGGTCGCCGGTGTCGGTCCAGGTTCCGCTCCAGCCCTGGGTGACGGTCACGCCGGGCGCCGAGAACGAGAGCGACCAGCGGTCGATGGCCGCACCGCGGTTTTCGATGACGATCTCGGCGGTGTACCCGGTCGGCCAGGTGCTGACCA
This sequence comes from Amycolatopsis sp. NPDC051045, assembly GCF_040682955.1. Classification (NCBI taxonomy): domain Bacteria; kingdom Bacillati; phylum Actinomycetota; class Actinomycetes; order Pseudonocardiales; family Pseudonocardiaceae; genus Amycolatopsis; species Amycolatopsis sp. NPDC051045. The sequence goes on from NZ_JBFBCC010000007.1 coordinate 286,083, forward strand.
CCCGGTGGGTGACCTTGCAGCCGCCGGAGGGCTGCGGGGTCGTGGTGGTCGGGGAAGTGGGCGTGGTGGGCGTGGTGGGCGTCGTCGGGGTGGTCGGCGTGGTGGGCGTCGTGGTCTGGACCGGACCGGCCGCGACGGCGAGGTCGTAGGCCCGCTGGGGGACGAACTGGCCGGCCGTGGCGATGCAGCCGTCCGCCTCGCCCGGCGGCTTGATCCACAGGAACGCGTCGATCTGGCCGTCGCCGGTCTGGTTGGTGCTCGGCGTGCCGATCGCGCGCCCGGCGGGGTCGCACCACTCGCTGCCCAGCGGCCCGTTGCCGTTGCGGCTCGTGTCGATCACCGCTTTCAGCCGCGAGTCACCGAGCTGGCCGAGGATCGCCTTGTCGTAGGCGACTTCGTCGGAGGTCGCGCGGTAGTTGGACACGTTGGTGGAGATGCCGTCGGCGCTGTTCGAGACGTCGGCGGCCCGCAGCCGCGCCGCGGCCTCGCCGGGGGAAAGCCAGGCGGAATGCCCGATGTCGAAGTACACCTTGGCCTGGGCCGAGCCGGCCTTGAGCCGTTTGCCCGCGTACGCGATCGACGCCGAGGTCTGGCGCTGCTGGTCGCTGCTCTGGCAGTTCGTCATGAGCGCGAGCACGTCGGGCTCGAGCACGATGGCCGCGGGCCGGCCCGCCAGGCCGGCCGCCACCTGGTCGACCCAGGCCCGGTAAGCGTCGTGTGACGGCGCACCGCCGCCGCTCGCGCCGCCGCAGTCGCGGTTGGGGATGTCGTAGACGACCATGATCGGGATCTTCCCCGCGGCGGCCGCCGCCCCGACGTAGGCGTCCACCTCGCCGCGCACCGTGGACGTGTTCGTGGTGGTGAACCACCTCGCCTGCGGTACCGCGGCGATGCGGTCGCGGATGACCGCGGTGCGCGAATCGCCCGGGTTCGCCGAAACCCACTTGGCCGCGTTGGTGCCCGGGTCGGTGTAGTACGCCGAGCCGGCGGCCTGCGCGCCGGCCCATGTGGTCGCGGCGACGACGCCGGTCACGGTCAACGCGGCGAGCGCTCCGGCTGCCACTGTCCTGCTTCGCATGCAGCTTCTCCTTCGAACGGCTGGGTGGCGCAGGTACGTCGGCCTGGGAGCGCTCCCAGTAATGCGGGACTGTAGCCGGGGAAGGCGGGGTCGGGAAAGGGGCTCGTGCGTTGTTCTCGTCCCTCCACAAGAAAATTACATGGGCGCGAAGCGGGGAGCCGGTGGGTGGCCGAGGTGGGCGTCAAGCGCGTGACCTGCGGTTATTTCGGGCTCTCGGGCCGGTGGACGTGAGGTTCCGGAAGGTGGGGACGGCGCTGGGGTTCGGCGGTTGTTCGGCGGCCGATGTGCCTGTTAGCGTTAACGCTCCAGCGTGTTCGCCATCGACGAAGATGGGGTCCTCATGTGCGGTGTTCTGCGTGCCTCCCCGGGTGGGCCGGTGCATTTCCCGTTCGCTGATTGATCGAATTCTTCCCCGGCCCAGTCCCGAAAGTTTCGGTGGGCGCCGCAGTTCGTCGGAAGTGAGGACAAACCATGCCCGCGATCCTGCTCCGGAAGGTGAGAACCGCGGCAGCGGTGGTCACCACGGTCGTCTTGGCCGTGGCCGGCAGCGCCGTCGCCGCGGCGCCGGCCCAGGCCGCCACCTCGATCACGATCAACGGGAGTTCGGGCGGCCGCACGTTCGACGGCGTCGGCGCGGTCAGCGGCGGCGGTGGCAACAGCCGCCTGCTGATCGACTACCCGGAGCCGCAGCGCGGCCAGATCCTCGACTACCTGTTCAAGCCCGGGTACGGGGCCGCCCTGCAGATCCTCAAGGTGGAAATGGGCGGGGACACCAACTCCACCAGCGGCGCGGAGCCCAGCCACGCCCACTTCCGCGGCGATCTGGACTGCAACCGCGGGTACGAGTGGTGGCTCATGGAACAGGCGAAGGCGCGCAACCCCGGCATCAAGCTCGTGGGCCTGCCCTGGGGAGCACCGGGCTGGATCGGCAACGGCACCTTCTTCTCCAACGACCTGACGGACTACTACCTGTCCTGGCTGGGGTGCGCCAAGCAGCACGGGCTGACCATCGACTACCTCACGAGCGTCCAGAACGAGAAGCAGTGGAGCGCCGACTGGACCGTCACCCTTCGCAACGCGCTCAACGCCAACGGGTACAACGCCGTCAAAGTCATCTCCGGTGACTCGTGGCCGGGCGACTGGGGCCCCGCGAGCGCGATCTCGACCAACACGGCCTACCGCAACGCGACCGACGTGCTGAGTGCCCACTACACCTGCGGCTACCTCAGCGCGCAGACCTCCTGCAGCGTGCCGGCCAACGTCACCAACACCGGGAAGACGTTGTGGTCCAGCGAAAACGGCTCCCAGGACTACAACGACGGCGCCAAGCCGCTGGCCCGCGGGATCAACCGCGTCTACCTCGACGGCAAGATGACCGCCTACCTCAACTGGGACCTGATCGCCGCCGTCACGCCGAACATCCCGTGGCCGACCGTGGGGCTGATCCTCGCCAACCAGCCCTGGTCCGGCTACTACTCGGTCGGCAAGGACGCGTGGGCGCTGGCGCACACGACGCAGTTCACCGCACCCGGCTGGAAGTACCTCGACGCCTCCAGCGGCTACCTGGGCGGGAACCGCACCAACGGCAGCTACGTCTCGCTCAAGTCGCCGAACAACACCGACTACAGCACGGTCATCGAGACGATGGACGCCACGTCGGCCCAGACGCTCAACCTGAACGTCGCCGGCGGGCTGTCCACCGGCCAGGTGCACGTGTGGGCGACCAACCTCAACTCGAACAACGCGGCCGACCACTTCGTCCACAGCACCGACATCACCCCGTCCGGCGGGGCCTTCTCCCTGACCGCCCAGCCCGGCTACCTCTACACCATCACGACCACCACCGGGCAGGGCAAGGGCACGGCGGCCAGCCCGCCGCAGGGCTCGCTGAACCTGCCCTACAGCGACGACTTCGACGGGTACGCGAAGGGCAAGGAAGCCAAGTACCTGATGGACATGGAGGGCGCCTTCGAGACCGCCGCCTGTGGTGCCGGCCGCGCGGGCACCTGCGTCCGCCAATCCGCGACGCAGAAGACGATCCCCTGGAAGAAGTTCGTCGACCCCTACGCGCTGCTGGGCAACGTGGCCTGGAGCAACTACACGCTCAGCACGGACGTGCTGCTGGAGAAGCCCGGGTACGTCGAGCTGCTCGGCCGGGCCGGCTCGCAGGACACGGGCAACCAGGGCGCGCTGAACGCGTATTACCTGCGGGTGAGCGACAACGGCGCCTGGTCGATCCGGCGCAACAACACCAGCCAGCAGAACACGACCCTGCGCACCGGCACGACGACCGCGCTCGGCACCGGCAGCTGGCACAAGCTGTCACTGGGCTTCTCCGGCAACACCATCACCGCCGCCGTCGACGGCACGGTGCTCGGCACGGTCACCGACGGCACCTTCCCGGCCGGCCAGGTCGGAATCGGCACGAGCGTGGGGGAGACCGCGCAGTTCGACAACCTCTCCGTCGCCGGTTCGGGTGGCGGGTCGACCTCCGTGCTGCGCAACACAGGAGCCGGCCGCTGCCTCGACGTCCCGAACGTGTCGCAGACCAACGGCACCCAGGTGACGTTGTGGGACTGCAACGGCGGCACGAACCAGCAGTGGACCCTCACCTCCGGCAAGCAGATCCAGGTGTACGGCAGCAAGTGCCTCGACGCCGAGGGCGCCGGGACGACGTCGGGGACCCGGGCGATCATCTGGGACTGCACGGGCGGCACCAACCAGCAGTGGAACGCCGCCGCCGACGGCACGATCACCGCTGTCCAATCGGGACTGTGTCTCACTCCGAGCGGGAACGGCACCGCGAACAGCACGCCGGTCACCCTGCAGACCTGTACCGGCGGCAACGCCCAGAAGTGGACACGGAGCTAGCCGCGTCCGGAGCGGACGAAGGAGTTCGTCGATGAAGGCACGCTGGAAAAGGGTGTGGCCGGCCGTGGTGATCGCCGCGGGCGCGCTGACCGGCACGGCGACGACGTCGCAGGCGGCCACCGAGGGGCCGTGTGACATCTACGCGGCGGGCGGCACGCCGTGCGTCGCCGCGCACTCGACCACCCGGGCGTTGTCCGGCGCGTACAACGGCTCGCTCTACCAAGTGCGGCGCGCGTCGGACAACACGACGCGGGACATCGGGGTCCTGAGCGCCGGCGGCGTCGCGAACGCCGCGGCCCAGGATTCGTTCTGCGCCGGCACCACGTGCCTCATCACCGTCATCTACGACCAGTCCGGCCGCGGCAACCACCTGACCCAGGCGCCGCCGGGCGGCTTCCCCGGCCCGGCACCCGGCGGGTACGACAACCTGGCCAGCGCGACGGCGGCCCCGACCACCGTCGGCGGCCAGAAGGCGTACGGCGTGTTCGTGGCGCCGGGCACCGGTTACCGCAACAACAACACCAACGGCGTCGCGAACGGTGACCAGCCGGAGGGCATGTACGCGATCTTCGACGGGACGCACTACAACGGTGGCTGCTGCTTCGACTACGGCAACGCCGAGCGCAACAGCCGCGACAACGGCAACGGCACGATGGAAGCCATCTACTTCGGCAACATCAAGGTCTGGGGCTACGGCACCGGAAACGGCCCGTGGATCATGGCCGACCTCGAAAACGGCCTGTTCTCCGGGGTCAACCAGCGCTACAACGCCAACGACCCGAGCATCAGCCACCGGTACCTGACGGCGATCATCAAGGGCGGCCCGAACCGGTGGGCCATCCGCGGCGGCAACGCCCAGTCCGGCGGCGTGTCCACCTTCTACGACGGCGTGCGCCCGAACGTCGCGGGCTACAACCCGATGCGCAAGGAAGGCGCCATCATCCTCGGCACCGGCGGGGACAACAGCATCGGATCCGCCGGCACCTTCTACGAAGGGGTCATGACGTCGGGCTATCCCTCGGACGCCACCGAGAACGCCGTCCAGGCCAACGTCGTCGCGGCCGGGTACGGCACCGGCGGCAGCAACACCGGCACCGGCCCGCTGCACGCGGTCGGCGCGGGCAAGTGCCTGGCCGCACCGAATTCCACGCAGGGGACGCAGCTGCAGATAGCCGGCTGCAGCGGCCAGGCGAACCAGACCTGGACGCGCACGTCGGACGGCCGGCTGACGGCCACGCTCGGCGGGGCGACGATGTGCCTGGACGCGTCCGGCCAGGGCACCAGCGCGGGCACGAAGGTGGTGACCTGGCCCTGCAACGGCCAGGGCAACCAGCAGTGGACCGTCAACTCCGACGGCACGGTCACCGGTGTCCAATCCGGACTCTGCCTGGACGTGACCGGCGCCTCCACGGCCGACGGCGCCCCGGTCGAGCTGTGGACCTGCAACGGCGGCGGCAACCAGCAGTGGACGCTGGGCTGACCCCTTCCCCCGACGAAACGAGGACTCCCATGATCACCGGCTCACCCCCACGCCGTCGCCTCCGGAAAGCCGTCACCGTCCTGGCCACCGCGGGCCTGTCGGCGGCCGCTCTGGTGCTGTCGCCCGGCGTCGCCGGGGCGGCGAGCACGCTCGGCGCCGCGGCGGCGCAGACCGGGCGGTACTTCGGCGCCGCGATCTCGACGAGCCACCTCGGCGAGGCGGCCTACGTCAACACGTGGACTTCGGAGTTCAACGGCGTCACGCCGGAAAACGAGATGAAGTGGGCCACGGTCGAGCCGAACCGCAACCAGTTCAACTTCGGGCCCGCGGACCAGATCGTCAGCCAGGCCAGAAGCAAGGGGATGAAGATCCGCGGGCACACGCTGGTGTGGTACCAGCAGCTGGCCCCGTGGGTCGGCGGGCTGGACGCGAACAACCTGCGCTCGGCGATGCTGAACCACATCAGCCAGGTGGCCGGCCACTGGAAGGGTCAGGTCATCGCGTGGGACGTGGTCAACGAGGCGTTCGAGGAGAACGGCACCCGGCGGCAGGCGACCTTCCAGCAGAAGCTCGGTGACGGCTACCTCGAGGACGCCTTCCGCGCGGCCCGCGCGGCCGACCCGAACGCCAAGCTCTGCTACAACGACTACAACACCGACGGCATCAACGCGAAGAGCACCGGGATCTACAACATGGTCCGGGACTTCAAGAGCCGGGGCGTGCCGATCGACTGCGTGGGCTTCCAGAGCCACCTCAGCTCGAACTCCAACCTCGGCAGTTACCAGGCGAACCTGCAGCGCTTCGCCGACCTCGGCGTCGACGTGCAGATCACCGAGCTGGACATCGGCGGCTCGGGGTCCGGTCAGGCGAACGTGTACCGGCAGGTCACGCAGGCGTGCATGGCGGTGTCCCGCTGCACGGGCATCACCGTGTGGGGTGTCACGGACAAGTACTCGTGGCGTTCGGGCGACACCCCGCTGCTGTTCGACGGCAACTACGGCAAGAAGCAGGCCTACACCGCCGTCCTCGACGTGCTCAACGGCGGTGACCCGGATCCCGGCGGGAGCACCGGCCCGGTGCGCGCCACGGCGTCGAACCGGTGCCTCGACGTCCCCGGTTCGGCGGGCACGGCCGGCACCCAAGTGCAGATCTGGGACTGCCACAGCGGGGCGAACCAGCAGTGGACCCGCGGCAGCGCGGGGGAGCTGAGCGTCTACTCCGGTGCGGGGAAGCGGTGCCTGGGCACCGCGGGCGGCGGGACCGCCGCGGGCACGGCGGCGGTCATCGCGGACTGCACCGGCGGGGCCGGGCAGAAGTGGACGTTCACCGGCAGCGGCACGGTCACCAACGGCCAGTCGGGACTGTGTCTCGACGTGAACGGCGCCGCGACGGCCAACGGCACCAAGGTGATCATCTGGACCTGCAACGGTGGAGCCAACCAGCGGTGGACCGGACCGTCCGCTCCGGGCGGCGGCACCCTGCCGGCCCGCTACTCGTGGAGTTCGAGCGGCGCGCTGATCGCCCCGAAGCCGGACGCGACGCACGACATCGCCGGCATCAAGGACCCGTCGGTGGTCTACGCCGGCGGCAAGTACCACGTGTTCGCCAGCGTGGCGAACGCGGCCGGGTACAACATGGTGTACCTGAGTTTCCCGGACTGGGCCCAGGCCGGCTCGGCCACCCACTACTACCTGGACCAGTCGGGGATCGGCACCGGCTACCGCGCGGCACCGGAGGTGTTCTACTTCGCGCCGCAGAACCTGTGGTACCTGGTGTACCAGGACGGGAACGCCGCCTATTCCACCAACCCGGACATCGGCAACCCCAGCGGCTGGAGCGCCCCGAAGCACTTCTACCCGTCGATGCCGGCGATCATCCAGCAGAACATCGGCAGCGGCTACTGGGTCGACATGTGGGTGATCTGCGACGCCGCGAACTGCCACCTGTTCTCCTCGGACGACAACGGGCACCTGTACCGGTCGCAGACGCCGGTCGCGAACTTCCCGAACGGCATGAGCGACCCGGTCATCGCCGCCCAGGACGCGGACAAGTACGCGTTGTTCGAAGCGTCCAATGTGTACAAGGTGGCCGGTGCGGACCAGTACCTGCTGATGGTGGAGGCGATCGGCGCCCAGGGACGGTACTTCCGGTCCTGGACGTCGAGCAGCGTCGCCGGGCCCTGGACGCCGCTCGCCGACACCGAAAGCGCCCCGTTCGCCGGCGCGGCCAACGTCACGTTCCCGGGCGGCCAGTGGACGAAGGACATCAGCCACGGCGAGATGGTCCGCGCCGGAACCGACCAGACGCTGACCATCGACCCGTGCCACATCCGGTACCTCTACCAGGGCCGTGACCCCGATTCGGGCGGTGACTACAACAGCCTGCCGTGGCGGCTCGGCCTGCTCACGCAGACCGGCTCCGCGTGTTGACCACCGTCCGGCCGCGTCCGCCGAGGGTCCGGCGGGCACACTGAGGGAGAGGGCCTGGCCTGGCCTGCCTCGCCGCCCGAACGCGGTGAGGCAGGCCAGGTCCGTTCGGCAGCGGTCGGCAGTCAGTCCAGGTCGGCCAGGTCGAGGACGAAGCGGTAGCGGACATCGTTGCGGGACAGGCGGTCCAGGACCTCGTTCACCCGGGCCGACGGGACGACTTCGACGTCGGCGGTGACGCCGGTGCGGGCGCAGAAGTCGAGCATGGCGGCGGTCCCGGTCCGGCCGCCGCTGCCCGCCGAGGTCAGTTTCTTGCGGCCCACCAGCAGGTCCATCGCTTCCAGCGTGATCGAGCCGAGGTGACCCACCTGGCTGAGGGTGCCGTCCAGGGCGACCACCCGCAGGTACGGGCCGAGGTCGTGGGGCACGGCGACGGTGTCGATGACGACGTCGAACCGATCCCGGGCGGCGGCCATTTGCTGCGGATCCGTCGATAGCAGCAGCTCGCGCGCCCCGAGGCGGGCCGCGTCGCCGGCCTTCTCGGCCGAACGGCTGATGACCGTCGTCTCGGCGCCGAGGGCGACCGAAAGCTTGACCGCCAGGTGGCCGAGGCCGCCGAGCCCGATCACCGCCACCCGGGTGCCCGGCCCGGCGCCGAGCGCGCGCAACGGCTCCCAGACCGTGATGCCCGCGCACAGCAACGGTGCCGCGGCGGCGGGGTCGAGGCCCGCCGGGAGCCGGTAGGCGAACTCCTCCCGGACGACGTACTCGCGGGAGAACGCGCCCAGTGTGGGGGAGCCGTCGTGGCGGTCCGTGCCGCCGTAGGTGAGCGTCGGGAACTCGGCGCAGAAGTTCTCCTGGCCGCGGCGGCACATCGCGCACTTCCCGCAGGAGTCGACGATGTTGCCGACCGCGACCGGCTCGCCGACGGCGAACCGGGTCACCGCGGGGCCCGTTTCGGTGACCACGCCGGTGAATTCGTGGCCCGGCACCAGCGAGGTGTCCCGGTGACCGCGCAGGGAGTGCAGGTCGGTGTGGCAGACCCCGCAGAAGTCCACGCGGACGGCGATGTCGTCCTCGCGCAGGTCGCGCCGGGTCAGGGTGGCGCGCCGGAGGGTCGGGTCGTTCTCGCCGGCCAGCCAGCCGGAGGTGGTCCGCATCGGAGCTCCCAAGAAACAGAACAGTCGGTTTGTTTGCCGACGCTAGCGCGTTCGGCCGCCGGAAGCAAACCGACTGTTCTGTTGTAGGCTGACGCGCATGGCCGACAAGCTGCTGACCTCCCGCGGAGCCGCCACGAAACAACGCATCGTGGACGCGGCGACCGAAGAGTTCGCCCGGCACGGCATCGCCGGCGCTCGCGTGGAGCGCATCGTCGAGGCGGCCCGGACCAACCGGGCTCAGCTGTACGGGTACTTCGGCAGCAAGGACGGGCTGTTCGACGCGATCTTCCTCGCCTCGCTCGAGCGGATCATGAACGTGGTGCCGATCGACGGCACCGACCTCGCCGGCTGGGCGGTCCGCCTCTACGACGAGTACCTGCGCCGGCCGGACCTCATCCGGCTAGCCACGTGGACCCGCCTCGAGCGCCGGCCGGCCGGGCACCTGGTGGACGACGCCGACCGGATGGACCACCCCAAGCTGCGCACCATCGCCGAAGCGCAGGCCGCCGGGCTGGTCCGCGCGGGTGACCCCTTCGACCTGATGGCGATGGTGATCGCGATGTCCATGGCGTGGTCGCCGGTCAGCAACGTCTACGCCGCCACGGCGGCGGAACCCGCCGAAGTGCACGACCGGCGCCGGGAGCTGCTGCGGGAGTGCGTGCGAAGCGCCATCGCCCCCGGTGCTGCGACGGTGGGGGACTGAGCAGCCGCCCTCGGAGAACGGCGGACGGGCCCGGCGACCACGGCCGTGACCGAGGTCCGGTGGGCGGCGCCGGTTCCGGGCCGCCTCTCGGTGGACGCCGGCCGAGTCCGGCGACCACCGGTTTCAGGGCGCTTGGCCCCGGCTGCCCGAAAAGCCACGATCCGCTGTCCGGGGCGGCAGCGTACGGCGCGCTGCGGGGGCTGCGCCGCGTCGGCGCAGCCCCCGCGGGGCCGTCAGGAACGGCCGTGGAAGGTGATCGTGAAGCCGCTGCACGAGGCGCACTGGTACATCGTCTGGTTGCCCGGCTCGGTGTCCTGCTTGGACCAGGCGTACGCCTTCGGGCAGTGGGACTTGATCGCGTCGCTGTAGCTCGTGGGGGCGTCGCGGTTCGGGTTGACGCAGTTGATCAGCGCGCCGCTCGGGGAGTACCGGCGGTCTTCGCCCGGGCAGTAGGACAGCAGGTTCTCCGGGCAGCCCGCCGTGCCGCACGAAGCCGAGCCCGGCGGCACGGCCGCGTTGACCGGCTCGATCGTGATCGGCAGCGAAAACGCGTTGACGTAGCTGACGTCGTACCACGGGGCGAGGCCGTCGGCGGTGTCGAAGTTGAACTCGGCCAGGCTGGCGGGCTGTTCCCCGGTCGTGCAGTGGTCGGCGTGGACGCCGCAGTCGCCGACCACGCAGTGGAAGTCCTGGCCGGACGTGCCCGTGCACCCCTGGCGCGCGAAGAACTTGCCCCGCCAGTGGCCCGGCGCCGACGTCTCCGGGACCGTCACGGTCGCCGACTGCCCGTCCGCCAGCGTCGGCAGGCTCGCGAAGTTGACCGACCCGTCGGCGTTCACGGTGCTGCCCAGCCAGAGGGTCTGGCCGGAGTGGTTCACGAACGTGACGGTGTGGTTGCCCGCCGCGGCGGCCGGAGCCGCCGGTGAGCTCACGCTCAACGCCACCACCAGGGTTGCGGCGACGGCGAAAAGCCGTGGGAAAATCCGGGAAAGCATGGGTTCGACCTCCGTTCGTCGGTGGGGGATGGGTCAGCCGGCGGCCCGGTAGGCGGAGCCGCTCGCGTTCGGGGTGGTCCCCGTGTAGAGCCCGGTCGGGGTGGTCGACGTCGACAGCGAGAACCAGGCGTAACGCTCGACGAACGACAGGCCGTTCAGCATCGCCGTGGACCGGCTGACGAAGTCGGCCTGCTCGGCCGCGGACGGGTACCGCGGAGTGGGGCCGGAGAAGTCGGTCAGCGCGTATTCGGTGACCCAGATCGGCAGGTGGTAACGGTTGTACACCGCCTGCAGGTAGGACTGCAGCTGCCCGGTCGCGGCGGTCGAGAAGTCTCCGCCGTACCAGTGCAGCGGGATGAAGTCGACGCGGTAGCCGCGTGCCGCCGCGCCGCTCATGAACCGGTCGAGCCAGCCGCCCGCGGTGTCGCCGCCGTACGCCACCGCCGGTGCGCCCAGCCGCAGGCCCGTCGCTTGCAGCTGCGGCCACAGGTCCAGCGCCGTCTCGACGGACATGTTCGCCTGGCCGGCCAGGTCCGGTTCGTTGAACGCGAGCAGGGTGCGGCCGGCCGCCTTCGCCTGCTGCAACCGATCCGCGGTGACGGAGTCACGGCCCCAGATCATCGGGACGAACTCCGTCCCGGCCGGTGCGGTGATGCCCTGGGGGTCCGCCGCCCAGGTGTAGAACCACCGGGCGCCGACATCGCTCAGCGCGGTCGTCACGCCGGAAAAGGCGGCCGCACTGACGCCTTTCTTGGGGCCGGCCGCGGCCGCCGGGGCGGCCAGGCCGCCGAGGGCGGCCACGGCGACGGCCACGAGGATGACCATCTTCCTGAACTGGTTCATACCACTTGCTCCGGTGTTCGCCGAGGTGGGTGCCGGCCCTCCGGCCGGGCCGCCGGAGGGCCGGCACGAGGGTCACGAGCGCACGAACGTCCAGGTCACCGGGATGTTGCCCAGGCCGGGATCCGCCAGCTGGGCGAACGCCGGTGCGGACAGGTCGATGTGCCCGCTGTCGCAGCTCGGGCACTTGTCGACGACGGGCACGGTGATGGTCCGGCCGTTGTACGAAACCCGGACGGACACGCCCCGGCACAGCGGGTCGTTGTTCGGGTTGGCCGTGGTCCAGTACGCGGCCGGGGCCGCGGCGAGCAGCTGGGTGGCGGCGTTGATCTGCGTGCCGCAGGCGCCGTAACCGGCGTCGTTGTAGTAGGTGGCGCGCCCATTGATCGGCTGGTCGAAAGGAATGTCGGCCCAGGCGGTGCCGCTCGTCAGAGGAAGCGCGACAGCGGCGGCCAGCACGGCGAGCGACTTGGTGGTCTTACGCATTCCGTCCCTTTCCCTCGTGTTCCGGACGTGCTCGTGTTCGCAACGAGTTCGGTGGTTCTCCCTTGTGGCACGCTCGAATCGGGAGTCTTCGCCGGGTGGTGCCGGCCGTTCCCGCGGTGCCCGCGCCAGATACTACTGCCCCGCGCAATACCCCGCTATGACAAAGAATTGTCCGGACAAGATGGGCCGTCAACGTTGACAACGGGGCGGAATCCGCTCAAAGCGGAATCGTGCGCCGCGGTTGTCCGGGATTGCCGAAATCGTCGCCGGAACCGCCGTTGCGCGCGGCCCGCGCGGCCCCAGGTTCGCTCTCAGCCTTTCAGGGAGCCCTGCAGCAACGCGGTCACGAACCGGCGCTGGAAGACGAGGAAGACGACCAGGGTCGGGGTCAGGATCAGCAGCGACCCCGCGCACAACAGCGGGATGTCGGTACCCCACTGCCCCTGGAACGCGCCCAGCGCGCCGGCCATCGTGCGCTGCAGGGGGTCGTCCACCAGCACGATCGCGAGCAGGAACTGGTTCCAGGTCCACAGGAAGAGCAGGATCGCCAGCGACGAGAGGGCGGGCTTCGCCAACGGGACGTGGATGCGCCAGAACAGCTGCCAGGTGGTGACCCCGTCCACCCGCGCGCTTTCGGACAGCTCGTGCGGCATGGTCGCGAAGTGGGCGCGCATCCAGTACACCGAAAACGGCATGTACAGGCCGATCAACGGCAGGATGAGCGCCCACCTGGTGTTGAGCAGGCCCAGGTCCCGCACCTGGAAGTACAGCGGCGTGATGATCCCTTCGAACGGCAAGGTCAGGCCGAGGACGAAGAGCAGGAACACCGCCCGCCCGCCGGGCATGCGCAGGTGCCCCGTGGCGAACCCGGCCATCGTGGCGATCAGCAGCGAGACGGGGACGACGCCGAGCACGATGAGCACGCTCGACTTCAGGAACTCGCCCAGCCGCGCCACTTCGAACGCCCGGGCGAAGTTGCCCCACTGCGGATCGGCCGGCCAGTCCACACCGGACGGATAGGTGCCTGCCGGGTGCAGTGCGGTGACGAAGAGGCTGACGAACGGCAGCAGGGTGGCCGCCATCAGGAGCACGAGCAGGACCCGTCCGGTCGAGCTCGCCCGGCCGGTACCGGTCACGATTCTTCCTCTCGCGAAACGCGTTGGATCGGCAGGACGAGGAGGAGGACCAGGGCCATGAGCACGACCGCGAGCGCCGAAGCCAGGCCCACCTCGCGCTGCGAGAACGCGAGGTAGTAAATCTGCAGTCCCGGCACCATCGTGGCGTTGCCCGGGCCACCCTGCGTCGAGACGTACACGATGTCGAAGCTCGCGAGGGCGGCGATCATCGTCACGGTCACGCAAACCCCGGTTTCCTGGCGCAGGCTCGGGACCGTGATCGAGAAGAACTCGCGCACCGCCCCGGCCCCGTCGATGCGGGCGGCCTCGTACAGGGCCGGGTCGATCTTGCTCATCCCGGACAGGAACAACAGGATGCACAGGCCGAGCAGGACCCAGGCGCCGATCACGCCCACCGCGGGCAGGGCGGTTGCCGAGTCGCCGAGCCAGGCCTTCGACGCGGGGCCGAAGCCGGCCGCCGAGAGCAGCTGGTTGACCACCCCGGTGGCGGACAGCAGCCACGTCCACGCGATGCCGGCCGCGACGAGGGGGATGACCTGCGGCAGGAACAGCACGGTCCGGGCGACGAGCGCGAGACGGCTCGTCGCGATGCGGCGGATCGTCGCGGCGATCACCAGCCCGAGCAGCACCGGTATCCCGCTGAAGAACAGGACCAGCTCGAACGCGTTGAGGATCGACCGGGACAGCTCCGGATCGGTGAACACCTCGGCGTAGTTGCCGAAGCCGACCCACCGGGACGCGCCGATGCCGTTCCAGTCGTAGAACGAGTACTGGACGGTGAGCACGATCGGGCGCAGCACGAACACGGCGTAGAAGAGCAGCGCCGGGGTCACGAAGAGCCAGAGGGTCCAGCCGGCGCGGCGGGTCCGGCGACGGCGCGCGGCCGGCGCACCGGGCACAGTGGACGGTCTCGCGAGGAGGTCGCTCGGCCTGGTCATCGGCGCTAGCTCCCGACCTGGTCGGTGTAGTCGCGTTGCACCGACTCGAGCAGCCCGGCCGGTGTCTGCTCGCCCGAGACCAGCTTCTGCAGCTGCGGGGTCCAGCTCTTGGCGTAGATCGCCCCGGTGGCGTTGGCGATGAAGTCCATCGCGGTCCCGCCCTTGTCGACCTGGGTGGCCGCCTCCAGCGTGCCCGCGGTCACCGTGCCCGCTGCCACCGGCGGCAGCGGCGCGGCCGCGGGCCCCATCGGGTGGGAGCCGCCGGTCCGGACGGCGACTTCCCGCGCCTTCGGGTCGGTGGCCACCCAGTCGAGGAAGACCGCCGCGCAGTCGGCGTGCGCCGCCTTGGCGCTGATGCCGACCGTGAGGGGCGCCGACATGGCCGCGGGCTTGGCGCCCGCCTGCGCCGGCGGCATCGGGAAGAAGCCGGCGTTGCCCGCCATCTGCTTGTCGAGGTTGGCCGATTCCCAGTCGCCGTTGAAGCTGAACAGTCCTTGGCCGGCGACGAACCGGCTCACCATCTGCGCGTAGTCGACGGCGTTGACGTCCGGCGCGAAGTAGCCGGCCTCGATCCACCGGTCCAGGTGCTGCGCGGCCTCGCGGTTGGCCGGTGTGTCGATCGTGGCGCCGGGCTTCTGGTAGATCCAGTCGTTGATCGGGGCGGGACTGCCGACCGAGGCCATGAGGTCCTGCAACGGGAACGCCAGCCCGCCGGTGGCGCCGCCGTTGAACTGCTGGATCGGCTGGATGCCGGCGCTCTTCGCCTTCGCCATCGCCTCGTCGAGCTGCGCGAGCGTGGCCGGCGGCGTCGTCATCCCGATCCGGGCGGCGAGCTGCTTGTTGTAGAAGACGCCCGTCATGCTGAAGTTCAGGCCCATCGCGTAGAGGGAGCCTTCGCCGCGCGGCCGTCCGCCGGGGCCCATGCGCAGCTGCGCGAGCTGACCGGGTGGCCACTTGTCCCAGCCGAACCACCGCGCGTACCCGTCGAGGTTCTTCAGGAGCCCGTCCTTGACCAGTTCGGACAGCTGCGGGAGGCGCATCAGGTCCGGCGGGTCGTCGGCGAGGACCCGGGGAGCGTTCTGGGTGATCACCGCGAACTGGTCCTCGCGGACGTCCCACTTGACGTTCGGGTGCTGCTTCGTGAACTCGTCGGTGAGGGCCTTGGCCATCGGAAAGCCGGTTTCGAAGTAGCCGCGGAGGGTCACCGGCGCACTTCCGCAGGTCGGCGCCGAGGTGACGGCCGCGGCCGTGGTGCTCCCGGGCCCGGCGTCGCCGCCCGGCCCCGAGCAGGCCACGGCCAGTGCGCCGGCCAGCGTGAGGGTCAGGAGCGGGCCGATGGGACGGCTGGTGCGTGTTCGACGGGACAACGTCGTCTCCTCCGTCGCGGGTGGATTCGCCGGTCGAGCAGGGCTCTGTCCTTGCTGAACCATCCTTGCTAAACCGCGTTAGCATTGGATAGTCTCGGCATCGGACAAGCCGGTGTCAAGGTGGGCGCCGCGGGAAGGCGGGGGGTGCGACGGTGAGCCCACGACGGGTCACGCTGGCCGATGTCGCCGCGGCGGCGGGGGTCTCGCGCAGTACCGCGTCCCTGGTGTTGTCGGGACGGGGCTCGGAGCTGCGGATTTCCGGTGCGGTCCAGGAACGCATCAAGGCGGCCGCGCAGGAGATGGGGTACCGGCCGAACATCGTCTCCGCCGGGCTGCGGACCGGGCGCACGCTCACCATCGGCTTCGTCTCCGACACGGTCGCCACCACCCGGCTGGCCGGCGACATGATCAAAGGGGCGATCGAAGCGGCCCGCGACCGTGGTGTGCTCCTGTTCATCGGTGAGTCCGAAGGGGACAGCAAGCTCGAACACGCGTTGCTGCAAGGCATGCACGACCGCCAGGTCGACGGGATCATCTTCGCGTCGATGTACACGCGGCGGATCTCGGTCCCGGAGACCCTGCTGGCGACGTCCGCGGTGCTCCTCAACGCCGTGCCGAAGACGCCTTCGCCGCTGCCGGTGGTGGTGCCGGACGAGACCGAGGCCGGTCGTGCGGCCGCACGGGTGCTGCTGGAAGCGGGGCACCGCGAGGGCATCCACGTGATCGGCGCCGGCCCGGGTGTGCGGAACGTGCCGCGGGACAGCGTCGCCGCGGTGGAACGGCTCGTCGGCATCCGCGAGGTCTGCACCGCTGCCGGAGTCGAACTCGCGGGTGGCACCCTGTGCGCCGACTGGCAGCCCGAAGAGGGGTTCGCCGCGACGCGGAACCTGCTCGCCCGGGCCCGCCCGCGCGCGCTCATCTGCCTCAACGACCGGCTCGCGTTCGGTGCCTACCAGGCCTTGGACGACGCCTCGCTGAGCGTTCCGGACGACGTCTCGGTGGTCTCCTTCGACGATCAC
Source organism: Amycolatopsis sp. NPDC051045 (assembly GCF_040682955.1). NCBI lineage: Bacteria > Bacillati > Actinomycetota > Actinomycetes > Pseudonocardiales > Pseudonocardiaceae > Amycolatopsis > Amycolatopsis sp. NPDC051045. The sequence goes on from NZ_JBFBCC010000007.1 coordinate 302,582, forward strand.
CCACTCGCTTCGTGGATCCGGCCCAAGCTCACCACGGTGGCCCTGCCGCACTACGAGCTCGGGCGCCGGGCGGTCGACGCGCTCTTCGCCGAAATCAACGGCGAGCACAGCGGAACCCCCGGCGGCAAACCGGTCCACCGCATCCCGATGCCGCTGCGCACCCGGTCCTCGGTCGCCCGGCCGCGGTGCTGAACCCACCCCCGGAGGCCCACGATGTTGCGCCTGCCCGATCACTGGGTGTGGGACAGCTGGTACACGACGGACGACGACGGCCGGCACCACGTCTTCTTCCTGCGCGCCTCGCGGGCGTTGCTCGACCCCGAGCGGCGTCACCGGCGCGCGTCGATCGGCCACGCCGTCTCGGCCGATCTGCGCAACTGGCAGCTCGTCGCCGACGCTCTCGTGCCCGCCGACGCGCCGGCGTGGGACGACCTCGCGACCTGGACCGGTTCCGTCGTCCGGGGCGCGGACGGGCGCTGGTACCTGTTCTACACGGGCGTTCGCGGCGACGGCGGCCACGCGGTGCAGCGGATCGGCCTCGCGATCTCGGACGACCTGTACACGTGGCACCGCTTCGGGGCGAAGCCGCTGGTCGAGCCCGATCCCACCTGGTACGCGCACGGCGATCGCACCGATTGGGCCGGCGAAGCCTGGCGTGACCCGTGGGTGTTCCAGGCCCCCGACGGCTGGCACATGCTCGTCACCGCCCACGCGAAGGACGGCGACCCGCTGAACCGGGGAGTCCTCGGCCACGCCCGCTCGGCCGACCTGCTGAGCTGGGCGGTCGGACCACCGCTCACCCGGCCCGGCGGTTTCGGGCACCTCGAAGTTCCGCAGGTCGCCGTCGTCGACGGGCAGCCGCTGCTGCTGTTCAGCAGCAACCTCGGCGTCCGGGCGCCGCGGGAGTCGGTGTGGGTGGTGCCCGGCCCGGCGGTGACCGGCCCGTGGGACGTGTCCCTCGCCCGGCCCGTCCCCGGCTTCCCGCGGTACGCGCCCCGCCTGGTCCGCGACGCCGCAGACCGGTGGAACCTCATCGGCTTCGTCTCCGGGCGAGACGGCGGGTTCGCCGGCGAGCTGGCCGATCCGGTCGTCGTCCGCTACACCGCCGACGGCGGGCTCCGGACGAGCTGACGGCCCTGCGACGTGGAGATGATCGCCACCGGCGCGGGTGGAGGAGTGGGCGGTTCTGACCTCTCTTCCGGCCATGACCGCTCTTAAAGTTCGCGGCGAGAAGACCGCTGCCGACCGAAAGAGACGCCATGGACGGGCTGATGCAGCCACGGCCGCTCACCATCGCGCACATCCTGGAGCGGGCCGAGCGGCTCTACGCGCACAAGGACGTCGTCACGGCGGGCGCCGAACGGCTGACCTACGCCGAGGTGGCCCGCGGGACCCGGCGCCTCGCCACCGCACTGGACGACCTCGGCGTCCCGGCCGGGGCCCGGGTGGCGACCTTCGCGAGCAACCACCGGCGCCACCTCGAGCTCTACCTGGGGTTGCCGGCCACCAAACGGGTGCTGCACCCGATCAACATCCGGCTGCCGGCGGAGCACCTCGAGTACATCGTCGGCCACGCCGAGGACGACGTGGTGTTCGTCGATCGCGGGCTGCTGCCGCGGATCTGGCCGAGCGCCGCCCGCCTCCCGCGGGTCCGGCACTGGGTGGTGCTGCCCGACGGCAGCGACGCGGCGATCCCGGCGGACCCCCGCGTCCTGGACTACGACGAGCTGGTGGCGGGGGCCGCGCCCTTCACGGGCTCGTTCGAGGACACCTTCGCCCTCGCGGACGAGCACCTCGCCTCCGGGCTGTGCTACACCTCGGGGACGACCGGACCGCCCAAAGGCGTGCTCTACAGCCACCGGTCGACGGTCCTGCACTGCCTGGGAACCCTGGCCGCGGGGCTGGTCGGCCTCTGCGAAAGCGATGTGGTGCTGCCGATCGTGCCCATGTTCCACGCCAACGCCTGGGGCCTTCCCTACGGCGCGATGATGGCGGGCGCCTCCTTGGTCCTGCCCGGCCCGTCCGCGGACCCGGACCACCTGCTGCGGCTGATGGCGGCCGAACGGGTCACCGTCGCCGGCGCCGTGCCCACGGTCTGGACGAGCATGGCGCCCGGGCTGCGGGCGCACGACCTGAGCGCCACGCGGTTCCTGCTCGGCGGCGGATCGGCCGTCCCCCCGGCGCTGTCGGAGACCTACCGCGCCGCGATCGGCGTGCCCATCACGCATTCCTGGGGCATGACCGAGGTCAGCCCCGTCGGGGCCATCGGCGGCACGCGCACCCAGCACCGGGACGCCGCCGCGGCCGAACAGGTGGCCGTGCGGGCCGCGCAGGGCCAGCCCCTGCCGCTGGTGAACGTGCGGATCGTCGACGTCGAGACCGGCCGGGAGCTGCCCCGCGACGGCGACGCCGTCGGCGAGCTGCAGGTCGCCGGCCCCTGGGTGGCGGGTGGCTACTTCCGGGTGGGCGCCGACAGCAGCTTCACCGGCGACGGCTGGCTGCGCACCGGCGACCTGGCCACCATCGACGCCGACGGCTACCTGCGGCTGGTGGACCGGATGAAGGACCTGATCAAATCCGGCGGCGAGTGGATCTCTTCGGTCGAGCTCGAGGGTGCCATCGCTTCGCACCCCGGCGTCGCGGAAGCCGCGGTGATCGCCCGCCCGGACCCGCGGTGGATGGAACGCCCCGTGGCGTACGTCGTGCTGCGCGAGGGCAGCGTCACCACGGCCGGCGAGCTCTTGGCGCACATCACGCCGATGGTCGCGAAGTGGTGGCTGCCCGACGAAATCGTCTTCGTGCCCACCCTGCCCAAGACGGGCACCGGCAAGATCTCGAAGAGCGCCTTGCGCGACTCGGTGCGGATCGCCTGAACCGTCTCGGGAAGCGCCGGCTCAGGACGGGCCGGTGGCGACCGCCCGGAGCTGGTGCAGCCGGAGCCCGAGCTGCAGTTCCAGGTCGTTCTCGTGGCGCCAGTCGAACCCGAGGACGGTGCCGACCCGGTCCAGCCGCTTGAGCAGCGTGTTGACGTGCAGGTGCAACGCGCGGGCGGTCGCCGCGACGTTGGCGCGGTGGACGTAGTAGGCGCTCAGGGTGCCGACGAGATCGGTGCCCCGCCGCCGGTCGTACTCGAGGAGCGAGCCGATCGAGCCGGCGAGGAACCGGTCGAGCTCGCCGGCCCGCTCGGGGTCGAAGACCATGGCGTACAGGGCATACCGGCGCGTGGTGGCGCCCGCGTCGGTGTGCCCGAGCGCCCGCATGACGGCGCCGCAGCGACCGGCCAGGGCGTGGGCCCGTGCCCAGTCGTGGCCGCTCGCCCGTTCCCCGACGACGATGACGGGACCGCCCAGCGTGCGCCGCAGTCCGGTGTGGACCTTCGCGACGGTCCGCTCGTCGTCGGTGCTGGGCAGGATCATCGTGGCCCGGCCCAGGTGTTCGCCGGCCAGCCCGGCGCGCTCCCGGGCGATGTCGTGCAGGTGACGCGCCAGATCGGCCGGCGCCACGGCGGGGGAGTCCGCGACCACGACCAGCTCCAGGCGGTCGGCGTCGATGTTGCGCGCGCGGGTGCGGGCGCGCTGGGCCGGGCCGATCCCGGGACTGCCGACCATGAGCTCGGTCAGCAGCTCTCCGCTCAGCCGCTCGCCGGCCTCGGCCACGGCCCGTTCCTTGAGGATGAGCAACCCGAGGATGTGGGTGGCGCGCTCGAGGGTCCGCAGGTCCGTGTCGTCGCCGGCGCCCGCCGGCCGGCTCCACACCAGCGCGCCGAGGTAGCTGTCGCCCGCCTGGACGGCCGCCACGCTGTGGTCCGTTCCGACGGCGCCGGAGGAGGTCGTGCAGCGGCCCGTGCGGCGGGCGTCCTCGACCGCCTCGGCCAGGTCCGTCCCGAGTGGACCGCGGCACGGGTTCGCCGCCGAATCCCGGTGCACCGGACCGGCGCCGGTCCGGTCGAGGAGCGTGACGCTGCCGCCCAGCTGATCGGCGAGGTGCTGCGCGACGTCGCCCGGGGTTCCGCCGCCCAGCACGACGCCGGTCAGAGCTTCGTGGATCGCCTGCGCCCGCTCGATCTTCCGGTACGCGACCCGCAGCTCCCGCAAGGCGGTCCGGCTCGCCTCGTAGAGACGGGCGTTGTCGAGGGCGACCGCGGCGTGGTCGGCGAACGCGTTCAGCAGCGCGATCTCCTCGGCCTGGAAGGACCGTTCGGCGCGGTCTGCGGCGAACAGGGCGCCCACCGCTTCGCCGCGGATGACCAGCGGGACACCGAGCAGCGCGACCAGTTCCTCGGTGACGACCAGCCGGTCGAAGTTCGGATCGTGCTGGATGAGCGTCGAGGTGGCGTAGTCGCGCACCCAGTGCGGGCTCTTGGAGGCCAGCACCTTGCCCCCGAGCCCCACCGTGGCCGGGATGGCGGCCGCGAGGAACTCGGCGGAGATCGTGCCCTCCGACGCGCGGGCCGACAGCCTGCCGTCCGCGCCGACCAGCGAGAGGTAGGTGAAGTCCGTGCCGATCAGGTCGTGGGCGTGGTGGACGATCGACTGCAGGACCTGATCGAGCTCGCCCAGGGCGGTGAGCGACTTGACGGTCGCGTACAACGACGCGAGTTCACGCCGCCGGCGCGGCTCCGCCTCACTGGTCACAGCGCCGTCCTCCTCGGCATCGGGTGGGCGAAAGACCCACTGTCCCGGCGGGAGGAGTGGGTGGTCCACACCTCAGAAAGCAGCGTAACGGCGCCTTAACATCACCGCCATCACGTGCCTGAGCTCCTCGACGAAGGCGGCATCCATGGCCATCCCGCTCACCCCACCCGAAGGGCAGTCCGGCGCCGGGTTGTCCACGACCCGGCGCCGGGCCTTCCGCAAGCTGCTCGCGGCGGGGCTCGTCGGCAGCTCGATCGAGTGGTACGACTTCTTCCTCTACGGCACCGCGGCCGCGCTGGTGTTCCCCAAGGTGTTCTTCCCGCACGCCTCGGCGCTGACCGGGACGCTCCTGGCCTTCAGCACGTTCTGGGCCGGTTTCGTGGCGCGGCCGATCGGCGGGGTGCTCGCCGGGCACCTCGGGGACAAGTACGGGCGCAAACCGGTGGTCGTCGCCTGCCTGGCGCTGATGGGCGCCGCGACCTTCCTGATCGGCTGCCTGCCCGGCGCGGCGTCCGTCGGGGCACTGGCCCCGACGCTGCTGGTCATCCTGCGCTTCGTCCAGGGCCTCGCGGCCGGCGGGCAGTGGGGCGGCATCGTCCTGCTGCTGACCGAGTCGGCCAGTCCCAAGCGACGCGGGTTCGCCGGGACCTTCGGGCAGACCAGCGTGCCCGTGGCCGTGGTCCTGTCCAACCTGATCTTCGTGGCGGCCAGCGGCCTGATGCCGGACGCCGCGTTCCTGAGCTGGGGCTGGCGCATCCCGTTCCTGCTCAGCGTCGTGATGTTCGGGGTGGTGCTCTACATCCAGGCCAAGGTGGAGGACACCCCGGAGTTCCGGCGCCTGCAAGAAGAGGTGGCGCACCACGACGGCCCGGTCGTCCGGGCGCCGCTCGCGCAGGTCCTGCGCAGCAAGTGGGGAACCATCCTGCTCGGCTGCGGGCTGCTGTCCGCCACCAACAGCCTGTTCTACGTCAGCATTTCCGGGCTGCTGAGCTACGGCACGGGCACGCTCAAGCTCCAGCGCGACGGGCTGCTCGCGGTCGTGCTGATCAGTTCCGTGGCGATGCTCGTGGCCATCCCCTGGTCCGGGTACCTCTCGGACAAGGTGGGCCGCCGTCCGCTGATCCTGATCGGCGGCCTGGGGGTCGCCCTCTGGGCGTTCCCGTACTTCGGGCTCGTCGACACCGCTTCGCTGCCGCTGATCTTCGTTGCGGTGACGGTGGGTTTCGCGTTCCAGTGCCTCACCTACGGCCCGATCGCGAGCTTCCTCGGCGAGCTCTTCGCCCCCGCCGTCCGCTACTCGGGCGCGTCGCTGGCCTACCAGCTGTCCGCGATCATCGTCAGCGGGGGCACGCCGTTCCTGATGACCGCGTTGATCGCGAAGACCGGGAGCACCCTGCCGGTGGCCGCCTACATCGCGGTGATGGGGCTGATCACCTTCGTCAGCGCGTGGTTCCTGCCCGAGACGAACCCCGCCGGAGTCCGGGCCGATCCGGACGCCGTCCCGGGTGCGCACCTCCACCGCCTGAGCGTCCCGCGAAATCAGGAGAAGAGGCCGGTATGAGGAGAACACGTCGGCTCGCCGTGTCGGCGGCCTTGGTGCTGGCGGCGAGCGTGCCCGGACCCGCCGCCGCGGCGACCCCGGGTTGCGCCGGGCTGGCCGGCCTGCGGATCCCCGCGTCGGTGATGAGCCTGCCGACCACCGGGGGCCGCGTGACGTCGGCTTCGGTCGTGTCCGGTCCCGGCGGTGGCGAGTACTGCCAGGCCGACGCCGACCTCTTCCCCGTCGACCCGGCCGCGCCCGCCATCAAGCTGCGCGTCGCGCTGCCCCGCGCCTGGAACCACCGGGCGATGATGTTCGGCGGCGGCGGGTACGACGGCACCATCCCCGACCTGACGGCGAACGTGCCGTTCGGCCCCGCCGACCGGCCGGTGCCGCTGGCCCGGGGGTACGCGACGTTCGCGAGCGACTCCGGCCACCGGCAGAACCCGGCGTCCCCGCCGTCGCTGGACGGGTCGTTCGGCGTGAACGACGAGGCTCTGACGAACTTCGCCGCCGGTGACGCGCTCAAGAAGACCCGGGACGCGAGCCTGTTCGTCATCCGGCACGCCTACGGGATGCAGCCCGCCGAAGTGTTCTTCGCGGGCGGCTCGACCGGCGGCCGCGAGGCACTCGTCGTCGCCCAGCGGTGGCCGGCCGCGTTCGACGGCGTGATTTCCGCCTACCCGGCTTGGAACAACCTCGCCGAGATCCTCGATTTGGGCTACCTGGCGCAAGTCCTGTCGCGCCCGGGCGCTTTTCCCGGGCCCGCGAAGCAGACGCTCCTTTACGACAGCGTCGTCAGCGCGTGTGACGGTCGGGACGGGGTCGAGGACAAGGTCGTCTCGAACCCGGGCGGCTGCCGCTTCGATCCGCGGGTGCTCCGCTGCCCGGGAGGGGCCGATACCGGTCCGGCCTGCCTGTCGGATGCGCAGATCGGCGCCGTGATCGCGATGTCTTCCCCGTTCGAGTGGCCGTACCGGATCGCCGGCGGCGAAACCGGCTACCCGGGTTTCCCGTTCCTTTCGGGGGCGGACCTGCGGACCCCGTTCCTCGGGTTCGGCACCACCGCGCCGGCCGACCCGATGCCGGTGACGAGCGGCTACGGCATGCAGTACTGGGACCAGTGGGTCAAGTACTTCCTGACCCGGGATCCGCGGCACGACGCCCTGGACGTCGACCCGCGCCACCCCGGCCCGTGGCTCGGCCGGATCAGTGCCCTGTCCACGGTCCAGGACCGCAACGACGCGGACCTGCGCCCGTTCGCCCGGGCCGGCGGGAAGCTGATCCTGCTCCACGGCGCCGCGGACGAACTGGTTTCCCCGTACTCGACGAGCGACTACTACGAGCGGGTGCGTGCCGTGGCAGGCCCCCGGGCCACCGAGGCGTTCCTGCGGTACTACGTCGTGCCCGGGGCGAACCACGCCAACTTCGGCACCCCGGCGTTCGCGGCCGGCTGGGACTCCCTTTCGGCGCTGGAGCGCTGGGTGGACACGGGACGGCCGCCGGTGGGCCAGGTCGTGACCGACCTGACCCACCACCGCACCCGGCCGCTCTGCGAATATCCGGCGTGGCCCCGGTACCACGCCGGTGATCCGGACAGCGCCGCGAGTTTCGGCTGCGGCCGCTGACCCCGCGCCTCAGCCGATGGCGACGGTGAAGATGTGCATCGCCGCCGTGCCCATGTTCGCCCCGTCGCTGACGTCCGGCAGCGTCAGGTACTGCACGGTTTTGCCCGGCTGGAGCGGGATCGGGGCGTAGTACAGGCTCACCGGCTGGTTCAGCCGTCCGCTGCTGTTGTTGAGGTACGGGAGCGTGGTGAGGATGTCGCCGCCGGTCGCCGCATTGGCCCACCAGTCCGCGAAGCTGACGGAGTGGGACTCGGTGGTGCCGTCGGTGTAGGTCACCGTCGCGGTTCCGCTCGGGCTGCCGTAGTCGCCGGCGCCGATCAGGCCGAGGGTGTGACCGGAGCCGGAGAGCGCGATGGTCTGCCCGCCGGCCACGCCCCCGGCGACCACGTTGTCCGGGCTCCCGGGCTGGGCGTCCGGCCAGGTGAACGTCAACCCGTCGTGGGTGAAGGTCGCTCCCGGCGTGAGGCTGGGCGTCGCGGCGGCCAGTGCCTGTGCGGAGAAGCTGGCGTTGCCGCCGTCGAAGTTGCCGGCGCCGGGGGTGGCGTCGTCGCTGATGCCCACGTTGTTGTACGCCGCGGGCAACGACGGGTACGGCGGGTGCGGCAGCAGCACGGTGGTCGCGTCCACCGAGGTGCCCCGCCCGTTGACGGAGGTGAACGTGGCCTGCGCCGATACGTCGAACTTGCCGGGTTGAGCCGAGGCCGGCACGCCGACCTCCCAGGTGGTGCTGACGGTCTGCCCGGCGGCCACGACGGGGAAGGTGGACGGCGAAGTGGCCTTCGCGGTCCAGCCCGTGGGCACGCTGAGCGTCAGGGCCACGTCGCGCAACGGCCGGGCGCCGGCCGGGTTCGGCAGCGTGGTGGTGACGGTGTAGGTCGTGCCCGCCTTCACCTGCGCCGGTGCGCTCAGGGTGAACGGCTGCTCGACCACCACCGGCGTGGTGCCGGTGACCCCGTCGACCGTGACGCTGATCGTCGCGACGCCGGGCGCCACCATGGTCACCTTGCCGGTCCTGCTCACCTGGGCCACGCGCGGATCGCTGCTGCGGTAACCGATCCGGGCCCGCGCGAGGTCGACGAACGACTGGTCGTCGTGCACCGCCTCGACGATGTGGTCGGCGGGCACGTGCTCGGCGGCCTGGGCGGTGTCATCGGCGATCCACGGGTTCTTGCCGGTCAGGTCGAGGCTCTGGCCCGGCGCGAACACCACCTGATCGGGCTGCACGGTCACGTACCGCGTCTTCGGCTTGAGGGTTCCCGTGACGGCCACCGTGGCGGTGCCGGCGAGGTGGCCGGCGTCGGCGCCCACGCCGAACCGGTAAGCGCCGTTGTACACCACTTCGCGGCGCTTGCCCTGGTCCCAGAGCGCCAGCTCGCTGATCCGGACCGGGATGGCCACGTGCTGGGTCCGGCCGGGGGCCAGCACGTCCGTTTTCTTGAAGCCGGCCAAGCGCCGGCGCGGCAGTTCGACGCCGGGCACGCCGAACGCCGTGGCGGCGTACAGCTGGGCGACGGTGGCGCCGGGCGTGCTGCCGGTGTTGGTCACGTCCACGTGCACGGTCACCTGCCCGTTGGCGTCGACGGCCCGGGTGTCGGCGTGGACGTGCGAGTAGGCGAACCGGGTGTAGGAAAGGCCGTAGCCGAACGGATAAGCCGGCGTGCCGGTGAAGTACTGGTAGGTGCGGCCGATGCCCCCGGTCTGGGACGGCGTCAGGCCGTAGTTCTTCATGTCGGGCAACTGCGTGTCGTCGGCGTACCAGGTGAAGTTCAGGTGCCCGCTGGGGTTCTGCTTGCCGAACAGCACGTCGGCCAGCGCGGTGCCCTGGCTCTCCCCGTTGTACGCGCTGTACACGATGCCCGGGAAACCCTCCTTGGCGTGGCCGAGGGAAACGGCGCCCGCCGCCTGGACGGCCAGCGCGGTGCGGGGGTTGCCGACCGCCTTGACCTGGTCGATCAGCGAGTCGTAGTTGCCCGGCATGGCGATGCTCGTGCGGTCCCGGCCCTCGGTGGCCACGTTGGTGTCGGTCCCGGCGAACACCACGACCAGATCGGCCGTCTTGAGGGCGCTCAGGGTTTCGGCCGAGCAGCTCGCCGCCGTGGTCGTCCCGGTGGAGGTGCCGCACGCGTCGAACGTGACCGTGGCGCCCGGATTGGCCGCCTTGACCGCGGACGTGATGCCCTGCACCGCGTTCACCTGGAGCGCGGGTTCGCCGGAGTAGCCGCCGAGGGTGACCTTGCCCGCGAGGTCGCCGACGACGACCACGGTGCCGAGCTTCGCCGGATCGGCGGGCAGCAGCGGCGCACCGGTGCCGGACACCGGGTCGTTCTTCAGCAGCACCAGCGAATTCGCGGCGACCTTCTCGGCCAGCGCCTGGTGCGCGGCGCTCTGGATCGCGTCCTTGGTGATCTTCGTGTAGGCCACCCGGTCCGGCGGGTCGAACTCGCCGGTCTGCATGCGCGTGGTGAACACGTGCACCAGTGCGTTGTCGAGCACGCCCTCGGACAGCACCCCGGCCTTGATGGCCTCCTGGATGTTGGCCACGGTGGCTTCCGAGCCGGTGCAGTTGAGCTGGGTGCCCGCGCGCAGCGCGTACGCCTGGCCGCCGGCGGCCCCGGAAACCCGTTGGCCGGTCGCGGTGTTCGTCCACTGCGTCGCCGCGCCGGCGGTGGCCGTGGTCCAGCCCGGCGGCGCCCAGTTGTGGCTGCCCGGCGCGTAGACGTCGCCGACCGCGCCGCAGTCGGACGTGGTGTAGCCGTCGAAGCCGTAGGTGCGCTGGGCCAGTGCGTTCGCCGTGTAGGTGTCGGCGGGCGCCGGCGTGCCGTTGATCGCGTTGTACGACGTCATCAGGCCGGACACGTGCGCGTCCTGGATCAGGTGCCGGAACTGCTTGGTGTAGTAGTCACGGAGGTTGGCCTCGGTGGTGTCCGAGGAGTCCGCGTGCCGGTCGTTCTCCACGTCGTTGAGCGCGTAGTGCTTGGCCGTGGCCGCGACCTTGAGGTAGGGCGTCATCGGCCGGCCGGCCGGGGTCTGCCCCTGGTAGCCGTTCACGAACGCCCCGGCCATCTTCGCGACCAGGTACGGGTCCTCGCCGAACCCCTCGTCGGTGCGGCCCCACCGCGGATCGCGGTCCAGGTTCACCGTCGGCGCCCAGTAGGTCAGGGAGCCGTAGTTGTTCTTGTCCGGGCCGATGTTGTTCTGCGTGACGCCCCACAGCGACTTGTCCAGCATGCCGCGGGCCTCGTCGGAGATCGCCGTGGTCTCCTGGTGGATCAGGTCCGGGTCCCACGACATCGTGGCGGCCAGGTTGGTCGGGAAGCTCGTGGCGTGCACGCCGCCGGTGGCCGTGCCGTCGTCGGTGTTCGCGCCCAGCGTGTTGAGCCCGTGCTGCCCCTCGCTCCAGTACGTGTACTGCTGCACGCCGAGCCGCGGAATGGCCGGCGCGCTGTTGGTGCGCAGTTGCAGCACTTTCTCGGGCAGCGTCATGCGGGCCACGAGATCGGCGGCCCGCTCGGCGAAGCTGTAGTGGGTGTCGCGGTAGACGGGCACCGCGCCCGGCTGAGCCGGGGCGGCCGCCCACGCGGACGGCACGAGCGTGGCCGCGGTCATCGACGCGGCGACCAGGGAAGCGGCGGTGAGCCGTGCCCGTCGCCGGCCGGGGGAGCGCAAGGACATCGGATCTCCGTCACAGAGAGGGGCGAGGGGCTGGTTGCTCCGGCCGTTGCCGGCCGCCGGCGCGCCGGCGGCCGTGGACCGCCGGTCCGCAGCCCGGTCCGGCACCAATCGTTCGCAGCCGATCCGGTTCTGGCAAGCCGCCGGCGGCGGGTCCGGCGTCGCCGCTGTTCGGAGCCCGGCAGCCGGTGAAACTTTCAGCGACCGGGCCGGTGCAGCGCCCGCCGGATCACGGACGGCGGAAGATCGTGACGGAGTGGCCGACCTCGTCGATCGGGGTGCTGCCGCGGACGAGCGCCGCCAGGTGGTCGTCCGCCTTGGCGAGGGCGGAATCCGATACGACGAGCAGCCCGTGCACGTCGGCCGGGGGTACGGCGAGCGGGTCGGCGGCGTCGATGCCGTAGCGGGACGGCACTCCGCTGCCCTTGTAGACCAGCCAGATCCGCTCACCCGGGTAGCGCTCCCTCAGGCGGTCGGCCAGCCGGCCCAGGTCCTGGCCCCAGTCGACGTTCGAGTCGTGCAGGCGCAGGTGGGTCTGCGCCGGGCCGCCGAACGCCTCGTTGGAGTACGGCAGGTAGTACGGGAACGTCCGCAGGGAGCTGATCGCGGCGAAGACGACCAGGGCCGCCACGGCGCCGTGCGCCCACCGCCGGCGTACGGCGACCGCCCCGGCCGCCGCGATCGCCAGGAACATCGGCACGAAGACCGCGTACCGGACGCCGAGGTCGCGGCTGCCGGTCATCGCCGCGGCCAGCAGCACGGCCGGGGGGACGAGCACGTACGGTGCCGCCGGGCGCAGGCGGGGCACCGCCACCAGCACGACGGCGCCGGCCACCCCCAGCGCCAGCAGGCCCAGCGGCGTCTTCACCAGCAGCGCGGCCGGGAGGTAGTACCACAGCGACCCGACGTGGAGCCTGCCGAACAGGAACGTGGTCCACACCTGGTCCTCCAGGCCGAACTGGAGGCGCAGCCCGTCGCGGTACGGCCGGGGCAGCGGCAGCCGGCCGGCGAGCGCGCGCAAGCCGTGGCCGGCCGGCAGCCCCGGCGGCGTCGTCCAGCGCAGCCGGGGATCCACGGCGAGGTAGCAGGCCCACACCACGGCGACCGCGATCAGCGCCACGCCGAGGGCCGCCGCCACGCCGAGCCCGAGGTGCCGGGCCGTCCGTCGCGGGCCATCGCCGGGAGTGCGGCGGGCCCGCTGCACGGACAGCACGACCAGGAGCAGCAGCACGGGGACCGCGGCCAGGGCGCTCATCTTCGTGGCCACGGCCGCGCCCAGGGCGAGTCCCGCGAGGGGGAGGTGGCGGGCGGGGCGGCGCCGGGCCCGCCACAGCAGCCAGGCCGACGTCACCAGGAACCCGGCCACCGGCACGTCGAGGGTCGCCAGCGACCCGTGCGCGATGACGTCGGGGGAGAACGCGTACAGGGCCAGTGCCACCACTCCGCCGGCCGGGCCGGCCAGTTCGCGGGCGAACGCGAAGACGACCAGCCCGAACAGGAGCGTCAGCACGATCACCGGCAGCCGGGCGAGCAGCAGCAGGAGGCCCGGGTCGTGGCCCGACTCGTAGAGCACGTGCCTGCCGAGTTGCGTCTGGTCGCCGGCGAAACCGGGGTCGAGGCGCACGTCGGCGAAGGCCGGCCCGGCCGCGATGATCAGCTTGCCGAGCGGGGGGTGCTCGGCGTTGTACCGCAGGCTGTGCTGCTCCAGGGAGAAGACCGCCGTGCCCACGTAGACGGGCTCGTCGATGGTCGGGGTCTGCTGCACGGCCGTCGTGAGCATCGCGACCGCCATCTCGGCGAGCAAGGCGACCACGGCGAGGGCGTACAGCCACCGCCGCCACGGCCCGCGCCGGTCCTCCGGGGGCGCCTCGCCCGTGCTCGGCGGCCGGCTGGTCAGGCCGGACAACCCGCTGGTCCGTCCGGGTGAAGTGGTCACGTCGGTAGACGTCCGGCCGGGACGCTGGTTCGGGCTGGGATCGGACCGCACCGGGTAATTTTCACCCGGTTCGAGGCCGCGGTTGCCCGCATTCCGCGCTGTTCACGCACCTGAGCGACCGACGGACCGACGTCGGGGCCGTGACAGCCGGCAATGTTAGCGCTAACGTGCCACCGCGTCCTCCTCTCAGCGACGAACGGAGAACCCGGTGAACTCGTCTTTCACCCGGCGGCGACTGCTGCAAGCCGTCGGAGCCACCGCCCTCGCCTCGGCCGCCGGACCCGCCCTCGGCGCGGCGCCCGCCCAGGCGGCCACCGCCCCGGTCCGCTCGGACGCCGGGGTGTCCGCGTTCCCGTTCGAGCTCGGCCAGGTGCGGCTGACCGCGAGCCGGTGGCTGGACAACCAGAACCGGACGCAGAACTACCTCCGGTTCGTCGACGTCAACCGGCTGCTGTACAACTTCCGGGCCAACCACCGGCTCTCCACCAACGGCGCGGCCACCAACGGCGGCTGGGACGCGCCCAGCTTCCCGTTCCGCAGCCACGTGCAGGGGCACTTCCTGACGGCCTGGGCGCAGCTGTGGGCCGTCGCCGGCGACACCACCTGCCGGGACAAGGCCACCGCCATGGTCGCCGAACTGGCCAAGTGCCAGGCCAACAACGGCGCCGCCGGGTTCACGGCCGGGTACCTGTCCGGCTTCCCCGAGTCGGACTTCGACGCCCTCGAGGCCGGGCGCCTGACGAACGGCAACGTGCCGTACTACTGCGTCCACAAGACGATGGCCGGCCTGCTCGACGTGTGGCGTTACGCCGACAGCACACAGGCCCGTGACGTGCTGCTGAACCTGGCGGCGTGGGTCGATCGGCGCACCGGAAGACTGAGCTACAGCCAGATGCAGTCGGTGCTGGGCACCGAGTTCGGCGGCATGAACGCGGTGCTGACCGACCTCTACCAGTACACCGGCGACGCGCGGTGGCTGACCGTCGCGCAGCGGTTCGACCACGCCGCCGTGTTCGACCCGCTGGCGGCGAACCGGGACCAGCTCAACGGCTTGCACGCCAACACCCAGGTGCCCAAGTGGATCGGCGCCGCGCGCGAGTACAAGGCCACGGGCACCACCCGCTACCGGGACATCGCCACCAACGCGTGGAACATCACCGTCGGCGCGCACACCTACGCCATCGGCGGCAACAGCCAGGCCGAGCACTTCCGCGCGCCCAACGCCATCGCCGCGTACCTCAACCAGGACACGTGCGAGAGCTGCAACACCTACAACATGCTCAAGCTGACCAGGGAACTGTTCGCGCTGTACCCGGACCGTGCCGACCTGGCCGAGTACTACGAGCGGGCGCTGCTCAACCAGATGATCGGCCAGCAGAACCCGGCCGACGCCCACGGGCACATCACGTACTTCAATTCGCTCAACCCGGGCGGCCGCCGCGGCGTCGGCCCCGCCTGGGGCGGCGGCACGTGGAGCACCGACTACGACTCGTTCTGGTGCTGCCAGGGCAGCGGGCTGGAAACCCAGACGAAACTGGCGGACTCGATCTACTTCTCCGCCGGCACCACGCTGATCGTGAACCTCTTCCTGCCCTCGGTGCTCACCTGGACCCAGCGCGGCATCACCGTCACCCAGACCACGTCGTACCCGGCGAGTGACACGACCACGCTGACGGTCACCGGGAACGCGAGCGGGACCTGGGCCATGCGCATCCGCATTCCGAGCTGGGCGGCCGGGGCGACCATCAGCGTCAACGGCGTCGCGCAGAACGTGACCGCCACCCCCGGCGGTTACGCCACCCTGACCCGGTCCTGGGCCGCGGGCGACGCGGTCACCGTCCGGCTGCCCATGAAACCGGTCCTGCGGCCGGCCAACGACAACGCGAACGTCGCGGCGATCACCTACGGCCCGGTCGTCCTGGCCGGCAACTACGGCACCAGCTCCCTGAGCGCGCTCCCGGCCCTCGACCAGAGTTCGATCACGCGGACCAGCAGCAGCGCGCTCGCCTTCAGCGCCAAGGCCAACGGTTCCACGGTCAACCTGGTGCCCTTCTACGACGCGCAGGGCTTCAACTACACGGTCTACTGGAACACCGGCGGCGGCTCCGGCGGGACGACGTCCCGGCTGGTCAACGTGGGCAGCGGGCTGGTGCTGGGCGTCGAGAACATGTCCACCGCCGACGGCGGCCGCGCGCTGCAGTGGTCGGACAGCGGTACCGCGGACCACAACTGGGAAATCGTCACCGACGGGACCGCCGTCCGGTTCCGCAACGCCAACAGCGGCAAGGTGCTCGGCGTCCGTGACATGGCGACCGCGGACAACGCCCAGGTCCTCCAGTGGGCGGACAACGGCACGGCCGACCACCGGTGGACCGTCGTCGACCAGGGGGACGGGACGGCGAAGATCCGCAACGTCAACAGCGGCAAGCTGCTGACCATCGAGAACGGCTCGACCGCCACCGGTGCGTTCGCCGTGCAGGGCCCCGACAACGGCGCCGCCGCCACCCGGTGGCGGATCGTGCGCAACGGCTGACCGGCACGCCGGGCCGGGCCGGCCGAGTGACGTCCTCGGCCGGCCCGGCTGCGGCCTGCGCGCTCCACCGGCGGACACCGCGCGGAATCCGGTGCTCCGTGGCCGGATTCTCCGAAAGTCGATCGAAACTTTTTGCGTGGCGATCCGGCGGCGTGCTCTCCTGCTGGCAGTAGCGGAAATCTCATCGATTCGTCCAGGTGCCGACGACTCGGCGTTTTCTGGGCGTGCAGCCCGAAGGAGAGCACGGATGGCAGGAACTTCGTCGGACCCGCGCCGCAGACGCTGGTGGCGGTCACCGGCCAGTCGCGTACTGGCCGGAGTGACCACCGTGGCCGCGGCGGCGGCCGTCCTCGTGACGGCGCCCGGCGCCGATGCCGCGGCCGGCACGCTGGGCGCCGCGGCCGCGCAGTCCGGCCGGTACTTCGGCACGGCGATCGCGGGGAGCAGACTCGGCAATTCGGCGTACACCACCATCGCGGCGCGCGAGTTCAACATGGTGACCGCCGAAAACGAGATGAAGCCCGACGCCACCGAGCCCAACCAGAACCAGTTCAACTTCTCGGCGGGCGACCAGATCTACAACTGGGCGGTCAGTCACGGCTCGCGGGTCCGGGGTCACACGCTCGCCTGGCACGCCCAGCAACCGGGCTGGATGCAGAACATGAGCGGCAGCAACCTCCGCAACGCGATGATCAACCACATCCAGAAGGTGATGGCCCACTACCAAGGAAAACTCGCCTACTGGGACGTGGTCAACGAGGCCTTCAACGAAGACGGCAGCCGTCGTTCGTCGAACCTGCAGAGCACGGGCAACGACTGGATCGAGGTCGCGTTCCGGACCGCCCGCGCGGCCGACCCGTCGGTGAAACTCTGCTACAACGACTACAACATCGACAACTGGAGCTACGGCAAGACCCAAGGCGTGTACCGCATGATCCAGGACTTCAAGTCCCGCGGTGTGCCGATCGACTGCGTGGGCCTGCAGGCCCACTTCACCGGCGGCAGCTCGGTCCCCGGCAACTTCCAGACCACGCTCTCCAGCTTCGCGGCGCTCGGCGTCGACGTGGCGCTCACCGAGGTCGACGTCACGAACTCGAACACTGCGCAGTACTCGGCGCTGACCCAGGCGTGCATGAACGTCGCGCGCTGCGTCGGCATCACCGTGTGGGGCGTGCGGGACAGCGACTCGTGGCGGTCCGGCGAGAGTCCGCTCCTGTTCGACGGCAACGGCAACAAGAAGGCCGCCTACACCTCGGTGCTGAACGCCCTCAACGCCGGGGGCACGACCACGACCCCGACGACCACCCCGACGGGGCCCACGACCCCGACGACCCCGACGACCCCCACCACCACGCCCACGACGCCGGGCGGGGGCAGTTGCAGCGCAACGCTTTCGGCCGGGCAGTCCTGGGGTGACCGGTACAACCTCAACGTTTCGGTCAGCGGCTCCTCCTCGTGGACGGTCACGATGAACGTGCCCAGCCCGGCGAAGATCAGTTCGACCTGGAACGTCAACGCCACCTGGCCCAGCAGCCAGGTGATGGTCGGGACACCCAACGGCAGTGGCAACAACTTCGGTGTCACCATCATGGCCAACGGGAACTGGAACTGGCCCAGCGTCAGTTGCAGCTAGCCGAAATCCGTGCATGCCACCTGGAGGGATTCAGCGTCCCTCAAGGTGGCATTCACGGATTTTCCCGGGGCGCCATCAGGGCCAGGCGGCAGCACAGCTGGTGCCGGTCGTCTTCCAGGGAGGCGCCGGTGAGCTGCTCCAGCTTGCGCAGCCGGTTGAGGACCGTGTTCCGGTGGCAGTACAGCAGTTCGCCCGCGCGGGCGGCGGAGCGGCCCGCGCGGAACCACGCCCGCAGCGTCTCCAGGAGCACTTGACGTTCTTCGTCTTCCAATTCCAGGACGCGGCCCAAAGCCTTGGCCGCCAGCCGCTGGGCCAGCCGCGGGCTGGCGGCCACCAGTGCCTCGGGCAACCGGTCGTCGAGCACGGCCAGCCCCGGCACCTCCGCCGGCTGGGTCTGCAGCGCGAGTTCGGCCAGCCGGTAGGCGATCCCGATCTCGGCCAGCCCGGCGACCTCGCCGGACATACCCGCGCGGTGGTGCAGGTGGGGCGTGAGCAGGGCGGCCAGCCGGCCCGGGGTGACGCCGCCCAGCTCCAGCAGCCAGACGACGCGGTCCCGGTACGGCGCCACGGCCACGCGCACCCCCACCGCCGCCAGTTCGGGTACCGGGGCCATGTCCTCGGCCGCCAGGTCGCAGACGACCAGGACCACGACGTACCGGCCGTGCAGGGGCAACCCCAGGCCGGCCTCGGCGTCCGCCGCCACGGCGGGGTCGACGCCACGGCCCTCGACGAGCACCCCGAGCAGCCGTTCCCGGCGCCGGTTCGCCCGCGTCTGCAGCTGGATCTCCCGGGACCGGTACCCCTCGACCATCGCCATCGAGACGCGATCGGTCGCCTGCCACAGCACCATCACGCCGTCGACGAACTCGTCCAGCTCGTCCGGTGACCGGCGGCGGGCCGCGGTCAGCAGCATGTCCCACAGCAGCTCGGTGCCCAACCGGAACAGGTGCAGCACCGCCTCCAGGGGGACGCCCTGTTCGGCGCGGCGGCGGCCGGTGGCCAGCGGGGCCGCCATCCAGTCCCGCGCTTCGTGCTCGCCGCTCATCAGGAGCAGCGCGCTGCGGGCGTT
The DNA here is from genome assembly GCF_040682955.1 of Amycolatopsis sp. NPDC051045. Lineage (NCBI taxonomy): Bacteria > Bacillati > Actinomycetota > Actinomycetes > Pseudonocardiales > Pseudonocardiaceae > Amycolatopsis > Amycolatopsis sp. NPDC051045. The sequence goes on from NZ_JBFBCC010000007.1 coordinate 321,224, forward strand.
GTCCATGAACGACTGCCGCATGTCCGCGGGCGCCATCCAGTCATCGCGCGCGTAGAACGTCTTCTCCTCGACGGCAGCCCGCTCGACCAGCCGGTCGGCGAAGGCCGGCAGCTCGGCGAGGACGGCGGCGGCCACCTCGCGGATGACCGTCCTGGCGTGCGGTGGCCCCGGCATCCGCCGACGATAGCGCTTCGGCCGGCTGGGCAGTTGCCGCGAACCGGTTGTGCGCGGCGCACAGCCGGCCCGGGAACGGGCCGCGCGCACGGCCACCCGTCAGCTGTCGGTCAGCGCCCGTCGCCAACCTCCTCGGTGTGGCCCTCCGGCCCGGTAGCTCCACTCAATCCACCCGAGAGGCAACTGTGACCACCTCAGACGACGTCGAGCGCACCCTGGCCCAGCTGATCGAGAAGGTGTCCGGGACCGATCCGCTGGCCCGGTCCGCCGGACGCCCGTTGACCGGCCTGTCGCTGCGCGACGAACTGGACATCGACTCGCTGGCCATGGTCGAGCTGACCGACGAGATCGAAAACAGCTACGGCCTGACGATCCCCGAGGACGGCCTCCACCGGCTGCACACCTTCGGCGACGTCGCCGACTACCTGCGCGCCGTGGCGTGAACGGCCTGCCGCGCAACGACATCGAGGTCGTGGTCACCGGCGTCGGCGCGACCACGCCGCTGGGCGGTGACGTGCCGGCCACCTGGGAGGGGTTGCTCGCCGGCCGCGGCGGAGCGTCGGCGCTGGACACCGAATGGACGCGGGAGTACCAGTTCCCGGTGCGCATCGCCGCGCGGCTGGCCGTCGAGCCCGACCGGGACCTGGACCACGTCGAGCTCAAGCGCATGGACCGGGCCGAACAGCTGGCCGTGGTCGCGTCCCGGCAGGCCTGCCGGGACGCGAGCCTGACCGGCGACACGGTGGACCCCCTCCGGTGCGGCGTGGTGATCGGCACCGGGATCGGGGGCGCGACGACGCTGGTCGCCCAGCACGACGCCCTGCGGGAGGGGGGTTTGCGCGCGGTGTCGCCGCAATTGATCCCGATGGTCATGCCCAACGGGCCGGCCGCGCTGGTCGGCCTCGCGCTGCGGGCGCGGGCCGGGGTGCACGCCCCGATGTCGGCCTGCGCGTCCGGGGCCGAGGCGATCGCGTGGGCCTGGCGGATGATCATGGCGGGGGAGGCCGACGTCGTGGTCGCCGGCGGTACGGACGCCTGCATCACGCCCGCCATCATGGCGGGGTTCACGCGGGCGCGGTCGATGAGCACCCGCAACGCCAGCCCCGAGACGGCGTCCCGCCCGTTCGACGCGGGCCGGGACGGCTTCGTGCTGGGGGAGGGGGCCGGCATCCTCGTGCTGGAGCGGGCGGGCTTCGCCGCGGCGCGGGGTGTGAAGGCGTACGGCACGCTCGCCGGCGTGGGCATGAGCAACGACGCCCACCACATCACCGCGCCGGACCCGGACGGTGTCGGGCAGAGCACCGCCATCACCACCGCCCTGCGCCGCGCGGGGCTCGGTGCCGAGGACATCGGCCACGTGAACGCGCACGCGACGTCCACGCCGCTGGGCGACCTGACCGAGAGCGTCACGATCCGGCGCGTCCTCGGCGACGGCCCGGTGGTCACCGCGCCGAAGGGGGCGCTGGGCCACCTGCTCGGGGGATCCGGCGCGGTCGAGGCGATCGCGACCGTGCTGTCGGTCCGGGACGGTCTGGTGCCGCCCACGGCCAACCTCGACACGCTCGACGACCGGATCGGCCTCGACGTCGTGGCCGGCGAACCGCGCCGGGTCACGCTCACCGCGGCGATCAGCAACTCGTTCGGTTTCGGCGGGCACAACGTCACCTTGGCGTTCACGAATGGCTGAGACAAGCGAAAGGACGCTGTCATGAACGTGGCGATCGGCGGGGTATCCGCCCATCTGCCTCCGACCCTGGTCGCCGACCGGGAGATCGAGGAACGCATCGCCCGCCGGAGCCCCGGCTTCACGCCCCGGCCGGGCGCCATCGGCAAGCTCAGCGGGATCAGGACGCGGCACCGCGCCGCCGCCGGCGAGCTGGCCTCCGACCTCGCCGTGGCCGCGGCCGCGAAACTGCTGTCCGAAAAGGGATGGGGCGTGGAGGAGGTGGACCTGATCGTGTTCGCGTCCGCCTCGCAGGACCTGATCGAGCCGGCCACGGCGCACGTCGTGGCCGCCAAGCTCGGCGCGTCCTGCCCGGTGTTCGACGTCAAGAACGCCTGCAACAGCTTCCTCAACGGGATGCAGGTCGCGGAGGCGCTCATCCGCGGCGGGCAGTACCGCCGCATCCTGGTCTGCACGGGCGAAACCGGCTCCCGGGTGGTCCGGTGGTCGGTCGCGGACCGCGCGCAGTTCGTGGACTCCCTCGCCGGCTACACCCTGTCCGACGCCGGGGCCGCGATGCTGCTGGAAGCGTCGGCGGGCCCGGGTATCTTCCACCGGGACTTCTCCGCGGATTCGTCCCGCTGGAACGTCAGCTCGATCCCGGGACACGGCGGCGCGAACTCCCGTGATCCGGTCGCCGACGGCTTCATGCGCGGCGAGGGCCGCACCTTGATGGAGTCCGTGATGCGCGGGGTCCGGCCGCAGCTGGACGCCGCACTGGCGCGCACCGGGCTGAGCCGGGACGATTTCGCGGTCTTCTGCGTGCACCAGGTCGGCCTGCCGCACCTGCGGGTCTTCCTCGAGGGCAGCGGTGTCCCGGAAGACAAACTCGTCGTGACGATCGCCGACCACGGCAACGTCGCCTCGTGCAGCCTGCCGCTGCAGCTGAGCCTGGCGCTGGAGTCGGGCCGGTGCGGCCCGGGCGACAAGGTCGCGTTCATCGGGCTGGCCGGCGGGATCAGCATCGGCGTGCTGTTCGCGGAGCTGCCGTCATGAGCACCCGGTCCGGGGGGAAGTCCCGGTTGTCACAGCGCGCTTTTCGGGGGTCCGGGTGGCGAAGCCCCCGGCCCGGGGCGAAGTCCCGGTTGTCACAGCGCGCTTTTCGGGGGTCCGGGTGGCGAAGCCCCCGGCCCGGGGCGAAGCCCCGGTTGTCACAGCTGTGGGTCGTCATCCCCGCGTACAACGAGGAAAAGTGGATCGAGGGGCCGCTGCGCTCGCTCGCCGGCCAGCGCTACCCCGACTTCACCGTGCTGGTGGTGGACAACGCGAGCACGGACGCGACGGCCGACGTGGTCCGCGCGTTCGCCGCGGCGCATCCCGGGATGGACGTCCGGGTGATCAGCGAACCGCAGAAGGGCACCGGAGCCGCCTGCGACACCGGCGTGCGCCGGGCCATCGAGTGCGGCGCCACCCACGTGGCCCGGACCGACGCGGACTGCCTCGTCGCACCACAGTGGACGGAAGCCGTCATGCGGGGGTTCGCGTCCGGGCTGGAACTGGTCGGGGGCCGGTTCAAGGCGCGCACCGACGACTTCGCCGTGTCCCGGCCGGAGCGGGCCGTGCTGGCGTTCCTGGTGGCGTTCGGCGGGTTCTTCGCGCGGTTCCGCCGCGCCAACCGGGGACCGGAGTACCTCGGGCCGTACCTGTTGTGCGCGGGCGGGAACACCGCCATCACCGCGCGCCTGTACGAGCGGTGCGGTGGTTATCCCCGCTCGTCCATCGAGGAGGACCACGAAGACCGCACGCTGGTGAACCGCGTCCGGTGCGTGACCCGGGCCTACGGGCGGCGCCGGGACATGGTCGTGTACTGGTCGCAGCGGCGGACCAAGGCCTGGGGTATCCGCAACACCTTCGCCTGGTACACCAGCCACGGCTACCAGGGCGAGACGGTGGACGTGCGATGAGGGCGAGCGCGCACGAGCTGCGGCTGCAACTGGCGGCGCACCCGCTGGCGTACCCGGTCATCCGCGTCCTCGGCCGGCTGGGTCCCGTGGTGCGGGTGCCCGGACTGGGCGTCATCGTGAACGAGGCGGCGGTGGCCCGGGAAGTGCTGACCGACACCGAGACCTTCCGCAGCGGTGGCGGCACCGAGGCGGACCTGTGGACGCCGGTCTTCGGCCCTTCGATGCTGGTCAACATGGACGGCCCCGACCACCGGGCGATGCGGCGCAAGCTCGCCGAATTCTTCACGCCCGCCTACGTCCGCCAGCTGATCGACGCGGTGTGCACCGAGCCACTGGCCCGGGTGGCCGAGACGTTGAGCCGGGGCCGGCCGGTGGATGTCGTGCACACGACCAAGATCGTGGCCGGGGCGGTGACCAGCGCGCTGGTCGGCTTCACCGTCACGGGGTCCACGGCGGAGCGGGAGGCGGCCTACCTGCGGATGACCGGGCAGGCCACGGCGATCATCGGCCTGGTGAAACTGGGCAAGCTCAGCCTGAACGCCCAGCAGATCGCCAGGGCACGCGCCATCGTCGCGGAAATCGGCACCACGACTTCGCTCGCCTGGGAGAAGGGGGACGAGAACACCGCCGTCGGCCGGATGCGGGCGTTCGGGCTGGCCGAAGCCGAGGCGCGGGGGCTCGCGTCGGCGTTCCTGATCGCCGGCACCGAGACGATCACCAGCCTGCTGCCCCGGATGGTCGCGGTGCTCCACGACCACGGCGAGCTCGCCGGTGTCGCCGCGGCCCACCGGAGCGGTGACCCGCAGCCGGTGGAGGCCGCGATCAACGAGACGGCCCGGCTGATCACCCCCGCGCCGATCATCCTGCGCAACGCGGTCCGGCCCGGGCGGATCGGCGGGGTCGAGGTACGCGCCGGGGACCGGGTCGTCTTGTCGACTCTCAACTGCGCCAAGGCGCACGGCCGGTTCGATCTCGGCCGCGCGCACCCGCCGGAGCTGCGGCGGCTGTGGTTCGGGGCGGGGCCGCACTTCTGCCTCGGTTATCCGCTCGCCATGGCCGAGATCCACGCCATCCTCGGCACCCTGTTCGACGGCGCTCCGCTGCGGATCACCGCTCGCCGCGCCGCACCCGGAGTGCTCTTCCCCGCTTACCGGCGACTGGAGGTCAGCAGCGCATGAACGATTTCGTGACCCGATTCCTGAGCGAAGCCGGCAAGCGGCCCGGCGAAGTGGCCGTCATCGATCCGGACGGCACCACGACGACCTTCGGCGACCTGCGCCGCCTCGCGCTCGCGGTGAGCACCGGGCTGCGCGCCGAGGGACTGGAGCCCGGTGACGGCGTCCTGTTCGCCGTCCGCAATTCGGCCGAGGCGATCGGCCTGTTCCTGGGTGCGCTGCAGGCCGGTGCGGTGCTCATCTCGGCGGACACGGCCGTCGGGCCGGCACTGGTGTCGGCGCGGCTGCGGGCCTACCGGCCGCGCTGGCTGATCGCGGAGTCGCTGTTCTACACGGCGAGCGTGGTGGGGCCGGTCCGCGGCTTCTGCCGGCGCCGGGGCTGGCCGGTGCCGGACCTGCGGCAGGCGATCGCCGATCGCGGCATCCGGCACGTCCACATCGGACGCCGGCTGCCGGGGGTGCCGCGCTCGGCCCGGCCGCTGCGGAAATTGCCGGCCCGGGCGCCGGGTCCGGCGCCCGAACCGGACTGGGACGCGCCCGCGCTCATCGTGTTCACCTCGGGCACCACGGAACAGCCGAAGGGTGTCGTGCACACGCTGCGGTCGCTGACCTCGGCGGTGACGATGCTCGGCGAGCACCTGCCGTTCGCGCCCGGTGACGTGATGCACGCCGACGGCATCATGGCCGGGCTGCCCGCGTTGCTGGGCGGCGCCCGGCTGTCCCTGCCGAAACCGTCCGCGCCGCCCGAGCGCTTCGCCCACGACCTCGCGGCCCGGCGGGTGACCCACGCCTACGGGGTGCCGGTGCACCTGGCCGAGGTGTTCCGCGTCCTCCCGAAGTGGCCCGGGCACGTCCGCCACCTGGTGATGGGGTCCGCGCCCGCGGCACCCGCCGTGCTGCGGCAGGCGCTGGCCGCGGTACCGGGCGGGGAAGTGCTCTCGATCTACGCGATGACCGAGGCGATCCCGCTCGCCGTCGCCCGCGCGGAGGACAAGCTGGCGCACATCGAGCGGGGGCTCCCGGGTGATCTGCTCGGGACACCGTCGTCCGGGGTGACCGCCCGGATCGCCGAGGACGGCGAACTGCTGGTGTCCGCGCCCAACGCCTGCCTCGGCTACCTCGGTGCGCCACGGCTGACCGAGCTGGCCACCGGCGACCTGGCCACGCTGGACGACGACGGCCGGATCGTCATGACGGGCCGTAAGAAGGACATGTTCATCAGGGGCACGTACAACATCTATCCCGGCCTGTACGAGCCGTCGATCGCGTTGCTGGAGGGAGTCCGGGAAGCGGCGATGGTCGGCACGCCCGACCCGGTGACCGAGGACGAGACCGTGGTGCTCGCGGTCGTGGCCGACAGCGACGACGTGGACCCGGCCCGCCTCGTCCGGCGGCTGCGCCGGCAGCTGCCCGAGCTCATCGACGCCGAGGCCGTGCCCGACCACATCGTCGTCCTGCCGGAACTGCCGCGCTCGGGCCGGTCCCGCAAGCTCGACCGGCGGCGGCTGCGTGAGCTGATCGCCGCGGGCCGGCCATGAGACTGGCGGTGACCGGCGCGACCGGTTTCGTCGGCGGCGCGGTCTGCCGGGCCGCCGCGGCGGCGGGCTGGCCGGTGACGGCTTTCGGCAGGCGTGCGGCGGCGGACCCGGAGCACATCGGCGGTGCGCGGTACCGGTCGTGGGACATCGCGGCGGGCAAGCTCGCCGAACCCCCCGACGTCGACGCGGTGGTGCACTGCGCGGCGTCCGCGACCGACACCGGGGTGGCCCGCGAAGTGTGGCGGACCAACCTCCTCGGTACCCACCACGTGCTGGCGTCGTTCCCCGGCTGCCGCATCGTCCACGTCAGCAGCGCCAGCGTGTACGACCCGTACCGGCCGACTGTGCGGGCGAAGGAGCACGAAGCTCCGGTGAGCCGCTACCTCAACGTCTACGCCGCGGCCAAGGCCGCGGCCGAACAGCTCGTGCGGGCCGTCGCCCGCGAGGCGATCGTCCTGCGGCCCCACGCCGTCTACGGCACCGGCGACACGACTCTGCTGCCGCGGTTGCTGGAGAACGTGCGCGGGAACCGGTTGCTGGTCCCCGGCAACGGCACGGTACTGGTCAGCATGACCGAGGTGGGCAGCCTGGCGCGCGCCTGCCTGCTCGCCGCGGCCGCCGAAACCGTGCCCTCGGGCGTGTTCAACATCGCCGACAGCGCTCCGGTGACGATCGACTGGGCCGTGCGCGGCCTGCTGGCCTCGGCGGGAGTGCCCGCACGACCGGCGTACCTGCCGGCCGGCCTGCTGTCCCCGCTCGCGAGAGTGTTTCCCGGGGGACGGCTGAACCGGTACGTCATCAGCCAGTTCGCGATGGAACGCTCCCTGGACATCACCGCGGCGATCGACCGGCTCGGCTACGAGCCGGCACCCACGGCGTTCCCGCCACCGTGACGCGGACGTTCGCGCCCCCGGTGGAGGGCGCGACCCCCAACGACGCGCCCGCCACCGGGTCGCCCCGGCATTCCCCCTCTTTCGCCGTGCCCCTAGGGTTCCGGACGCCGTCCTCGTTTCGTCCTCGCGCCGGCATCTGCCGCTTCACCTGCGCGTTTCGGACCCGGACGCGGGCGTCGGCCGGAAAACGAGGGGGATGCGATGAGGTTCCGGATTCTCGGGACGCTGGAAGTGCAGGCGTACGGAAGCCGGGTCACCCTGGCGAGCCCGCGTCAGCAGCGCGCGCTCGCCGCCCTGCTGCTCAATCCCAACTCGGTCGTCCCGGTGGAGCGCATGATCGACGCGCTCTGGGAGGACGAGCCGCCGGCCACGGCGGTGAAGCAGGTGCGGAACTGTGTTTCCGCCCTGCGGGGCCGGCTCGGCGAAGCCGGCGGGGCGATCGTCACCGACGGGCCCGGGTACCGCCTGCAGACCGACGCCGACGACCTCGACTCCCTCCGGTTCCGCCGCCACGTCGCGGCCGCACGAGGACTCGCCGGCCGGGCGAAGCTCGTCGACGCCGTCGAAGAGATCCGCAAGGCGCTCGCGCTGTGGCGTGGCCCGGCGCTCGACGGGCTGCGGACGACGACGCTGGCCGGTCGCGCCGCGCTGCTCGACGAACAGCGCGCCGACGCCGTGGAACTCTGCGCCGAATGGCGGCTGCGGCTCGGCGAAACGGCTGAGGTCGTCCGCGAGCTGACCGAGTTCTGCGGCGAGCACCCGATGCGCGAGCTGTCCCACCTGCTCCTGATGCGTGCTCTGGCGAAGGAAGGCCGCTACGCCGAGGCCTCGACGTTGTTCCACGGCCTGCGCCGGCGGCTGGCCGACGAGCTCGGCGTCGATCCGAACCCCGACCTGCGGCGGCTCCACGAGCAGATCCTCACCGACGCCACGCCCGGTGCCCCGGCCGCCATCGCCCCCGAGCCGACGCCGGAAGCGCCGCCACGCCACCGGTTCGACCGTGCGGTCACCGAGCTGGCCGAAGCCGTCACGTGGCAGTGGCGCGCCGAAGCCGAGCTGCGTTCGCTGCACCGGCCGCAGCCGATCATGCTGCGCTGGTCGGCGGTCGCGGGCCCGGGAAAGCCCGCGCTGCGCGGCGACCTCGACGACATCGCGGAGACGTTCGCCGCGCTGCCCGTGCCGCAGCTGGTGGTGCTCGGCGATCCCGGCTCCGGCAAGTCGGTGCTCGCCCTGATGCTGACGCTGGAGCTGCTGCGCACCCGGGCGCCGGACACCCCGGTCCCGGTCCTGCTGTCCCTGGCGTCGTGGGATCCGCGGCGGGAGCACCTCGACCGGTGGCTGGCGAGCCGGCTCGCCGACAACCACCCGGCCCTGCTCAACGCCCGGGAGTACGGGACCGACGCGCCCACCCGGCTCGTCCTCGGCGGCCACGTCGTCCCGGTCCTCGACGGCCTCGACGAGATGCCGGCCGACCTGCGCGCCGCGGCGCTGGACGCACTGGACCAGACCATGGCCGTGGGCCGCTCACTCGTGCTGACCTGCCGTTCCGTCGAGTACGAGCAGGTCACCCGCGAATCCGGCCCGGTGTTGAGAGCCGCGACCGTGGTGCGGCTGGAGCCCGTCGCCCGGCAGGAGGCGGTCACGTACCTGTCCGCGCGGGAGGGCGCCGGCCAGGACCGCTGGCTCCCCGTGGCCGACCGGCTGCGCCGGGATCCGGACGCACCGCTGGGCCGGGTGCTGCGGACGCCGTTGATGGTCGACCTGGCGCGGATCGTCTACGGCCGTCCCCACGCCGATCCCGCGGAGCTGCTCGACGCCGAAGACGCCGGGGCCATCGAGGGGCAGCTGCTCGACTCGTTCGTCCCCCACGCCTACGCGCAGGTGCCGCAGCCGCCGGGGCGGAACCCGAAGACCAGCCCGTCCGGGCGGTACACCGCGGCCCAGGCGACGCGCTGGCTGGGCTTCCTGGCCCGGCACCTCGAACGGGCCCGCAGCCGGGACCTGGCCTGGTGGCAGCTGTACCGGGCGGTGCCCGCCGGGACCCGCGCGGCCCTGATCGGCGTGCTGATCGCGCTGTGCTTCGTCGTCACCGGCTGGGTCGACGACGGTCCGGCGCTGGCGGCGGTCTACGGCCTGTCGTTCGGTGGCGCCGGCTACCTGACCCACCGCTTCGGGCGGGCGCCGGAGCCGCTGCGCACCGAGCTGCGCTTCGCCGGCGCCACCCGGAAGTTCGCCGGCCGCTTCGCGATCGGCGCGGGCGTGGGCGTCCTGCTCGGCCTGGGCTGGTCGCTGGCCACCGGCCTGGTCGTCTTCCTGGCGCTGGTGTTCGGCCTGGTGTTCGCGGTGCACGTGTGGCTGGCGAAACCGGTCGACGCCAGCCGCGTGTCGAGCCCGCAGACGATCCTGCGCAACGAGCGGACCGGGGCGATCGCGCTGTCCGTCTCGTTCATGGTGTCGCTGGGGCTGTTCGACGGGATGGCGTTCGCGTTCACCGCGCAGACGCGGTTCCTGCCGGTGCTGGGCGGCCGGTTCGACGTGGCGCTGGCCATCGCCGCCGGGCTGGCGGGCGCATCGTTCGGGTTCTTCATGGCCCGCGGCACCGCGGCGGCGTGCTACGGCCTGGCGGGCGCGATCGCGGGCGGCCAGGTGTTCCCGGCGGCCACGAGCCCGGTGCTGCCGTTCGTGGCCGGCGCGTGTTTCGGCGTGGGCATCGGCGTGACGGTCCTGGTGACGCGGGCGTGGGGCAACTACTTCGTCCACCACGTGTGGCTGGCCGCAACGGGCCGCCTGCCCTGGCGCCTGATGCACTTCCTCGACGACGCCCACCGCCGCGGCGTCCTGCGCCAGGCCGGCGGCGTCTACCAGTTCCGCCACGCCCGCGTCCAGGAACGGCTGGCCGCGGTCAGCGACGGCGGGTAGGCCGGTCGTCAGCGGCTCTGCAGGGCGTGGACGTATCAGGTGACCGGCGCCTGGGCCGTGTCTGCCGGTTCCAGCTTGTGCCAGCTGCCTCCGGAATCCGGCCACGGCTCGTCCGTGGTGGCCGACGCCGTCCAGCCCAGTGGCCAATGGGAAAGGCTCGCCGCCCGGACGCGGACGCCTCTGAACGTCTTGCGCAGCCGGTGGGCCGGCCGGGCGAACGCGGCGGCGTGGAAGGTGGTGGTTCCGGCGAAGACGGCGTCGTCGAACCGGACTTCCTGCTCGAAATGCGTGTCCGTGAACCCGGCGTCGGCGCGGAAGACGGCGTTGCCGAACCAGACGTGGTCGTGGAAGCGTGTTCGCGTGAACCGGGCGTCTCCGCCGAAGGTCGTGCCTCGGAACCGCGCCGCGGACAGGAACTGTGCGGTGCGAAACCGGGCGCCCTCGGCGAAGATCGCGTCGCTGAACCGGGCGCTGCCGGTGAACGTCGCGCGGTCGAACTCGGCGCGGTCGAGGAACACCGTTGCGCCGAGGTCGGCGTCGCCGTCGAAGGTCGCGCCGGTGAAGCGGGCGGACCGGACCCGGCAGCGCGCGAACCGGAAGTCGATGAGCGTGGCACCCACGAGGTCCAGGTCGATGTCCGGCCAGAACGTGTCGGCGTCGGAGCGCGAGTCCGTGCCCGGAGCCAGGTGCTGGGCGAGGATGCGCTGTGCGGTGATCCGGACGTGCTGTTCCTGCACCTGATCGGGGGACGGCTTCGGCGGGTCGCCTTCGGTGGCCGGTTCGAACGGCATCCGCAGGTAGGCGCACAGCACGTTGACGACGGTGGGTCGCTGCGATCGCGTGTTCTGCGCGAGCCGCTCGAGCGCGTACAGCCCGCCCAATCGGACCGGCGCCTTGTCCGAACCGAGCTGTTCGACGGACTTCGCGTAGAGCTCGGTGATCCTCCGCTCCGCGGCGTCGGCTTCGGTCGTGGCCGCGATGCGCTGCTGGTGGGCCAGGTTGTCGGCGGCAACGGCCTCGGTGTGCCGCTGGACGTGCTCCTTGTGCGCGAGGTCGCGGCGCTTCTCGACCAGGTCCTGTTCGGCGGTCTGCTGCCGGCGCGCGGCCAGCAGCAGCCCGACCGCCCCACCCGCGCCGAGCACGATCGTGCCGACGGTGCGGATCGCCTCCAGGCCGAGGCCGTACACCGCGAGCAACGGCCACCCGAGCCCGGCGGCCACCAGCACCAGGGCCGCCGCGCACCACGCGATCATGCGGTTCGTGAGCACCTTGCCCGGGGCTGCCGGAGACGTCACTTCGGACTGGTCATCAGCCATGCACCCATGGTGCCCGACGCCGGAAAAGTTCTCGAAAAATCCGGGAGGCATGTCGGATCGGGGTGGCGGTGTTCGTAGCAGGGGTGAAGGCGCCCCGTGCGGGGGTGGCGTCGAGGAAAGGGCACCGTGATCATGAGGCTGACGACCATCACCCGTGATCCCGGTCGGTCCGGCGCTCGCGCCGACCCTTGAACCCCAGAGGAGATGATCTTCCCATGCAGTACCTGGTTTCCGTCATCGACGACAAGAGCAATCCCGGCCGCACGGATCGGCAGCCGGCCATCAGCGCGTTCAACGAACGGTTGATCGCCGAGGGCTACTGGGTCTTCGCGGGCGGGCTCGCGGACACCGACGCGGCCACGGTCGTCGACAACCGGGGCGAGCAGGTGGTGTTCAGCGACGGGCCGTTCGTGGAGTCGAAGGAATACCTCGCCGGCTTCTGGGTGTGGGAGGCCCCCGATCTGGATGTGGCGCTCAAGCTCGCCACCGAGGCTTCGAAAGCCTGCGATCGGAAGATCGAGGTGCGGCCGTTCCGGTGAGTGACGTCGACGAGGCGGTCACCCGCGCCCACCACGACGAGTGGGCCCGGGTGGTGGCCGCACTGACCAGGCGGTTCGGTGACCTCGACGTCGCCGAGGAGGCGGCCGCCGAGGCGTTCGCGACCGCCGTCGAGCGGTGGCCGGCCGACGGTGTGCCGCCCAATCCCGGCGCCTGGCTGACCACCACCGCCCAGCGCAAGGCCATCGACCGGATCCGCCGGGAAAACAAGCGCGACGACAAGCACAAGGAGGCTCGGATGGTGTTCCACGACGACCCGCCCGAGCCGCTCGGCGCCATCGACGACGACCGGCTCCGGCTGGTCTTCACCTGCTGTCACCCGGCGCTGGCGATGGAGACCCGCGTGGCGCTGACGTTGCGCATGGTCGGCGGGCTGACGATGCCGGAGATCGCCCGCGCCTTCCTGGTGGCCGAGAGCGCCATGGGGCAGCGGATCACCCGCGCGAAGGCCAAGATCAAGGCGGCGCGCATCCCGTACCGGCTGCCGTCCGCCGAGGACCTCCCGGCCCGCGTCTCCGGCGTACTGGCCGTGCTGTTCCTCGTGTTCAACGAGGGCTACCTGGCGACCGGGCCCGGCACCGATCCCGTGCGGCACGACCTGACCGCCGAGGCGATCCGGCTGACCCGCCTGATCCACGCTCTCCTGCCGGACGACGGCGAGGTGGCCGGGTTGCTGGCGCTGATGCTCCTCATCGAGGCCCGCCGCCCCGCCCGCGTCTCGGCCGGCGAACTGGTCGCGCTCGACGAGCAGGATCGCGGGGCCTGGGACGTGGCGCTGATCGCCGAGGGGCACCGGCTGGTGCGTGAGCGCCTCGCCGCGGCCGCCGCCGGGGTGGCGCCGGGCCGCTACCAGATCCTCGCGGCGATCAACGCCGTGCACACCTCCGCCCGCGACGTGCGCGACACCGACTGGTCGCAGATCCTCGCCCTCTACGACCAGCTCGTCCGCCTCGACCCGTCGCCGGTCGTCGCCCTCAACCGGGCCATCGCGGTCGCCGAGCTCGACGGCCCGGAGGTGGCACTGGCCGCCGTCGACCGCCTCGAGCACAGGTTGGCCGGTTACCACGCCTACCACGCCGTCCGAGCCGACCTGCTGCGCCGGCTGGGCCGCAGCGAGGAGTCGCGCGCGGCGTACGGCAAAGCCATCGAACTGGCCGGCAACACCGCCGAGACCGCTTACCTGACCCGCCGCCGCGACCAGCTGCGGTAGCGCCGAACCCCGTGCGCCCGCCGCCGGAACCGTCCGTTGTGGACGGACACCGTGACGGACGGCTCACCTCGGCCGCCCCTTCTCACCTCACCCGCACGGGGAAGTCCGGCAGCGTGAGCGCCGAGTGCTCGGGCCGTGGCGCGCGCGGCGGAGCCGCGGTGAGCTGCCGGAGGGCGGCGTTGCGTTGTTCGAGCGCTTCCGCCGTCGTGGGGAAGAGCGTCGCCTGGCCTTCGGTCACCAGGGCCTGGTTGCGTTCGACGAAGGTCCGCAACCGGTTCTCGTAGGCGGCGAAGGCCGCCGTGTGGTCCGGGATGGTGGCCAGGGCGTGGCCGAGCACGTACGCGCCCACGAGGGCGAGGCTGGTGCCTTGGCCGGTCAGGAAGGACGGTGCGTGGGCGGCGTCGCCGACCAGCGCCACGCGGCCGGCCGACCAGCGGGGCAGGTGGATCTGGCTGATCACGTCGAAGAACAGGTCGTCGGCTTCGCGCATCGCCGCGACCATGCGCGGGATTTCCCAGCCGTCGCCGTCGAAAGTGCGGGCGATCAGGTCGCGTTGGGCCTCGGGGTCCCGGAACGCCTCGATCGGGGCCTCCGGCCGGGCGAAGACCAGGAAGCCGTGGACCTCCTTGCTGTCGAGGACCGCATACAGCGCCGCGCCCTTGCCGGGGGTGCTCCACGCGATCCCTTCGCGGGAGAGCCCGAAGTCGTTGGGCATGGTGAACCCGGCGAAGCTGTAGCCGAGGTAGTGGTGGAACCGCGCCTCGTCGCCGAAGACCAGCCCGCGGGTGTGGGAGTGCAGGCCGTCGGCCCCGATCACCAGGTCGTAGGCGTCCTGGCGGCCGCTCCGGAAGGTGACGTCGACTCCGTCGGCGTGGTGGGTGAGGGTGTCCACGGTGTCGCCGAACCGGAAGTCGACGTCGTCGCGCACCCGGTCGTAGAGCGTGTGGATCAAGTCGCCCCGGCGGACTTCGAGGTCGTCGCCGTCGACGCCGCCGATGACCGCGTTCGGGTGCAGCGACGCCACTTCGCGGCCGTCGGCGTCGAGGAAGGTCAACCGCTGCGTGGAGATGTGCTGGTCCTGCAAGCGGGGGAGGAGGCCCATCCGCCGGACGGCGTCCAGGGCCGTGCCGCGGACGTCGATGGGGTAGCCGCCGGCCCGGAGTCCGGGCGCCTTCTCCACGACGGTGACCGCGAAGCCGGCCTGGTGGAGCCAAAAAGCCAGGGCGGGACCGGCGATGCTCGCTCCCGAAATGAGAACCGAACGCGGGGACGTGGGAGCCATGAGTCTCTCCTATAGCTAAGTTAGGTATCCATCTTTGAGGTGCGACAATGTCCGTGCCGAACCCCCGGCCTGACCGACTATATACCTAAGTTAGCTATCTAAGAGGTGTGATGGCCGACACAGAACCCGGCGACGTGACCGAGCTGCGTTCCGTGCTGCCCCGGATCCTGCAGCTGGGCAACCTGATGAACCGCAGTGGCCTGGGGGAGCGGGCGATGAAGCGAATCGGGGCCGACCTCGACCGGCCCGGGCTGTCGATCATCCTCGCCCTGCACATGACCGGGAAGGCGATGCGCGTCGGGGAGATCGCGGACCGGATGCAGGTCGCCGGGCCGCACGTCACGCGGCACCTGCACGTGCTCGAACGGCGGCGGCTCGTGCGCGGCCTGGCCGATCCCGACGACCGGCGCGCCCGGCTGGTCGAGCTGACACCCGACGGCGCCGAAATAGCCGACCGGTACGTCACCACGCTGCTCGGCTGGTTCGGCGAGGCGTTGTCCGGATGGGCGCCGAAGGACCGCCAGACCTTCTACGACCTGCTCCTGCGGTTCACCGACGACCTCGCGGCGTTCCTGTCGGCGGCCGGCGAAGAGGAGTGAGAGCCGGCGGTCAGCGGCTTTGCCAGCGGCCGGGGATCCGCACTGGCCGGGGAAGGAATGCGGGTGGTCGCCGCGCCGCGGTCCGCGCCACCCGGTCCACGCTGCCCAGCTTGCTGCGCCGCGGCGGTTCGGCAAGGCCGTCGCCGAGGAGTTCGGCCCCCGCGGGGTGCGGGTCAACACCGTCTCACCCGGCCCGGTGCGCACTTCGCTGTGGGAGGACCCGGCCGGCTACGGCGCGGTGCCGGCGAAGTCGATGGGCATCGAACGGGAGGCACTCGTGGCCGGGCTCCCGTACGCGGAGCCGGCGATGCGGTCCGGCAACCGCGCGGCCAGGTACTTGATCAGCTCGCCGATCCGGCGGGGCACGTGGACGTCGTCGGACCGGAGGGCGTAGATGTCGGCGGGCGGGGTCGGCACGTCGGGCAGAACGCGCACCAGGGCACCGCTTTCCAGGTGGGACCGGATCTGCCACTCCGAGCGCATGATCACTCCGTGGCCCTGCAGCGCCCAGCCGGTCACGACGTCCCCGTCGTTGCTCGACAGGCGGCCGCGCACCCGCACCTGACGCGGGTTGCGGGCGTCTCCGAAGCGCCACAAGGCGAAGTCGCCCTCGTTCTCGCGGAGCACGATGCAGTCGTGGCCGGCCAGGTCCTCGATCCGCTCGGGCATCCCGCGTTGCTCCACATAGGACGGCGCGGCGCACGGCACCCGGCGGTTCTTCGCCAGCCGGCGCATCCGCAGCGAGGAGTCCGGTGGCGTTCCCACGTGGACGGCCAGGTCGAACTCGTGTCGGTGCGGACGCAGGGGGAGCGCGGACGTGCGGAGCCGGACGGTCAGCTCGGGATGCCGGGCGCCGAACTCGCCGAGCAGCGGGGCGACGTGCGCGCGGCCGAGCCCGAGGGTGGCCTGGACGACGATGGACCCCCGCAGATCGCCGGAGCGGTGCGTGACGAGGTCCTCGAGTTCGCGCACCTGGTCGAGGATCTTCTCCAGGCGCGCGGCGAACAGTTCCCCCTCGGAGGTCAGCACGAGCCGGCGTGTGCCGCGGTGCACGAGGCGTGCGTCGAGCCGGCGTTCGAGCGCACTGAGGCGCTTGCTGACGACCGGGAGCGAGCACTGCAGCTCGCGCGCGGCGGCCGTCAGCGTCTCGCTGGAAGCGACCACGTGGAAGAAGCGGAGATCGTCGATCGAGGTGGTCATCGCGGATCGTCTCTTTCCATGAGCGAAAGGATAGGTTGCCCGGGCCGCTCTTGTCGTGGCGTGCACGGCCGATCAGGGTGGAGGCGCGTGCCCACCGGATCGACAGGAGTGTCCCGTGTCCCAGCGTCACCGCATCGCCGTCATCCCCGGCGACGGCATCGGCCGCGAGGTCGTCCCGGAAGGGCTGAGATGCCTGCAGGCCGCCGCCGACGCCCACGGGTTCGAGCTCGAGACCGTCCACTACGGATTCGCCTGCGCCGACTACTGGTTGCGGCACGGCGAGATGCTGCCGCCGGACTGGAAGGACGTGCTCGGTGGCTTCGACGCGCTCTTCTTCGGCGCGGTCGGCCGGCCCGAGGTGGTCCCCGACCACGTTTCGCTGTGGGGCAGCCTCCTGCAGTTCCGCCGCGGCTTCGACCAGTACGTCAACCTGCGGCCGGTGCGGCTGCTGCGCGGGGTCCGCAGCCCGCTGCGCGACCACGAGCCCGGGGACATCGACTTCTACGTCGTCCGCGAGAACACCGAGGGCGAGTACTCGAGCATCGGCGGCCGGATCTTCGAAGGCACCGACCGCGAAACGGTGCTGCAGGAGACCGTGATGACCCGGACCGGAGTCGACCGGGTGCTGCGCTACGCCTTCGAGCTCGCCGCCGCCCGCCCCCGCAAGCACCTGACGTGGGCGACCAAGAGCAACGGCATCGCCATCTCCATGCCGTACTGGGACGAACGCGCGGCGGTGATGGCGGCGCAGTACCCGGACGTCGTCGCGGACAAGGACCACATCGACATCCTCACGGCCAAGTTCGTCCTGCGGCCCGGGCAGTACGACGTCGTGGTCGCCAGCAACCTGTTCGGGGACATCCTCTCCGACCTCGGCCCGGCCTGCGCCGGCACGATCGGGATCGCCCCGAGCGCCAACATCAACCCGGACCGGACCTGGCCGAGCCTGTTCGAGCCGGTCCACGGCTCGGCCCCCGACATCGCCGGGCGCGGGATCGCCAACCCTGTCGGGCAGATTTGGAGCGGCGCGATGATGCTCGACCACCTGGGGGAGACCGCCGCGGCCGCGGCGATGCTGGCCGCGATCGAAAGCGTGCTCGGCGGGCCACCGGACGTGCTCACCCCCGACCTCGGCGGCTCCGGCACGACCGAAGGCCTGGGCAAGGCGATCGCCGACGAGATCGCGCACCGGAAGGCGGTGGCGTCATGACGCCCGCGTTCGACCCGGTCGGCCTGGAGGTCCGGTGGGACCGGCTCGCGGCCGCGACCGACGAGGCCGCGTCGACCATGCTGCGCACGGCGTTCTCGGCCATCATCCGCGAGTCCAACGACTACACCGTCGTCCTGATGGACCGGCGGGGGCGCACCATGGCGGAGTCGCGGGCCGGCATCCCCGGGTTCGCGGCCCTGATGAGCTCGCTGACGGCGCTGGTCCTCGAGCGGTTCCCGGCCGGGGACTGGCAGGACGGCGACTGCGTGATCACCAACGACCCGTGGATCGCCACCGGGCACCTGCCCGACATCGCCATGATCACCCCGGTCTTCCACCGGGGCGCGCTCGTCGCCTACGCCGGGACGGCCGCGCACTCGCCCGACATCGGCGGCACCCCGGCGCTCGGCGCCACCGACCTGATCTCGGAAGGCGTCCTGATCCCGCCGCTGCGGCTGTACCGGGCCGGCCGGGTCGAGCCGGGGGTCAAGGATCTCCTGCTGGCCAACGTCCGCCTGCCCGGCCCGTTGTGGGGTGACCTGGAGGCGCAGGCCGCCGCGCACGCGGTGTGCCGGCGGCGCGCGCAGGAGTTCCTCGACGACTTCGGCGAGCCGGACTTCGAGGAGTTCGCCGCCGAGGTGCACGCGGTGACCGACGCCGCCATGCGGGCCGCCGTCCGGGAACTGCCGGACGGCGTGTACCGGGCGGGCCTCGACGCCGACGGCGTCGAGGGACACCCGACCCACATCGAGTGCGCGGTCACCGTGCGCGGTGACCGGATCGGGATCGACTACGGCGGCAGCTCGGCCCAGGTGCCGTTCCCGACCAACTCCACCCTGAACTACACGCGCGCCTACTCGGTGTACCCGGTGAAGATCCTGCTCGATCCGGCCACGCGGACGAACTGGGGTTCCTACCGGGCGATCGGCGTGACGGCGCCGGAGGGCACGATCGTCCACCCCGTGTTCCCCGCGCCCGTCGTCGCGCGGCACCTGACCGGGCACCTGCTGTCGTGCGCGATCTACCGGGCGCTCGCGCCGGTGCTGCCCGGCCGGGTCATCGCCGACAGCGGGGGAGCACCCGCGCTGCGCGTCCGGTTCGCCGGCGTCGACGACTCGGGCCGCCCCTTCGCGCAGATGCTCTTCGCCAACGCCGGAATGGGCGCTTCCCAGGAGAAGGACGGCTTGTCCACGACCGCTTTCCCCACCAATTCCGGCAGCGGCAGCATCGAGGCCTTCGAGGTCGCGTCCCCGCTGCGGTTCGTGCGCAAGGAACTCCGGCCGGGCTCCGGCGGTCGCGGGCGGCGCCGCGGCGGTCTGGGCCAGGACGTCGAGGTGCACAATCCGACCCGCCGCCCGGTCCAGCTGGTGGTCCTCGGCGACCGCGAACGGCATCCGGCCGCGGGCCTCGCCGGCGGGGAGCCGGGGGCCACGGCGCGGGCGGTGCTGGACACCGGGGAGACCGTGCCGCTGAAGTCGGTTTCCGAGCTGGCTCCCGGCGCGTCCGTCGTCATCTCGTTCCCCGGCGGGGGCGGGTTCGGCGCGCCGGAGGACCGTGAGCCGGAGCTGGTCCGGGCCGACGAACTCGGCGGGTACGTCCGATGAGCCGCACCGTCCGGATCGGCGTGGACGTCGGCGGCACGTTCACCGACCTGCTGCTCCACGACCCGGCCCGCGGCCTGACCTGGCCCGGCAAGCTGCCCACCACCCCGCACGCCCCGAACGAGGCCATCACCGCGGGCATCGCCCGGCTGCTGGCGGAGACCGGCACGCCGGCCGGGGACGTCGCCGGCGTCGTCCACGGCACGACCCTGGTGACCAACACGCTGCTCGAGCGCACCGGCGCCGTCGTGGGGCTGCTCGCCACCCACGGTTTCCGCGACGTCCTGGAGATGGCCCGCGAGATCCGGTTCGACACCACCGACCTGCTCGCCCGGCCGGCCCGCCCGCTGGTTCCCCGGCACCTGTGCCGTGGCGTGCGGGGCCGCCTCGCCGCCGACGGCACCGAGCTGGCGCCGCTGGACGAAGACGATGTGCTGGCGCAGGCGGGACACCTCGTGGAGCAAGGCGTCGAAGCGGTGGCGGTGGCCCTGCTGCACGCCCACCGCGACGACCGGCACGAACGGCGGGTGCGGCAGCTGCTCGCGCGGGCCCACCCCCGGCTGCCGGTCACCCTCTCCAACGCGGTCGCTCCGGTCATCGGCGAGTACGAGCGGGCGAGCACGGCCTGCCTCAACGCCTACGTGCAGCCGCTGATGACGCGCTACCTCGACCGCCTGAGCAACGACCTGGTCGCCATGGGCGTCGACGCGCCCCTGCGCGTCATGCTCTCCGGCGGCGGGGTCACGACCTTGGCCGACGCGAAGGAGTTTCCCTTCCGGCTGCTCGAATCCGGCCCGGCCGCGGGCACGATCGCCGCGGCCGCCGTGGCCCGACGGCTGGGCGAGGCGGACGTCCTTTCGTCCGACATGGGCGGCACCACGGCCAAGATCGCGATCGTGAGCGGGGGCGGCGCCCGGCGCCGGCACGACTTCGAGGCGGGCCGCGTCGACAAGTTCAAGCCGGGCTCGGGGCTGCCGGTGCGGTTGACGGTCGTCGACATGATCGAGATCGGCTCCGGCGGCGGGTCGATCGCCGCCCCGGACCCGCTGGGGTTGCTCAAGGTCGGCCCGCGCAGCGCCGGGTCGGTCCCGGGGCCGGTGGCCTACGGCCGGGGCGGGGAGCGGCCGACCGTCACGGACGCGGATCTCGTGCTCGGCCACCTCGACCCGGCCGCCTTCCTCGGCGGGGAAATGCGGCTGCGGACGGCGGAGGTCCACAAGGCGCTGGACCGGGAGGTGGCCGAGCCGCTCGGCCTGGACACGGTCGGCGCCGCCGCGGGCGTCGTCGAGGTGGCCACGGCGGGCATGGCGGCCGCGGCCCGGATGCACCTGTCGGAGCAGGGCCGGGATCCCGCCGGCTTCGCGCTCGTGGCGTTCGGCGGCGCGGGTCCCGTGCACGCCTACGGCCTGGCGAAGCAGCTGAAGATCCGGCGGATCGTCGTGCCGATGCGCGCCGGCGTCATGTCCGCCTACGGATTCCTGGTCGCCCCCGCCACGGTGGACCTGGCGCGCAGCCTGCCTTCGGCGCTGACCGAGGTCGACTGGGAGCGCGTCGCCGCCCTCTACGCCGAGATGGCGGCCCGCGCCACCGAGGTACTGGCTCCGGGCGCCACGGACGAGGTGCGAATGCGGCGCTCGGCCGACCTGCGGTACCTGGGCCAGGGGTTCGAGATCGAAGTCGAGCTCCCCGAGGGGGACCTCGGGCCGGCGGACATCGGCCGCCTCCAGGACGCCTTCGCGGAGACTTACCGCGCGACGTTCGGGCGGTCCCTCGACGGACCCGCGGAGGTCGTCGATTGGCGGCTGTCGGCGCAGCTGCCCGGCCACGACATCCCGCTGGGGTGCGAGCCCGTCGCGGGCGATCCCCGGCGCGGGGTCCGCGACGTCTGGTTCGCCGGTCACGGCCGGCTCGAGGCCACGGTTTGGGACCGGTACCGGCTGCGACCGGGAACGGAGATCGCCGGTCCGGCGGTGTTCGAGGAACGCGAGTCCTCGTGCGGGTTCGGACCGGAGTGCCGGATCCGGGTCGACCGGGATCTGACCCTGATCGTCGACATCGGGCGGTAACTCAGGACGAGGCGACGGCAGCGGGCGTCATGGGCGCGGCGAGCAGATCTCCCAGCCCGCCACGAGCGTCCTCGATGACGAGGGCCTCGGCCGCTGCCGAGTCACCCACCCGCAACGCGCGGACGAGCGCACGGTGGCTCCCGTACCGGTCCAGGCCGAACTTGTCGTTCTCGGCGATGCGTTCGATCAGCCGGGCCCGCCGTTCCGGCCAGGAGAACACCCGCGTCTGGCCGAGCAGGCGCACGAGAACCGGGTTGCGGGCGCACGCCTCGACGACCTCGTTGAAGCGCTGCATGGCGTCGAGCAGCCGGTCCAGGTGCCGGGCCACGTCCTGCCCGGCCTGCTGCCGTTGCTTGATGACGATCAGCAGGTCGTCGGCTTCGTCGAGGACGGCGTCGAGGTGGTCCAGCTGGGCCGGGGACGCGTGGCGCGCGGCGAAGCGGGCGACCATCCCGCGAAGTGCCACCTCCACCTCGGCGAGGTCCTGGATCGCGGCGTCGCCGACGGCCGCCACCTGGACCGTCCGCGGTCCGGTCCGTTCGAGGAGACCGTCTTGTTCGAGGCGCCGGATGGCCTCCCGCACCGGGGTCGGGCTCACCGACAGCCGCTCGGCGAGCCCGCGTTCGGTGACCTTCTGGCCCGGCCGCAGCTCGCCGGTCGTGACCGCGTCGCGGATGGCCCGGTACGCGCGGTCGGCCAGCGTGTCGGCCGTCAGGCCCTTCAACGTCTCACTTGCCACGCCGTCACTCTATCTGCCATGGCAACGCCAACAAGCAACACTTGACGTTCTTGCTATAGCAAAAGTACGTTGGCGGTCATGACGACGACGTCGAGCACACAGCGCGCCCGAACGGGCCGGATCACGTTCTTCGTGGCCCTGGCGGTCTTCGCGCAGGAGTCGACGTGGAACCTCTACGACTCGCAGGTTCCGCCGTTGCTCCGCGAGCACATCACCAGTGCCGCGCTGGTCGGTCTGCTGATGGGCATGGACAACGTGCTCGGCATCTTCATCCAGCCGTGGATGGGCAACCGGTCGGACCGCACGCGCACCTCGTGGGGCCGGCGGATGCCGTTCCTCCTCGTCGGCATGCCCGTGGCGGCGCTGCTGTTCCTCGTCATCCCGCACGTCGCGGCCTCGTTGCCGCTGCTGGTCCTGGTGATGTTCGGCTACGCACTGGTCGCGAACTCCTTCAAGCCGATCGCCGAATCCCTGCTGCCGGACTTCGTCCCGCCCGAGCGGCGAAGCCGCGCCAACGCGGTCGTCAAGATCGCCTCGAGTCTGACGGTGATGGTCGCGGCCGTGATCAGCATCTTCCTGATCGACGAGCACCCGGAGCTGTCGTTCGCGATCCCGGCGGTCCTGATGGTGGCGTCCTTGGCCGTGCTGGCGTGGAAGGTGCGCGACAGCCGCTCGCCCGCCTACCGGACCGCACTCGGCGAGGACCGCGCGCAGCAGGGCACGGCCGCGCCCGCCGGACGGGTGCGGGACACCGTGCTCGACATCGTGCGGGACACCGACCGCAGCCGGTTGCTGCTCATCGTGTCCATCCTGCTCTTCGGCGGCGCGTGGGCCGCCTCGCGGGCGCTCATCACGTCGTACGGCATGGAAGTGCTCGAGATGTCCCGCGGCGAAGCGGGCGGGCTGACCCTGCCGAGCGGAGTGGCCTTCATCGTGGCCGCCTACCCGGTGGCGAGGCTCGCCGAGCGCTTCGGCCGGCTGCGGGTGATGGCGGCCGGGATGACGGTGTTCGCGGCCGGCATGGTGCTCGGCACGGTGGTGGCGACGCCCACGGGGGTGGTCGTCGGCCTCTGCGTGGCGTCCGCGGGTGCGTCCGCGTTCCTGGTCAACGCGGTCGTCGTCCTGTGGAACCTCGCGCCGTCCGACCGCGTGGTCGGGACCTACACCGGGCTCTACACCGTCGGCTGGGTGGGCGGCGGCTTCCTCGGCCCGGCCGTGGTCGGCGGGCTGGTCGACCTGACTGGCTGGCCACTGCTGCTGCTCCACGTCGCGATCGTCGCGCTCCTCGCCGTGCTGGCGGTCGCGCGCGTCAGCGCCCTGCAGCGGCGGTCGTCCGCCGGGCGCGCGCTGTGACCGGGCGCGTCCTGATCACCACGGACTACCTGCGTCCCGGTGACGACGTCGACCGGTTCCTGCGCGGTTCCGGCCTGGAGACCGTGCACCTGCCCATGGCCGGCCGTCGCGATCCCGGGCAGCTCGCCGCCGCCCTCGCCGGGATCGACGCGGCGCTGGTGGCCAACGAGCCGCTGACCGCGGACGTCCTCGCCCGGGCCGCCCGGTTGCGCGTCATCGTGCGAACCGGCGTCGGGTACGACTCGATCGACGTCGCCGCCGCGGCCCGGCTCGGGATCACCGTCAGCAACCTGCCCGGGATCAACGCCAACGCCGTGGCCGAGTACACCCTCGGCCTGCTGCTGGCGGGCGCCCGGCGGCTCGTGCAGTCCGCGCGGGGCGTGGCCCGGGGCAGCTGGCCCCGCGAGGACGGGCGCGAACTGCGCGGCTCGACGCTCGGGCTCATCGGCTACGGCGCGTCGGCGCGCGCGGTGGTGCCGCTGGCCCGCGCGTTCGGCATGGATGTCCTCTGTACGACGAACGTCCCGGTGGAACTGCGGGATCCCGATGTCCGGTTCACCGGGCTGCCCGAGCTTCTGTCCACTTCGGACTACGTCTCGGTGCACACCGCGCTCACCGAACGAACCCGTGGCCTGCTGGACGAATCGGCGTTCCGGCGGATGAAGCCGACGGCGCTGCTGGTCAACACCGCCCGCGGTCCCATCGTCGACGAGGACGCGCTCGTCGCGGCCGTCCGGGCGGGCGAGATCGCGGGCGCCGCACTCGACGTCGTGCGCGAGGAGCCGCTCCCGCCCGGCAGTCCGCTACGCGACGTGGACGGCATCGTCGTCTACTCCCACCTGGCCGGCCAGACGGCCGAAGCACGTGCCGCCGCGGGCCGCCGCGGGGCCGAAGAACTCGTGGCCGCGCTCGGAGGCCGAGCACGGTTCCGGGTGAACTGACATGGAGGAACAGGGGAACATGAACAGCCAACGGGTCGACCCGGTCCGGGTCCTGTCGCCGAGCGGCATGCTCGGCGCCGGCTGGGACCACGCGACCATCGAGCGGGGCATCGCGCTGGGCGCCGACGTCATCAGCATCGACGCCGGGTCCACCGACTCCGGCCCCCACTACCTGGGGTCCGCCTCGCCCAAGACGACGGCCAAGGCGGTGGCGCGGGACCTGCGCAGCCTGCTGACAGCGTCGTCCCACGCGGGCATCCCCGTCATCGTGGGCTCCTGCGGCACGAGCGGGACCGACCGCGGCGTCGACTGGGTCGCCGGGATCGCCGCCGAGGTGCTGGCCGAGGAAGGCCTGGATCCGAAGGTCGCGCGGATCTACAGCGAGCAGAACGCCGCCGACCTCAAGGAACACCTCGACGCGGGCCGCATCCACCCGCTGCCTCCGCTGGGGCAACTGCGGGCGGAGACCCTGGAAAGCTGCACCCACATCGTCGGGGCGATGGGGCACGAACCGATCGTCGAGGCCCTGCGCGCCGGCGCTCAGCTCGTGCTCGCCGGCCGCGCCACCGACACCGCGGTCGCGGCCGCCTACCCGCTCATGAAGGGACTGCCCGCCGGCCCCACGTGGCACGCCGCCAAGATCGTCGAGTGCGGCGGCCAGTGCACGAGCAACCCGCGCGCGGGCGGGGTCCTCGCCACCATCGACGCCGACGGCTTCACCATCGAGCCACTCGACCCCACGGTGTCCTGCACGCCGATCTCGGTGGCCGCCCACATGCTCTACGAGTCCGCCAACCCGTTCGAGATGCGGGAGCCCGCCGGCACCCTCGACGTCCGGGACGCGCGGTACACCGCGGTCGACGACCGGATCGTCCGCGTCGAAGGGTCGAAGTTCCACGTCGCGGACCAGTACACGATCAAGCTGGAAGGCGCCCGGATCACCGGCTACGAGACCATGTCGTTCTCCGCGATCCGCGATCCGCTCATCCTCGCCGACATCGACGCCTGGGCACGGCTGATGCGCACGATGATCACGCAGCGGGTGGGGCAGACGCTGGAACTGGCGGACGACGAGTACGCCTTCGACCTCCGCCTCTACGGCCACAACGCGGTGCTGGGCGACCTCGAGCCGGAGAGCGGGCCGCCGCGCGAGGCCGGCGTCATGCTGCTCGTCAACGCGTCCGACCAGGCCACCGCCACGGCGGTCGCCAAGGTCGCCAACCCGCTGATGCTGCACCTGCCGACGCCGGGGATGGACTACCTGCCCAGTCTCGCGTTCCCGTTCTCGCCCGCGGAGATCGAGCGCGGTGTGGCGTACGAGTTCGTGCTCAACCACGTCGTCGACTGCGCCGGTCCCGCCGACCTGTTCCGCACCGAGCTGGGGGAGAAGACCCGTGCCTGAGACCACCCTCGCGGAGCTGGCCCACGAGGTCCGCTCGAAGAACGCCGGCCCGTTCTGGGTCACCATGGAGCTGTTCATGCGCGACGCCGAGGGCTACCGGATCGCCGCGGACGAGTCCGTCCTGAACGAGCGCGTGATCGCGCGGCTCTACCGCGTCGAGGAAAGCACCGTCCAGCTGTTCCGGATCCCGTCGCTCAACGTCGTGAAGATCTCCTTCCCCCGCCCGATCGGCCAGGGATCGCTGCGGGACCGGGACATCCACGCGGGCCAGCACCACGTCCCGCTCGCCCGCCTGCCGATCACCCGGGCCGACCGGCCGTGATCGCCGACGACCTCGGTTCCTGGGCGGCCGCGCTGCGCTTCGAAGACCTCGGCGAGCACGCGATCCACACGGTCCGGCAACGGCTGGTCGACACCCTCGGCTGCGGGCTCGGCGCGTTCGGCGCCGAGCCCGGCCGGGCGGCCCGGCGGCTCGCCCGCGCGCTTCCCGCCGGGCCGTCGACGGTGCTGGGCACGAGAGACCGCGCCACCGCGGACGTCGCCACGTTCGTCAACGGGACGATGGTGCGCCACCTGGACTTCAACGACGGCTACCTCGGGCTCGAGCCCGGCCACCCCAGCGACAACATCCCGGCGTGCCTGGCGGTCGCCGAGGCCGAAGGGCGGTCCGGCCGGGACCTCGTCACCGCCATCGCGCTCACCCAGGCGGTGAACGTCGCCCTGAACGGCCACATCGCGATGCGTCAGGTCCGGGCGGGCGAACTGTCGTCGTGGAAGGCTTCTTCCGCGCCGAACGCCGCCCGGAACGGGGTCTTCTCCGCCTGGCTGGCCCGGGAAGGGTTCACCGGGCCCGCGCCGATCTTCGAAGGCGAGATGGGGTTCATGCGGCAGGTGAGCGGTTCCTTCGTCCTGGAGCCGCTCGAGTTCCCGCACCTCCACCGGCTCGTACGCGGTGTCCCGGACGCTCACGAAAATGCTGCCCACCAACGGGGAAATGCAGACCGCGGTGTGGGCGGCGCTCGCCTTGCGCGAGCAGCTCACCGATCTGCGCCAGGGCGACCGGATCGTCGTCGACGGGGAACTGACGGCGTCCTCGTACGATCCGGACGCGCTCGCCGATCCCGTCGTCGGGGCCCTGATGGCCCGCGTCGAGGTGCGCGAAGACCCCGCCCTCACGGCGATGCTGCCGACCCGCATCCCCCAACCGGGTCACCATCGGCCTCGCCTCCGGCGGCGAGCTCGTCCGCGAAGTCCGCAACGCCCCCGGTGGCCACGGGACGCCGATGACCGACGAGCAGTTCGAGCAGAAGTTCGTGGCCCTGGTCGAACCGCTGACGACGGCGGCGCGGTGGCGCCGGATGCTCGACGAGATCTGGACCGTCGACCGGGCGCCCACCGTCACCACGCTCATCGAGGCCCTGGTCGTCGACGACGATCCCGGGCCAATTCCGAGGGAGACCCCATGATCCGTGTCGAAGACCTGCCCGCCGCCCACCCGGGCCGCCGGCTGCTGACCGGCCGCACGCCGTTCTTCGCCGCGCCGGGCGAACCGCGCTGCAGCTACTGCGCCTACGTTCCCCGGAGCTGGACTCCGGAGGCCCGGATGCCGGTGCTGGTGGCCGTGCACGGCACCGGGCGCAACGTCGGCGCGCTGCGCGAGGGACTCATCCCCTTCGCCGACCGGCACGATCTCATCGTCGTGACCCCGCTGTTCCCCGTCGGCATCGACGATCCGGACGACGTGCACAACTACAAGACCCTCGACGCCCACGGCATCCGGTTCGACCTGGTGCTGCTCGAAATCCTGGAGCAGGTGCGGGTCCGGTGGAACGCGCGGGTGGACACCGTGCTGCTGTCCGGGCACTCCGGTGGTGGCCAGTTCGCCCACCGGTTCCTCTACCTTCACCCGGAGCGGCTCGCCGCCGTCGCGGTCAGCGCGCCGGGCGGGGTGACCTTGCTCGATCGGTCGCTCGGCTGGCCGGCCGGCATCGGGGACACCCGGCAGCGGTTCGGGATCACGGTGGACCCCACCGCGGTCGCCCGGGTGCCGGTGCTGCTGGTCGTCGGCGCCGACGACGACGGACGGGCCGACCTGGCCGCCATGGGCGAGTCCGGCCACAGCCGGCCGGAGCGGCTGGATCGGCTGGCCGAAGACCTGACCCGGCACGGCACCGCGGTCCGGCACGTCATGGTCCCCGGGGTGGGCCACAGCGCCGCGGGGACGCAACCGCCGATCGTCGACTTCTTCACCGGCCTGCTCGCCGAATGAGCCGGACATCCACGAAAGGGAGTTCCTTGCCCCACGCCATCCTTCGTTCCCGCCGGCGCCGTGCGGCGGTATCCGGCGCGTTGCTCGCCGTCCTGGGCACGCTCGGGACCGCGGTCCCGAGCCGCGCGAGCGCAATGCCGCCGGCCGCCTGCCCGTCCGGCCTGGTGGGAAAGGCCACCTGTTACACCGGCCAGGACGGCAACGGCGCCTACTACACGATCGCCGTCCCGAAGCGCTGGAACCGCTCGCTGGTCGTCCACGCCCACGGCGGACCCGCCGCGTCCGCCGATCCCGCCGCCACCACGGAAGACCTGGCGCAGTGGGCCGTGCTGGTCGAGCAGGGCTACGCCTGGGCCGGCTCCTCCTACCGGCGCGGCGGTTACGGGGTCAGGATGGCCGCCGCCGACACCGACAACGTGCGGCGCTTGTTCGTCGAGCGGTTCGGCCGGCCCGCCCGCACCTACGTCCACGGCCAGTCCTTCGGCGGCAACGTCGCCGCCAAGGTCGCCGAGACCTACGGCCGGGAGCGCGGCGCCTACGACGGGGTGCTGCTGACGAGCGGCCTGCTGGCCGGCGGCTCCCGCGGCTACGACCACCGCGTCGATCTGCGCGTGGTCTACCAGTACTACTGCCGCAACCTGCCCCGCCCGGACGAGCCGCAGTACCCGCTGTGGCAAGGGCTGCCCGCGGAGTCCACCCTGACCCCGGACGACGTGCTCGCCCGGCTCCAGGAGTGCACCGGGATCGCGTCGGCACCGGCCGCCCGGACGCCCGGGCAACAGCGGAACCTGGACGACATCACCGCCGTCACGACGATCCCGGAACGCTCGCTGCCGACGCACCTGCAGTACGCGACCTTCCTGTTCCAGGACATCGTGGGGAACCGGCTCGGCGGCCGCAACCCGTTCGGCAACCAGGGCGTGCGCTACACCGGCTCGCACGACGACAGTGCGCTCAACGCGGGGGTGGCCCGGTTCTCGGCCGACCCCACCGCCCGCCGTGACCTCTCCTACGACAGCGACCTGACCGGTCAGGTCTCCCTCCCGGTCCTCACCCTGCACGCGATCGACGACCCGTCGGTCTTCGTGGAACACGAGTCGGCCTACCGCGCGACCCTCCACGGTGCCGGCCGGGACAGCCGGC
Organism: Amycolatopsis sp. NPDC051045; assembly: GCF_040682955.1. Lineage (NCBI taxonomy): Bacteria > Bacillati > Actinomycetota > Actinomycetes > Pseudonocardiales > Pseudonocardiaceae > Amycolatopsis > Amycolatopsis sp. NPDC051045. Next base: position 350,439 of record NZ_JBFBCC010000007.1, read on the forward strand.
TCGTCCAGACGTTCACCCGGGAATCCGAGCACGACGAGCTGAGCGTCGCCGAGTACGCCACCGCCCTCGCCGCCCTCGACGACTGGGTGCGCACCGGGCGGGAGCCGGCCCCGCTCTCGATCGCGAACTCCTGCCGGACCTACGACCGCACCTACGGCGGCGGGTGTTTCTACGACGCCGGATACCGCCCCGCGCCGTACTCCACCCGGGTCCGGCCCCGGCCGGGTGACGTTTCCTGGCCCGCCATGACCGCGGCGCAGGAAAGGGCGTGGAGCCGGATCGACGGCGTGGGCATCGCGCCCTGATCAAGCCGCGCTGAGCTGCGAAGCCGACGCCCCCTGGTCAGGCGCCGAGGCGGCTGGCCAGGGACGCGGCGAGCTGGTTCAAGGCGGCCGGTGGATCGAGCTGCGCGTACTGCCCCAGCAGTTCCGCTGCGGCGTAGGCCTCGGCTTCGGACAGCAGGGCCACGCACCGTTCCCGCCGTCCCCGCTCAACCTCGAGATCCCCGGAACCGGCGCGAAGACCGTCTCAACCGGACTCCGCGCCCGCACGCAGGATCGGCAGGGACGAGGTCACCGCCCCCGTCGCGACGCCCGCCCCGACCCCGGCCCACGCGAGCGGGCCGAGCGGGGTGCAGCCGAAGAACTGGCTGACGCCCGGCGTCTGCACGATCGCGGCCAGCGCCAGGGCGGACCCGACCGCGGTGCCGACCACCAGCGGGCTGCGCCGCCGGCCGCGCAGGGTCTGGGCCAGCTGGGTGCCGACCAGCGCGCACAGGGCCATCGTGCTCGTGCGGCGCACGGTTCCCGGGGTGAACCGGCCGAACAGCCACGCCGTCGTCGCGCCGACACCGGTCGTCACGCCGCGGCTCGTGATGGCGCGGGACAGGCCCTCGCCGAGACCGCCCGGGCCGGCCCCGTCGTCGTCCGGACGGGTGACCGCCACCGCCATCGCCGGGAACAGGTCGGTCAGCAGGTTGACCAGCAGCAGCTGCCGGGTGCCCAGGGGGGAGTCGCCCGACAGCAGCGTGCCCAGCACCGAAAACCCGATCTCGCCCGCGTTGCCGCCCACCAGGATCACGACGGCGTCCGACACGCTGCGCCACAGCGCGCGGCCCTCCGCCACCGCCTCCAGCAGGACGGTCAGGTCCTCGTCGGTCAGCGCGACGTCGGCCGCGGTGCGGGCGGCGGTCGACGCCCGGGCCCGCACGCCGATGCCGACGTCCGCGGCGCGGATGGCCGCCGCGTCGTTCGCGCCGTCGCCGACCATCGCGGTCACCCGCCCGGCCTCCCGCAGCGCTTCGACGACCTGCAGCTTCTGCGCCGGCGCGACGCGGGCGATCACGCCGGCGCCGGAGAGCAGCCGGGCCCGGCCGGCGCGGTCCAGCGCGGCCAGCTCGTCCCCGGTGACGACCGGGGCGTCGGCCGGCCAGCCGAGCGACGTCGCGATGGCCCGCGCGGTGTTCGGGTGGTCCCCGGTCAGCATCACCGGCGCCACGCCGGCCGCGCGCAGCCCGCTGATCAGCGGCTCGGCCGTGGGCCGGAGCGTGTCGGCCAGCCCGACGAAACCCAGGAACTCCAGGTCCGCCAGCACGTCCCGGTCGTCACCGTCGAGCACCGGCTCGGCCGTCCGGGACGCCACCGCGAGCACGCGCAAACCCTGGTCCGCCAACGCTTCCGCGGCGCGGGCCAGTTCGTCGCCACCGGCGCAGGCGGGCAGGACGGTCTCGGGGGCGCCCTTGACGACCAGCGTCGCCCCACCGTCGCCGTCCCGGCCGACCGTGGCCGAGTAGCCCCGGTTCGCCTCGAACGGCTGCCCGGCGAGCTCGGTCCAGCCCTCGTCCGCCCCGGCGGCGTCCAGCACGGCTTGGTCGGTGGCGTGGGCCCGCACGTGGGGGTCGTCGAGCGTGCCCGGGCACGCGCGGGCGGCGGCCCGCAGCACCGCATCGCCGGGCTCCGGCTCGCGCGCCTCGCCGTCGGGCCCGGTCGTCGTCACCACGCGCAGCCGGTTCTCGGTCAGCGTGCCGGTCTTGTCGAAGCACACGACGTCCAAGCGCCCCAGCGCCTCGAGCGCCCGTGGCGCGCGCACGAGGATGCCCCGCGCGGACAGCCGCCGGGCCGCCGCCCGCTGGGCCACCGTGGCCACCAGCGGCAGCCCCTCGGGCACCGCGGCGACGGCGATCGCCACGCCACCGGCCAGCGCCCGGCGCAGCGGACGGCCGCGGATCGCGGACAGGCCCGTGACGAGCGCACCGCCGAGCATCGTCAGCGGCAGGGCCCGCCGGGTGAGGTCCTGCAGCCGGGCCTGGATCCCGACCGCCGCGGCGGTCCGGGTGGCCAGCTCGACCGCGCGGCCGGCGACGGTCTCCGAGCCGACCGCCACGACCACCGCCGTGCCTTCGCCGCTGACCACCGTGGTGCCGGCGAAGACCAGGCAGCTGCGCTCGGCCATCGGCGCCGACGGCACCGGGTCGAGCTGCTTGGCGACCGGGAGCGACTCGCCGGTCAGCGCGGATTCGTCGACCTCGAGGTCGTTGGCGGTCAGCAGGCGGGCGTCGGCCGGGACGACGTCGCCGACCCGCAGCTCGATCCGGTCGCCGGGCGCCAGCGCCCGCGCGTCGACGACCCGGCCGCCCAGCCGGCGGGCCCGCTGCCGCTCGCCGTCCCGCAGCTTCGCCAGCGCGCGCCGGCCGCGGAACTGCTGGGCGCCGCCGACGACGGCGTTCAAGCCCATCGCCGCGGCGACCAGCAGCGCGTCGACCGGTGAGCCGACCACCGCGGACGCGACCGCGCCGAGAGCCAGCACCGGGGTCAGCGGGTCGTTCAGCTCGGCGGCGACGTCGGCGGCCAGCCCCGTCCCGAACCGCACCGGCGCCGCGGCCGGGTGCCGGGCCACCGCGCCGGCCACCGCCCGCACCCGCCGCGCCGCCAGGTCCCGGTGCGTCGGCTCGGGCCGCGCGGCGGCCAGCCGCCGGAGGACCTCCTCGCCGGTCAGCTCGTGCCAGGCGATCCGGGCCCGGCCGGCCGGCGGCCGGGTGGCGGCCACGCGCACCGCGGCGAGCGTGCCCATCGCCACCCCGGTCAGCCCGCCGAGCACGACCGGGTCCAGCCGGGGCACGAGCGGGACCAGCGGCCGCCCGCGGCGCGACATCAGCAGCAGCCCGCCGATCAGGCCGCCCGCGGTGGCCACCCGGGTGGCCCGCCGGCTGTTCACCCGGGCGGCGGCCGCGGCCCGCAGCACCCGCCACACGCCGGTCAGCCCCGGCCGGACGACGAGGTCGGCGCCCCACAGCACCGGGGCGTTCCGGTCGGCGAGCGCGACGCAGAGATCGCCGGCGAGCAGACCGGCCACCTCGTCGCAGTTCGGCGCGCACCGCGCGGGCGGACGGGCGACGGTCAGCACGACCCGGCCTTCGTCCTGCAGCCGCGTCACCAGCCCGGCGAAGGTTTCGTCCGCGACGTCGTCCGCGAGCGTGGCGAACTCGCCGAGCCGGTCGCGCGCGCCCTCGCCGGTGATGACGACCCGCGCCTCGGCCCGGCGGGCCGCGTCCAGCACGGCCTCGGCGTGCGGATCCAGCCCGTCTTCGCCGTGCAGCGCGTCGGCGTGCAGCACCACGGTGTCCACAGTGTCCAGTGCCTTGAGCCGGTCCGGGTCGCGGACGAGCACACCTTCGCGAGCGAAGGCGGTGCCCATCGCGGTGTGGAAGGCGGTGTCGGCGTAGCGGGCGGGCATCGGGGATGCCGCGAGGAACGCTTCGGCGGCTTCGCGGGCGTTGCGGCGCACCAGCAGGTCGGCCAGCGCGGCGAGCAGGCCGCCACCGACGGCGTTGCGGGCGTAGTCCTCCATGGGGGCCCGGACCCGCCGCGGCGGCGGCGTCACCCCGAGGCTGGGCCGCTCCGGCGAACAGAGCTCGTCGTGCCCGGCGTCGAACGCGGCGAGGCGGGCGATCGCCTCGGCGAGCTGCCCGGTGCGCAGGACGGCGTCCAGCGCCAGTTCGAGGGGGTCCTGGCTCAGCCCCCGCACCGCGGCGGACACGCCCGCGCGCGCCAGTTCGGCGGTGTACCAGCCGAACCGCTCGTCCAGCGCCGCGCGGACGGCCGGGTGTTCCCGGGCCGCGGACACCAGCGCCCGCACCCCTTCGTGCAGCCGTCCGGAGCGCACCGCGCGGGTGCCGGCCGACACGGCCAGGCCGGCGACGTCCATCGCCAGCGCGAGCGCCGCCGTCCGCACCCCGTAGGTGTCGCCGGGGTGGGCCGGGGCGCAGGCACCCGGCTCGGCGGGCGTCAGCCCGTGCCGCCCGCACTGCGCGGCGATCCGGTCGAGGACGTCGTCGGCCGCCCCTTCTTCGGCCAGGTACAGGACCACGCTGCCGAGCCCGCCGTCCCAGTAGGCCCCGGCGACGTCGGCGTGCGCGGCCAGCTCGGCGGCGAACGCGGGCCCGTCCGGGCGGGCGGCGTCCTCGCCCGGCCGCAGCGGCACGTGCAGCCGCCGTCCCGCGTGCCAGACGGCCGTGCGCGCGCCCGCGGCGTTGCGCACGACCCGCGCGGCGCGCACGGCCGTGCGGCTGGTCGTCCGGGTCGCTTCCCCCGCCGTCCCGGCCGCCCCCGCGGCCAGCTCCCCGACGAGCGGGCTGATCGCCGAGACCGCCTTTTTCGCTTCGCGCGTCACGAGGACCGGGCCGGCGAGGGCCAGCGCCACCCCGGCTTTCGTCACCGCGAACAACCCACCGAGCACTCCGACCTCCGCCTGCCGACCGTCTCCGGGCGGCGTTCCCCGGTGGACGAGGCGCAAAACCCGGCCGCCCCGATCGCGCGAAGCAACTGGACCACGACGGCGTGCGGACGTAGCCTCGCGCGGTGACGGGGTCGTTCTGGTGGGATCTGCTGATCGGGGTCGCGGCCGCCCTGCTGCTCGCGTGGGTCGCCCTGGTCGTCGCGCTCGTGCTCGTCCGGCCCCGCGGAGGGCTGCTGCGGGAAGCGCTGCGGCTGCTGCCCGACGTGCTGCGGCTCGTCCGCCGGCTGGCCGCGGACAAGACGCTGCCGCGCGGTGTCCGGATCCGGCTCGGCCTGCTGCTGGCCTACCTCGCGCTGCCGATCGACCTGGTGCCCGACTTCATCCCGGTGCTCGGGTACGCCGACGACGCGATCATCGTCAGCGCCGTCCTGCGCTCGGTGGTGCGCCGTGCCGGGCTCGATGCCGTGCGCGCCCACTGGCCCGGCACCGACGACGGATTCGCCGCCCTCACCCGCCTGACGAGGATCCGCTCGTTGCCTTGACGTCCGCGGCAACGTCTAGCTTCTCGGGAGTGAAGTTCGGAATCAGCTACAGCACACCCTTCTTCGGCGCGGACCCGGACACGATCGCGGGGTTCGCCCTGGACGCGGAGGAATGCGGCTTCGAGTCCCTGTACCTGCCGGAACACGTCGCCCTGTACCCGGGTGCGAAGATCGGGCCGATGGAGCTGCCGCCGACGCTGCCGTACGCGGATCCCTTGGAGTGCCTGAGTTTCGTCGCCGCCGTCACGAGCCGCATCCTGCTGGGCACCGGCGTCCTGTTGCTGCCGTACCACCACCCGGTGGTGCTGGCCAAGCGGCTGGCGACCGTCGACGTGCTGTCCGGCGGACGCATGCGGCTGCTCACGGTCGGGGTGGGCGCGCTGCCCGGCGAGGCGCGGGCGGCCGGCGTCGACTTCGCCACCCGGGGCCGCCGCGCGGACGAGGCCATCGACGTCCTGCGGTTGCTGTGGGCGGGCGGTGAAGAGGGCGTCGGCTTCGACGGCGAGTTCTTCTCCTTCGAGGCCGTCTGCAGCTTTCCGAAACCGGTCGGCGTCCGCGAGCTGCCGATCCACATCGGTGGTTCCAGCGCGGCCGCGGCCCGCCGCGCCGGCCGCCGCGGCGACGGGTACTTCCCCGGCGGCATGCTGACGCCGGACGAGCGCCGTCGCCAATTCGAGCTCGTCCGCACCACGGCGAGCGAAGCGGGCCGCGACCCGGACGACATCGAGTACACGCGGTGGGGCTCGGCCGACATGTCCACAGAGGACGTCGAGGCGCTGGCCCGGCAGGGAGTGACCCGGATCGTCATCACGCCGTCCACGCCCGAACCCGCCCGCCGGCGCGCGGAAATGGCGGCGGTCGCCGAGCGGTTCGGTCTCAGCTGAGGTCAGCGGCGGTGACACCTGCGTCCACAAGGGACTCGATGCCGGGCGGCAGGCTCGCGCGGCGGGCCGGGTCGGCCACGAACCCGGCGATCGCCGAGCGCAGCGCGCGCACCGCCCGGGTCGGTTCCACGTCGCCGCGGTGGACGAGCTGCACGACGCGGGTCATGCCGGCGTCGGGGGTGAACCGGGTCATCAGGAACCGGTCGCCGGCCACCGTGCTCGGGACCACCGCGGCGCCCACGCCGGCGCGCACCAGTTCCAGCACCGCGTCCATCTCGCCGCCTTCGATCGCGAACGACGGCTCGAACCCCGCGGCGCGGCAGGCGTTGACGGTGGCTTCCCGGACGTCGTAGCCGCGGCGGAACATCACCAGGGGGACGTCGGCGAGCTCCCGGATATCGAGGCGGGTGCCCGTGTGGGCCACCGGTGCGTCCGCGGCGGAGATCAGCACCAGTTCCTCGAGCAGCAGCGGTGTCGCCGCCAGACCGGCGTCGGCCGTCGTCCGGGCGCCCGCCAGCAGCGCCAGGTCCAATGCGCCTTCGGCCAGCCGCTGCCGCAGGTCGCCCGACCCGCTTTCGTGCAGCTCCAGCTGGATGCCCGGGTACCGGCGGCGGAACGCCGCGAGCATCGCGGGGAGCAGGCCCGTGCACAGGCTCGGCGGCGCACCCAGCCGCACCCGGCCGCGGTCGAGCTCGTCCAGTTCCCGGATGGCCCGCCGGGCGGTCTCGGTCTCGGCGAGGATCCGCCGCGCGATCGGCAGCAGGGTCTCGCCGGCTTCGGTGAGTGAGACGTTGCCGCGGATCCGGTGGAACAGCGGGGCACCGAGATCGTGTTCGAGCGCGCGGACCTGCTGGGACAGCGACGGCTGGGCCACGCGCATCTGCTCGGCGGCGCGGGTGAAGTGCCGGTGTTCGGCCACGGCGACGAAGTAGGCCAGCTGGTGGAACTGCATGCCGCCATGATAGTCGCTGCCTATGGGAGGCAGAGTTATCATGTCTTTGACCTCTGGTTGATGCGCTCCTAACGTCGACGGGGTGGTGAACAACCTCGCACACCGGCCCGCGGCGAAGCGCCGCTCGGCCGTCCGGCGCTTCTGGGCCTCGACGATCGGCAAGAAGGCCGTCATGGCGGTGAGCGGCGTGCTCCTGCTCGCCTTCGTGTTCGCGCACATGGTCGGCAACCTCAAGACGTTCCTGGGGGCCGGCGACCTCAACCACTACGCCCACTGGCTGCGCACCATCGGCGAACCGGTGCTGGGGTACTCGTGGTTCCTCTGGCTCCAGCGCGCGGTCCTGCTCGTCGCGCTGGTCCTGCACGGCACCGCGGCGGTGCAGCTGGCCCGCCGTGACCGCCGGGCCCGGCCGGTGCGCTACGTCCACCGGCGGCCGCCGCGGGCGACCTTCGCGGTGCGGACGATGCGCTGGGGCGGCGCGACGCTGGCGGTGTTCGTCGTCTGGCACATCCTCGACTTCACCGTGGGCACGGTGAACCGGGACTTCGTCCCCGGCGACCCGTACCACAACCTCGTGGCGGACTTCCGGGTCTGGTGGGTGAACCTGATCTACCTGGTCGCCCTGGCGATGCTGGGCCTGCACATCCACCACGGCTTCGCCAGCGCCGCGCGCACGCTGGGCGTCGCCGGTGCCCGGCGGGAACGGGCGATCAAGATCTTCGGCAGCACGACGGCGGTCGTGGTCGCGGGCGGCTACGCGCTCGTCCCGGTCGCGATCATGACAGGACTGGTGCACTGACCATGGCCGATTACCGCGTGGGCGACCCGATCGCCGACACCAAGGCACCCGCCGTTCCCCTGGAACGCCGGTGGGACGAACGGAAGTTCGCCGCGAAGCTGGTGAACCCGGCGAACCGGCGCCGGCACCGCGTGATCGTCGTGGGCACCGGGCTGGCCGGCGGCTCGGCCGGCGCGACACTGGCCGAGCAGGGCTACCACGTCGTGCAGTTCTGCTTCCAGGACTCGCCGCGGCGCGCGCACTCCGTCGCGGCCCAAGGCGGCATCAACGCCGCGAAGAACTACCGCAACGACGGCGACTCGGTGTACCGGCTCTTCCACGACACGGTCAAGGGCGGTGACTTCCGCGCCCGCGAGTCCAATGTGTACCGGCTGGCCCAGGTGTCGGCGCAGATCATCGACCAGGCCGTGGCCTCCGGCGTGCCGTTCGCCCGGGAGTACGGCGGCCTGCTGGACACCCGGTCCTTCGGCGGCGTGCAGGTGCAGCGAACTTTCTACGCGCGCGGCCAGACGGGTCAGCAGCTGCTGCTCGGAACGTACCAGGCGCTGTCCCGGCAGATCGACGCGGGAAACGTCGAACTGCACGCGCGCACGGAGATGCTCGACCTGGTCGTCGTCGACGGCCGGGCCCGCGGCATCGTCGCGCGCGACCTGGTCACCGGGGAGATCACGACGCACCTCGCGGACGCCGTCGTGCTCGCGACGGGCGGGTACGGCAACGTCTTCTCCCTGTCCACGAACGCGAAGGGCTCCAACGCGACCGCGATCTGGCGGGCGCACAAGCGCGGGGCGTACTTCGCGAACCCGTGCTTCACCCAGATCCACCCGACGTGCATCCCGCGCTCCGGCGAGCACCAGTCGAAGCTGACGCTGATGAGCGAGTCGCTGCGCAACGACGGCCGGATCTGGGTGCCCCGGCGCGAGGGCGACCCGCGGCCGCCGGGGGAGATCCCCGAGGAGGAGCGCGACTACTACCTCGAACGCCTCTACCCGAGCTTCGGCAACCTCGTGCCGCGGGACATCGCGTCGCGGGCGGCGAAGAACGTCTGCGACGCCGGGCTCGGGGTCGGTCCCGGCGGCCTGGGCGTCTACCTGGACTTCGCCGACGCGATCGCGCGCCTGGGCCGCCCGGCCATCGAAGCCCGCTACGGCAACCTCTTCGACATGTACCGGCGCATCACCGCGGAGGACCCGTACGCGGCGCCGATGCGGATCTACCCGGCCATCCACTACACGATGGGCGGGCTCTGGGTGGACTACGACCTGCAGAGCACGATCCCCGGGCTGTTCGTGATCGGCGAGGCGAACTTCTCCGACCACGGCGCCAACCGGCTCGGCGCGTCGGCGCTCATGCAGGGCCTCGCCGACGGCTACTTCGTGCTGCCCACGACGGTGAACGACTACCTCGGCGGCACGCGCCTGGCCGAGGTGCCCCGGGACGCCGTCACCGGGGTGGAGACCGAGGTGCGGGCCCGGATTTCGCGGCTGCTGGCGGTTCGCGGTACGCGGTCGGTCGACTCGTTCCACCGCGAGCTCGGCCTGCTGATGTGGGACCACTGCGGGATGTCCCGCACCCGCGAAGGCCTGCGCAAGGCGCTGGACCGGGTGCCGGAGCTGCGGGCGGAGTTCTGGCGCGACGTCCGGATCCCCGGCGGCGGGGCGGAGTTCAACCAGGAGCTGGAGAAGGCCAACCGGGTCGCGGACTTCCTGGAGCTGGCCGAGCTGATGCTCGTCGACGCGCTCGCGCGCGAGGAATCGTGCGGCGGGCACTTCCGCGAGGAGCACCGGACTCCGGACGGCGAAGCTTTGCGGGACGACGAGAACTTCGCCCACGTCGCGGCGTGGGAGTACGGCACCGAACCGGTGCTGCACCGCGAGGAACTGGTTTTCGAGCACGTCCACCCGACCCAGCGGAGCTACACGTGAAACTCACCGTGCGCGTCTGGCGGCAGGAAGGTCCGGCCGCCGAAGGCCGGCTGGTCGCCTACCCGGTCGACGGCATCAGCCCGGACATGTCGTTCCTCGAAATGCTCGACGTGCTGAACCAGCGGCTGATCGAAACCGGCGGCGAACCGGTGGCGTTCGACCACGACTGCCGCGAGGGCATCTGCGGCTCGTGCGGCGTGGTGATCAACGGACGGGCGCACGGCCCGGAACGCACGACGTCGTGCCAGCTGCACATGCGCTCCTTCGCCGACGGGGACGTCATCGACGTGGAACCCTGGCGCGCCAAGGGCTTCCCCATCATCAAGGACCTGGTCGTCGACCGGTCGGCCCTCGACCGGATCGTCCAGGCCGGCGGGTACGTCACCGCGCCGACGGGCAGCTCGCCGGACGCCCACGCGACCCCGGTCCCCAAGCCGGACGCGGACCTGGCGTTCGACAATGCGACGTGCATCGGCTGCGGCGCCTGCGTGGCGGCGTGCCCGAACGGCTCGGCAACGCTCTTCACCGCGGCGAAGGTGACCCACCTGAGCCTGCTCCCGCAGGGCGCCCCCGAACGTGCGCGCCGGGTGCTCGACATGGTCGACACGATGGACGCCGAGGGCTTCGGCGGCTGCACCAACACGGGTGAGTGCGTGGCGTCGTGCCCGAAGGGCATCCCGTTCGCGAGCATCACGACGCTCAACCGCGAGTTCCTCGCCGCGAGCCGCTCGGGGCGCCGCTGAGGGGCACGTCCGAGAACGGCTACCGGGAATTTCCCCGGCCTTGCGGCTTCAGGACGGCGCGAACCCGGGCAGCAGGGCGCCGAACCGGCGGCGGCCGCGCGGGGTGATCCGCAGTTCGCGGTCGCCCGTGCCCCGCCGGACGAGGTCGTCGGCCAGGAACGCTTCCAGGACTTCGTGACCGAGGACGCCGCCCAGGTGGGGGACGCGGTGGGTCCGGTCGAGGCAGGCGGTGGCCGGCCGGCGGCGGCCGGAGGTGACCTTCGCGGGGGTGACGCCGAGGTCGTGGAACGCCGACAGGTCGTCGCCGAGGGCCACCTCGGGTGCGGACCCGTCCGGGGGCCGCAGCGCTCCACGCTCGACGAGCAGGGCGAACACCGCCACGCCGAGCCGGCCCGCGGCGTGGTCGTAACACGTGTGCGCGATGTCCGCGCCCGACTCGGCGCGGTCCGGCGGGGCGATGGAGTCGTTGCCCGCGTAGTGCGCCAGTGCGGTGAGCACGGCCAAGAGGTCTTCGCGGCCGACGCGGTACACGGCGTGCCGTCCGGCGTGCTCGACGGTCACGAGCCCGGCGGCCCGCAGCCGGGCCAGGTGGTTGCCCAGGCGGGGTGCGGTGACGCCGAGGGCGTCGGCCAGCTGCACCATCGTGTGCGGGCCCTCGGCGGCCAGCACCTGCAGAGCGGTGAGGCGCACCGGATCGGCCAGTTCGCGCGTCAGTTCGACGATCGCGCCCTGGACGGCGTTGCCCGCATCGACCAGTCCGCCCATCACCCGTCCCTTCCGCCGCGCGATCCTAACACGGTTCAGGAATCGCTGAATGATGATTGCGGCTCGGCGGGCCCTGTGCTTACCATTCACGCCTTCGTGAAGGGTGGTTGCATGGACGGATTGCGAAGCCTGCTGTGGGGCCGCGGGGTTTCCGCGCTCGGCGACGGCCTCTGGTTCACGATCTGGGCGCTCTACCTGACCCGGATCGCCGGGCTCCCGCCGGTCACGGTGGGCGTGGGACTGGCCGTGGCGAGCGCGGCGGGCATGGCCGCCGCGGTGCCCCTGGGCGCGTTCGCGGACCGGGTCGGCGCGCGGCCGGTGCTGGTCGCGCTCACGCTGGTGCGGGCCGTCGCGATGGCCGGCTACCTCGCGGTGGACGGCACCTGGTCGTTCCTGGCCGTGACGGTGCCCTTCACCGCACTGGCGACCGGCGGGACCGCGGTGCGGACGGCGCTGATCACCGGGGTGGTCACCGAGCCCGCGGAGCGGGTGCGCGTGCTGGCGCGGCAGCGGGTGGCGCAGCACGTCGGGTACGCCGCCGGCGCCGGACTGGGCGCCCTGGTGCTGACCGCCGACACCCGGTGGGCGTACACCGTGGCCATCGCCGGCAACGCCGTCAGCTTCCTCGCCCTCGCCGGAGCGACGTTGCTGGTGCCCGCGCGCACCGGGGCCCCGCCGGAACGGCCGGGGACGCGGGTGGTGCTGCGCGACCGGCCCTACCTGTGCGTCGCCGCGGCCACGGCCGTGCTTTCGCTGTGCTGGGCCATGTTGTCGGCCGGGTTGCCGCTGTGGCTGTCCGGCCGGACCCGGCTGCCGCTGGGGCTGGGCGGCGTGGTGGTGGTGCTCAGTTCGGTGGGGATCGCGGTGTTCCAGGTGCCGTTCGCGCGGTTCGCGCGCACGGCGGGCCAGGCCGCGCGCACGGCGGTGGTGTCCGGTGTGGTGCTCGCGGCGAGCTGCGTGCTGCTCGCCACGACCGCCGGCGGCGCGGGCGCGGGCGCGGTCACGGTGGTGGTGCTGGCCGCCGTGCTGCACGTCGTGGGGGAACTCGGCTACGTGGCCGCCAACTGGGGCTTGTCGGTGCAGCTCATGCGTGAAGACGCCAAGGGCGCCTACCAAGGCGTGACCGAAGCCGCCACGGCCACGGTGCAGATGGTGGCCCCCGGCGTGTTCACGCTCGCGGTCGGCGGCCTCGGCGGCCCGGGGTGGCTGCTGATCGCCGCGGTGTTCCTCGCGGCCGTCGCTCCCGTTCCGGCGCTCACCCGCTGGGCGGTCCGGACGCGGTCGCCGGCCGGCCACGGGCTCGCGAGATCCCGCTGAGCGACGCACGTCACGCCCGCCGTCCGGAACACCGCCGGAGGCGCGACGTTGTCCAGGGTGTCGGTACGGCGGTGTCCCCGGGCCTCACCCCTTGCCTTCACGGCGCTGCCTTTTCGAAGTAGCCGGTCACGCTGGAGCCGTGTCGTGCCTTTCGCCGCGAGGCGACCCCCGTACCGGCCTCGAACTCCCGCTTCCGCTCGCCGGTCGACCCCCCTCGGACCGCCGCTGGGCGGAAGCGGGCCTCAATCCCCGTCCTCTCGGGATTTCCCGCGCTCCCACAGGAGCAGCACCGCGGTCACGAGGGCGTAGCCGAACAGGAAGTCTTCGACCGGGATGTCCCACGGGAACCGCCAGCCGGTGATGCCACCGGGGGCGTACCGGACGATCGGCGCCGACAGCTTCGTCAGCCACCCGTCCACCGCCACCTGGAAGGCCACGACGATCACCATGGTGACCCAGTACGCCGGCCGCCGGAACAGGCCGGTGCGCACCAGGAACAGCTCCGCCGCGACCACGACGAGCACGGCGGCGACGGCCGGAACCGTGTAGCCCCAAGGCATCACCGCCGCGACCGCCGCAGCAGCCGCCCGGTCAGGCCGACCGCTTCGTAGGTCAGGACCCCGCACACCGGGATCACCGCGAAGAAGAGCACCTCTTCGAGCGGAATCCCGAACGGGGCGCGCAGGCCGGTGACGAACGCCGGGTCGAAGTCCCAGACGCCGGCGGCGATGGCCAGAGCGTCCCAGCCGAGGAACACCACCGCCACCGGCAGCACCGCGCGCGCCAGCCGGCCCGGTCTGCGGTACACCCGCGCGCCGGCCAGCTCCAGCGGCAACGTCACCAGCACGCACGCGCCGAGGACGAGCAGGTACTCCGCGCGCCCCACGTCAGATCCCCGTCCGGGTCTCGCGCCACGGCACGGTGATCCCGGCGCCGAGCGATGCCGGCCCACGGCGGAAACCGGCGTGGAATACCGGCCGGTCGTATTCTTCCCCACTTCGTCTGCGAGCCATACGGCAGTTTACGCAGCGGTGCGGACGAGCCGCCGCGGCTGGCCTCCCCGAACCGGTTTCGGCCACGGGTTCACGGTTGCGCTACGACCCGCTCACCGCCTTGCGCCGGCCTTCCGTACGGAGCACCATCGATTGCGCCATTCGCGGAATGTGCGGTATTCGCCGCCGAGCCGAATACTGCGGCGGCTCGAGCAGGTCCTCATATGACGCGGTGCGACCGCGTATCACGCCCTGCGCGCGCGGCTCTGCAAGGCAAGGAGGAACCACGATGAACTCGTTCCGATCGATCCGCCGCGCACTGTTCGTGGCGGCCACCGTCCTGGGGTTCGGGGTGTCCGGCTGCTCGACGCCGTCCGAGCCCGGCGTGGAAAGCTCCGCCCCGGAGTCGTCCCCGCCCGCCGATACGTCGAGTTCGGGCAGTCCGAGCATGGAGCCGTCCGGGCCGGAGGCCCCGAGGCCCACCGGCAACGGCGAAGTCGCGATCGTGATCGCCCAGCTGCCGGTCGGCGGGAGCAGCGAACCCGACGGCGACGGGAAACAGTGTGCGACCGCCAGCTGGAACCAACCGGAGCTGCTGCCGGACCACGGGGTCACGGTCACCGGGATCGCATTCACGCCGCCGGACGGCTTCAGCGCGATCGGGGGCTGCGGAGGAATTTCCGCGTGCGCCTCGTTCACCTTCCGTCCGGGTGGTAGCAGCAGCTGTTCGGTCCTGGTGAAAGAACTCGGCAGCTCCGCCGGGAACCTGAAGCTCAGGGGTGAATTCGCCTGCCCGCCCGGGCAAGGAAGCTCGTGCCGGCAGTTGCCGGGGCAGATCAAAGGCGGAAAGGTCCCCTTGCGCGAGCCGAAGGGGAAAACCGGACCGGAATCGTCGGTGACCCAGTCCTCGCCGAGCTCGGCGAAGTCCTCGTCGAGCCCTAGTGGATGAGCCGGTGGCCGGGGAAAGCACGGCACCCGGCCGGATCGAGCGGCTCGTCGACTCGGGCAAGTCGGTGCTCCCGCCGTTGACGTTGCTCACCGCCCTGCTGTTCTACTTCGGCTACGTTTCCGCCCGTGCGCAGTACGAATACTTCGGTGTCGACGTCGACACGATCGGACTCGGCACCCAGGACTACGTCATGCGCAGCCCGCAGCCCCTGCTCACCCCGCTGCTCGTGTTCACCGCGGCGGGCCTCGGTGCGGTCGCGGTCCACGCCGCGGTCCGGAAGCGGATCCGGACCGTGGCCGCGGCGCGGATGCGCCGGCTGGGCCGGGGCGTGCAGGTGATCGGCCTGATCGCACTGATCGGCGGGCTGCTGCTGCTGGTCAGTTACGTCTTCCTGCGGGACTGGCCGCTGTACGGGCTCGTGACCCCGCTGCTGATCGCGCTGGGTGGCGTCCTGTTCCAGTACGGCACGGCCATCCGGCGTCCGCCGCGGGCGCCGGGAGACGCGACGCCCGCGAGCCTGCTCCACCGGAGTTTCGTCGTCCTCGTTTACCTGGTGATCGCCGTCAGCGTGTTCTGGATGACGGCCACCGTGGCGCAGTGGTCCGGCCGCGGGCTCGCGATGTACGAGGCGAGCCGCCTGGACAAGCTGCCCAGCGTCATCCTCGACACCAAGGAGAGCCTGTTCCTGCGCAGCCCGGGCGTCCAGGAAACGAAGCTGCCCCTTTCCGAGGGGCAGACTTTCCACTACCGGTACCGGCACCTGCGGTTGCTGATCCAGGGCAAGGACCGGATGTTCCTCGTGCCGGACCAGTGGTCGGCGAGCAACTCGACGATCATCGTCCCGCTGGACGGCTCGGTGCGGGTCCAGTTCCAGTTCCAGAACCGCCGGCCCTGAACCCGGGCGGGTCACCGCTGCGCGGCCGCCATGAGCGGGTGCCACCGCGTGGCGTCGAAGATCAGGGTGATGGCCGTGATCTTCCCGTCCGTCAACCGGAAGTGCTCGGCGGTGTGCTGGACGCCGACCGGGGTGGCGGTGTGCACGTCGTAGACGAGCGTGGCCTCCGAGTCGCCGTAGAGCTCGCTGATCAGGTCCACCCCGGTGACGATCCCGACGAAGGCGGCCAGCCCGTCGAGGTGGCCGCGGGCGTCGGCGGATTCGATCAGCGGGCTCCGGAAGCGGAACGCGCCGGCCAGCTGCGCGGCCGCGGCGGTCACGTCGCCGGCGAACCGGGCGCGGTGATAGGCCTGGACGGTGTCCCGGGTCTGGGTGGTCATCGGTCCTCGAAGTAGCGGGCGAGGTGGTGCTGGTTTTCCACCAGCCGCAGGCACAGGTGCCGCAGCTGGGTCGTTTCGGCGTCGGTGAACCCGCGGAAGAGGGCGGCCATGGCCAGCTGCGACGGCCGCCGGAACTCGTCGAGCCACGTCCGGCCGTCCGCGGTGATCCGGACCAGCACCGAGCGCCGGTCGCGCGGGTCGGGCACCCGCACCGCGAGCCCGGCCCGTTCCAGGGTGTCGACCAGGCCGGTCACGTTCCGGGAGCTCACGCCGGCGGACGCAGCGAGGTCCTTGATGTTCGATTCGCCGGTGCCGAGCCGGATCAGGAGGTCGAGGGCGCCGGGGCTGAGGCCGCGGCTGTCGGTGCCTCGGGAGCGGAGCTGGTCGAGGCTCCGCGCGGCCGTGCGGACGGCCGCGGCGGCCTCGAGCACGCCGGTGTCCTCACCGAGGGTGAAGGCGGCCAGCGCGCTGCGGACTTCGGGGGAGTAGAGCAGCTCGTCCGCGTCCCGGGCGATATTGGGTACGTCATTCATAGTGAAGGACTACTTTAGTACGTACTTCCGTATCTCTGTCAACAGCCTGTCCGCTCGCGGGCGTTAACCAGGGTTTCGCCCGGCGTTAGCCTCGGTCCCGGTACCGGTTCGCCATCGGCCACCCATACTGACCCGGCTCGCCACCACGACCCCCCGGAGTCCTCATGACGGACGTCAATCGACGGCGTTTCCTGCAGCTGGCCGGCGGCACGGCCGCCCTTTCCGCGTTGTCCACGAGCATCGCCCGCGCGGCGGAGATCCCCGCGCACCACCGCACCGGGACGCTGCGGGACGTCGAGCACATCGTGGTGCTGATGCAGGAGAACCGGTCGTTCGACCACTACTTCGGCACGCTGCGCGGGGTCCGCGGCTTCGGCGACCCGAGGCCGGTGACCCTGGCCTCCGGGAAGCCGGTGTGGGCGCAGTCGGACGGCCGGCGCGACATCCTGCCGTTCCGGCCGGAAGCGGACAACCTGGGCCTGCAGTTCATCCAGGACCTCCCGCACGGCTGGAAGGACACGCACGCGGCGTGGAACCAGGGCCGGTACGACAAGTGGGTGCCCGCGAAGGGCTCGACCACCATGGCGTACCTGACCCGTGAGGACATCCCGTTCCACTACGCACTGGCCGACTCGTTCACGATCTGCGACGCCTACCACTGCTCGTTCATGGGCTCGACCGACCCGAACCGTTATTACCTGTGGACCGGCTACACGGGCAACGACGGCGCCGGCGGGGGACCGGTCCTCGGCAACGACGAGAAGGGCTATTCCTGGACGACCTACCCCGAGCGGCTCGAACGGGCCGGGGTGTCCTGGAAGGTCTACCAGGACGTCGGGGACGGCCTCGACGCCGCCGGCGGCTGGGGCTGGATCGACGACGCCTACCGAGGCAACTACGGCGACAACTCGCTGCTGTACTTCGACGCCTACCGCAACGCCAAGCCGGGCGACCCGCTGTACGAGAAGGCCCGCACCGGCACCAACGCCAAGGCGGGCGAGGGCTACTTCGACCGGCTCCGCGCCGACGTCGAGGCCGGCCGGCTGCCGCAGGTTTCGTGGATCACCGCGCCGGAGGCGTTCTGCGAGCACCCGAACTGGCCGGTGAACTACGGCGCCTGGTACATCGCGCAGGTCCTCGACGCGCTCACCGCGAACCCGGACGTGTGGAGCAAGACCGCGCTGTTCATCACCTACGACGAGAACGACGGCTTCTTCGACCACGTCGTCCCGCCGTACGCGACCGCCGGCCAGTCCACTGTGGACACCGCCGGTGAACTCTACCCGGGGTCGGCGGCGAACCCGGGCGGCCCGTACGGGCTCGGCCAGCGCGTGCCGATGCTGGTGGTCTCGCCGTGGAGCAAGGGCGGCTGGGTGTGCTCGGAGACGTTCGACCACACCTCGATCATCCGGTTCGCCGAGCGCCGCTTCGGCGTGCACGAGCCGAACATCTCGGCCTGGCGCCGGTCGGTGTGCGGTGACCTGACGTCGGCGTTCGACTTCGCGCGGACCGACACCGCGGTCCCGGCGCTGCCGGACACCGCCGGGTACCTCCCGCCGGATCGCGAGCGGCACCCGGACTACGTGCCCGCGGTGCCGGCCCGCGCTGTGCTGCCGAAGCAGGAACCCGGGCCGCGGCCGGCGCGGGCCCTGCCGTACGACCTGGCCGCCGACGCCCGGCTCACCGGTGACCACCTCACGGTGGCGTTCGCCAGCCACGGCCGGGCGGGGGCGACGTTCTACGTCGTCTCGCCGTCGGGGGAGCCGCGGACGTACACCGCGGGCGCCGGCCGTTCGCTCTCCGCCGCGTTGCCCGCCTCCGGTGGCTACGACTACACCGCCTACGGCCCGAACGGTTTCGTGCGGCAGTTCCGGGGGAGCACCGCGGGGCCCGAGGTGAGGGTGCGCCAGGAGGGGGCCCACCTCGCGCTGGTCCTGACCAACAGCGGCAAGACCGCGGTGCGGCTGACGGTGTCGGACGCTTACGGGCGGCGCTCGGTGACGCGGTCGCTGCGGCCGGGAGCGCAGGTCGCCGAGGTCGTGGAAACCCGGCGGAGCGGCAACTGGTACGACGTCTCGGTCTCCTCCGACCACGATCCGAAGTTCCTGCGCCGCCTCGCGGGACACCTGGAGACCGGCCGGCCGAGCACGAGCGACCCGGCGATCCGCACGGACTGAGCGTTTATCGCTTCGGTCTCACCCGGCCGGGCGGAAGGTTCACCCGGCCGCGTCCCCGCGCATTGCGGGTCCGGTTCCGTGGTGGGAGCGTCGGGGAACCGACTGTTTTCCCACCACGGAACCAGGAGTACGGATGACCACCACCGAGATGCCCGCCGTGCACGAGTGCACGGTCAGCGGCTGTTCCTACAACCACGACGGCTGCCACGCCTTCGCCATCACCGTCGGCGGGGACAACGGGTCCGCCGACTGCGGCACCTTCGTCCCGCTGAACACGAAGGGCGGTTTGGACCGCGTCGTGGCCCAGGTCGGCGCGTGTTCCCGGGTGGACTGCCGCCACAATTCGGCCCTGGAGTGCACGGCGTCGAGCATCCGCGTCGGCCCCGGCGACGGCGGCCACGCGGCCAACTGCCTGACCTACACGAAGTAGCGCTGTCGTCCGGCCCGCCTCGTCGTGGCTCGGGCCGCGGGGCGGGCCCGGGTTTGCGGTGGTCGGCGAGCCGGGCTCCGGCCGGCGGTCGGGTCCCGCTCGTGACCGAGCGGGAGCCGCCTCGCCGGCTCCGGGCGGTCAGCGGCGGGGACCCGCCATGCCGCAACGAATCTCCCTGGGGCCGGGAAGTCAGCCGGGTTCCGGTGCCACGCCGAACTCGAGGGCTGTCCGGCCCTCGGCCACCGGGGTCGTCGCGCGCAGGGCCAGGCCGCAGGTGGCGGCCAGGCCGGTCAGCTCCGCCACCGTCCGTTCCCGCCCGCCGAAGCACATCAGCATGAACAGGTCGATCGCCGTGCTCGCGCCCTGGTGGCGCAGCGGCTCGATCACCACCACCGCGCCGTCCGGTGCGGCCGCTTGGCGGCAGCGGGCCAGGATGCGGCGGGCGTGGTCGTCGTCCCAGTCGTGCAGGATGTCGGACAACACGTAGGCGTCGGCTCCCGCGGGCAGGGGATCGAAGAAGCTGCCGGGCACCGCGCCGGCCCGGTCGGCGAGCCCGGCGGCCGCGAACCGGCCGGCCGCGGCGGTCGCCGACGGCGCCAGATCGAGCACCTGGCCGCGCACGGCGGGATGGGCCCGCAGGATCTCCGCGAGCACCAGGCCGTCACCCCCGCCGACGTCGACGATCCGGGGGAAGCGACCCCAGGCGAAACGTTCGGCGATCTGGGGTGCCTGCACCCGGAACCGCCAGCCCATCTGGGCGTCGAACGAGCGCCGCAGCCGCGGTTCGGCGTCGATGTCCGCCCAGAAATCGCGCCCGTACCGGTGTTCGTAGGCGGGAGCACCGGTGGTGATCGTGCCCAGGAGGTCGGCGAAGGCGAGTTCCGCGCGCCCGCCGGCGGAGTTGATGTCCAGCAGGGGTTTGACGCCGTCGGGGGCGTCCTCGCGCAGTTGCGCGCCGAGGTCCGTGGGCCGGTAGCGGCCGGATCCGGCGTCGAAGGCGAAGACCCCGGCCGTGACGAGGTGGTCGAGCAGGCAGGTCAGTGCCGGTGCGGAAGTACCCGTTTCGGAAGCCAGCCGCGCGGCCGTCGCTCCGGAGCTGCCGGCGTGCTCCGCGAGGCCGAGTGTGGCCGCCACCCGGATGGCCATCGGCGTGGCCAGATCGGCCATTGCGAGGATCGACTGCTTCACCGGTCAAGGCTAGCCACGGAGAGCAACGCATTTTCCGCTGCCGACGTGGCATCATGACCGCTGGTTCGATCGGCAAACCGAACGGAGAGCCCGAGGAAATGGACGCTTTACCGAACGGCGGCCCGTCGATCCGCGACATGCTCGCGGTGAACCTGCGGGCGGCACGGGCGGCGCGGGGGCTGTCGCTTTCCGAACTGTCGCGGCGGTCGGGGATCGGCAAGGCGACGCTGTCGCAGCTGGAAGGCGGCACCGGCAACCCGACCATCGAGACCGTGTTCAGCCTGTCCCGGGTGCTCGAGGTGGCGATCTCCGACCTGCTCGACCACCGGCCGCGCGGCGGGCTGACCGTCGTGCGGGCGGCCGAGGTCGAGGTGCTTCGCGGCGAAGGCGTCGACCTGCGGCCGCTGCGGCGGATCGAGGCCGACAACAGCGTCTTCGAGGTGTACGACCAGGTGGTCCGCGGGGACGCGCCGCAGCGCTCGCAGGGGCACGTCGGCGTCGAGCACACCGTCGTGCAGACCGGCGGGCTGCGGGTCGAGGTCGCCGGGCAGACCGTGGACCTCGGCCCCGGCGACTACGTCGCGTTCGACGCCCGCGAGCCGCACAGCTACACCGCGCCGGCCGCGCCCGTGCACTCGGTGCTGTTGCTGCAGTACCGCGCGGACGAGCGGCTCGACGGCAGGCCGCACCCCGTCCTGCCGGAGTGACCTCGGCCGGATTGACCTCGGCTCAATCGGGACTTATCGTTCGCTATATCGAACGCTGGAGGATCGATGAACCGAACGCGCGTGGTGGTGATCGGCGCCGGCATCGTCGGCGTGGCGTGCGCCAGGGAACTCGCTCTGGCCGGCTTCGACGTCCTGGTGCTCGACCGCGGCCGGCCCGCGGGCGGCACCACTTCGCACGGCGAAGGCAATCTTCTGGTGTCCGACAAGGGACCGGGCGCCGAACTCGCGCTCGCGCAGCTGTCGGCCCGGTTGTGGCCGCGGCTGGTGGCCGAGATCGCCGTCGGCGACCCGCGGGCGGCGGTCGCGACGGAGTTCGACCCGAAGGGCGGCATCGTCGTCGCCACCACGGAAGCCGGCGCCGGCGCGCTCCTCGCGTTCGCCGCGGCGCAGGCGGTGGCCGGGGTCCGCACCGAGCCGCTCTCCGCGGTGGACGTCGCGGCGGCCGAACCCGCGCTGACCCGGGAGGTGACCGCCGCCGTCCGCTACGCCGACGACGCCCAGGTGCAGCCGGCCGGCGCGGCGCTGGCCCTGCTGGGGTCGGCGCTCGCCCACGGCGCACGGCTCCGAACCGACACCGAGGTGACGGGCGCGGTGGTCCGCGGCGGCCGGATCACCGGGGTCCGCGCAGCCGGCGAAGTGATCGAGGCGGACGTCGTGGTGAACGCGGCGGGACCGTGGTCGGGACTCGTGTCGGCCCGGCTGGGCGCGCCGATCGCGGTCCGGCCCCGGCGCGGCGAGGTCCTGGTGACCACGCCGATGCCGGGCGTGGTGCGGCACAAGGTCTACGACGCGGACTACGTCGGCGCGGTCGGCACGGGCAGCGGCGAGCTGCAGACGTCGGCGGTGGTGGAGTCGACGGGGGGCGGCACGGTGCTGATCGGCTCGTCCCGCCGCCGCGTGGGCTTCGACGACACGATCCGGCCGGACGTGCTGGGCGCCATCGCGGCCAAGGCGCTCCGGCTGTTCCCGGCCCTGGCCGACGCGGCGGTGATGCGCGCCTACGGCGGCTTCCGCCCGTATGTGGCCGACCACCTGCCGGTGCTGGGCGAGGACCCGAGACTCGGCAACCTGTGGCACGCCACCGGGCACGAGGGCGCGGGGATCGGCCAGAGTGTGGGCACGGCCCTGCTGCTGCGCGAACTGCTGACCGGGGCGGAGCCGTCGATGCCGGTGGAGGAGTTCACTGTGGACCGTCCGGCGGTGCTGGTGGAGGTGGCGGTGTGAGCGGGTGGCTGCGGCCCGCCGGCCGGGAAGCGCCGCGCCGCGAGGACCACCCCATCGCGATCACCGTCGACGGCGAGACCGTGGCCGGTGTCGCCGGGCAGACCGTCGCCGGGATCCTGCTCGCCGCCGGGCGGAGGTCTTGGCGCACCACGCGGTCCGGGGCGCCGCGGGGCGTCTTCTGCGGGATCGGCGCCTGCTTCGACTGCCTGCTCACCGTCAACGGCGTCGCCGACGTTCGCGCCTGCCGCCGTCGCGCGGCCGACGGGGACGAGATCCGGACGCAGTCGCGGGAGGAGGGCGCATGACGCACGTCGTCATCGTCGGGGCCGGGCCCGCCGGGCTCGCGGCCGCCGGGCACGCGCTCGACGCCGGCGCCGACGTCACCGTCCTGGACCAGTCGGACGCGCCGGGCGGGCAGTACCACCGGGCGCTGCCGGACGCACCGCACCGCTTCGCGCCGATCCTGAGCCGGTGCACGTGGTGGCCCGGAAGCACCGTCTGGGCGCTGGAAGACCGGCGGGTGCACGTCCTGCGCGGCCCGGCGGACGGCACGAACAGGGCACGCCACACCCTCGAACCCGACGCGCTGGTCCTGGCCACCGGCGCGCACGACCGCGTCCTGCCCTTCCCCGGCTGGCAGCTGCCCGGCGTCTTCACCGCGGGCGCCGCGCAGGCACTGGCCAAGGGGGAGCGGGTCGCCGCCGGGCGGCGGGTGCTCGTCGCCGGGGCCGGGCCGTTCCTGCTGCCGGTCGCCGCGTCGCTCCTGGACGTCGGCGCGGAAGTGGCCGCCGTCCTGGAGGCGAACCCGGCGCGCACGGTCCTGAACGGATGGTCGTGGCGCGCGGCCGCGCACGTCGGCAAGATGACCGAACTGGCTCGTTACGCCGGCGCGCTCGCCCGGCAGCGCGTCCCGTATCTCTTCGGCCGCGCGGTCGTCGCAGCCCGCGGGGACGACCGGGTCCGCGAAGCCGTCACCGCCCGCGTCCGCGCGGACTGGTCGGTCGTCCCGGGCACCGAACGCACCTACGAGGTCGACGCCCTCTGCGTCGGGCACGGCTTCGTGCCGCAACCCGAACTGGCCGTCGCGGCCGGCTGCCTCCTCGGCGGCGGGTTCGTCCGGGTCGGCGCCGACCAGCGCACCAGCGCCGCCGGTGTGTTCGCCGCGGGGGAGATCACCGGCATCGGCGGCGCGGTCGCCGCCGCGGCGGAAGGCGCGGTCGCCGGATGGGCCGCCGCCGGGAGGACACCGAGCCGCGCGCTGGTCAAGAAGCGTGACCACGCCCGCGTCTTCGCCCGCCGGCTGGCCGCCGCTCACCCGATCGGGGCCGCGTGGCCCGGCTGGCTGCACGACGACACCATCGTCTGCCGTTGCGAGGAAACCACCTACGGCGACCTGAAAAGCGCTGTTGCCCTCCCCGCCGCGCCGGGTCCGCACGCGCTCAAGCTCGGCACCCGCGCCGGGCTCGGCCCGTGCCAGGGCCGGATGTGCGGCCCCGCCGTCGCCGAACTCTGCGGGGGCACCGAGCGGCACCACCGTCCGATCGCCCAGCCGATCCGCCTGGGCGAGCTCGCCGATCCGAAGGAGACCGCATGAGCACCCGCGACCTCGGGGGCGTGGTCGTCGCCGCCGCGCTGCCCTACCGGGCCGACGACACCGCGCCGGCCGGCCTGGCCGTCGACTACGACGCCTACGCCGAACACTGCCGGTGGCTCGTCGGCCACGGCTGCCGCGGGGTCGGCCCGAACGGCTCCCTCGGCGAGTACTCCTCGCTCACCGACGACGAACGCCGCCGCGTCGCCCGCACCGCGATCGAGGCCGTCGGGACGGACGGGATCGTCGTGGTCGGTGTGCACGGTCCCGGCGCGCACCAGGCGCGGTACTGGGCCGAGGCGGCGGCCGAGGACGGCGCGCACGGCGTGCTGTGCCTGCCGCCGACGCTCTACCGCGCCAACCGCGGCGAGGTGCTCGCCCACTTCGAGGCCGTGGCGTCGGTCGGGCTGCCGGTGATGGTCTACAACAACCCCTTCGACACCAAGGTCGACCTCACGCCGGATCTGCTGGCCGAGATCGCGCAGATCGACAACGTCGTGGCCGTCAAGGAGTTCTCCGGCGACGTCCGCCGCGTGCTGGAGATCCGCGAGCGGGCGCCGGGCCTCGCCGTGATCGGCGGCGCCGACGACGTCGTCCTGGAGAGCCTGCTGATGGGGGCCACCGGCTGGTTCGCCGGGTTCCCCAACGTGTTCCCGGCCGAGTCGGCGCGCCTGTTCGAGCTCGCCACGGCGGGCAAGCTCGACGAAGCCAAGGCGCTGTACGAACCGCTGGTGGCCGCGTTCCGCTGGGACTCGCGCACCGAATTCGTCCAGGCCATCAAGCTCGGGATGGACATGGTGGGCCGCCGCGGCGGGCCGTGCCGCCCGCCGCGGGGTCCGCTGTCGGACGCCCACCGCGAGCAGGTCCGCGCCGACATGGGCCGCGCGCTCGCCGCGTTGGGGGTGGCGTAGGTGCGGTCTTCCCGCGCGATCACGGCGGTCGACTCGCACACCGAGGGCATGCCGACCCGGGTGGTGACCGGCGGCGTCGCCCCGATCCCCGGCGCCACGATGGCCGAGCGCCGCCGCTACTTCATGGCGCACCTGGACGGCCTCCGGCAGTTCCTGGTGAACGAGCCGCGCGGCCACTCCGCGATGAGCGGTGCGATCCTGCAGCCGCCGTGCCGGGAGGACGCCGACTGGGGCGTGGTGTACATCGAGGTGTCCGGCTGCCTGCCGATGTGCGGCCACGGCACGATCGGCGTGGCCACGGTGCTGGTGGAGACCGGCATGGTCGAGGTGACCGAGCCGGAGACGGTGGTGCGCCTGGACACCCCGGCCGGGCTGGTGCACGCCGAGGTTTCCGTCCGCGACGGGCGTGCCGAACGGGTCAAACTGCGCAACGTCGCGTCGTTCCTCGCCGAGCGCGACGCCGTGGTGGAGGTGCCCGGCTTCGGCGAAGTCTCCTACGACCTCGCCTACGGCGGCAACTTCTACGCCATCCTCGAGCTGTCCCAAGTGGACATTCCGTTCGACCGGGCGGAGAAGGACCGGATCCTCGCGGCCGGGCTGGCGATCATGGGCGCGATCAACGAGCAACGGCCGCCGAAGCACCCGGCCGACCCGCTGATCGG
The DNA here is from genome assembly GCF_040682955.1 of Amycolatopsis sp. NPDC051045. NCBI lineage: Bacteria > Bacillati > Actinomycetota > Actinomycetes > Pseudonocardiales > Pseudonocardiaceae > Amycolatopsis > Amycolatopsis sp. NPDC051045. The sequence continues at coordinate 375,760 of NZ_JBFBCC010000007.1, forward strand.
CGGGTGCAAGCACGTCCAGTTCCTCGCCCCCGGCTCGGACGCGCGGGCGTCGCGGAACGCGATGGCGATCCACCCGGGCTGGTTCGACCGCTCGCCGTGCGGCACCGGCACGTCCGCCCGGATGGCCCAGCTGCACGCCCGCGGCGAACTGCCGCTGCACACGCCGTTCGAGAACACCTCGTTCATCGGCACGACGTTCACGGGCGAGCTGATCGCCGAGACCACGGTCGCCGGCGTGCCGGCGGTCGTTCCGGAGTTCTCCGGCCGGGCCTGGATCACGGGCACCGCGACCTACCTGCTCGACCCCACCGACCCGTTCCCCACGGGATTCGTCCTGTGACCCGCCGGGGCCGGACTTGAGCACGGGCCGCTAGGCGGGCTGCCAGAGTTCGATGCGGTTGCCCTCGGGGTCGGTGACCCGGCCGAAGCGGCCGACTCCGGCCATGTCCTGGACTTCCCCGGCCACGTCGGCGCCGCGGTCACGGAGCTGGGCGAGCATGGCGTCGAGGTCGCGGACCCGGAAGTTGAGCATCGTCTGCTGGGTCGGGGAACCGAAGTAGCCGGTGTCGGCCTCGAACGGCGCGAAGACGGTCGGCCCCGTCTGCTGGTGCCAGACGCCGTTCTCGTCGGTGTCCAGGCCGAGGCAGTCGCGGTACCAGGCACCGAGGGCCGCCGGGTCCGCAGCGCGGATGAAGTACCCGCCGATTCCGAGCACGCGTTCCATGCCGCGATCCTGCCAGCACAGCCGCGGGCCGGGCGGCCGACACGCGGGCCGGCCGTCCTAGCCGGTCGCGCAGGTCGCGGTCGTCCCGGTGCCGGTTCCGGTGCCCTGGTAGCCGAACTCCGTCGACTGGCCGGGGGTGAGCGCCCCGTTGAACCCGGTGTTCGTGAAGCGGACCGCGCCCGTGTCGCCGCTGCGCCCGGCGTTCCACGCGGACGTGATCGCGGCGCCGGCGGGCAGCTTCGCGGCCACCGTCCAGCCGGTGACCGGGGCCGCGCCGGCCGTGACGCGGATCGTCGTGACGAATCCACCCGTCCACTGGTTCACCGACACCGCCGCCGTGCAGCCGTCGCCCGCCGGAGTCGTCGGAGTCGTAGGAGTTGTCGGGGTCGTCGGGGTGGTGGGGGTCGTGGGCGTGGTCGTGCCCGGGCCGTCGGCGAGGACCGGCGTCGACCAGTCCCGCCACTCGGCGAGGTTGCCGGGCTTCTTCGCCGAAATCCGGAACGTCCCGGCCGCGTTGCCGGTCTTCAGCAGGAACTTCTGGATGTTCTGCTGCAGCGGCGTCCGCCATTCGGGCCGGGACGCGCAGTGGGTGCCGTCCTGGACGTCGGACCAGTAGCTGATGTTGCCGCCCGCGCCGAGCGCTCGGTAGACCTCGGCGCCGGCCAGCGCCGCGACGCTGCCGGACCGGGCACCCAGCCAGTCGATGTGCGGGTTCTCCATGACGAACAACCCGCGCGGCGCGACCATGGCCACCAGTTCGTGCGTGTCCACCGGCAGCGCGGCCGGATTGCCGGTGTACGCGCTGAACGCGTCCCCGAACCACGGCTGCTCCCCGTAGGCGTTGCCCAGCCCCTGCGACCCGCTTTCACCGGGGATCCCGCGCAGGATCGGGACACCGGCGGTGCCCGACTCGATCGGCATGGTCAGCGCGATGCGCTGGTCGAGCACGCCGATCGCGAACGCGCCCTTGCCGTACCGCGAACACCCCGTGACGCCCAGCGCGTCCGCCTTGATGACCTGCCCGCCGGACTGCTCGAGCACGTCGATGATCCGGCTCACGCCCCACGCCCAAGCCGCCAGCAACCCGGTGCTGCTGGCGGAGCCGTAAATGCTGTAGAACGCTCCTTGTTTGTTGTTCCGCGGGGTCCCCTCCTTGCCGACGGCCAACGGGTCGTAACTGATGACGGCGGCACCGGAGGACTTGATGGTGTCGGTGTCCGCGCCGAATCCGCCGACCACGAAGACGGCCGGGAACGGCCCGGTTCCGCTGGGCAGTTGCACGCCCGCGGAGAAACTCGCGCTGCGGCCGTTTTCGCTGACGTTCACGGTGATGCTCGTGTTCGAGACGGTGCCGGTGACACTGGCCGGCTTGGCGGGTTTCTGGCCGTAGATCGTCCGCTCCGCCAATTTCTTGATCTCTTCGCGGCGGCACCGCCAGTCGGACTTCGAGGTGATCCGCGAGCCGTCGATCTTCTTGAAGGGGTCGGGAAGTTTCGCGGACGAGGGGAATGAGCCGGGCAGCGACACCGCGCAGTCGGCGCCGTCGTCTTCGACCGCCGCGGCCGCTGCGGGAGCCAAGGTGACGAGGCCGCCGAGGCCGATGGCGGTGGCCGCCAGCAGGACGAGGGCAGGACGGAGCCGGGAACCGCGCACCGGGTTCTCCCTTCCGGGGAAACGGAATGGAGAAACGGTAGGCCTGTTTTGAAACCGTCGTCAAGAAGGGGGTGGATACCGAAACTTTCGCGGGCGCGCGAATTTCGAAAGTTTCGGATCTGCGCCCCTTTTGGCGTGCCAGGTGAAGCCGCCGTGCGCGACAGCCCGTGTCAGATGATTTCGAGGTTCGCCATCATGCCCAGGTCCTCGTGTTCGGCGTTGTGGCAGTGGAAGAGGTAGCGGCCGCGGTGACCGTCGAACCGGGTGATGATCTCCACCGCTTCGCCCGGCCGCAACGAGACGGTGTCCTTCAGCCCGCCGTCGTGCGGCAGCGGTGCCCGTCCGCCGCGCGAGAGCACGCGGAAACCCGCCAGGTGCAGGTGAACGGGGTGGTGGACGTCCGCGACCAGCCGCCACACCTCGACGTCGCCGAGGGCCACGGTGACGTCCGCCCGGGCCGGGTCGAACGGCCGCCCGTCGATCAGCCAGCCGTGCCCCCCGGTCATCCGCCCGGCGCGGAAGGAGAAGTCGCGCACCCGGACGGCGCGGTCCCACGACGGAAGATCCCTCGACAGCACCGGGGGAACGCGGCTGTCGTCGCGGGCGCGGCGCGCGACCCGGAAGGCCATCACCTCGGCGGTCCGCCCGGTGCCCAGCCGGTTGACGAGCCGGACCAGGCTGCCGACCGGGACGCCCGCGAAGCCGACGACGACGTCGTAGCGTTCGGCCGGCCCGACCGGCAGGGACAGGTGGGTGACCGGAGCCGCGAGCAGGCCCTGGTCGGCGCCGACCTGGACGAGCGGCAGCCGCCGCCCGTCCTCGGCGACCGCCTCGAGTTCGTAGTGCCGGGCGTTCGAGGCGTTGAGCAGCCGAAGCCGGTACCGGGCCGCGTCGACCTCGTGCACCGGCCACGGCGCGCCGTTGACCAGGATCACGTCGCCGAGCACCCCGCCCAGGAAGCTGTTTCGCACGCCCGGCCGCTCCCGCAGCGTGGCGTCCAGCGACGGGTAGTCGAGCGTGCCGTCCGCGGCGAACGCGCGGTCGGCGAGCATGAGCGGCAGTTCCCGCGGTCCCGACGGCAGGCCGAGCGCTTCTTCGGCGTCGTCGCGCACGACGTGCAGCCCGGCGAGGCCGCGCCAGATCGCCGGAGCCGTGAAATCCATCCGGTGGTCGTGGTACCAGAGCAACGCCGGTCGCTGGTCGAGCGGGAACGTGTAGCCGCGGGTCAGGCGAGTCCGCACGGCACGCGGGTCGGGCATGGCGTGGTGGCCCGCCACCCAGTCCGCGGGCAGCACCAGGTCGGTCGGGTAGCCGTCGGAGTCCGCCGGGGTCCGTCCGCCGTGCAGGTGCACGACGGTCGGCACGGGCAGCTCGTTGCGGTGCGTCACGGTGATCGGCCGGCCCCGGCGCGACTCGATCGTCGGCCCCGGGAACGTGCCGTCGTAGGTCCACATCGGTGTCCGGATTCCGGGCAGGATCTCCACTTCCGCGACGCGCTGGGTGATCTCGTAGCGGCCAGGGCCGACCGGCGCCAGCACCTTCGGCAGCGGCAGCGGCACCTGGAACGCGGCCGGCAGCGGCACGGCGCTGCGGAGTTCGGCACCGGTGAGAGCCGGGCGCCGCGACAGCGCGGCCGCGGTGGACAGCCCGGCGGCGGCCAGCAGGCCGAACGCCCCGCCGAGGCGCAGCACCTGGCGCCGGGTGGGCTGCTCACGCATCGACGGCCCCCAGGGGACGGCGCCACACGGCGAGGACCAGCACGACGAGCCCGGCGATGGTCAGCACGCCCAGCGGGAGGTGCAGCCACAGAGCGCCGTCCAGCCCGGCGAAGTACTGGACGGTCTCCGCGGCCGCCACCGCCGCCGTGGCGGGGAACGGCCACGCCCGCCGCAGCCGGACCCAGACCACGACCGCGACGATCACCTGCGCGTAGGCGAGGGACGTGACGACGTCGGCGCCGGCCGCGTGCAGGCGCAGGCCGTCGTAGTCGCCGCTGAGGTACACGCCGGCGAACACCGGCTGGCCGGCGATGGCCACGACGTGGGCGCCGGCCACGACCCGCAGCACCCAGCCGGCGGGTGGGGTTTTCCCTGTGCTTTCCACGCCCCGAAGCTATGACCACACAGGCATTGTGTCTAAGATCAATATTGCTATGCCGTTATGACGGGGAGGCATGACGTGGACCTGGGGACGCTGCGGCAGTTCCTCGTGGTGGCCCGGCTGGAGCACCTCAGCCGCGCGGCCGAAGAGCTGCGTGTCGCCCAGCCTTCGCTGAGCCGCACCATCGCCCGGCTGGAGACCGAGCTCGGCACGCCGCTGTTCGACCGGGCCGGCCGGCTCCGGCTCAACGACGCCGGGCGGCTCTTCCGCGGCTACGTCGAACGCGCCCTCGGCGAGCTCGACGCGGGACGGCGCGCGGTGGCCGACGCGACGGGCGAGGGGTTCGGCACCGTGCGGCTGGCGTCGGAAACGTTCCTCACCCTCACCCGGCCGCTCGCCGCGTTCAAGCGGGCCCACCCGGACGTCGAGGTCGAACTGCACCAGCTGCCCGCCGACGCGATGGCGCGCGCCCTGCTGGCCCAGGAGATCGACCTCTGCGTGGCGTCCCAGCCGATTCCCGCCGACGGGCTGGCCGGGGTCCGGCTGCTCGACGAGCCGGTGCTGGTCGCCGCGCCGCTGGGGCACCGGCTCGCGGACCGCGCTTCGGTCACCGTCGAAGACCTCGACGGCGAGCCGTTCATCACCGCCCGTCCCGGGCACTGGCACCGCCGGCTCCTCGACCGGCTCTTCGCCGCCCGGGACCTGACGCCGAAGATCGTCTTCGAAGGCGACGAACCCGGTGCCATCCAGGAACTCATCAGCGCGGGGCTCGGTATCGGGCTCAACCCGGCGATGGCCCGCCGCGTCGCCGCGCAGGTGCCGGTCGTCTGGATCCCCGTCGACAGCCCCGACTGCCGTCGCACGATCACGCTGTTCTGGGCCGCGGGCGACCGCCTGCCCGCCGCGGCCCGGCTGATGCGCACCGCGCTCACCGGGTGGGCTTGGGACCCTCCGTCGTGATCCCGGCGAGGAAGTGGCGCTGCGCCACGAAGAACACGATCAGCAGCGGCACGGTCGTGATGACGCTCCCGGCCAGCACGATCTCCCAGCGCTGCTCACCCGCCTGGCCGAACTGGTCGGACAGTGCCTTGAGGCCGCGGGGCAGCGTGTACAGCGCCGGGTCACGCAGGTAGATCAGCGGCTTGAGCAGGTCCGACCAGCTGGCCTTGAGCTCGAACACGAAGCTGACGATCAGCGCCGGGCGGCACAACGGCACCGCGATGCGCCAGAACAGCGTCCAGTGGTTCGCGCCGTCGACGCGTGCGGCTTCGAACACCTCGCGCGGCAGGCCGAGGAAGAACTGGCGCAGCAGGAAGATGTAGAACGCGCTGCCGAACAGGTTCCCCGCCCACAACGGCACCTGCGTGTGCGCCAGCCCGACGCTGTTCCAGATCAGGTACACCGGGATCATCGTCACCGCGGCCGGCAGCATCATCGTGGCCAGTACCAGGCCGAAGAGCGCGTTGCGGCCCGGGAAGCGGAAGTACGCGAAGCCGAACGCGACCAGCGAGCTGGTCAGCGTGACGGCCACGGCCGCGGCGAGCGACACCACGACGCTGTTGAGGAACCAGGCCGCGACCGGCGCGGCCCGCCAGATCTCGACGTAGTTCTCCCAGGCCCAAGTCCGGGGGATCAGCAAGTTGTCGAAGACCTGCGCGCGCGGCTTCACCGACGCGCTCAGCAGCCAGAGGAACGGGTAGAGGAACAGCACGGTCCCCGCGGCCAGCGCCGTCCACCGGAGCGCGCGCCGCGCGGTCACCGGTCACCGCTTTCGTAGTAGACGAACCGGCGGCTCAGCCGCACCTGCACGAGCGTGATCGCCAGGATCACGACGAACAGCAGCCACGCCATCGCCGACGCGTACCCGAGGTGGAGGAACTCGAACGCCTGCTGGAACAGGTAGATCAGGTAGAACAGCGCCGCGTCGTTGCTGTAGGTCGCCGACGCCGCGGAGCCGTAGAACGCGGTGTAGGCCTCGTCGAACGACTGCAGCCCCGCGATCGTCTGGACGATGAGGGTGAAGAACAGCGCCCCGCTGATCATCGGGACCGTGATCCGCCGGAACCGCTGCCACGCCGACGCGCCGTCGAGCTCGGCGGCTTCGTACAGCTCCCGCGGCACGCCGCGCAGCGCGGCCAGGTAGATCACCACCGTGCTGCCCACCGACCACAGGTGCATGAGCACCAGCCCCGGCTTCACCCACGGCCCGTCGGTGCTCCATTGTGGACCGTCGATGCCGACCAGGCCCAGCACCGCGTTGACCAGCCCGACCTGGCCGTTGAACAGGATGAGGAACAGCACGCCGACGGCGACCTTCGGAGTGATCTCGGGCAGGTAGAACACCGTGCGGAAGAACCCGGCCGACCGGTGCCCCGCCCGCGTGAGCAGGGAGGCCAGCGCCAGCGAGACGGCCATCGTGGCCGGGACCGACAGCACGGTGTAGACCAGCGTGTTGACCAGGCTCTTGCGCACGGCCGGGTCCTCGAGCAGACGTCGGTAGTTGGCCCAGCCCACGGCGTCCGGCGACCGCAGCGCGTCGTAGTCGGTGAACGAGAGCACCAGGCTGGCGACCATCGGGATCGCCATGAAGATCACGAAACCGATCATCCACGGCGACAGGAAAGCGTAGGCGGCCAGGGTTTCGCGACGGCGCCGGGTCACCGGTGCGCCACCGCGGCGTCCAGGGCCCGCTGGGCTTCCTGCTGGGCCTGGCGCAACGATTCGGCGGGCTGCTGCTCACCCGAGAGCACCCGGTTGACGGCGTTCTGCCAGGCCGTCTTGAACTCGGAGCCGGCCGGGGACGCCGGCATGGTGAAGGCGTTTTCCTGCGCACGCAGGACCGTCTGCACGGCCGCGTCGAACGCCGGACGGTCCTTCAGCTGCACCAGACTGCCGAAGATCTCCTGGTCGGCGACGCGGTTGCCGGTGTAGACGCCGGTGAACGCCTTCCCGGCGGCCTTGCGCTTCTCCGCACGTGCCTTGGCGGCCGCCACCCACGTCGGCGCGTCGGTCATCGTCTTGATCCAGGTGCAGGCCTGCTCCTTGTGCGTGCTCCCGGCGGGAATCACCCAGGCGCTGCCGGTGACCCAGTCGATCGGCGTGCCGGCGGTGTCGGTGAACGGCGCCGCGGACACCCGCACGTCCGGCGAGTAGTTGGCGAGGACGTTGAGGTACCAGTCGTCCATCAGGCTGGCCGCCAGCTGTCCCTGCTTGAACGGGTTCTTCTCGCCGAAGAAGTCGAACGAATCGCGGAACGCCTTCACCGCGCTCCAGCCGCCCTGGGCGTCGATCAGCGATTTGGCGTACCCGACGGCGGCGGCCAGCCGCGGGTCGTCGAGGTGCGCGGTGCGGCCGTCGTCGCTGAGCATCTGCACGCCCTCGGCCTTCGCCCACAGCGGCAGGAATTCGGGGATCTTCGGGTCGAACCCGATCCGCGCCAGCCCGCCGTTCGTGCGGGTGGTCAGCTTTTGCGCGACGGTGGCCAGTTTGGCCCGGTCGGCGGGGGAGACGTCCTGGGGTTTCAGGCCGCCCGCTTCCACGGCGGCGTCGTTCACCAGCACGATCCGGTTGTCGTAGAACTCGGGCAGGCCGTAGACCTTGCCGTCGAGGGTGACCTCTTTCAGCGCGGCAGGCCGGTATTGGCCGACGTCGATGTGCTGCTTCGCGATGCAGTCGGTCAGGGGTTCGAGGGTGCCGCGGGCGGCGTAGGTGCCGAGCAGCTGCCGGTCGAGGTAGACGAGGTCCGGTGGCGTGTGCGAGGCGACGGCGGCCAGGAACTGCTGGGCGTCGAAGGCGCTGCCGCCGATCTTCACCGTGGCCGGCGCGATCGCCCGGCCCGCGAGGTCGGCCCGGGTGGTGGCGATCTCGTCACCGAGGCCGAACCCCATGGTCGTCAGGGTGGCCGCGGCGCCGGTGTCGCCGCCGCCGACCCCACCGCACCCGGCGAGCAGCAGCACCACACCCGCACCGGCCAGAAGTTTCCGCACCATCGCACCCCTCCCGGGCTCACGCACGAAAAAGCCTGCGGGAGGTACCCGATCGGGTGAGGGTCCAAACCACTGCGCTCAGGGCGAGGTGGTGACCCAGGGGTTGGGCCGGCAGACGGCGCCGTCGGGACGGACCCGCGTCGCGGCGCCGGGTTCGGCGCGGTTGAGGTCCGCGAGGTAGTTGTTGGACAGCCCGAAGGTCTGCTGCATCATCACCGGCGCGGGCGCCCCGGCGGCGGGGCAGCCGACGTGACCGAGGCCGAGGGCGTGGCCCATCTCGTGGTTGATGGCGTAGACGCGGTAGCCGGTCAGGTCGCCGTCGTAGGAGTGCGCGCCGCGGAGCCAGCGGGCGAGGTTGACGACGATCCGGTGGTCGCGCGTCAGGCGGCACGAGGAGTCGTAGGGGATGGAGAAGCCGCACAGGTCGGGCCGCCGGGCGGTGCCGGGGCTGGTCAGGCTGATCCGCACCGAGGGCTCGGCATCCGGCTCGCTGAGCCGCCGGAAGGTCACGGCGCCGAGCCCGATCCAGCCGCGCGGGTCGGCGAGGATCGCGTCGACCTCGTGGCCGAACGAGGGAACGTTGACGCCGTCTTCGACTTCGACGGTGTAGGTGAGGACTTTTTCGCCGGTACCGACGTCTCCGCCCGGCCCCGGGATGGTGTGCCAGGTCCCGGCCCCGGTCTCGGTGACGGGCCCGCCGTCGGGCAGCGCGGCGGATTCGGGGGCGGGAGCGGGCAGCGGAGCCGGCGTTTCCACGGTGGGCTGGGCCGCGGCCACCCCGGAGACCCGCCGCGGCTCGGCGGCTTGCGGCGTGAGCAGAAGGCCAACGGCCAGCGCAACGGCGAACACGAGCACGGCGGGAGGCCACCACGCGGCGGAAACGGGCTCGGGAGCCGGCGGCGGCGTGGGCCGGGGGAGCGGTTCGAGGGTGGTGGCCGGCACCCGCGGAACCCGCGGCGCCGGCGGACCGACCGCGAGCGGCGGAGCGACCGAGACGGCGCGGTGCTTTCGGGCGCGGTGCTTTGCGGTGGATCGCGGGGCGGGCGGCTCGGGTGTTGGTTCGGGCGCGCGGGTCGGTGCTGCCGGAGTCGGTGCTGCGGCCGAGGTCGGGGGTGCCGGGGGGTTGGTGGGTGCCGTGGGTGTGGCGGGGGTCTGGTGCGCCTCGCGGGCCGGTGCGGCCGGTGCTGGTGGCTCGGGCGCCGGCGTCGGTGGGTTGGTGGGTGCCGTGGGTGCGGGGGCGGGCGGAGCCCAGTGCGCCGTGGGGGCTGATGGCGTCGGCGGGGTGGTGGGTGCCGCGGGTGTGGCGGGACCTCGGTGCGCCTCGCGGGCCGGTGTGGCCGGTGTTGGTAGCTCGGGCGTCGGAGGGTTGGCGGGCGCCGTAGGTGCGGGCGGAGCCCAGTGCACTGTGGCTGTGGGCGCAGGCGGAGTGGTCCGAACCGTCTCCGGCGCGGGCGTCGCGGGCGACGATGCGGCCGGGGCCGGCGCCGGGATGCGCGGCGCCCTCGGGGCCGGTGTCTGCGTTCCCTTCGGGGGTAACGGCCGGCGGCGTGGCTGGGGTAGCCAGTCCACGCGCGCCACGGGGAGCGGGTGCGGGTCAGTAGGCAAGGCCCACGCTCGCACACGCCGGCGCCACAGCGCCCTCGGACCGCGGGTACGACACCGTCGCCGGGTCGCCGTCGGAGGTGTAGCGGTGGCCGGATGGTGAGGCCAGCTCGTCGAGCCAATGGGCCGAGCCGTACTCCGCCTCGCGGCCCGCCGATTGGGAGCGGATCCGGGGGATCGCTCCTGGCTCGAACTTGCTCGAGCACGGGGACGGCGCGGGCCCGGCCCCCACCAGCAGCGCGCCGCCGTAGGAGTAGCCGGGGCCCTGGAGCGCCAGTTCGTCCCGCCGCGGGCTGCTGCCGTACGGCAGCGCCAGCGTCGTCGGCCGGTAGCCCGGCACCGCCTGGCGGATCAGGGCGTCCTCCTCGGCGATGGCCGCGGTCGCCGCGCTTTCGGTGGCCGTGCGCAGGTTCGTGTGGCGGCGCGTGTGGTTGCCGATCTCGAATCCGTGCTCGGCCAGCCAGCGCAGCGCGCGCCCGTCGGGGTCGCCGCCGAACGGGTGCTCGTTGACGTACAGGCTGGCCACCGGCCGGAACCGGGGGTGCGCGGCCGCGACGTCCAGCAGGATGCGGATCGCCGTGCCCGGCGCCGGTTGTCCTTGGGGCGTCAGGCCGAACGTGCTCGGGTCGCCGTCGTCGAAGGTCAGGACCACCGGGTGCGCGCCGGCCGGCAGGTCGAGCCGGCGGGTGACCAGTTCGGCGGTGGTGACCGGAACGTAGTCCTCGGCCGCGAGCCGTTCGAGCTCCGCGGTGAAGTCGGCGGGCGTGCGATCGTAGACCGACCGGGGCTGCGCGACGAGGCGGTGGTACATGAGGACCGGCACCCGGCCGAGCTCGTCGGCGCCCACCTGCCGGGCCGCGGCGGCCGTGATGCGCGTCGGCGCGGCCGCGGGGGCCGGCCGCGGTGGCGCCGGCGCCGGCGCCGGGGCGACCGGTGCGGGGCCGCCACAGGCCGCCAGGGCGAGGACGGCGGTGAACCCGGCACCGAACCGGAAAAGGCAACGCATGCCGGAAGTGTGCGACGGGCCCGCCGCGGGCGCGGGCCGGGTCACCGGGTCGGGTGAGCCCGGAATGGCCTGCCACCACCCGAAAAAGCGTGTTTCCGCAGGCCGGGAGCCCGGGTCCGCAACCGGCCTTGGCACGATCCGGTGATCGTCGGAAAACCGGTTTGGCGAAGATCACCATCGGGTATTTCCCCGCGATGGTCCCGAAAAAGGCGGTCGCCGCCGAACGAACCTTCGATCGACGCCTGGTCCTCACCGCTGCTCTCGGGGGCTTGGCCACGAGCGCGTGCGGTGCGCTGCAGCGGGGCAGGGCGCTGGCCGTGCCGGCCCCGGCGGCCGCGGCGGCCGCCGCGGCCGCTCCGCCACCGCCACCGCCCCCGAACCCGCTGGAGACGAGCCTCCTCGTCGGCTTCTGCGGCGCTCCGGGTGCGAAGGCGCTCGGCCGCATGACGGGCGACCTCACGGAAGCGGGCCGCGCGCTGCGCCAGCGGATCGAGGCGTTCCCGCCGGGCCGGCCGGTCACCCCGGTCGTCGAGCTGATCGCCACCACCGTGCACCGCTCGCCCGGCGAGGACGGCATGTTCCGCAGCCGCTGCGCGGACGAGACCGTGCGCGACTACCTCGAGGCCGCCCGGGCGCTGAAGGGGTTTCTGCTGCTGAACATCCAGCCCGGTCGCGCCGACTTCCTGCCCGAGGTGCAGGCCTACGAGCGCTGGCTGACCGAGCCCGACGTCGGTGTCGCGCTCGATCCCGAGTGGGCGGTGGAACCGGGCGTCATCCCGGGGAAGAAGTTCGGCCGCACGACCGGTGCCGAGCTCGACGAGGTCGCCCGGTACCTCGGGGGCCTGGCCGACGCGCACCACCTGCCCGCCAAGGTGATGATCTACCACCAGGTCGCCGCCTCCGTGGTGCGCGAGGAAGAGCTTCTGAAGCCGCACCACGGGGTCTCGGTCGTCAAGGTCGTCGACGGCATCGGTTCGGGCGCCGCCAAGACGGCGACGTGGAAGACGCTGATGAAGACCATGCCCGGCCACGTGCGGCCGGGGTTCAAGCTGTTCTTCGAGGAGGACACCCGCCGCGGCGCGGCCCTGATGAGCCCCGCGGAAGTCCTGGCGCTGAACCCCACTCCCGCCTACGTCGTCTACGAATAGCCCCTCCGGCCGAGAAAAGCCCGGTGCGGTCCGCCGCACCGGGCTTCCTTGTGCCCCTCGGGTCCGTCGGCCGCGGACGACGAAAGCCCGGCGCGGGAGGGGAACCGCGCCGGGCCGTCGCCGGCTTGTCCGTCCGGGGGTCCGGCCGGTCTACGCGGCCGAGACGGGCAGCCCGCCGAGAAGGTCGTTCACCAGCGCGGACAGGCTGATCAGCACCCGCTGGAGCAGTGCGTTGAGCAGGGCCGACACCGGCGGCAGCGACTGGCGCGCCTGCATCTGGGCGGCGAGTTCGTCGACGCCCTTGCGCGCCTCGGTGTTGTCCCGCTGCGCGGTGGCCGCGCTGTCCTTGGCCGCGGCCTGGATCGTGTACCGCTTGCCCTGGGCCAGATCGCTGAGCAGGGGGTCCAGCCGGGCGAGGGTGGCCTGCGTGCCGGGCACGTCTCCCTGGTCCGCCCGCGACGCCAGCTGGTCGCGCAGGCCCTGGACCTCCGCCGCCGCGCTCGTGGTGCTCGACGATCCGCTGCCACCGGGCCCGTCCGCGGTCGCCACACCCACCCCCGCCAGGGTCACCGCGGCGGCGGTGACGAACACCGTGAGCGCTCGGGTCAATGCACTTTTCATGTCGTACTCCTCCGGATTGTGCGATGCCGACTGCGATCATGGTGATCCCCGATCGGCGATAACGCGAGTGGATGTCACCGACCCGTGGAGTTGGTTGATTTCGCACGGTGTACGGCGCGGCGAGTTGACTGGAACAAACATCAAGTTCGCGTGAAGCACCTCTTCGGCGGCTTTGCCCTTCAGCTACGTTCTGTAATTCTCTCACTCGTCCGTGTCCGGCTATTACCATCGATGGATGAATCAAGCCCATTTTCTTCACGGAAGGTGCGAGCGACACCCGTTTCGAAGGCTGTCGAGTTTTCACTCGATCGTGAAGTTTGCAGGGCGGTTAATCCGGGTAACCATTCCCTTTTATGCCAATCGGGGAAATTCACCCTTAAGGAGGATGCGATGGACAAACCCTTCTTGCGCGGCGAGTGCCCTGGTTAATCTGAACGACGGCCGCGGGGCCGGTTTCCCGGTCGCGTCCGCGGCCTCCTCGGTGCCGAGAACTGATCCAAGGGCACCATTCGGAGAGGAAAACGCAGAACGTCCCGGCGCCGACGGCGCCGGGACGTTCTGCGCGAAGAGGAGGGGATCCGCGGTGCGGGGCACCAAGGTCACCCGGGCACCCGGTCGAAACCGGGCGCCCGGTACCGGTGGCGCTCAGGCGCCGGGCGGGTTCCGCCGCGGCTCGGCGGGCGGGTACGTGTTGGCCGGCGGCGGTGTCGCCCCGGCGGCCGGGTACCCGGCCATCGCGCCGGGCTTGGGGCCGCGCCGCACCAGTCCGGCCAGGCCCAGCAGCCCGACCAGGCCGAGCAGGCCCCACAGGCCGTTGTCGTCGTTGTCGTCCTGCGTGCTGTCGCGGTGGGTGCCGTCGTCGTCGGTCTGCTGGTGCCACGCGGGCGCCGCGAAATCCGGGGCCGCCGAGGCGGGCACCGCCCCGGTCAGCGTGATGGCGGCGGCCGCGACACCGGCGCAGCACAGTTTCCGTGCCGAGCGGTTCATCTCGGTTCTTCCTTCCGGTCGGGCAATCGGTCTTCAAGGGCGTACCCCCGTCGCCGGTCTTCACGCCCGCTGTCACGGGAACGGGCGAAGACTTCGCCGCCGGACCCCGGTTTCCGGCGGGTTCCCGGGCTTTGTAAGATGGCTCGCGGTTCAAACCGGAGCCGGGCAAGGAGGCGCTGCGTGCGCACGTCCGCCACCGTTCGTCCTTCCCTTTCTCCGCGTAGCTGCGCATCCGAGCCGGGAAAGACCGTCCACTGCCGTGGACCGGGGGAGGAATGAACACAAATCTCGTTGTCGCGCCGCTCGGCGCGACCTACACGCCACGTCTGATCTGCACCACCGGTGATCGCCTGATCCACCCGGCGGACGGCCGCAACGATCTCGCCCGGATCGTCGTGCGCTGGGCCCGCGCCTGGGTTCCCGAAACCTGGCCCGCCCGCCAGTACTTCGCCGCGCTGGGCATCGGTGACGACGAGAACCCTTGCTACACCGACGAAGACGTCGCCGGGTGGCACCTTCTGCAGCCGCGGCCGGACTCGCTCGCATGGCGGGTGCGCTCGGGCGAGATCGACGTGACCACCGCGCTCACGGCCGAAGCCGAGGCCTGGCCCCAATAGCCCGGCCCCGGCCGGAAGCCGCCGCGAAGAGCTCTGCGCCATCCCGCCGGCGGCGCAGAGCTCTTTCGTGTGCCCGGGTTCCCCCTTGCCTGGCCGGCGATCCAGGCGGAAGATGGACGGAAGACCTCGGCGGGAAATCGACCCGAAATAACCCGATCGGACCACCCTCGGCGTGGTCAGGGGCTCGCGGCACCCACACGATGGTGGCATGCGGTGGAAACAGCGCACGGGCATCAGTACGTTTCCCTCACACGGGACGGAGAACACACCTTCACTGCCGCCCCGGCCTCCGAAATCGTTCACCGAGGAGCAATTCATGCTGAAAAAGATCGGGTTCGTCGCGGTCACCGCGGCTGCCGGCGCGTTCCTGGCCGGCGGCATCGCCGCGGCCGACACCCCGGACAGCCACGAGCACCACGGGCACCACCACGGTCACCACTACGGCGGCTACGACCACACCGGCCAGGTCGGCCTGGTCAACCTGAACAACACCGACGTGCTGCACAACGTCAACGCCGTGCTCGGCGTCTGCGGCAACGACATCAACGTCCTCGGCGTCCAGGTCCCGATCCACGACTCGCTCAACGGCATCGGCGTGCCGGTCCTGTCGCCGGGCGAGCACGAGGCCAGCGGCGAATCGCCCTACAACTGCGCCGCGGGCGCCGTGAGCGACGGCGGCACCAGCCAGGGCCACTGAGTTTCCGTGCCGAGGCCGCCTGCTGTGCATGCGGAAGCCGGCTGAGGCACGAGGATCCGGCGGTCGCCCGGCGTGCCCGGAACACCGAGCGAGCTGTACTCCGGCTCCGCGTCCCGGGCACGCCGCGACGCCGGACGGCGATGTCGCGGGGGACCGGCCATGACGCTGGAGGCGTGTGCCGCTCCCACCGGCGTGACCGCACCCTGAGCGACTTTTTTCCGGGCCCGGCGAACCGAAGCCGGGCCCGTTCCCTTTCCCCGATCGCCCGCCGGATCGTCCGGCGGGTTCCCAGAAGGAGTATTTTTCCCGTGATCAAGCAGCTCGGCTTCGTCGCCACCGCCCTCGCCGCCGGGATGGCGGTGTTCGGCGGGTCCGCGTCCGCGACCAATGTCAGCGTCGCGGGCCACCCGGTCGACTCCACCGACCAGTTCGGCCTTGTCGGCAACGTGCAGAACCTCGACGCGGTGCACAACCTGAACGTCGTCGGCGGCGTCTGCGACAACGACATCAACGTGCTCGGTGTCCAGGTGCCGATCCACGACTCGCTCAACGGCATCGGCGTGCCGGTGCTCTCCCCGGGCGCGCACGAGGCCGAGGGCCAGAACCCGGACAACTGCGCCGCCGGTGAGATCGCCGACGGCGGGACCGCCCAGGGCAACTGACCCCTTCCCGGTCGTACCGCCGCGTGGGGCGCGCCCCACGCGGCGGTTTCACGTGCGGTCGAGCCGGTGCACCGCCACTTCCCGCACGACGAGCAGCACCGCGGCCGCGACCGGCACCGCGACGAACGCGCCGACCACCCCGAGCAGTTCGAACCCGAGCAGCACCGCGACGACGGTGACCAGCGCGGGAATCCGCACGGCGCGGCCCACGATCTTCGGCAGCAGCACGTAGTCCTCCAGCACCCGGTAGCCGACGAAGAAGCCCAGGGTCGCGAGCCCGACCGGCGCCGACACGGTGAGCGCGACCAGGCTGGTGCCCGCCCCGGCCGCCACCGAACCGGCCACCGGAACGAGGTCGAGCACGGCGACCAGGACGGCGAGCACGAGCGGGTAGGGCACCCCGAACGCCGACAGCCAGGCGAACGTCGCCGCCCCCGCGATCAGCGACACCACGACGTTGCCGACGAGGTACGCACCCACCTTCCGGAACACCGCGTCGCCGATCAGGATCACCCGCGGCCGCCGGGACCGCGGGGCCAGCCGGTAGAGCGCCGTGCGGACCCGGGGGAAGTCGGCGACGAAGTAGGTGGCGAGCACCACGATGATCACGGCGTCGCCGAGCAGCCCGGCGAGCGACTTCGCCACGTCGGCCAGGTGGACGGACCGCACGGCGGCTTCGAGACCGAAGGTTTCGTCGGCGCGGCCCAGCAGGGTGCCGTGGTCGCGCAGCAGGGCCAGGTAGCGCGGCGTGCCGTTCCGCAGCTGCGTCGCCTGATCGGCCACGGGAACGGCGGCCGCGGCGACCGTACCGCCGAGGACGGCCAGCCCGATCACGACGACCACGGCGGCGGCGAGCGCCCGGGGCACGCGGCGCGCGAGGCGGGCGGTCACCGGTTCGAGCCCCACCGCGAGGAAGAACGCGATGCCGATCAGGAGCAGCACGTCGGAGGCCGCGAGGACGAGTTCGACGACCGCGACCGTGACGACCACCCCGGCCGCCGCGATCATCCCGGTGAAGAACGGCGATCGGCGGTCGAGCGGTTTTCCCGGGGCGCCCAGCGGCTTGTCCTGCCGGGCCGCCGCGCCCTCGGCCTCGCCGACGGGGTGCCCGGCGCGGTACGCCCCCCGTCCCCTCGTTGCGTGCATGCGTCGGTGGCTACCCCCGCGCGGCGCGCACGAATCCACCCGATCCGGGCGCGCGGGCAAATCCACGCTTCCTGGTGACGGCGTCCCCCTGCCGTTGCCGGAGACGTTGTGGTATCAGCAAAATCGCTTATGAGCTTCAAAGGTCTCCTGCTCGTACCCGTCATCGCCGTCGTGGCCGCGTTCACGGTGTGCCCGGAAGCGGCGGCCATCAGCGCGCCGAGGTTGCTGATCAACCAGGACTTCCCCGACCCGGACGTCGTCAAGACCGCCACGGGTTACTACGCGTTCTCGACGAGCGCGGGAGCGACGCGGATTCCCTTGGCCACCGCGGCGGCCCCGGACGGGCCTTGGCGCGTCGCCGGCGACGCGCTCGCGGCCGTACCCGCGTGGGCGAAACCGGACGGCGGGTTCTGGGCACCGGACGTCACGCAGCTGGCGGACGGCACGTTCGTGCTGTACTTCGCGGCCGCGCAGACGGCCGGCGGCGAGATGTGCCTCGGCGTGGCGACGGCGAAGAAACCGGACGGGCCGTACACCCCGGACGGTGCCCGGCCGCTGGTCTGCGAGCCCGGAGACCACGGCGACATCGACCCGCAGACGTTCGTCGACGCGGACGGAACCCGTTACCTGCTCTACAAGAGCGACGGCGTGGCGACCGGGCCGCCGTCGGCGATCTGGGTGCAGAAGCTGCAGGCCGACGGACGCACGCTCGCCGGTCCGCGCACCGAGCTGCTCAGGGCGGACCTCACGGCCGAGAAGGCGGTCGTCGAGGCACCTGCGGTGGTGAAGACGCCGTCCCGGTACTTGCTGTTCTACTCCGCCGACACGTTCCAGAGCACGGGTTACCACACGTGCTACGCATCCGCGCCGACGCCGGCCGGCGCGTTCGTGAAGGCCGACGCCCAGTTCCTGTCCACCGACCTGCTCGGCGGCAAAGTGGACGCCCCGGGCGGCGCCGACGTGGTGGACGGCCACATCTTCTTCCACGGCTGGCTGGGTGGCGGCCGCACCGCGCGGGGCCTGTACTCGTTGCCGATCTCGTTCCCGGGCGACGTGCCCCAGCTGGGCTGAGCCTGTCACCCACCCGGGTAACGCTCCGGTTGGGCGACCCACAGCCGGATATCCGGTAGCGAGGGAACGGAGGAGCGTCATGACGGTGTGGTGGGGTTTGGCGGGCTTGCTTGGGCTGCTGGGGTGCTGTGGTCTCCTCCGGAGCCACCGGGCCGACGGAACGGCGGTCGAGGACGACCCGCTGGCTCGTTACCCGGTGGCTCGCGAGCCGGCGGCACCGAACGCCGACGCGGCGCACACGCCGCTCATGACCCCGGCGATCACGCCGCAAATGCTGGCGACCCAGCCTCGCCCGGCCTTCCCGGACGCGCCGGAGAACGCCCCGGCCGAACCGCGGCGGGAGGCCGCGGTGGCGGAGTCGGGGATCATCGCGGGGGAGATCCCCGCGCCGCGGCCGCAGTCCGGTGGGTCTGGGGAGGCGCCGGGAGTGCGGGAGGAGGTGGCCGCGCCGGACGGCGTTTCCGCGGTGCCGCGGGACGGGGGACCGCCGGGGACTGAGGTGCCGGTGCCGATGCCGGAGTCGGGTTCGGCTGTCCGGCAGGAAGCGCAGCCGGTGGCAGGGTGGGATCAGGTTTCGGTGCCGGAGCCGGGAGTTTCCGGCGTTCCGTCCGAGCCGGAGCCGGTTTCCGCTGTCCGGCGGGGAGCGCAGCCGGTGGCTGCCTCAGGCCCGGCTGCGGCGCCGCAGCCGGGAACTGCCGGTGTTTCACCGGCGCCGCAACAGGTTCCAGCGGTGCCGGCCGAGCAGCTACCTACCTCCGACGTTCCGCACCAGCCGACGCACGGGCGTCACTCGGCGGAAACTCGTGCTCCGGAAACTCGTGTTCCGGAAACCCCCGGCGTCCCGCAGGCACGGTCGCAACCCGAGCCCCGAGTTCCCCAACCGGCGGCGGAATCCGCCTCGCGGCCGGAGCCGCAGCAGCCGCAGCAGCCGGTCCCAGGATCGACTGCGTACGGTCTTGTCGGCCGGGCGAAACGTCTCCTGGGGCGGAACTGATCTCCCCTTCAGGGCAGCGGCGCGCGGGTCTCGGCCAAGCCGGCGAGGAGGTCGCCTTGATCGTCGATGCGGTCGAGGACCTCCTCGGCCGTGAACGTCAGGTGGGTGACGTGGCGGCAGGCGCGCACCTCGTCCCACGTCACCGGCGTCGACGCCGTCGGGTGGTCGCGGCCGCGGAGTGAGTACGGTGCGACCGTCGTCTTGGCCGGGTTGTTCTGGCTCCAGTCGATGAACACGCGGCCGGTGCGCTGCGCCTTCGCCATCACCGCGGTCACCGACTCCGGCGTCTCCCGGGCCAGGCGCTGGGCGAGCCGCTTGGCGTAGGCCGACGGCGCCGCCGGGTCGTCGGTGCGGATGCCGCAATACAGCTGCATTCCCTTCGAGCCCGACGTCTTCGCGTACGGCGTCAACCCGTCCGCGACGAGGACCTCGTGCAGGCGCTCGGCCACCCGGCAGCAGTCGACGATCGTGGTGCCCGGCCCCGGATCCAGGTCGAACACCAGGCGGTCCGGTGGCCGCCGCTCGCCCGACTCCACCGTCCACTGGGGAACGTGGAGCTCGAGCGCCGCCATGTTCGCCGCCCAGACCAGGCCGGGGAGGTCGTCCAGGAGCGGGTAGTCGATCGTTCCGCCGGTGCCGGCCAGGCGCACGGTGCGCAGCCAGTCCGGCGCGCCGTTCGGCACGTTCTTCTCGAACCACTTCTGGCCCTCGACGCCGTTCGGGTAGCGGATGAACGTCACCGGCCGGCCGGCGAGGTGCGGCAGCAGGGCCGCCGCGACGCGGGAATAGTAGTTGATCACTTCGCCCTTGGTGAACCCGTCCGCCGGGTACAGCACCTTGTCCAGATTGGACAGCGTGAGCCGCCGGTTTCCGGCTTGGACGGTGATCCGCCGGCCCACCGGCTCGGCCGGGGGCGGCGCGGCGGCGGCGGGTTCGTGCGGCCCCGCGCGCGGGGCCAGCACTTCGGCCGGGTCCTTGTCGTGGCGCAGACCGCGCCAGGCGGTGTGGCGGACGCGGCCGGCGCGGGTGAACTGGCGGTAGACGATCTCGCCGACCAGCCGCGGTTCCACCCAGCGGGCGCGGACGGTGTCCTCCCGTGGTGGCGTCGTCGCGAACGGGTGCGTGCGGCGCTCGATGGCCTGCAGCTGCGCCTGCAGGTCGGCGCGGGTGGCCTGGCTGAAGCCGGTGCCGACGTCGCCGATGTAGACGAGGTCGCCGGTGGCGGGATCGTGGGCGCCCAGCAGCAGCCCGCCGAGGGTGCCGGTGAAGCTGCGCTGGCCGGGCCGCCAGCCGCAGACGATCACCTCCTGCGTCCGGATCAGCGGGTGCTTGAGCCACGAGTCCGGCCGCTGCCCGGGGAGGTAGGCCGACGAACGCAGCTTCGCGACGACGCCCTCGTACCCGGCGGACGCGGCGTGGGCGAGGAAGTCCTCGGGCGTGCGGCGGTCGGCGGCGAGCTCGGCGAAGGTGACCGCGCGGACCACCGAAACGCGGTAGGGATCGGGCATCGGCAGGTCGGCCAGCAGGCGGCGGCGTTCGTCGTACGGCGTGGCCAGGAGGCTCCGGTCCCCGAGCCGGAGCAGGTCGAACGCCAGGAACCGGACCGGGACGTCCTTGAACGCGAGGCCCTTCGGCCCGTTCTGGTGCCGGACGTAACGGCCACGGCGTTCCTGCATCCCCTCGAAGTCGATCCGGCCGTCTTCGCCGTAGACGACGACTTCGCCGTCCAGGTAGGCGGCCCGGCCGTCCAGCGCGGGGGCGAGCACCCCGGCGAGGTCGGCGAACTCCGCGGTGAAGTCGATGTTGTTGCGGCTGGTGAGCATGGTCGTGCCGTCCGGCGCGATCTGCATGGACGCCCGGTAGCCGTCCAGTTTGTACTCGTAGGCCCATTCCGGGCCGCTGCGCAGCCGTCCGCCGTCGGCCTTGGCGAGCATCGGCTCCACCCAGGCCGGGACGCGCGACGCGTCGTCTGCCGCCATCTCGGACCTCCGTCACCTTACGCGCCCAAGGTAACCCGTTCGGCCTAGCTTTGCTGGGTTTGTGCAGGTGAACGCCGCTTGAACGCCTGTTCGGGCCGCCGGTCAGGCGGGCAGGAAGTCGTCGACGGCCCGGCGCAGCGTCGCACGCACCTTCTCCGGATCGTCGAGTTCGCCGCCGTGGAGGGCGCCGTCGCGCAGCAGGACGAGCACGCGGGCCGCGTGGTCCGGTTCCGGGTGGCCCAGCGCCGCCGCCTGCTCGCGCAGCACCTCGAAGAACCACCTCCGGTGGTCGTCGATGACCTTGCGGACCTGGTGCCGCGGGTCGGGGTACTCGGCGGCGGCGTTGAGGAACTGGCAGCCGCGGAAGTCCTCTCCGCACGTCGCGTCGCCGACCACGGCCATGGTGTCGGCCAGGGCTTCCCGCGGCGGCTTGCCCGCCCGCGCCGCGTCGACGGCCGTGCGGATCTGCCGGCTGGCTTCGGCGAGGTAGGCCGCCACCAGGTCGTCCTTCGTGGGGTAGTGCCGGTAGAAGGTCGCCCGGGTCACGGCCGCCTCGGAGACCAGGCGCTCCACCCCCACGGCGTGGATGCCCTCGGTGTAGAAGAGCCGGGTGGCGGTCGCGAGCAACCGGTCCTTCGGGTGCGGCTCGGCAGTCCTCATCCCCGCAGCATAGAGAAAGACCGATCGTTCTGCCAGATCGGCTTCATCACATTGCCTTCATGGCTCCGACAGGCCAGAGTACTCACCAGAAAGACCGATCGTTCTCCCTGAAGGAGCCAGCCATGAGCAAGCCCACCATCGTCCTGGTCCACGGCGCGTTCGCCGATTCGTCCAGCTGGACCGGCGTCGTCGCGAAGCTGCAGGAACAGGGCTATCCGGTCCGTGCGGTGGCGAACCCGCTGCGGGGCGTGGAGTCCGACGCGGCCCACGTGGTGGACGTCGTCAACAGCGTGCCCGGCCCGGTGGTGCTGGCCGGGCACTCCTACGGCGGCGCCCTGATCACCCGGGCGGCCACCGAGACGCCGAACGTCCGGGCCCTCGTCTACATCGCCGCGTTCCAGCCCGACGCGGGGGAGAGCGTGTTCGAGCTGTCCGGCCGCTACCCGGGCGCCAAGCTCGGCCCGGACACCACGGACGTCCTGGAGCACGACGGCGAGCCGGAGCTGTCGATCAAGCCGGCGGACTTCGCCGAGGTCTTCGCCGCCGACGTGCCCGCGGCCACCGCGGCGGTCATGGCGGTGACCCAGCGGCCGGTCGCGCAGCAGGCACTGGCCGCGCCGTTCGAGGGCACCCCGGCGTGGACGAAGCTGCCGTCGTGGACGCTGATCGCCGGCCAGGACAACGCGATCCCGGCCGCGGCGCAGGAGTTCATGGCCGAGCGCGCGTCGTCGACGGTCCGCCGGATCGACGCTTCGCACGCGGTCGCGGTGTCCCAGCCGGACGTCGTCGCCGAGGTGATCCTCGCCGCGGCGACGCACGTCGGCTGACTCAGCGGCAGAGGGTGGTCGTCTCCTCCAGGCGTGCCAGCTTCGCCGGATTGCGCACGGCGTAGAGCCCCGTGACGAGGCCGTCGTCGATGCGGACCGCCAGGACCGTGTCGGCTCGGCCGTCGCGCCGGAGGACCAGCGCCGGGTAGCCGTTGACCTGAGCCGCCTCCAGCGTGCCGACGGCGAGGTTGGCCAGGCCGGCGGTCAGCAGGCGCGCCACGTCTTCGGCCCCGGTGACGGGCGACAGCACGGCCTGCACCACGCCGCCGCCGTCGCCGAGGAACACGACGTCCGGTGCGAGGATGCCGAGCAGGTCGCGCAGGTCGCCCGTCTCGACGGCGCGCCGGAACGCTTCGAGGGCGTCCCGGGTCGCCGCCGGCGAGACGGTCCCGCGCGGCCGGCGCGCGGCGACGTGGGAGCGGGCCCGGTGCGCGATCTGCCGGACCGCGGCCGGGCTCTTGCCGACGGCGTCGGCGATCTCGTCGTAGGCCAGGTCGAACACCTCGCGCAGCACGAAGACCGCCCGCTCGGCCGGGGTGAGCGTCTCCAGCACGAGCAGCATCGCCATCGACACGCTGTCGGCCAGCTCGACGTCTTCGGCGACGTCGGGTGCGGTCAGCAGCGGCTCGGGCAGCCACGGCCCGACGTAGGACTCCTTGCGCCGGCCGAGGGCCCGCAGCCGCATCAGGGCCTGGCGGCTGGTGATCCGGACCAGGTACGCGCGCTGGTTCCGCACCACGGCGAGGTCCACGTCCACCCACCGCAGCCACGTCTCCTGCAGGACGTCTTCGGCGTCGGCGGCCGAGCCGAGCAGCTGGTAGGCGACGGTGAACAGCAGGGAGCGGTGGGCGAGGAAGGCCTCGGTGGCGGGATCGGCCATGGGGTGGCTCCTCTTCGTTCTCGGGTTTCCCCTTCCGATGCCGCAGACCGCCGCCGTGTGACACCTCCGGCCGGTGACCGTCGTCACCCGCCCGGGGTGTCACGGGGCGAGGGTCCGCCGGCATCTCGTGGTCGTTCGGATCGCACCACCACGAGTGAGGACGCAGTCATGGAGCCCCGTTTCACCCTGACCGACAACGAAATCGGCGCCAAGTTCGCCAAGCGGTTCGGTACCGCGAGCCTGGCCATCATCCAGTCACCGCTGGAGAAGGTCACGCAGGAGCTGGTGTCGCTGCGCGTCAGCCAGATCAACGGCTGCGGCTGGTGCGTCGACATCCACACCAAAGAGCTCGCGGCCGCCGGGGAGAGTCCGGTCCGGATCAACCTGGTCGCCGCCTGGCGCGAGGCCACGGTGTTCACCGAAGCCGAGCGGGCGGCGCTGGCGCTGGCCGAGGAGGGCACCCGGATCGCCGACGCCGGCCCCGGCGTCTCCGACGACACCTGGGCCGGGGTGCGCAAGCACTACGACGACGACCGGACCGCCGCCCTGATCGCGTTGGTCGCGCAGATGAATTCGGCCAACCGGCTCGCGGTGATCGTCCACCAGAAGGGCGGCGCGTACGAGCCGGGCATGTTCGGCTGACGCCGGTTCGTGCTTCGCTGGGGGCATGACGAAGGCGGAGCGGTGGCGTCGGTACTGGGACCGCAAGTCCACGACCTACGACGCGGAGATGGGCGTGTGGGACCGCCGGCTCTTCGGCGACTCACGGGAGTGGGCTTGCGGGCAGGCCGCGGGCGAGGTCCTGGAGGTCGCGATCGGGACCGGGCTGAACCTCCCGTGCTACCCCGCCGAGGTGACGCTCACCGGCCTCGACCTCAGCGAAGGGATGCTCGCCATCGCCCGCGACCGCGCCCGCCGGCTCGGCCGCCCGGTGACCCTGCGCCGGGGCAGCGCCCAGCAGCTGCCCTTCGCCGACGCCTCCTTCGACACCGTGCTGTGCACGTTCGGCCTCTGCGCGATCCCCGAGCACGCGGCCGCGGTCGCGGAGATGGTCCGGGTGCTGCGCCCGGGCGGGCGGCTGATCCTGGTCGACCACGTGACGTCGTCGTCCTGGCTGGTGCGCCGGCTGCAGTGGCTGGTCGAGCTGGCGAGCGTGCCGCTGGCGGGCGAGCACTTCCGGCGGCGGCCGCTGAAGGTCGTCGAGGCGCTGGGGGTACCGGTGGAACGGCGGGAACGGTTCAAGCTGGGACTGGTGGAACGGCTGGTGGCCCGCAAGGTCAGCTGAGCAGCACGCTGTCCTCCAGCCCGGCCAGCAGGGCCGCGGCGTCGTCGTAGACGGCGACCGCCCCGGCCTCGGTCAGCTCTGCCGCGCCGACCCCGCCCGAGAGCACCGAAACCGTGCGTACCCCGGCCTTCTTGGCGGCGAGGACGTCCCAGACCGCGTCGCCGACGAAGATCGTCTCCTCGGGCGCCGTTCCGGCCTTGTCGAGCGCGGCGAACACCGGCTCCGGGTCCGGCTTCGTCGCTTCGACGTCGTCGCCGGAGACGATGCCGGCGACCACGTCGTCGACGTCGAGGACCCGGCGCAGCTCCTTGAGCTCGTCCGGCGCCGCCGACGTCGCCAGCACGACGCGCACCCCGCGCCCGGCCAAGGTGCGAAGGAGTTCGGGAGCCTTGTCGAACGGCCGGAGCAGGTCGGCCGCCTCCAGGTAGAAGCGGCTGTGCAGGTCCTTCGCTTCGTCGCCGATGCGGCCGGCGTCTTCGTCGCCCAGCAGGGTGCTCAGCAGCTTGCCGGACCCCTTGCCGATCGCGCGGTGCACGCGCCAGGAGTCGACGTCCCGGTCCAAGGCGTGGAACGCCCGGCGCCAGGCGTGGACGTGGAGGTAGTTGGAGTCGACGAGCGTGCCGTCGACGTCGAACAGGACCGCGGTGGCGATGGTGATCTCCTCGGGTCGGTGCGGTTTCCCCGTGCTCCGCGTGGGTATCGGAGGGGAGATGCGAATACCCCGGCCCGGAGGGAAGTACACATGACCGGCCTCGTCTCGACGGCCTTCCGCGGGCTGGCGGCGGTGCGGCGCGCCCCGGCTTTCCACCCCGTGGGCGTGGTGCTGCACGGCGAACTCCGGCCCGTGGCGGACGACCTGCCGTGGCCGTCCGGGCCGGCTCCCGTCGTCGCGCGGCTGTCCAAGGGCGCCGGCACGCCCGGGCGGCTGCCGGACGCGCTCGGGCTGGCCGTGCGGATCCCCGGGGCGGGCCGTGCCGGCGGACCGTGGGACATCCTGCTGACGACGGCGGGCAGCGGCCACGTCGGGCGGATGCTGCCCCGGCCGGCCGCCACCTGGACGCGGGGCGCCTACAGCAGTCTCGTGCCGTACCGCCGGGCCGACCGGCTCGTCTGGCTGGGGGCGTGGGCGGCGTCGTCGTCGCCGCGGGTCGAAGCGTCCCTCGACGCAGTACGCGCGGCGGGACCGTGGCAGTTCGTGCTCCGGACCGGCCGCGAGGACGGGCGTTGGTGCGACAGCGCGGTGCTGACGCTGACGGGGGCCGGCGGGGACGCGCCGTCGTTCGATCCGATGCTGAACCGCCCCGCCGGGCTGGACATCGCTCCGGAGTGGCTGGTGCGGCTGCGGGAGCGCGCCTACGCGGGGAGCCGGGCCGGGCGGCCGTCGTGAAACCGGCCGTCCGGCCCGGCGCCGGAGTCACCGCGAGTCGGCGACCGGGCTCCGCGTGGCGCCGAGCGGGATCAGGCCGAGGGCGACCATCCCGACGCCCAGGCCGAGGTGCAGCCAGTTGTCGGCGGTGTTGACCGGGACGAAGTTGGCCGCGCTGCCGTGGTCGATGACCAGGCCGTAGATCCACAGGACGAGGTAGATCACGCCGCCGCCGACGAGGAACGCCTTGGCACCGCTCGGGGTCCTCGCCATGGCGAGCCCGGCGACGCCGAACACCAGGTGGACGATGTTGTGCAGGATCGAAACGGCGAAGACGCCCAGGAGCAGGGCGCCGGAATGGTGCCCGGCCCAGGTGAGCTGGTCGTAGTGGGTCGTCACGCCGGGGATGAAGCCCAGCACGCCGACCAGCAGGAACACCACTCCCACGATCGCGGCGAGAAGCTGGCGGGGGGTGCGCCGGACCTCGGTCTCCATCGATGACATGGTCGCTTCCTCCGATTCGGATGGACGGGTCCCTCGGCCGGGGGATCCGCCGGGGCGGCATGCCCGGGCGGCGCGGGGGGCAAACGCGTTTCGCCTCACGCACCGCCGGGTATGCCCGGGTTTCGCCCGATCGGAGGAAGCAATGAGCACTCCCGAAATCGACCCGGTGACCGCCGAGAGCATGGAAGACGACGCCGACATCGGCGGTGAGCACACCGAGCCGACGTTCCGCGACCAGGAGCCCCGCGCGGGCGACAGCGACGAAGAGGACCCCGACCGCGGGGGCCTGCCGCCGGCCTGAGGTCAGGAGCGGGCGCGCGGGTAGCTCCGGCGCTCGCCGACCCGGCCGTCCTTCGTGTGGATGAAGTGGGCCGTGCCGCGCTTGATCGCGATCTTGCGCCCCTCCGCGACGGCGTCGGACTTCGTCTCGGCGCTGCCGGACGCCCGCGTGTTGCCGACGACCTTGTTCTTCCACACCGAGCCGTCGTAGAACGTCTCGACGTCACCGTCGGCCGGTTCGAGCGCGGGCTCGCCGCCGGTGTCCGCCGGCTGGGTGGCGTAGGTGCCGTAGAGGGCGGGGTCGGGTTTGGGTGCGGTGCCGGGGCCGCCGAGGGGTTGGGGGTCCATGAGGTATTCGATGCCGGCGTCGGTGGTCCAGCTGGTGCCTTTGGCGCCGTCGGGGCCGTCGGAGAGGTGCCAGATGGTGTGGTTGTGGGTTTGGTCTTCTTCGTCGAGCAGGGCG